>JAEXXM010000049.1 GCA_023405815.1 Pseudomonadota bacterium | reverse complement strand
GGCATGGTCTTTCCGCCTTCGCCGGCAGCCACCCGGCCGAACTAAGAGCACCGAATTGACCCGCGCCAGCGCCACCCAGAGAGACGGGGAAAACCCCGCGTACAGGGAGAACGACGAGGAGAAGCCGCAGCGTCCGCCGCTGCGCCCGCTTCTGTCGTTGTGGCCCTACCTTGCCCGCCATCCGTTGCGGCTCGCCCTCGCCGGCATCTCTCTTGTCGTCTCCGCCATCGCCATGCTCGTCATTCCCATGGCGGTGCGCCGGGTGATCGACCTCGGCTTCGGCACCCACGACGGCGTATTCATCGATCGCTATTTCGGGATGCTGATCTTCATCGGCCTCGTGCTCTCCCTCGCCAGTGCCGCGCGCTTCTACTACGTCAACTGGCTCGGTGAGCGCGTCGTCGCCGATCTGCGCTCCGACGTATTCCGCCACGTTGCCGATCTCGGCCCCTCGTTCTTCGAGAGAACGCATTCGGGCGAGCTCATGAGCCGCCTCACTGCCGATACGACGCAGATAAAGGCGATGGCGAGCACCTCGCTCTCGCAGGCGCTGCGCAGTCTCATCATGCTCGTCGGCGCACTCGTCATGATGTTCGTCACCAGCGCGCATCTTTCTCTGCTGGTGCTGCTCGCCATCCCACTGACCATCGTTCCGCTGATCGCATTCGGGCGCCTCGTCCGTCGCCTATCGCGCCGCGCGCAGGATACGCTCGCCGAGGCGTCGGCCTATGCGGCCGAGAACCTGGCTGCTTCACGCACAATGCAGGCCTTTGCGTATGAACGGATCGCGGCGCGGAACTACCGAGCCGCAGTAGAGGTCTCCTTCGACGCAGCAAAGGAGCGCATGCTCGCCAGAGCCGCGCTCACCGCGCTTGCCATGTTCCTCGTCATCGCCTCGATCACCGGCGTCCTCTGGTTCGGCGCCGCTGCCGTGGTGGACGGCAGCCTGAGCGTCGGACGCCTCAGCCAGTTCGTGCTCTATGCCGTCTTTGCCGGCGCCTCCTTCGCCCAGGTCTCCGAGATTTGGGGTGAGGTGAGCCAGTCTGCTGGCGCCGCCGAACGCCTCGCCGAGCTGCTTGCCATCGCGCCCGACATCAAGTCGCCGGAGCACCCCGTGCCGATGCCGGTGCCTCCGCGCGGCGAGATCGAGTTCAAGGACGTGCGCTTTTCCTATCCCGGTCGTCCGAAGCTGCCGACGCTGCAGGACATCTCCTTCCGTGCCCGACCGGGGGAGACCATCGCCCTCGTCGGGCCGTCCGGCGCCGGCAAGAGCACCATCTTCAACCTGCTACTGCGCTTCTTCGATCCTCAGTCGGGCGAGGTTCTCGTCGATGACCTCGATGTTCGCGAGGTCTCGCTCGACGCGCTTCGCGCGAGGATGGCGCTCGTCCCGCAGGACGTGGCTTTGTTCGCCGGCACAGTGGCCGAGAACATCCGCTACGGCAGCCCCGATGCGGACCTTGACGCCGTCCGAAGTGCGGCCGTCGCTGCCCAGGCCGACGATTTCATCCGCGCCCTTCCCGCCGGCTACGACACCCGCGTCGGCGAGCGCGGCATCACGCTGTCGGGTGGCCAGCGTCAACGCATCGCCATTGCCCGTGCCATCCTCAAGGACGCGCCCATCCTGCTGCTCGACGAGGCGACGAGTGCCCTCGACGCCGAGAGCGAGGCGCTGGTGCAGCGTGCCCTCGAACGGTTGATGGTTGGGCGTACGACACTGGTCATCGCCCATCGCCTCGCCACGGTTCAGAAGGCAAAGCGCATCCTCGTCATGGACAATGGCCGCATCGTCGAGCAGGGCACCCACGCCGAGCTGGTCGCCAAAGGCGGGCTCTATGCCCGCCTCGCCGAGATGCAGTTCGCCGCCGAGGCCGCTGAATAGCCCAAATTCGCATCATTTTTAGCGGCGCGAGAAATTCGCCAAGGGGAGAGCGGCGCGGCCTTGAAGCAGCGCCGGCTAAAAAACGAGGGAAGAGAATCAATGGAACCCGAGCTTGAGCCCATGCTGCCACCCGAACCGCGACCCAGCGCACCCGCGCCTCTCTGGGTCTGGGCGCTCGTGGTGGGCCTCGGTGCCGTTACCGTGTACTCCGGCTATACCGCGCTGTCCTCGCGTCAGCTTTATCTGGAAGGCGAGCACATCCGCGCCGACCTCGCCCAGCAGCGCGACCGTCTCAAGGCTAACATCACCGACCTGACGCGCCAGGTGGAACAGGCGAACCGCGCCCGCGAGGAGGTCGACAACGCCTTGAAGCAGTCGCGCGCCAACACCGAATCCGCATCCGCACAGATCGCCGACCTGCAAAAGCAGGTGAGCGACCTGCAGCAGCGCGCAACGGATCTCGAGCGCGGACGCGCCGACCTCGAGCGTGCACGCGATGCCGCCGAGGCGAGCGCCAAGGCCGCCAAGGACGCCGCCGAGAAGGATGTCGCCGCCCTTAAGGCCCAACTCGCAGCGACGCAGAAGAAGCTCAATCAGGCGCTCGCCGATCTCAAGAAGGAGCGCGAGCAGGTGAGCCCCGTGCCGGTGGGACCGCCCCCCGCTCCCGCCGAAGGCGCCCCACCCCCGCCGCGCTAATCACTCTCGTGTGCGCCTTCTTGTCATCCCGGCACTTGTTGCCGGGATCCAGCGAGAGGCGCAACCTGAGCGCGGGGAATGATGGATCCCGGGGACAAGCCCCGGGATGACATTGTACGCACTGCGCCGCTTGCGTGCGGCAGCCAGGGCCCAAGGGGCCCCGGCGCGAGCGCCGGCCATCAGCTCGCGCATGGCGCGCCGCAGACAAAGCTTCTCTCAGCTCGTGTCACTACCGGTTGGTCAGCTTCAGCTCGATGCGCCGGTTGCGCTGGAGGCTGGCCTCGTCGATACCGCTCTCGAGCGGACGGAACTCGCCGTAGCCCGCGGCTACCAATCGCTGCGCGGGCACTCCGCGGCTGATGAGGTAGCGAACCACCGAGATCGCGCGCGCCGTCGACAGCTCCCAGTTCGACGGAAACGTCGGGCTGGCGATGGGGCGGATATCGGTGTGCCCGTCCACCTGCAGCGCCCAGTCGATTTCCTTGGGAATTTCCCTTTCCAGCTCGATGATCGCCGAAGCGAGCTGATCCATCGTGGTCAGGCCCTCGGGCGTGAGCTGGTTCGAGCCGGACGGGAACAGCACTTCCGATTCGAACACGAAGCGGTCGCCGACGACGCGGATATCCTTGCGGTTCTTCAAAAGCTCGCGCAGACGCCCGAAGAAATCCGAGCGATAGCGCTGCAGCTCCTGCACCTGGCGCGCCAGCGCCGCGTTGAGACGTGCGCCGAGATCCTTGATCCGCGTCTGGCTTTCGACGTCCTTCTTCTCCGAGGCCTGCAGTGCCTCGTTGAGTGCCGCGATCTGCCGACGCAACGACAATAATTGCTGGTTGAGCAGATCGACCTTGGCCAGCGCCTCGTCCGAGATCTTCTTCTGGCTCTCGAGGTCCGTTGTGAGTGTTGAGATGCGCGCCGCGGCACTCTTGGCTGCCTCGTCGCCTGAAAGCGCGAAGCCTGAAAGCTTGGTGTTCTCCTCGCGCAGCGATGAGAGCGTTGCCTGCAGCGCCGCCAGCTCGTCCTCCGCCGATTTGGATTTTCCCTTTTCCAGCGCCAGAAGACTGGTGAGCTCTGATATCTGCAGCGTCAGCTTCTTGAGGGCGGTGTCTTTGCCGCTGGCCTCCTGGCTGGCGAAGTACTGCGCCAGCATGAAGATCGACATCAGGAACGTGACGACAAGCAGAAGCGTCGACAGCACGTCGACGTATCCCGGCCAGAAGTCCGCATACTCGCTACGACGACGCGTGCGTCCGCCCGCCATCTATCTAGCCTCGGCGCTGCATGTTGGTGGCGAGCTGCTTCAGGGCGTTCGCCACCTCCGAATGCTGCGCGGCCTGCTCGTCCACCCACTCGCGCACCACCTTCTGCTCGGCGCGCATCTGCGTCACGAGTTGGTTCACGCCGCGCGCAAGCTCGCGCAGCTGCTCATCGCCACCGCCCTTGCCGGCGATGGCGCTGGCCATCGACTGGTCGCCTAGTCTGGTCGATAGATCCTCGACGGCGCGCTGCATGTGCAGGATGGCGCTCGAAAGCTGCCGGTTGACCTGCTCCGTCGAGCCGCTGGTGCCGGGGGTCAGCTCGGTGATGCCCGACAGCCATTCCTCGAGCTCGTTGTAGAAGCGGTTGTGTGCGTGGGAAGCCTGCAGCTCGAGAAATCCAAGGACAAGAGAGCCCGACAGACCGAGGAGCGAGGCCGAGAATGCCGTACCCATACCCTTGAGCGGCGCGGCTAGCCCCGCCTTCAGGTCGGAGAACATGGTTACGTTGTTGGCAGCATTGACATCGACTGCGTCAATGGCGCTGCCGACGGATTGGATTGTCTCCAGAAGGCCCCAGAAGGTGCCGAGCAGGCCGAGGAAGATCAGCAGGCCGACCATGTAGCGTCCCGTGTCGCGCGCCTCATCGAGCCGCGAGCCGATCGAATCCATGATCGAGCGCAGCGACGCGGTCGACAGCGAAAGCGCGCCGGTTCTGTCGCGCAGCATCGCCGCCATCGGTGCCAGCAGCACCGGCTGGTGCGAGATTGAGAGGCCCGGGTCGGCGATGCGGAAGGCATTCACCCAACGGATCTCCGGGTAGAGCCGGGTCACCTGACGGAAAGCGTAGAGGATGCCGAGCAGCAGCACGCCGACGATCAAGCCGTTGAGGCCCGGATTGTTCATGAACGACGTGATGAGCTGCTTGTGCAGGATCGCCGCCAGGAAGGCGACCAGCGTCAGGAAGATCAGCATCCGGATGAGGAAAACGCCGGGAGGCGTCAGTGGCCGGTGCGCGAGCCCCGACATCACTGCATCGTTCTGTCGTTTTCTGGCCATCCCGAACTCCGCCCCGCCCGTCCTGTGCTCAGCTCCGTGACATTACCCGAAGCCAATGACAGCACAAACCCGGCAACTTCGTGCCCTTAACGGCACAATTCGCCCGTCAGACGCTGGCGGGTGTGGAAGCAACGAGGGGCAGAAACTCCTTGTGCAGCGTACTGTTCGAGGCAAGCACCTGACCCTTCTCGAGCATCGCCGACCCGCCCGAGAGGTCGCTCACCGTACCGCCGGCCTCGCGCACCAGCACGATCCCCGCCGCAAGGTCCCATGCCTTGATGTCCCGCTCCCAGTAGACGTCGAAGCGACCCGCAGCGAGCCAGGCGAGATCGAGCGCTGCCGAGCCCGTGCGTCGCACGCCGGCAACGTGCTTGATCACCTCTTTGATCTCGCGTGCGAACACAGGATGGCCCGGACGCCCGAGGTGCGGAATGCCGGTCGTCACCAGCGCATCGCCGAGGCTCTTGCGCGCCGCGACACGCAAGCGGCGGCGATCGTTGAGGAAGGTGCCCTTGCCCTTCTCCGCAGCGAACAATTCGTCCGAGATCGGGTTGTAGACGAGACCGGCGACGAGCTGCCCCTCGCGCTCCAGCCCAATCGAGATGGCGAACAGCGGCACGCCGTGCAGGAAGTTGGTGGTGCCGTCGAGTGGATCGACGATCCAGCGATGGCTCTTGTCGTCGCCGACGACCTCGCCCCGCTCCTCCATCAGGAAGCTGTAACCCGGC
Organism: Pseudomonadota bacterium; assembly: GCA_023405815.1. Lineage (GTDB taxonomy): Bacteria > Pseudomonadota > Alphaproteobacteria > Rhizobiales > Hyphomicrobiaceae > Hyphomicrobium_A. The sequence goes on along the minus strand of JAEXXM010000049.1, from coordinate 27,117 downwards.
CGCGCTTTCGACAGCTCCTTGTAGATGATCTCCTCGGCCTTGAGATCCGCCGCGGTGACGAAGTTGCCCGGCCCCTTGATCGAGACCTGCAGCTGCTCGACCTCGCCGAAGTCGCGGGCAAGGCTGCGGCCGGCCTTGCGGGCGGCGCCGATCATGACGTTCATGAGCGCTGAAGCGGGCATGTGGGGGCTTTTTCCTTCGGACGCCGTCGCATCAGGCGGCAATGCGCGCCCCGACTAACGCCTGCCAGCCGCGCTGGCAAGCCCGCCGTCCGCGGCCCCTAGAACAGCCCGGCCTTCTCGCGCCATTCAAGAGCCGCCTGCTGCGCGGCCGTCTGCTGGGCCTTGGGAAGCTTGCTGACGAGCTCGTCGAGCGTCTCGTCCTTGAGGCCGCCCGCCTGGGCAATGAGCCGCCACTTGGCCGCTTCCTGAGGGTTCTTCTTCACCCCGACGCCCTCGGCATAGACGTACGCCAGCCGGTTCTGTGCCGCGGCGAGGCCCTTCTGGGCAGCGGTGCGCAGATAGGGGACGGCTTTCGGCTCGTCCTTCGTCAGCCCGAGGCCCTTGAGGAGCATGATGGCGTAGTCGAACTGCGCCTCGGCCATTCCCTGCTCGGCGGCCTTGCTCAGCCAGTGCGAGGCATCGACGGCGTTGGGCTGCACACCCTCGCCGTTCTGGTAGAGACCGGCGAGATCGTATTGGGCGACCGCGATGCCCTTCTCGGCCGCATAGCGGATGTGCATCGCGGCGCGATAGGAGTTCTGCGGCTTGCCGTCGCCCTTGAGGAACAGGAGGCCGAGATTGTAGTTCGCCAGCGGGTGGCCGGTGCGCGCCGCCTTCTCGAACATCTCGCCCGCCTTCAGGCGGTCCTTCTTCACCCCGCGCCCCTCCGCATAGAGCACGCCGAGAGCGAACGAAGCCTGCACGTCGCCGAGCTGGTCGCCCTTGGTGTACCAGTTGACGGCGGTGCGGATGTCCTTGGGGACGCCGAGCCCCTCCGAGTAGAGCCGTCCGAGCAGCGTATGCGCTTGCGGATCGCCGCGCTTTGCTGCTTCCTCGGCAAGCTTCGCCGCGGTGAGATATTGGCCCTGGTCGTAGGCGATGTAAGCGGCCTCATCGCCCGTCGGCTCGACGAGCGACTTCGACAGCGCACCCGCGTTCGGCCGCTTGTCTTCCTTTGCTGGTGGCGTTTTCGAGAACTTCTCGCTGGGCGTGATCTTCACCGGCTTGCCCGGCCGCGGCTTCGGCACCTCGGTGGTTTCCATCATCCACGAGCTGGTCTCGGCGAGCGCCGATCCCGGCGCCACCAAAGCAGTAAGAGCGGCAAGCAAGATGTGACGCCGCTTCATGCAAGCGCCTCGCGCTGGTTCGCGGCCTCGGTGATCTCGCGCGCCAGCATCTGCGCACTATCGGGCGTAAGCTCGAAGTCTGCACGCATGGCGATGAAATCGGCGCCGGCTGTCGCCAGCGCGCGCGCCTTGTCCGCGCTCTCGACGTCGAACGCGACGCACGGCACCTCGAATATCTCGCTCCACCATGCAATCAGCTCTCGCCTGCGCTCGCCGGCTGCAGCGCGATCCTCCACGTGAGCGGGAATGCCGAAGGCAATATAGTCGGCGCCCGCCTCGGCGATGCTCATGGCGTCGTGGCGCGAGCGGCCGACATCGACGCCGACGATGAAGCGCGTTCCGAGCACCTCGCGAGCCTCGGCATAGCTCGCGGCGACGTCCTTGCTCCACGGCAGGTGTACGCCGTCCGCACGCAGCGTCCGCGCAAGCTGCGCATCGCCGTCGATGAGCGCGGCGATGTCCCGTTGCTGTGCCAGCTCCACGAGCGGCCGGGCCGCTTGTGCCGCAAGTGGCGTGCCGCCGCCTGCGGTGATCAGGAGCGTCGCGGCACCCGATGCCTCGAGCACCGACGCGAGGCGGTGCGGGTCGGCGCTGGCCGCCGCCACGACGTAGAGCCTCGTTTGAACCTCTTGCCCCATCAGGGATCCTCGAACTACGTGTTAGCCCAGCCTATTAGGGTCCAATGGGGCGGAAAAGCGACGCCTTTGTGCCGGCTGGCCCGAGGGTCACAACGTCAACAATATTTCCCCTATCGGTGCTGCCCATCCGCAGTCACCAGGGCCCAGATTATGCGCCGCTACCTCCTCGCGACCACCCTCTCGTTGACGTCTCTCGCCGCTATCACGGGCACATCGCTGGCGGCAAAGGACAACGCCTTTGAGGGGCCATTCGAAGTTGCACAGGCGCCCGAGGCCCCTCCCGGCGAAGGGGCTCCGCCTCCCGCTCAGGAGGCTCCACCCCCTGCCCAACCTGCCCCCGAGCCCCCCGCTGCAGCGCCGCCACCCCCTGACGCGCCAGAGCGTCGGGAGCGGCAGGGACGAGGTGATGGCCGGGGCGAGCAAGGCCCCCCGCGCGAAAGGCCGCAGGCACGCGAAGCCCAGCCTCAGGATGCGCCCCGACAGCCTCCGGATGAGGCGCGCGAACGCCGTCAGGAGCGCCGCGAGCACGAGCAGGCCCAGCCCGAGCCGCGCCACGAGGCTCCTCCCCCGCCGCCCGAGCAGGAGGCGGCACCCGCACCGTCCGCGCCGAGCGGCCCTAGCGATGACGAGCGTCATGAGCGCCGGGAACATCGCGAGCGCGCCCGCGATGAGGGTACCCCACGCGACGAGCCGCCGCGTGAAGCGCAGACGCCCCCGCCACCTCCATCAGAGCCTCCGCCAAAACAGGCACAACCAATGCCGCCTCCGCCAATCGCGCAGCCGGATGCGCCACCCGTCCAGGCCCAACCCGTCCCACCGCCGGCAACCCCCGCGCCCGCGGCCCAGGCACCTGGAGATAAGAAGCCCGGCAAGCGTCACGGCCGGCGCGATGGCGAGCGCGGACCACCGCCCGACGTCCAACGACAGCCACCGCAACAGGCTCAACCTTCAGCGCCGCCCGCCGGTCAGCCGCCCGCTGCAGCAGAACCCAGCGGCACGCCTCCGCCACCCGCGCAGGCCGGCACGCCCCCGCACAAGGGCCCCCGCCTTGAGGGCCGACAGCTCGGCGGTCCCGCTTCGATCGAGGAGGTGAAGCGCGGTCGCCGCCAGCGCGTCGAGGAAGGCGGGAGGCGCACCATCATCGAGGAGCCGGGCAATCGCACCATCGTGCAGGAGAAGGGCGCCCCGCCCATGATCCGCCACGACGAAGGCGAGCGCCTCAGGCGCACCTCGCGCGATGTTCGCCGCGAGCGCCGCCCCGACGGCGGCAGCCTCACCATCGCCATCCGCCCGGGCGGCATCGAGGTGTTCTCCGAGTTCGACAACTCGGGCCGCCTCATGCGCCGCTATCGCCGCGACCGCGACGGACGCGAATGGGATCTGATCGACAACCGCCGTTTCCGCAACGAGCGGCCGATCATCGCCGGCTTGCCTCCGCCGCGCCTGCGCATCCCGCGTGACCGCTACATCATGGACTACACGCGCGCCTCCGATGACGACCTTTACGATGCGTTGATGGATGAGCCCGTCGATCGGCTCGAGCGGCGCTACTCGCTCGATGAGATCCGCTACAACGCCTACCTGCGCGACCGCATGCGCCGCATCGATCTTGATACCGTCAACTTCGAATTCGGCGCTTGGCAGGTCCCCTACGACCAGTACCGCCGGCTGGAGCGCATCGCCGATATCATCAACCGCATCCTCTACCGTCACCCCGACGAGGTGTTCCTTATCGAGGGTCACACCGATGCGGTGGGCTGGGAAATCGACAACCTCACGCTTTCGGACCGCCGCGCCGAGGAGGTTGCCGTCATCTTGACGGAGACCTTCGGCGTCCCGCCCGAGAACCTCATCACCCAAGGCTACGGCGAGGAATTCCTGAAGGTGCCGACGCTCGCCGCTGAACGAGCCAACCGCAGGGTCGCTGTGCGTCGCATCACGCCGCTGCTGGCCCGCCGGCGCTAACGAGTTGCAGCCGCCGGCCTCGCGCCGGCGGCAGTACCTATTGCATGGTCTCGCACGCTAACGCTGCGCGCGAAATTTTCCGATCATTCGAAGCCATTTCACGCCATCGAACGTTGTTTGCGTGCCAGCATCGCTCGCGTTGCAGATCGCGGTCGATCTTGGAACGCCCATTGGCAGACGCGCCACCATAGAAGGATGAAGCACCGCCGGTTGATGGCCGATTCTGCTATACAAATGGGCGAATGTTCAGCCTAGGGAGGACCACCATGGCTCAACCAATGACCCTTTCCGAAATCGAAGCACGCGTCGCCGAAACCAAGCAGCTCATCACCGACAAGTGGGGCTGGTTCCTCGCGCTCGGCATCGTCCTCATCCTCGCCGGCCTCGCCGCCATCGCCTTCCCCTTCCTGTCCAGCATCGCCGCCAAGGTCGTGCTCGGCTGGCTGTTCCTTATCGGCGGCGTGATGATGATCGTTCACGCCTTCCAGGCACCCGGTTGGGGCGGCTTCCTCTGGGAGCTGTTGATCGGCATCCTCTATGTCGTCGTCGGCGGCTATCTCGCCTTCTTCCCGCTCGCTGGTCTCTTGACCCTCACCATCGTCATCGCTGCCCTGTTCATCGCCGAGGGAGTTTTCGAGGCGATCATGGCCTTCCGCGTCCGCCCACACGAAGGCTGGGTCTGGCTGCTGCTGAGCGGCATCGCCGCCCTCGCCGTCGGCGTGATCATCGCCATGGGCCTCCCGGAATCTGCAATCTGGGCGCTCGGGTTGCTGGTCGGCATCAACCTTCTATTCTCAGGTTGGAGCTATGTTTTCCTGGCGCTGGCGGGACGGCGCGCGCACGAGGAGGCCCGGGCTCACTGACCTGGCTCGCTGACCTCGTTGCGCTGAGGTCTAGTGGGGTATGCAATGGAAAAGCTGGTGATGTTTCCGGTGTTGGCGCTTGGTGCCGGCCTGGCTCTCAATGCTCTGACCCTCGGTGGTCCTGATGCGCAGGCTCAGGCCCAGCAGTTCGCCGAGGTGAAGTCCGTTCAACCGGCTGACGACGAGGTCGCGCCGGACATCATCGCCGTGCAGATCCGCAAGCAGGGATATGAGTGCACCAATCCCTCGAAGGCCAAGCGCGATCCTGAGGCTTCGCGCCCCGACCTTCCGGTCTGGATACTGACCTGCGAGAACGCGACCTATCGCGTCCGCCTCGTCGGCAACATGGCCGACCGCGTCGAGAAGCAGTGATCGCTCGGGCATTCTGAATCAAAAAGGCGGGGCCAAAGCCCCGCCTTTTTCACTTGTCGAGCCAAGTCAGCTACCGATCCTCCTGGCCGCCGCAAGGCGGCAAGGGCGCAAGGCGCCCCGGCGCGAGCGCCGGACATCCGCTCGCGCAACGCCGGGCGAATGCTAAGCGTCTCGAAGCTCGCGTCGGCCACAAATCAAGTCCGCCAGGGATGCGCCGGCAGCTCGCTGACGCCGACAACCTTGAGGCCCGCGGCCGCAACCTTGTGGTCGTTCTCGACCGAGCTGCCCGAGACGCCGATAGCGCCGACGAGCACACCTTCGTCATCGACGATCGGCAGGCCGCCCGGGAACGTGATCAGACCCTCGTTCGAGTGCTCGATGCCGTAGAGCGACTTGCCCGGCTGCGAAAGCTTACCGATCTCCCCCGTCGGCATGCCGAAGAAAACCGCGGTCTTCGCCTTCTTGATGGCGATGTCGATCGAGCCGACCCAAGCATCGTCCATGCGCACGAAGGCTTTCAGGTTCGCACCGCTGTCGACGACGGCGATACACATCTGCGTCTTGAGCTTTTGCGCCTCCTTCTGTGCTGCCTTGATGGCTGCAAGGGCGCTCTCCATCGTTACGTGCATCGATCATCTCCAGTTGGGATCTTCGTTGGCAACAGGCGACATGTATGTCGCCGCCAAGCTGGCAGAAGCGGGTAAACGACTGCCCTATTGCCGCGGCTCAATAGCGCTTCAAAGGCGCGGCAGGCTCTTGGGATCAGCGACAAAGGGCTCGTCCCCAGGATACATCGATCCGAGGTCCCAGCCACGCGCCGGTTCCCGGCAGCAAGTGCCGGGACGACAAGGGATCGGAAGTCGCCGTCGATGCGGCTAAGCGGCCTTCTCGAGCTGCTGGTTCCACTTGCCGAGCGCCGCCAGCGAGTTCATGCGCGCCCGGTGCGCGAACGCCCGCTGTCCCGCGGCGACGTTCTCGCTCTTGCCGCCCCACGCCTTGAGAGCCGCGGCCTGAAGCGCACGACCGTAGGAGAAGGTGACGTTCCAGGGCAGGTTGCCGATCTGGTTGATGAGCGAGAGATTCTCCGTCGCCTGCTCGTCCGACTGGCCGCCGGAGAGGAACGCGATCCCGGGCACGGACGCCGGCACTGTCGTCTTGAGGCACTTCACCGTCAGCTCGGCCACCTGCTGCGCGCTCGCCTGCTGCGGGCACTTCTGCCCGGCAATGACCATGTTCGGCTTCAGGACGATGCCCTCGAGCGCAACGCGCGCGTCATAGAGCTCGCGGAACACGATCCGCTGCGTCCACTCGGTGACCTCATAGCAACGCTCGATGGTGTGGCCAGAATGTGCGCCGTCCATCAGCACCTCCGGCTCGACGATCGGCACGATGCCCGCTTCCTGGCAGAGAGCGGCATAGCGGGCGAGCGCGTGGGCGTTGGCCTTCACGCAGTTCCACGACGGCAGGCTGTCCGTGATGGTGATGACGGCGCGCCACTTCGCAAAGCGCGCACCGAGCTTGTAGTACTCTGCAAGGCGCTCGCGCAGGCCATCGAGGCCCTCGGTGACGACCTCGGTCTTGGAGTTCGGGCCGGCGAGCGGCTTGGCGCCCGTGTCGACCTTGATGCCGGGAATGGAGCCGGCAGCCTTCATGACGTCGACGAGCGGCGTGCCGTCCTTGGCCTGCTGGCGAATGGTCTCGTCGTAGAGGATGACGCCGGAGACGTAGTTCTTCATCGCCTCGTTGGCACGGAACAGCATCTCGCGATAGTCGCGGCGCGTGTCCTCGGTCGAGGTGACGCCGATCGAATCGAAGCGCTTCTTGATGGTGCCGGAGCTCTCGTCCGCCGCGAGGATGCCTTTGCCCGGGGCAACGAGCGCTTTGGCGATTTTCGCAAGCTCTTCAGTCATGAACGTCCTCGCATCGAAAGGCAGCTGGAATTGCTGCAGAGCCATTACCGCCAAATCGGCGTCGGGGCCAGCCCCCGCACGGCAATCCCAGCCTTCCGCTGCCCTCGCCAGCGTGCATAATCGGCCTGTCACGGTCCGGGCATAATGGCCGTGAATTCTGGGGCGGGTTGACCCGAGGGAGGACGACAATGGCCGCATCCGCCTTGCGCACGGCGATTTTGGCCGCAGTCCTGGCGTTTGCCGGCATATGCGCGCCCGCGGCCGCCGAGGTTTTGACATTCAAGGCCGACCTGAAGCCGGCCCCAGGCGCTCCCAGCGCCGCCACGGGCAGCGTGACCGCCCAGTTCGACACCGACAGCAAGAAGCTGACCTGGAGCGGAACCTACAAGGGAACCGCCACCTACGCGACGTCCGCGAGCTTCTACGGCTCTACCCCGGGTCCCCGCGGGGGTTTTGTTCGTATCCGCGATATCGATAGCCCCTTCGAGGGGACAGCCATCCTTTCCCAGCCACAAGGCGAAGCCCTGGCCGCCGGCGAATGGGGCATAGTGATCCGCACCGCCGGCTTCCCCAAGGGCGAGCTCATTGGCCGGCTCTCGCGCGGCAACTAGTCTCTAACCATCCCGCCTGGAACCGCCGGGACGCCATGCGCATTGCCCTCGAACATCTCCAGTTCGAGGAGACACCTTTCATGCCTGAAAAGAACTCTGCGCAAGGCTATCCGGCGGAGAAGACGCGTCAGGGCGAGATCATCCTCAAAACCCGCACCCAGCGCCTTATCTTCATATCAGGGCTCGCGGGCATGGTGCTCGTGGGTCTCATCGCCACGTTCGCGCGCTAGCTCGAGGAGAGGCACATGCCCGTCTGCGATACCTGCGGCAATGACTACGACAAGACCTTCAACGTGACGAAGGCCGGCAAGACCATGACCTTCGACAGCTTCGAATGCGCCATCACCGCCATGGCACCCGTGTGTGGACACTGCGGCTGCCGCGTCATCGGTCACGGCGTCGAGACGGAAGGCGGCAAGATCTATTGCTGTGCCCACTGCGCCGACCACGTGAAGGGCCTGAAGGACCGAGCCTGATCACCGCGCGTCAGAACAGCCGGCGCTGCAGAAACTCGGCGTAGCTCTCGTTTTGTGCCTCGCCGAGGCCGGCATTCTCCAATAGGTCGAGCGCTGCATCGGCGTCGACCGCCTCGATCGCGATCGTATGCAGCCTCTCCCCCGCGATCTCGAGCTCGCAGAACTCGGCGACGCAATCCCCGATCTCGTAGAGCGTGCGCCGCTTCTCGACCCCCTGGATCGCGAGCGAGTGCTGCCCAGCCATGAGCGCCAGCAGCGGTCCCTCTCCCAGCGCGCCGCGCTCGCCGATCTCGATGTCGAGGCCGAGCGCCGGCAGCACGATGTCTTCGACGTCGGTCACCGACACCGGCAACTCGGCATCGAGCGGCCGCGCCCACTGCTCGAGCGCGCCGAGCCGCGCCTTGAGCGTCTTCACCTGCAGCCTGCCGCCGCGAATCTTGACGTTGGATTCGATATTGAGGCGCGTGACGATGTACGTCTCGCGGCTCACGGGGCTCGCAACCCCGACACCCAGCCTCGCGAACGCTTCGCGCACGCCGGCAAGATCGGCTCCGAACTGGCGGAACTCATATCGCGTTTCGTCGGATCGGAACTTCATTTGCGAGCCTCAAGCTTGAGCGAACGAGTCTAGTGCCGCCAGCGCCTCGTCGATGTCGGAAACCGAGTGATCGGCACTGATCTGGAAGCGGATCTCCTCCTCGCCGCGCGGCACCACCGGAAACGCCAATCCTGTCGCAAGGATCCCACTGTCGCGCAGATGCTTGACGAGCGCGGCTGTGCGCGTCGTGTCGCGCACCAGGAGCGGCACGACCGGATGCTCCCCCTCCACCGTCTCGAGACCACGGGCGCGCAACCCATCACGGAAGCGCTTCGTCATCGCCCTGAGATGCGCGAGCAGCGCGCGCCCCTCCTCGCTGTCGACGCGGTCGACGGCCGTACGCGCCGCTTCGGCCTCCGCCGGCGTGATCGGGTTCGAGTAGATATAGAACGGCGATGTCTCGCGCAGATAGCCGACGATCGTTTGCGAGGTCGCGACATAGCCGCCGTTGACCCCGAAGGCCTTGCCCAGCGTTCCGATCAGCACATCCACCTTCGCGCCGACCACCTCCTCTGTGCCGCGTCCCGTCGCGCCAAACGCGCCGACGCCGTGCGAGTCGTCGGCGACGACGATCACGCCCTCGGCATAGAGCGGATGGAACTGTTTCGAGATGCGCATGATCTCGTCGAGCCGCGCATGATCGCCGCGCATGCTGAAGACGCCGTCCGTGACGACGACCGCGCGCCGGCACTTGTTGGTGAAGACCCCGAGCTGGCGCGTCAGCTCGTGAAAGTCGAGATGCTTGTAGATGCGTTTTTCCGCCGGTCGCGCCAGCGCGATCGCGTTGATGATCGAGTTGTGATTGAGTTCGTCGCTGATCACAACGGTGTGGTCCGATATCAGCGGCGGCAACACGCCCATGACGGTGGCGTAAGCGGAGCTGAACAGCATCGCCGCCTCGCGTCCGTGAAAGTCGGCAAGGCGCTTCTCCAGCTTTACGTGCGGCACCCACGTGCCGGAAATGAAGCGCACCGCACCCGGCCCGACGCCGTAGCGGCGTACCGCTTCCTCCTCTGCCTCCATCACCCGCGTCGCGAACGACAGCCCGAGATAGCTGTTGGAGTTCATGCGCAGGAACGGCCGGTTCCCATGCCCCTCGATGAGGAACCGCAGCCCCTTGCCGCCGGCGGGATCGACGACACCGGTCGTCACGGCCTCGACCCCTTTGAGGCGGCCGGAGGCGCGCAGCTCGCCGAGTTTCTCTTCTAGGACCGGCGTCAGTTTCTCGACAGGCATGACGGCCTCCGATCAGGAGCGCTTCTTGCGCGAGGGGAGCTTCAGTTTCTCGTCGAGGCGGGCGAGCATGTCGGCCGTCATCGCGCCAAGATCGAAACGCGGCGACCAGTCCCAGTCGGCATGCGCCGCGCTGTCGTCGAGCGATCTCGGCCAGCTGTCGGCGATCGCCTGCCGCACCGGATCGACGTCATAGTCGATCTCGAAGCTCGGCATGTGCGCGCGGATCGCGTCCGCGATCTCCTCCGGCGTCACGCTCATCGCCGTGATGTTGTAGGCGTTACGGTAGCGCAGGCGCTTCTCGTCCGCTGCCATCAGGTTGATCATGCCGGAGATGGCGTCCGGCATGTACATCATGTCGAGACGCGTGTCCGCCGACAGGAAGCACGTGTACCGGCCATAGCGTAGCGCGTGATAGAACATCTCCACCGCATAGTCGGTGGTCCCCCCGCCCGGTGCGGCGACGTACGAGATGAGGCCGGGCAGGCGCAGCCCGCGCGTATCGACGCCGAACCGCAACGCGTAATAATCGCACAGCAACTCGCCCGCGACCTTGGTGACACCATAGATCGTCGTCGGCCGCTGCACCGTAACCTGCGGTGTCATATCGTGTGGCGTGTCGGGGCCGAACGCACCTATCGAGCTCGGAAAGAAGACTTGGCAGTTATAGCCGCGAGCGACCTCGAGCACGTTATAGAGCCCGCTCATGTTCACCGACCACGCGAGCTGCGGTGCCGCCTCGGCAGACGCGGAGAGCAGCGCCGCGAGGTGGTAGATGGTACCGACGTTGTAGCGGCGCACATCCTCATGCAACTGGTGTGGCTCGGTGCAGTCGAGATGATCATACGGCGCGATGGCAGCGGCACCTGCGGCCGGCAGGACCTTGAGATCGGTGGCGATGACGTTCTCCCTGCCGTAGCGCTCGCGCAACGCCGGCACCAGCTCGGAGCCGATCTGCCCCAGGGCTCCCGTCACCAGTATCTTTCTCATGCGAGAGCCTCCGAGGGCGCCGCGTATTATTTCTCAAACACCGTAATAGCCGCGATACCACGCTACGAAACGCGCAATGCCATCCTCGAGCGGCGTTGCCGGTGCAAAACCGACATCGGCGATGAGATCGTCGACGTCGGCGAACGTGGCCGGCACGTCACCCGGCTGCATCGGGAGGAAGTTCTTCTTCGCCTCGCGGCCCAGCGCCCGCTCGAGAACGCCGATGAAGTGCATCAGCTTCACCGGACTGTGGTTGCCGATGTTGTAGATTCGGTAAGGCGCCGACGATGTCGCCGGATCGGGATTGGCCCCGCTCCAGGAGGGGTTGGGCTGCGGGATGCGATCCGCGGTCCGCAGCACGCCCTCGACCACGTCATCGATGTAGGTGAAGTCGCGTGCGTGATGGCCGTTGTTGAATACGTCGATCGGCTCGCCGGCGAGGATGTTGCGCGTGAACTTGAACAGCGCCATGTCCGGGCGCCCCCAGGGCCCATAGACGGTGAAGAAGCGCAGGCCCGTCACCGGCAGCCGGTAGAGATGCGCATAGGTGTGCGCCATCAGCTCGTTCGCCTTCTTCGAGGCGGCATAGATGCTGATCGGGTGGTCGACGTTCTGGTGCACGCTGAAGGGCATTGCCGTGTTGGCGCCGTAGACGGAGCTCGACGACGCAAAGACGAGATGCTCGACGCCGTGATGCCGGCACCCTTCGAGGACGTGCAGCGTCCCTACCACGTTGGAATCGATGTACGCGTGCGGATGGTCCATGCCGAAGCGCACTCCCGCCTGTGCGGCAAGATGGATCACCCGCTGCGGGCGCACCTCTTTGAACAGCCTCTCCATGCCCGCGCGGTCCGCGAGGTCGAGCTTGCGGAACGAGAACCCCGCCGCGCCCTCGAGCTGGGTGAGCCGGGCCTCCTTTAAGCTAACGTCGTAATAGGAATTGAGATTATCGAGACCGACGACCTCGTTCCCGCGCTCTGCGAGCGCTTTAGCAGTGTGGTAACCGATGAAGCCGGCTGCACCGGTCACCAGGATCCGCATCGGGCATATTCCCTACGTTCGGCCGTTGCCGCGTCGTCATGCCGCCGGCATATCGCCAGGCGCGGCTAAGTGATACAGTGCCTAGTGTCAAGCAGCCGTTATTTGGTGTCTGCCATGGGTTGTCGGCGAACGCGCGTTAGGGATGGCGACACATTACGCGCCAATACCTTGTCTGCGCTGGCTCGGCTCCCAAACCTTGGCCGTAATTTTCCCAGAGGGTTCTCCCTGCCCGTGGATGTCTCGGGCGGCGAATCCTGCCAGCCTTTGACTTATTTCACAGCGGGATCGTCGCTTGGCGCGTATCCCGTACCCGGATATGTCACGGCATCGACGGCGCGTAGATCGCGCCACATATTTGGTCCTGGAGGGCTACACGCGTGCTGAAGGGTGTCGTCGAGACGAAACCGGCCGATCCCATCTCATCCTACTTCGATGAGCTCGGACGCGCACTGACAGCTGTCAGGGTGAGCGACGCCGAGGGCCGTCCGTTGGACATGAAGGCGGGCTTCGAATGGCTCGCCGATGCCGCCCGCGCTACGCACAAGGCCGGCAACAAGGTCATTTTGATCGGCAACGGCGGCAGCGCCGCGATTGCCAGCCACCACGCCATCGAGTTCCTGAAGAACGGCGGCATTCGAGCGCTGTCTCTCAATGACCCTGCTGCGCTGACCTGCCTCAGCAACGATCTCGGCTACACCAACGTCTTCTCCGAGCAGTTGAAGTTCCAGGGCCTGCCGGGCGACCTCCTGATCGCGATTTCGAGCTCCGGCCAGTCGGTCAACATCCTCAAGGCAGTTGAGGTCGCACGCACCAACCGTATGAAGATTGCCACGTTCAGCGGATTTCAGCCGGACAACCTGTTGCGCGGCCGCGGTGATGTGAATTTCTATGTTAATTCCAACCAATATGGATTCGTTGAGGTTGCACATCACGCACTGATCCAGGCCATACTGGACATCTACGTCTTCCCGCGACGCTCGGCCTGATCTTGGCGGCATCCGGGGAGGAGGCCGCCCCCCGAACCGGAGAGCCGCACCGGATGCAGAACACGAGGCCCGATGCACGCAATAGTGCCCCCCGGCTGAAGATCTGCCTCACAGATGCGATCGGGGCCCCTGCCCTCTTCGGCAGACTGCGCTCCCACGTGGCGACACTCGGCATCACCGAGGGCGACGTTTCCATCTACCCCGACGTGATCCTCGTTCTCGTCGACGCGGCTGGCTTTTCACCGCAGACACGTCAGACGGTTGCCGTCGCGCGCACTGCCGGGGCACGCCACGTCGTGCTTGCCGTGGCGGCGCCGATCCCCAGCGCCCATGCCGGCCTCGAGGCCATTCGCACCGCCCTTCAGGAATTCGCCGCCAAGCTCGAGTTCGCGACGGCCGCCGCCCTCCCCGCGGACGACACCGATGCACTGCGCGACCACCTCACCCAGCTCCCCTTGAGCCATCGATACGACGAGCCGGCGGATTGCGACGCGCCCGTCAGCGGACAGTTCGCCGCGCATATCGCCTGCGTCTCCGAGCACGATCTTCTTCCCGGCCGCGAATACCGCGTGCGGCTTCCCGGTGCTGAAACAACGGCGAGCGTGACCGCCGTGAAGTACCGCCTCGATCTCGACAGTCTGCGCCGGGTGCCGGCGCGCGCACTGGCGCGCGGCGAGATTGGCGCCTGCACCATTGCCACCGAAGTCCCGCTTGCGCTCGGCGAGGCCTGCGAAGGCGCGGCCTCCGCGCGCTTCACGCTGAGCGACCTGTTCACCGACGAGGTGATAGCGGCAGGCTCGGTGGACTTTGCGCTCCGCCGCGGCATGAACGTCCACTGGCAACCCTTCACCGTCACCAAGGAGCTGCGCGCGGCGGCCAAGGACCAGCGCCCGTGCATCGTGTGGTTCACAGGCCTGTCGGGCGCCGGCAAGTCGACCATTGCCAACCTCGTCGAAGGTTGGCTCGCATTGCAGGGGCGGCACACGTATCTCCTCGACGGAGACAACGTGCGTCATGGGCTGAACAAGGACCTCGGCTTCACCGCGGCGGACCGGGTGGAGAACATCCGCCGCGTGGGCGAGGTCGCGCGTCTCTTCGTCGACTCCGGTCTCATCGTGCTGTGCTCTTTCATCTCCCCGTTCCGGGCCGAGCGCGAGCAGGTGCGCTCCCTGGTGGGCGCCGACGAGTTCATCGAGATCCACGTGACGGCGCCCCTCGAAGTTTGCGAGCGGCGCGATCCAAAGGGCCTCTACGCCAAGTGCCGCGCCGGGCATCTGCCGAATTTCACGGGCATCGACTCGCCATACGAGGCACCGGAGCGGCCCGACCTCGTGCTCGATACAACGACAGCATCCGCAAGCGAGCTTGCGCAACGCGTCGTCGCACTGCTCCAAGCGCGCGGAGTTGTCTGCGCACCCGAAGACCACGCGATCGCCATGCACGGCCTTTAATCTCAGCAATCGCCGAGCAATGCGGCACGCTTTATCACAACGTGTCTTGCGCACCACATCCCTCTGAATATCTGTCCGCCCCCGTAGTCCCATCAACGAGCTGTGCATAGATTCCGCCGGGAGCGGAGATTCGCCAATCATGCGAGCGGCCTGGCGATCATACATGCTTGTGGGCAAGGCAGCGCTGCCGGTGCTCCTCGCCGCCGGCGTTGCCGGTTGCTCGACCATGGCCGATCTCGGTGGCGTACCGCGTCCCGGCTACCAAAAGGACGGGACCTACGTCTTGAGCGCCGAGGAGCAGAGCCTCGGATGCCGCGAGCTGCAGGAGCGCCAGGTCGGCCTGCAGGAGCAATTGCAGCAGCTTCCCTCCAAGGCTGTGCAGCAGATGCAGGAGCTGCCGAAGACCGTCGTCGACGCCTGGGGTCGCCTCGTCGGCTCTGAGAACCAGGGCGTCCCCGCACTCGCCGAATACAACGAGACGAAGGCAGAAGCCGTCGCGGTGAATGAGAGCCTGCAGCGCAAGGGATGCGGATCGTCAGTCGAGACGGCATCGATCAAGCACTGAGCGCCAGGCGGACGGCTCACGCGCGCGTGCGGCTCCTCGCAAAGACCATCATCACCCAACTGACGATGCCAATCCCACCCAAAAGCGCCAGCACCTGGGAGAGGGGCGACAGCGCCACCGCGGCCAGAACGGCTAGCGCGATGAGTGCGACGTTCACGGCAAACACACGGCCGACGATTTGTAGATTGCTGAACCCGTTGTCTCGCGCCCGCTGATAGAAGTGCGTGCGGTGCGCGACCCACACCCGCTCCCCGCCACGCAACCGACGCACAAGCGTCACGCCCGTGTCGGCGAGAAAGTAGAGCGGCAGCAGCAGCGCCGAAACGAGATGCCCCTCACTCGCCACGACGATCAACAGCCACGCGAGCATGAGGCCGATAGGCAGGCTGCCCATGTCGCCCATGAAGAGCCGCGCCACCGGACGGTTGAAAGGTGCAAATCCCAGCATCGCGCCGTTGAGCGCCAGAGCGAGGATCAGCGCGTCGGCCGGCGTTGGCACCAGCGCGGCGATGATGGCGACGCCGGCGGTTATCGGCACCACCTCCGCCACCATCATCCAGTCGATGCCATCCATGAAGTTGACGAGATTGACGAACCAGAGAGCGCCGAGGAACACCATCGCGCGCTCGATGAGAAGCGGCAGGAACGGCGCCACGCGCAACCCTTCGGGAAGCGCTGTGAGCATCAGGGCCACCGCCGCCGCCTGCACTGCTAGCTTCACACCCGCGCCGAGCGTATGCGTATCGTCGATGCCCCCGAGCACGACGAGCAGCAATGCGGCGAGCGAGACCCGCGCCAGGCCACCATCCTGCATGCCACCTAGACCTAGGACCGCAACTCCCACCGCCGCCGCGCTTAGCGTCGCGACGCTGATGGCGAGACCGCCCCACTGCGGCGTAGGCGTCTTGTGCGAGGACCGATGCGTCGGCACTGCGAGCGCCGCGTTGCGCAAGAGCGGAGTGAGGACGAGGATCAGAAGCGCGCATGCGGCCAAGGCACCGAGCCACACGACCGGCGCGAGGTTGCCGATGGTGGACCAGGCACCGTCGGTATCATGCATGGGACCACTCGGACCTTATGCTTCTGTCGCTTTGCGGCGCGAGTGGTAGCAAGCGGGCTGCGGCCGCAGCAAGTGTTCAAAGCGGACGTCTGCCCCCTTTGAGATTGCGAACGCCGCGGCGAGCTCACAACCCGCCGCAGCGCCGAGCAAATGAACGAGAAGCGGATCAGCGCTTGTGGTCGCGCTTCATCCAGCCGAAGAGCTCTTTGTCGATGCGCTTCAGGTCGGCATCGATCAGCTTGACGATGTCGCGCTCCTCGGCCTTCTTGTCGCCCGCAGTTGCCTGGGTGGCACCCATGGCAAGACCGCCGGCGACCAGCACGGCAAGGCACTTCGCTTGAAAATTCATTGGTGGTCTCCCCCAAAACTATCGCTACGCCTCCCCGATAGGCTGGCAGCGAGCTGCCATCCCCCAGAGGAGCTTTCAGCGTACCTGGGTTGCAGGTCACACGCTAGAGATTTGCCGTGTCACGGACACGACGGCGAGCGAGTTCGCAAGGGAGGGAACGCGACGAATCTACTGGTTGCGAACGGCCCCGATGATCGCCAAGCCGCCGGCGCTGGTCGCGTAGGAAGAGACCGTCTGAGGAGCACCGCAGTGAGCGCGTTGGTTTGGCTGGGGCGCCAGGATTCGAACCTGGGAATGGCGGAATCAAAATCCGCTGCCTTACCACTTGGCTACGCCCCATCGCTTCGCCTTAAGATCCCCGGCGCACCCGAAGGCGCACGGCGCATCTTGCACGGCAGCGCCCCATATAGAGGCTGGAGTGTAGGCGGGCAATCCCGCGGCAATTCCGCCTGGGGACGGAAAGAATTAGAGGATGCGGCGCTCCGAAACGCTTCGCTTGCGGCCTCGGCAGGTGACCGCTATAAAGCCGCCCTCGCCGCCGGCCACCTTCTAGGTGACCCCGGCGATGTCCCTTAAAAGGACTTGATGAGTCGGGCGGAGCGTAGCGCAGCCTGGTAGCGCACTTGCTTCGGGAGCAAGGGGTCGGGAGTTCGAATCTCCCCGCTCCGACCATCATCTCAATGACATAGCTGAGCGCCTGATTCAGCCCGCCCCGAAAGCCGCCCCAGCAATGGCCTTTCGTGGATAAGCCGTGTGGCCGGCCCCTCAAGGTCAAACCGCGTTCGGTTGCGGGAAAGCCGGCAGCACCAGCCAAACCTTGAGCCCGCCCAGCGCCGACCGGTCGAGGCGCACGGTGCCTCCATAAAGCTGCACCAGGTCGCGCACGATGGACAGGCCAAGGCCCGATCCCTCCGAGCCGCCGTCCCACCGTTCTCCGATCTTGAAGACTACCTCCCACGCCTCGGGCGGCAGGCCAGGGCCGTCGTCCTCGACAACGATGGCGATAAAGCCCGCCGGGGCATCCGGGTCCGTGCGCACCACGACCCGGGCCGCGGCGTGCTTGCAGGCGTTGTCGATGAGGTTGCCCAGCATCTCGCTCATGTCCTGCGCCTCGCACGCCACCATAAGTCCGGCCGGAACCTCGTTGTCGATCTTGAGACCGCGCTCGATATGCAGCCGCGCCAGCGCGCGCACGACCTGGTCCACTGCATCCGATAGTGAGCAAGCCGTGCCCGGCTTGGCACGCGATGCCGCCGCCCGCGCGCGGGCGATCTGGTAGTCGATCTGCCCCTGCATGCGCCGGCACTGATCGCGGATCACCGCCGCCGACTGCTGCTCGCCCTTCTGGTCGAGACGGTGCGCCTCGTCGACGAGGACCGCCAGCGGCGTCTTGAGACCATGTGCGATGTTTCCGGCCTGCGCCCGCGCGCGCAGTATCTGATCTCCGGACGCGGTCAGCATGCTGTTGAGGTCGTCGATGAGCGGCTGCACCTCCTCGGGGAACCTGCCGGTCAAGCGTTGCGCCGCACTGGAGCGGACTCTTGCCAACGCCGCGCGAAGCTGCCCGAACGGCGCCAGAGCATAGATAAGCAACAGCGCCGCTGCGCCGATCATCGACACGGCGAATCCGCCGAGCGACCAAGCCAGAACCTTGTTGAACTTCTGCAGCTCCCCGTCGAGATAGCCCTTGTCGGTCCCGATGATGATGCGCAGCGGATCTTTGCTCGCATCGAGCCAGCGTAGCCGCTCCGCGATGAGGAGTTCGCCCGTCGGGCCGTCGATACTATGGGTGTGCACCTGCGCGTCGGCTCCGGCGTCGTCAGGCACACGCAGCTTTGGGCCCTCGAGCGAGGTCGAGCGCGCGAGCACCTTGTCGCCCTTCTGGATTTCCCAGTAGAAGCCCGACAATGGCTTGATGTAGCGCGGGTCGCTGAGTGGCCGCTGCAGTCCGAATTGCCCTTGGTCGTTCAGCTCCATGAGCCCCTGCAGCTCGTCTAGGTGCACGTAGAGCTCGTCGTAGAATTGCCCGACGAGGAACTCCCTCGACACCGCCGATAGGAGAAACCCGGCAACGGCAACGCCAAACACCACCCATATGGTGGCGACAACGATCAATCGGGCCTTGAGGCTGCGCATTGCTTTCCCGGTCAGTCCATTCGATAGCCGAGGCCGCGCACTGTCGTGATGGCGTCGCGTCCGAGCTTGCGTCGCAGACGGCTGATGTAGACCTCGATCGTGTTCGACTCGGCGGTCTCCTCGAGCGCGTAGAGGTGCTCGGTCAGCTCCCCCTGCGAGATGATACGCCCCGGCCGGTGCATGAAGTACGTGAGCATGCGCAGCTCCGAGGCCGTGAGGTCGACTGGCTTACCGCCGACGCTCACCTTGCCTGCCACCGTGTCGAGACTGATGTCCTTGTGGGTCAGCAGCGCATTGGCGACACCCGACTTGCGGCGGATGAGGGCGCGCAACCGCGCCACCACCTCGGGAATGTGAAACGGCTTGGTGATGTAGTCGTCCGCGCCCGCGTTGAGCCCTTCGACCTTCTCGGTCCAGGTGCCCTGCGCCGTCAGGATGAGGACCGGCATGTCGCGCTTCTCGCCCCGCCATTTGCGCAGTACCGCCAGCCCCTGCATCTTCGGCAAGCCGAGATCGAGAATGGCGGCATCGAACTGGTCCTCGAGCCCCATGACGACGCCGTCCTCGCCATTCCTGGCGCGGTCCACGATGAAGCCCGCCGGACGCAGCCCTGAAGCGAGCCGCCCTGCGATGTCGTCATCGTCCTCGACCAGCAAGATGCGAATGCGAGCCTCCCGGGCTGCAATGAGTATAGCGGCGACCTGAAACCAACCTGAAAGCGCAAAACGCCGATATCGAATAGATCAAAGCGAAAGGCCGCACCGGCTTTCAGGTTGGTTTCAGGTAGGCATGCGACAGCCGTCACCCGCACCGGAGGGTACGGCTTATGTTCTTAACCAAGACCAAGAAACACGCCCTGGCGCTGGCACTTCTCGCATCGTGGGGAATACCCGCGGCCTATGGCGCCGATATTGCCGTTTCGCAGGACCAGATCGACCGACTGGAGATCCGGCTCGAGCAGGTGCGTCCGGCAACCGAGGAGGCCATCGCGCTGCTCCCCGGGACCATCATCCCGCCGATGAACAGCCGCATCGCCGTGCCGGCCCCGTTCGCCGGCACCGTCGTCTCCGTCGACGTCCTCCCTGGCGAGACAGTCGCCCCCGGTCGCTCGCTGATGACCATCGCCAGCCGCGAGCTCGTCGAGACCCTTTCCCAGCTGCGGCAAGCGGAGGCAAACCTCGCTGCGGCAAGCGCCGTTGCCGAGCGCTACAAGGGCCTCGCCGAAAAGAACATCGCCTCTCCCACGCGCGCTGCTGAAACCGAAGCACAGCGCGCTGCCCTCCAGGCCGTCGTCGATGAGCATCGCCGGCTCGTATCGCTCGGCAACATAAAGACCAACCCCGACGGGTCTTACGCCCTTATCGCGCAGCGTACCGGTCGCGTGGTCGAGGCGAGCGTCGCCCCTGGCGCCAGCATCACCGCCATGGCGCCCGCTGTCGTTATCGACACCAGCGACGAGCTATGGGTCGAGGCCCAGCTTCCGGCATCGCTCATTGGCAAGGTTCGCCCTGGCGACACCATCCGCCTCGACAACGGCGCCGTGGGCAAAGTGCTTTCCGTCAGCCACTCCATCGATCCTAAGACGCGGTCAGCCATTCTCACCGGCAATATACCGGCCAAGGCCGGCTTCGTGCCCGGCCAGATGGTGACGCTCAGCATCCACCGCGAGGCAGCACTGAGCGGCCTCGACGTTCCGGCCGCCGCTGTCGTCTGGCTGCAGGGCGAGCCAAGTGTGTTCGTGCGCACGGAAAGCGGATTCAGCGTCCTTCCCATAACGCTGAAGGGGAAGACGCTGCACGGCGCGAGCATCGAAGGACCGCTTACGGCGGGCCAGAAAGTCGCCGTCACCGGCCTCGCGCAGCTCGAGAACATGATTGGCGGTGAATAGGATGTTGCTCCGCCGCCTCGTCGAGTTCTCGCTCACCCAGCGCGCCTTCGTGCTGTTCTGCTCGCTGCTGGTCGCCGCGGCCGGCACGTGGGCCTTCATGCGCATTCCCATCGACGCCTTCCCGGACATCTCATCCGTCCAGGTGAAGATCATCATGAAGGCGCCGGGCATGACACCGGAGGAGGTGGAAACCCGCGTCATCACTCCAATCGAGCTGGAGCTCTTGGGCGTTCCGCGCCTCGATATCCTCCGTTCGTCGGCGAAATACGCAATCGCCGACATCACGCTCAACTTCGATGACGGCACCGACATCTACTGGGCGCGCCAGCAGGTGGCAGAGCGGCTTGCGGGGGCGACTGCCGCATTGCCGCCGAGCGTTTCCGGCGGCCTTGCGCCGATCTCGACGCCGCTTTCCGACGTCTTCATGTTCACCATCGAGGGTGGCGACCTCTCGCTCGAGGAGCGCCGCACGCTGCTCGACTGGACGATCCGCCCGGCCCTGCGCACCATCCCCGGCGTCGCCGACGTGAACTCGTTGGGTGGCATGGTACGGACATTCGAGGTCGTACCCGATAGCGCCGCGCTCGCCGCCGCCGGAGTAAGCATCACCGACATCAAGGATGCCATCGCGGCCACCAACCGCAACGACGGAGCCGGTCGCCTGTCGGATGGCGAGAAGGCACTCGTAGTCCGCGCCGAAGGAGCCATCCGCACCCCCGCTGACCTGCAGCAGATCGTACTGAAGTCGGAAGGCGGAAAGGTATTGCGCCTGCAGGATGTCGCCAGCGTCGGCATCGGCAATCTCACGCGCTACGGCGGTGTAACCAAGGACGGCAAGGGCGAGGCCGTAGAAGGTCTCGTGCTGTCGCTACGCGGCGCCGATGCGAGCGCCATCGTGAAAGCCGTGCGCGAACGGCTCGATTCTCTCAAATCCAGCCTGCCGTCCGGCGTCGAGATCCGCGCGTTCTACGACCGATCGGATCTCATCCAACGTGCTGTCGGCACCGTCACCAAGGCCCTCCTCGAGGCGACAGTTCTCGTCGTCGTCCTGCTCGTGCTCTTTCTCGGCAACGTGCGCGCCTCCCTCGTCGTCGCCGTCACGTTGCCCATGGCTGCGCTGGTCACCTTCCTGCTGATGAAGCTGCTCGGCATGTCGGCGAACCTGATGAGCCTCGGCGGCCTCGCCATCGCGATCGGGCTCATCGTCGACGCCGCTGTCGTCGTCGTTGAGAACACGGTCGATCACCTCGACCACCACGCCGGCGATGCGCGTATCCCGATCTTGCATCAGGTCTATCTTGCCGCCGCCGAGGTCGTGACACCTGTGGCGTCCGGCATCTTGATCATCTGCCTCGTGTTCCTGCCGCTGCTGTCGCTGGAGGGCCTGGAGGGCAAGCTGTTTGCGCCCGTTGCCATCACCATCGTGCTGGCGCTGTCGGCTTCACTGCTCCTGTCGCTAACGCTGATCCCGGCGCTTTCCTCGCTTCTCCTGCGCGGCAGCCCGCACAAGAATCCGCTTCTGATGCGCATCATCGAGGCCGGCTATCGCCCGTTGCTGCGTTTCTGCCTCGCGCACCCGCTGCCGGTATTCGTCGTTGCGGCGACGGGCGTGACGGCGATGGTCATGGGCTATGCCGCCGTCGGCAAGACGTTCATGCCGACCATGGACGAGGGCTCCGTCATCATGCAGACGACCAAGCTGCCCTCGATCAACCTCGACAGCAGCATTGCCACGGATCTACGCATCCAGCGGCTTCTGCTCGAGAAGGTTCCGGAGATCGACAATATCATAGCGCGTGTCGGCTCCGACGAGCTGGGGCTCGACCCGATGAGTCCCAACGACACCGACACCTTCCTCGTCCTCAAACCCAAGGACCGCTGGCGCATGCCGGACAAGGAGTGGCTGCTGCAGCAGCTCCGCGAAGCGATGTCGGCACTTCCGGGCGTGGAGTTTTCCTTCACCCAGCCGATCGAGATGCGCACCTCGGAGATGCTCACCGGTGCGCGCGGCGACCTCGCGGTAAAGATATTCGGGCCCGACCTCAACGAGCTCGCCGACCTCGCCGGACGCATCAAAAAGGCCATTTCCGGCGTCCGAGGGGCTTCGGAGGTCTTCACCGCCTCGGACGCCACGGTCGACTATCTGCAGATCGACATGGACCGGATGACCTCAGGGCGCACCGGGCTCTCCGTCACGCGCATCGAGGATGAGTTGCGTGCGCTGCTCGAAGGCGCGCCGGCCGGCATCGTGTCCGAGGCGCAAAAGCGCACCAACATCGTCATCCGCGGCCCCGAGACTCTTCGCAAGGCGCCCGAGCTCTTCATGCAGAGCCAGATGGTCGCCGGCGACGGCGGCCTCGTGCGCATCGGCGACGTGGCGCACCTCAAGCGCACGGCGGGCCTCGTCAAGGTCGACCGCGAAAGCGCCTCGCGCTTCGCCATCGTGCAGGCTTACGTGTCGGGACGCGATCTCGTCGGCTTCGTCGAGGACGCGCAGAAGGCTGTGGATGCCGAGGTGAAGCTCCCGTCCGGATATCGGCTGGTCTGGGGTGGCGAGTTCGAGAACCAGCGGCGCGCTGCGGCACGGCTTGCCGTTGTGGTGCCCATCGCACTCGGGTTGATCTTCGTAGTGCTCTTCGCAACGCTTCGCTCGGTTCGTCAGGCAGTTCTCATCCTCGCCAACATCCCGTTTGCGCTGATCGGTGGCGTGCTCGCGCTATGGATCTCGGGCGAGTACCTGTCGGTGCCGGCGTCGGTTGGCTTCATCGCACTTTTGGGCATCGCTGTGCTGAATGGCCTCGTGCTCGTCAGCTACTTCAACCAGCTTCTGGCGAGCGGCATGCCGATGGCGCAAGTTGTCTTTGAAGGCTCGATGCGACGACTGCGTCCGGTGCTCATGACCGCCAGCATCGCCGCCTTCGGTCTCGTCCCATTGCTTTATGCCACCGGACCGGGTTCGGAAATCCAGAAGCCGCTCGCTATCGTCGTCATCGGCGGCCTCGTCACCTCGACGACGTTGACGCTCATTCTCCTGCCCATTCTCTTCCGCCGCTTCGGCGTCGCGGCAGGATCGGCGCGGGACGAAACACGGAACCTCACATGGACCAATCCGCTTGCAAGCTGACGCTGATCTATCCCCCGGCTTCGGAGAGTCACATCACCGAGTTGATGATGAACAGCGAGCCACCACTCGCCGGCTTCACGACCTTCGAAGCCGAGGGCCACGGCGGCTCGTTCAGTGACGCCAGCATGCGCGAGCGCGTGCGCGGCCGCGTCGCTCGCCGGGTCCTGGTGCTCGTCCTGGCGCGCTCGCGGGTTGCCCCGTTGCTGGACGAGATTCGCGTCAAGGCAGCAATCCCCGATCTCGTCTATTGGGTCGAGCCCGTCGAAGCCTTCGGACGCCTTGCGCGCACCGACGCGGCCGCGCTTGGCGACCCCCAGGCGGCCGCATGATCGCCCGCCTCCTCGACTTCGCCCCTTCCCTCCTGCTCATCGCCGGAGGATGCGCACTCGCCGTGTGGGCCAAGGGATTGAAGGACGAGCAGTCGAGGCTGGTTTCGCGCCTTACCGGGCCCCCGGACGGACAGCCAAGGGCGCGCGACACAGACGCACGGCCCGATGACCGCTCATTTGACTTCCACGAGCGCGCCCCATAGAGGCAGCCGCTGGAAAGCCAGGGAGCACCCTTCTAGGCTATGGAAGCCGAGATGGGCTTTCACGCCGGCAAATATCGAGATGAGCCTCAAGTTCAACACTGCGATGCAGTTCGCCTATGGCATCCCCGATGCCGTCGCCGAGGATGTGGCGCGCCTCGTTGCGCCCAACGCGGGGCCGCTGACCTTCAAGGGCACCAACACTTATCTCGTCGGCAGGCAGAGCTTGGCCGTGATCGATCCAGGGCCTGACAGCCCGGCGCACATCGACGCCATTCTGGCCGCAGCGGCGGGGCGCCCCATCACCCACATCATCTCGACCCACGCCCACCGCGACCACGTCGACGGTATCGCCGCGCTGAAGGCGGCGACCGGCGCCGAGACCTATGCGTTCCGCCGCTCCAAAATCCCCGAAGGCGGTGGCGGCGACACGGAAGCCGAGTTCGTCGGTCACGAGTTCATCGCCGACGTCCACGTCGAGCACGGCGACGTCATCGAGGGCGACGGCTGGAGGCTCGACGCACTGCACACGCCGGGACACGCCCCCGATCACCTGTGCCTAGCCTACGGCGCGCGCAGCATCGTCTTCTCGGGCGATCATGTCATGGCGTGGAATACGTCGGTCATCGCGCCTCCCGAAGGCCGCATGTCCGATTACATGCGCTCGCTCGAGCTATTGCTCGAGCGCGACGAGAAGCTGTTCCTCCCGGGCCACGGTGGCGCCATCGAAGAGCCACGCCGCACCGTGAAGGCCTATCTCCTGCATCGCAAGTGGCGCGAGCAGGCGATCCTCGATGCTGTCAGCAACGGCACCAACACCATTAGAACCCTGCTGCCGGTGATTTATCGCGACATCGACAAGGCCGTCGTCGGCGCGGCCATCCTGTCGTTGCGCGCCCACCTCGATCATCTCGCAGAGCGCGGCCTTATCGCCGACGGCGATTTTTCGAACGCCGATTGCGTGGCTGTTCCTCTTTAGCGTCCTTGGCCTTTTCGACGCGCTCGGCACGTGCGGCAGGAACCGTCGATTCCATCACCGTCACGACCTCCTTGAGGATATGCCTCACGCGGTCGGCATTGCGTCCGAGATCGTGCCCGCCGTAGCGCGAGGCCGACCTGACATCGAGACGCGCGTGCTGCTCGTCTCCGCCGACGCGGATGACGACGTCGTCCTGCAGCCCGAGGATGAGCGTGCGGTCGGCAATTTCGATATAGCCGGGACGCCCCGCATCGAGGTCCGGCGCCTCCTGATGCACGACCTCCATCTTCAGCCGTTTCACGGCCTCGCCGGCGAGACCGAAAACCTCATCGGCCGGACGGTCGATCTCGATCGGCTTTATGTCGGGATAGGCGGCGAGTTGTTTTTGCGCGAAGTCGGCGCCTGGATAGACGACCGGGTTCGAGCCGGCCTGCCTCTGCTTGGCGATTTCCTCGAATGGTGGCGGATTGGAGGTATCCGTGGTTACGTCGTTGATGTCGGGCAGGCCCTCGTACTGGGGCAGGAAAACGAGCGGCCACAGCATCAGCGCCAGGCTGATCAGCGTGGCGAAAACGACGCGCGCCGTGCCGGGTCGTCCCGTCCTCCAGATACCCACTGTCGCAGCGACGGCCATGAGCAGCGACAATCCCGCACCGAGAAAAGCCACCCAGGCAAGGTTCTCTGCGATTGGCGTCGGCAGCCCGAACAGCCGATGCAAGAACGCCGCGGTGCCCAGAAGCACGGCCGAGAACACGGCGATGCGGCTCGTCCAGCGAGCAAAGATCGAGGGTCCTAGCGGTGGCGGTGGCCTCATGCGGGGCGCGACCTTGCTGCAGTGGGCTCAGAATCGACAGGGGCCATCGGAAGGAGCGGTATCCGTAGATAGCGCCAATGTAAAACGAAGAGGCGCGGGGCCTGGAAGGTTCGCCCGGTAGAATAACGCAGAATCAGGCGAAAAACAGCGATGGCGGAAAGCACGGCCACCTGCGGCTTTCCCGGTTCACCGGGCTTCAGACGTGCTGGCCGCCGTTGATGTGCAGCTCGGCCCCATGCACGTAGCTCGATTGCTCGCTGCACAGGAAATAGATCGACCTGGCGACCTCTTCGGGCGCCCCCAGCCGGTGCATCGGAATCTGCTCCTCGACGATCTTTCCCGTCCCCGGCGATAGGATCGAGGTATCGATCTCCCCCGGCGAGATGGCGTTGACCCGAATGCCGCGCGGACCGAAATCTGCCGCCATCTCGCGTGTCAACGCCGCGAGCGCCGCCTTCGATGTCGCGTAGGCGGAGCCAGCGAACGGATGCACGCGGCTGCCGGCGATCGAGGTGACGTTGACGATCGCGCCCTGCGCCCGCTCGAGCTCCTCGACGAGCCCCTGCGCCAGCATGATGGGCGCGAAGAAGTTCACTTGGAACACGTGCCGCCACGTGTCGATGGGCGTATTGGCCGAATTGAGCCGCAAGCCGCCATCTGCCTTCGGGCTTATGCCGGCGTTGTTGACCAGCGCATGCAACAGCGAGCCTTCGCTTTCGAGACGCTGCTTCAGCTCGCCGATGGCGCGCACCACGTCACCGGCATCCGCGAGATCGACCTGCAGATGATCCTCGCGCCCCATCTCCCACGGACATTCGGCGGGAAATGGATGCCGCGAGCAGCTTATGACGCGCCACCCCGATGCGGCAAAGCGCTTGACGGTGGCGTGGCCGATACCGCGCGAGGCCCCCGTGAGCACCAGGGTCTTGCGCTTCTGCTTACCGCTCGTGGGCATGCTTGCACCCTTTGCTGACGCAGCGATCCGGGTTTGGCCGGCAGTTCCATGGGGTCAAGCGGCGGCGCCCCACGGGGTTTAAGGCTCTAAGGATATAGGCGCGTCTTGATCCAGTCGCCATCCGCGGACGCCCGCCGGAACACGATGCGCTCGTGCAGCCGCGACAGCCGGCTGTGCCAGAACTCGATCTCCAGCGGCGTCACGCGGAAGCCCGACCAGTGCGGCGGCCGCGGGAC
>JAEXXM010000022.1 GCA_023405815.1 Pseudomonadota bacterium | reverse complement strand
CAAGAGGAACGGCTCGAGCACTATCTGTCTCCGCGCGGCGAGGCCGATGTCTCGCCACCTGGCTCGCGTTGCGGCATGCCGGCGAGATCGTGGCTGTGGTCGTGATGGTGGCGATAGAGCGCGAAGGCGCGGGCCGCCTCGGCGCCGAACAGGCGTCCGTACGAGGGATGCTGGGCAACGGCCTCTGGCACACCAGAGCAGCAGACGTGGTGATTGAGGCAGATGACACGGTCGGAGCGCGCCATGACGATGTGCAGGTCGTGGGAGACCAGCAGGACGCCAAAGCCTTTGTCGTCGCGCAGGCGCGCAATGAGGTTGTAGAGGTCGGCTTCGCCGCTGTAGTCGACACCCTGCACCGGCTCGTCGAGCACTAAGAGATTCGGCGAGCGCAGCAGCGCACGGGCGAGGACGACGCGTTGCAGCTCGCCACCCGACAGCTCGCCGAGCTGCTGGCGGCGCACGGACGAGGCATCGACCTGCGCCAGGATGGCGGCGACGCTATCCTCCCCATAGCTGGCGCCGAGCGCGAGAAAGCGCTCGACGGTCATGGGGATGACGGCGTCGCTGTCGAAGCGCTGCGGGACGTAGCCGATCCGCAAGTCGCGGCGGCGGTGGATGATGCCACGGTCAGGCTTCTCCAGTCCCAGCAGCACGCGCACCAGCGTCGTCTTGCCGGCCCCGTTGGGTCCGATGAGGGTGACGATCTCGCGCTCATGGATATCGAGATCGACGTCGATGAGCAGGTCGCGGCCATGGCGAGAGACGCAGATTCCTCGTGCCGAGATCAGGGCCGAAGCGTCGATGGGCAATGCGTCGGTTCCGTGCCCTTCGCGATGCGCGCAGGCGTGACCGGGGCCGTGACCGCACGGCGCCCGCGCCGGAGCGGCCACTGCATGGCTCTCAGTCATTGGCGGATCAGTCCTTCTTGGACTGGCAGTTGCGGCACAGCCCGGATACCTCGACGAACTTCACGCGCGGCTGGAACGAAGCCTCGCGCGAGAGCCGGTCGATTGTATCGAAGATGCCCTCCGAGTCGACCTCCTGCACCGCATTGCACTTTTCGCAAGAGAGGAAGATCGGCCGGCGGCCGGTGCGGTGGTCCATGCGCCGGCAAGCGAAGAAGGCATTCTTGCTTTCCAGACGATGGATGACGCCCGCCTCGAGCAGTGCGTCGATGGCGCGGTAGACGGAGATGGGAGCGAGCCGGGTGCCCTTTTCGGCCAACTTGGCGAGTATCTCGTAGGCGCCGATCGAGGCATGGGTCGCGGCGATCTCCTCGAAGACGTCCTGGCGCAACTTGGTGAAGCGCAGGTTCTTCTCGGTAAACGCCTGGTTCGCTCGCTCGACCGCCTTCGCCAATTTACGCCCTGCCTGGGTCGGAGACAGCGTCTGCTGCTTGGCGGTGGCCTCGGTCATCGCTTCATCCCAAGCGCTTCTGTTTGTGCGTACATTATACCAGAGCACTTCCCGAGCATAGAAGGGACGCGAGAAACGGATCATAAACCTACCCGACCATGATCCCTTTTCCGCCAACATCATATGGTTGCTAGCGGGCACGGGACAATGGAAGTCGGGAGCCGGCGCTCAAGTCGCGCGCCACCGTTTCGCTCTCTCGCGTATCAATTTTCGAGAGCCCTAAGCAACCAGCATGCCTTTGCATTCCGCGTACATTGTCGCGGCCCGGCGCACCGCAATCGGTCGTATCGGCGGGCTGCACAAGAACCGACGTCTCGACGAGCTTTGCGCACCGCTCATTGGTGCTGCGCTGCAGGACAGCGGCGTCGATCCCGGACAAATCGACGAGCTTCTCGTCGGCAATGCCTCCGAGGGCGGCAATCCCGCGCGCCTGATCGCGCTCGCGGCCGGCCTTCCGGAGACCAGCCCGGCGGCAACCATCGATCGGCAATGCGGCTCGGGGCTCGATGCCATCGTGGCGGCTGCGCGCGCGGTGACGCTCGGCGATGCCCAGGCGGTGGTCGCGGGCGGCGCCGAAGCCATCTCGATGGCGCCCTGGCGCGTCGCCAAGCCTCGGAGCCTGCAGCAGCTTCCGCGCTTCCTCAGCTTCGAGCCCGGCTCGGGCGATGAGCGCGAGGGCCCGAGCCACCTCGAATCCAGCGAGGCCCTGGCGGCGCGCCACGGCATCAGCCGCGCCGAGCAGGACGCCTATGCCCTGCGCTCGCATCTCAAGGCTGAGCAGGCGCGGGATGCCAAACGCTTCGTCGGCGAGATCACGCCGCTGCGCTCCAATGCGGAGGAGGCGCGGGACCAGAGCTCGGTGTCGCCCGACTTCAAGGATCTGGCCCAACTGGCGCCCTACCAGCCGCCGGACGGCACGCTGACGCCGGGGAATGTCTCGCACAAGCATGACGGCGCCGCAGTGGCGGTCGTGGTGTCCCAGAACGTATGGGCGTCGCTCGGCAAGCCGCGGGCGCTGCGTCTCTTGGCACACGCGACGCGAGGCTGCTCGCCGGACGATGAAGCCGCGGCGCCGATCGAAGCGATGCGCAAGCTGAAGGCCGGCTTCAAGGGCTACAAGCCTTCCGACCTCGGCGTGGTCGAGATGAGCGAAACCTCAGCGGCACAGGCTATCGCGCTGATCCGCAACCTGGAACTCGACGAGGAGATCGTGAACCCAGACGGCGGAGCGATCGCGCGCGGGCATCCGTTCGGAGCGGCGAGCTCGGTTCTCGTCACGCGTCTTTTCACGCGCCTCGTGCGCGGCGAAAGCAAAGGCGGATCGCTCGGCATTGCCACCCAAGGGGTGGCGGGGGGAATGGGCGTCGCCGCATTGTTCGAGGCTGTCTGAGCACTTCGAAGAGACGCCTGCAGACCCGGCCTCGCGCTACCACATTAATCTTGCACTTGCATTCATCGGCTCCGCCGCCCAATTCTCGCTAGAGCGCGTGCTGGATTATGTCCCGGCCACTCTGACTTTCAATCCGATCTAGAGTGCATGGGATCGCCGCAATCCTGCCCAGAAGTGGCCAGGAGCTGTGGTCATCCTGCATCGACGCGTGACCTTTGCGCCGCTGTGACCCATGCGGCAACGGAATTTCCGGCCGAGGCCGGTTGAGCGGGAAATGCAGATGGACGTCAATCAAGCCTTCGATGCGGTAATGGCGAACCCGGCTGCGTATGCGCGCAGCATTCTCCTCACCGTCCTGGTGATCGCCGCCCTCATCGCGCTCTTCAAGGTCGGGCCGCGCCTGTGGCGCGTGATCGAGGAAGTGTTCTTTACCAACTGGCAGCTCGCCATGCTCGGCACGGCGGCCATCGTGCTCTCCCTCGCCGGCGGTTGGACGACCTGGGACGGCATGACGAACTTCACCGGCGAGCCGGTGCTGTCCTTGATGTTCACCTTCGGCATCCATGGCGTGATGCTGATCGTCGCCTGGCTGATCGGCGAGAGCTTCGCGACGGGCATGAGCACCGTACCGCGGGCCGGCTATGCGCGGGTCACGGCGCCGCTCGTCGTCGTCATCGGCCTCGCGGGTGTCTTTCTCGCCGCCGCAGCGGCGTTCTACCAATGGAATTACGGCATCGCGACCGACTATTGGATCGAAGGCTTGGCTGCGGCCGGCGCCGTGTTCGGCGTCTTGGGTCTCCTGACCGTGTTCGCCCGCACCGACGTGGTTGTCCCCTATGCGCAGGCGCTGCGCATCATGGCCAAGAACTCGATGCTTTGGGTGATGTTTCTAGCCTGCATGTCGACGTCGGTGTTCTTCTCGTTCGACAGCCGCTTCAATGTCGTCTTCCCCAAGGAGCAGCGCGAGCGCGTCTCGGAGCTGCGCGCGACCAACCAGGTCTCGGCCATTATCGCCGACATCGGCAAGACCATCGCAGACCAGGAGCTGACGCAGACGTCGGCGCTATTCCAGAGCGAAGGCTGGCACGCCTACGAGGGCCAGCTCGACCGGCTCGCGTCGGCGGCGCAGGGCTCGACGGGCGAGATCGAGAAGTACTTCAACGACCAGATCGAGGCGCGCAATCGCGGCATCAAGGAGCAGCAGGAGCGCATCACCACAGCGCAGAGCGGCCAGGCTGGAATCGCGGGCAAGAAGACCTCGCTCACCGACGAGCTGGCGCGCCTCGAAGCCGACCGCGCGACGCTTTCAGCCGACTACGCCGCGACCAAGACCGAACTCGACAGCCGCTCGAAGGCGATCGACGCCAAGCGGGTCGAGGCCATGGCCGAGAGCAAGGGCGTCGAAGGGACGCTCAAGGAAGGGCGCGGGCCGGTCTATCGCCAGATCATGGCCGACCTCGGCAAGATGCAGGCCGCCTTCAAGATCCAGGATGACCGCGTAAAGGACGCCAAGAAGCGCCTCGACACGGCAGAGACGCGCATCTCGCAGATCAAGCGCGAGCTGGCATCGATCGACGGCGAGCTCGCCAAGTACAAGGGCGAGGAGGCCACGGCCGCCGAACGGATCCGGATGGCGCAGGAGAACATCGCCGGCCAGGACGCGGAGCAGCGCGTCGACCCGGGGCGCGTGCTCCCCGCCTTCGAGACGGCACGCGCCGAGTTCCGGCAGCATCCGACCGCCGAGCGTCTGGCGGAGGTGCAGCAACGGTGCTCGCAGCTCTACAGCGCGATGTTCGCGGCCGAGGTGACGAAGCCGAAGGTTTCGGGAATCGATTGCGATCCCAAGCAGGCGAGCGAGGCGGCGGCGACGCTGTTCACGCTGCAGGCCGGCACCAAGGCCTTCAATGCCAATTGCGTCGGCGGCGACAAGCTCGCGGCTCACCGTTCCACCGACGCCCTGTTCGGGTTCGCGGTGAAGTGCCTTTCGGACAGCCAGCTACCGAGCCAGCAGACGGACCAGCTGCGCGGCACGATTGCCTTCGCGGAGATGAACCGCGACGACAAGGCCCACCGCTTCGTCGTGTCGTGGAACGCGTTCCAGGACGGCAACCGGCTCGCGTACCTCGCGCTCGCCATCGCCATCGGAATCGACAGCCTGATCTTCATGACGGGCCTCTTCGGCGCCAACGCGGTGCGCTCGCCGCTGGCGGACGTGCCTTCGCCCAAGGGCCGCAACTCACAGCAGCTCGAGGCGATCATCGAGAACGCGCTGCTACCCGACACGTTCGACAATGCGCGGGCGACGCTCGATGCCATGCGACCAATCACCAACGCGTCCGGCTTCATGGCCGAGGTGCGCCCGGAGCTGCTCGATCCGCACAGCGCGCAGCGCGTGCTCGGCGTGCTGAATGCCGGCGCCACGATCAACGCCGTCGAGTACGAGGAAGAGCGCGGACGCTATCTGGTGCGCGCGGAGCTGTTCGAGTTCCTGTCCATCGTCGCCAAGCGGTCGTTCGAGGCCGACAAGGCGAACGTCGACCTCGCGGAGCTGGAGAAGATCGTCGGCGTCGCCCTGCTGCCGGACATCAACGCGAACGCCGAGACGGTGCTGCACTACATGCACCCGATCGACGAGGACCGCGGCTTCACGGCCGAGATCAACCTCGGCGAAGTTGAAGCGGATCACAAGCGCGTCGTGCGCTCGACGCTCAACGCCGGCGCGACGATGGGGCGCGTGCAGCGCCGCGGCAAGACCGCGGACGAGTTCTGGATCCACCGCGACCTTTACAAGACGCTGGCGCGCATCCGCGCCCGCACGCTGTTTGCCGACTACGGGGCGCCGCGGATCGCCAACGCGCCGGCAAAGCGGGCGAGCTTTGGCGGCTCCCTGACCGAGCGGACGCGGGCGATCGAACACAAGCCCGTGGTCGATGAGGACACCACGACCGAGATCCGCAACGGGTTCGTCGCGCAATTGCTCGCGGCGCTCAACTTAAGGACCGAGTCCTGGGAGCGCATTTCGGGCAATGCGCACATGGCGGCGATTGCAGCGAATGAAGCGTTCAATCGCGCGCGGCGCTCCAATGCCGCGCTCGATGCGATCCTGCGCAAGCGGGACGACGAGGCGCGCCTGTCGTTCGATGAGGCCTATATGCTGATCAAGAACACGCTGCCAGCGCACGCGAGCTGGGACCGGCAGATGCTGGACGATTCCTACCAGGAGCTCGACCAGCACTGGGCGGTTCTGATGCTGCTGCCGAACGGGCCTTACGAGTCGCTTCTGCGCGAGGTGGTCGAGAACCTCGAGGCTGATGCCGGCGGGGGGCGCCTCGTCAGCGACCAGCAGGCGCTTTACGACATCGCCCGCGAGCTGGTCGATGCGTTCAAAGCCAATGCGCGGGCGGACGAGGCTTCCTGGCGCAAACTCGGAACGACGTTCGCTCAGGTCCAGCGAGTCGAGCCACGCATTGCGTCTCGTGACGACGGCCGCACGCTGAACTGAGCACTGCATAGGTCCTTCACAAGCGATGCGCCCTACGTTGCCGCCGAGCAACGCGGGGCGTTTCTCATTTTTCGGCCATCGCGCCGACGCCGTCCCGCCATCGCCTCTACCCGCTTCCGCCGCGCAGCAGGGCTATGTTGCGCGCGCATTTTTCAAGGTGAGGAGATATTGCGATGTCGAATATGCGATTTGCGGCGCTCACAATTGCTCTTGCCGCGTCCCTGGCACTCTCGGTTCCCGCTGCTTCTGCCGAGCTGAAGCTCGATGCCGATCTCGGACAAAACGTTCTTTCGGCCGGCAAGCCCGGCACCGTCTACCTGCGCTTGAGCCTCAAGAGCCTTGCCGGGCCGAAACGCGAGCGGCGAACGCCGATCAACGCGGCCATCGTCATCGACCGCTCGGGATCGATGCAGGGCGATCGCATCGCCGCCGCCAAGGAGGGCGCGCGGGTGGCGCTGAAGCGGCTGTCGTCCGACGATAAGGTTTCGCTCGTCGCCTACAACCACGATGTGGACGTGCTGAGCCCGGCTGCGCCGCTGCGAGATTCGCGCGAGAAGCTGATCGAAGCAATCGACGGCTTACATGCCGACGGCACCACGGCTCTGCATGCGGGCGTGAAGGAGGGTGGCCGCCAAGTCGAAGAGTATCTGTTGGAGAATGGCGTCAATCGCGTGATCCTCCTGTCCGACGGCCTTGCCAACGTCGGCCCGTCGACGCCCGGCGAATTGGCGGAGCTAGGGCGCAAGCTCGCCTCCAAGGGCATATCCGTTTCAACGATCGGGCTCGGGCTCGACTATAACGAGGACCTGATGCAGCGCCTCGCGGCGGCATCCGACGGCAACCACGTATTCGTCGAGCGGCCCAGCGACCTCGCCGAGATCTTCGATCGCGAATTCGGCGATGCGCTCTCGGTATCGGCGCGCGACATCACCATTATCATCGAATGCAAGTCCGGCTTCACGCCCAAGCGCATCCTCGGGCGTGATGGCAGCATCGCCGCCGACAAGGTCACGCTGAAACTGAACCAGCTGCAGGCCGAGAACGAGCGCTATGTCGTCGTCGAGCTGACGGCAGCCGATGCGCACGGCGAGGGCGCAGCGGACGTCGCCGACGTGCGCGTCACGTACACCGATCTCGACAGCGGCAAGACGGGCGAAGTCGGAGCCAAGCCGACGGTACGCTTCTCGAGCAACGCGAAAGAGATCGAGGACGGGCTCAACAAGCCCGTGATGAGCCAGGTGACGCAGCAGATCGCGACGGAGAACAGCGAGCAGGCCGTGGAGCTGCGCGACAAGGGCGACATCGATGGCGCACGCAAGGTTCTGGAGGAGAACGTCCAGTACCTGAAGAAGTCGCGCGAAGCCTATGCGTCAGGAGCAGCGCCCGCGGCACCGGCGTCGGTCGGCGCGCTTTCGGACCTCGAGAAGCAGAGCGAGGCGGCAGCCAGCAGCCTCGATGCGGGCTCGTGGGACCGCACGCGCAAGATGATGCGCTACGACCAGCACAAGGCGAAGGTGCAGCAGGCTTATTAAAGTGCTGGGCTGACACGAGCTGCGGGAAGCTTTGTGTACGGCTGGCGTTGCGCGAGTGGACGTCCGCGCCTAAGGCGCGGGCGCCCTTGGCGCCTGAGCATGGCAGCAACGCTGCCATGCTGACGAGGCAAACCCTGCAAACAGAGTGTCATCCTCGGGCTTGTCCCGAGGATCCAACTCTCAGCTTGCTCATCGAGCGGCAGAACACGCGGATCGCTGGGTCCTCGGCATAAAGCCGAGGATCACAGTTGAGGGGAGGCGCGCACACCGCCTCCTCGTTCTCGCACATTGTCATCCCGGGGCTTGGCCCCGGGATCCATTTCTCCGCTAGCTCTGGTGCTTGTTGCTGGCTGGATCCCGGCCACAAGTGCCGGGATGACAGAGTGCCTAGCTAGGCCCGGAAGGGGACGACCTTGGAGCGCTGCTCGCCGAGGCCTTCGACACGAAGCACAAGCTCGTCGCCCGCCTTCAGGTACTCTGGCGGCTTCTTGGCCGAGCCGACGCCCGGAGGCGTGCCGGTCGTGACCACATCACCGGGATCCAAGACCATGAACTGGGTGATGTAGGAGAGCAGGAACGGGATCGAGAAGATCATCGTCGAGGTCGAGCCCGTCTGCTTCCTCTCGCCGTTGACGTCGAGGGTCATGGCGAGGTTGTGCACGTCGGGGATCTCATCGGGCGTCGCCAGGAAGGGCCCCAGCGGCCCGAACGTCTCGGCCGACTTGCCCTTCACCCATTGGCCGGCGCGCTTGACCTGAAACTTCCGCTCTGAAACGTCGTTGCAGAGGCAGAAGCCGGCGATGTGCGCCATGGCGTCCTTCTCCTCGACATAGCGGGCGCGCGTGCCGACGACGAAGGCGATCTCGACCTCCCAGTCCATGTGACGTGCGTCTTTCGGATACTTAATGTCGTCGTTGGGGCCGACGATGCAGTTGGGCGCCTTGTTGAACAGGATCGGCTCGGCCGGAATCTCCTGGTTCGTCTCCTTTGCGTGGTCGGCATAGTTGAGGCCGATGGCGATGAAGTTGCGCGTACCAGAAACCGGGGCCCCGAGACGCACGCCGGCAGGAGCGAGCGGCAGGCTCGCGGGGTCGATGGCCCGCAGCTTGTCGAGCGAGCCCGGGGAAAGATGGGCGCCGGTAAAATCAGGAACGTGGGCCGAGAGGTCGCGGATGTTGCCGTCTTTGTCGAGAAGTCCGGGCTTCTCGTTGTCGGGCTGACCAAATCGCACAAGCTTCATTATCGGGCGCTCGTTTTGTGGCTGATTGGATAGGCGGGAGGCTACTCGCTATCGCACTCCGCAGCCGGCGGCAACTTGCTCAGGCGCGGATGCGAGCGCCTGATGGGTCGTAGAGGGGCGAAAGGAAGACTTCGGCCGGGACGCGCTCGGTAGCGACCTCCAGCTCGTAGGCGCCCGAGAGCACGTAGTCGCTGTTCACCCCATCAGGGTTGCGCACGTAGCCGTAGCCGATCGAGCGGCCGACGGTGTAGCCGAAGCCGCCGCTCGCCAGCCAGCCGACACGTTTGCCATCGCGATAGATGGTCTCGCGGCCGAGCAGAACGATCGACGGGTCGGTCGTGAACCCGGCAAGGAGGCGCGGCAGCGGCTTTGCCGCCTGGGCCTCGAGCGCTGTGCGGCCCTCAAACGGTTGCCCGGTCTTCAGCTTTGTGGCCCAGCCAAGACCCGCGACGAGCGGAGAGTGATCGGGTCCGATCTCCGAGCCCCAGGCGCGATAACCCTTCTCCAGACGCAGGGATTCGATGGCACGATAGCCGGCATTGGCGATGCCGTGCCCGGCGCCTGCGCGCATGATGGCTTCGTAGACGCCGACCGTGAACTCGACGGGAATGTGGAGCTCCCAGCCGAGCTCGCCGACGTAGGTGACGCGAAGCGCGAGCACCGGCGCGCCGGCGAGGCAGATGCGCCTGGCGCGCGCGAGCGGAAAGCCGGCATTCGACAGGTCGGCGTCGGTCAGAGATTGCAGCACATCGCGCGAGCGCGGCCCCATGACCGAGAGAACGGCATAGGCCGAGGTGACATCGACGAGCTGCGCTTTTGCGCCGTCGGGGATGGAACGCGAAATCCAGTCGAAATCGCGCGTGGCGAAGCCGGTGCCGGTGACGATGTAGTAATCATGCTCCGACGCTCGCGCGATTGTCAGGTCGCACTCGATGCCGCCGCGCGCGTTGAGCATCTGCGTGTAGGTCAGGTGGCCCGGCGCGCGCGAGACGTCACCGGCGGCAATTTGGGACAGCACCTGCTCGGCGTCGGGACCGCTGAGCTTGAACTTGGCGAACGAGGTCTGATCGAACACGGCGACGCGCTCGCGGCACGCCTGATGCTCGCGGCCCACGGCATCGAACCAATTCTGGCGGCCGTAGCTGTAGCGGTCCTCGGCCACCTCGCCGGCGGCGGCATCGGCGAACCAGTTCGGGCGCTCCCAGCCGAGCTTCTCGCCGAACACGGCACCCTGCGACTTGAGGCGATCATAGAGCGGCGAGCGGCGCAGCGGCCTGCCTAAGCGATACTCCTCGAACGGCCAGGCCATGGCGTAGTGCTTGGCGTAGGCTTCGAGCGTGCGGGTGCGGACCCAATTGGTGTCGAGGTGGTTCCCGCCGAAGCGGCGGATATCGACCGGCCAGAGATCGAAGGGCGGGGAGCCCTTGGCGACCCATTCGGCGAGCGCCATGCCGGCGCCGCCGCCCGCGGCGATGCCGAAGGCGTTGAAGCCGGCGCCGACGAAGATGCCGCGCACTTCGGGCGCTTCGCCGAGAATGAAATTCCCGTCGGGCGTAAAGCTCTCCGGGCCGTTAAGGAACTGCTTGATGCCCGCGGTCTCCATGGCCGGGACGCGGCCGGCGGCGAGCTCAAGCAGCGGCTCGAAATGCGCGAGATCATTCTCAAGAAGCTGGAACTCGAAATCGCTCGGCAGGCCATCGACCGCCCAGGGTATGGGGTTGGGCTCGTAGCCGCCCATGACGAGGCCGCCGACCTCCTCCTTCCAGTAGGTGAGGCGGTCGGGGTCGCGCAGGGTCGGCAGGTTCGGCGTCACGCCGTCGATGCGGTCGGTGATGAGATACTGGTGCTGAACCGAGACGAGCGGGATGTTGACGCCGGCCATGCGTCCCAGCTCGCGCGACCACTGGCCAGCGCAGATCACGAGCTTGTCGCAGGCGATGCGGCCCTTGCTGGTCACGACCGCGCGCACGCGCCCGCCCTCGACCTCTATACCGGTGACGCCAATACCCTCGGCGATGGTGACGCCGCCCATGCGCGCGCCCTTGGCGAGCGACATCGCGATGTCGGAGGGCGAAGCCTGTCCGTCGGAGGGGAGAAACGCGGCGCCGACGACGTCGTCGACCTGCATGAGCGGCCACAGCTTCTGAGCCTCGGATGGCGTCAGCAGGTGCATCTCCAGGCCGAAGGAGGTGGCGGTCGTCGCCTGGCGCTTGACCTCGGTCCAGCGCTCCTCGTTGCAGGCGAGGCGCAAGCCGCCGTTGCGCTTCCAGCCGGTGGCGAGGCCCGTCTCCTTCTCCAGCCGGCCGTAGAGATCGACGGAATAGCCAAGAAGCTGGGTGATGCCGGCGCTGGTGCGAAGCTGGCCGACGAGACCCGCGGCGTGCCAGGTGGAGCCGGACGTCAGCTTGCCGCGCTCCAGCAGCAGCACGTCCGTGATGCCGAGTCTGGCAAGGTGATAGGCCACGGAGCAGCCGACGATGCCTCCGCCGATGATGATCACTTTGGCCGAGGTAGGCAGGTCGGTCATGATTGCTCCATGGCGGTGAATGCGCTGTAGGCCGTCTCGAAGCGCCGAAGGTTTTCGGCGGTGTAGGCGGCGTAGTCGAAGGCGACGTTGGAATGGATTTCCGAGACCATGCTCCACATGGTCTCGCGCAGCAGCGAGGCGGCGGTCATGGCCGCGGCTCTGCGGCGCAGGCCACCGTCGACTGCCTGACCGAAGTAGAGCTCGAAGAGGCGCTCGGCGTCGGCCGGCGCAAGCTCGCTGTTGGAGGCGAGACCGCCAAGATCGAACAACGGCGAGTTGAAGCCGGCGTAGTCCCAGTCGACGAGCCATAGCCGCTGACCGTCGTCGATGAAGTTGGCGGCGAGCAGGTCGTTGTGGCCGAAGACGACGTCGATCGGCCCGACAGCGGCCTCGAGGTGCTCTGCGCGCTGCATCAGATCTGGGACGAGCCACATGTGCGGGCTGCTTCCGGCAGCGAGGGCGTGGGCGTAGTCGCGCAGCACATGGAACACCCAGAACATGAAGCCGGGGCCGCGCAGGTGCTTGGGTATCTCCCGATGGCAACGGCGCACAAGCTCCACCAGGCGGGGGAGATTGGCTGGATTGCGCACGTCCTCGGGCGTGAAGGTGCGCCCCCCGATGAAATCGAGAACGAGAATGCCCGGCTCGGCGTGCACGACGCGCGGACTCACACCTGCCAGGTAAGCGGCGCGGCTGGCGGCAAGCTCATTCGCGCGCACGACACCGTGCACGGGGATATCGGCGCCGACGCGCACGACGTACCGGCTACCGCGGTCATAGACGCTGAAGTTGTGGTTGGTGATGCCGCCGGTCAGCGGCTCGGGATCGACGCGGCCAAACCATATGGGAAGTGACGCCACACGCGCGGCCATGTCGGCCGCTGTCACATCAGCCCCCATGAAGCTGCCCTTCCCCCGCCCCTTCGAGCGCGCCCACCCGCGCCGCGCGCAAGCAGTCTATTGTCGACGAACGTTCACATGCAATGAGGGGCGGTCGCGACCAATTCGGCGTGCTGGCGGTATTTGCCTGCCTTGAAGCGGGGCTTCGCTCAACGCAGGATGGCGGAGAGGGTGGGATTTGAACCCACGATACCCTTGCGAGTATGCCGCATTTCGAGTGCGGTGCTTTCAGCCACTCAGCCACCTCTCCAAACCCGCAACGACGAGCCGCGCTGCCAACGTTCGACAGCCGCGCATGGCCCGGGAAGTTCGGAACGGTGCTCTTAAGAGAAACGTTCGGACCTGACAAGCCTCAAGGCGAGGGTACCTCACCGCAGGCTGTCCAGGCCGGCTTTCTACGCGGGACGAGACCGCCCGCAACGGCGCCCGGGTGCCTATTTCCGGCCTGGCGTCAGATAGATTTCTCCGTCGCGGACTTCGACTGTGAAGCCGGCCGTGTCAGTCAAAAGGCTGATGATCTCGATCATGTCGCTAGTCTCCCGCTGTTCAGGCAGCCTTCTCTAGGATGGCTGGCGACCTTGTTCTGTTCCTCCCGGAACAGGGGATTGCGGGGATAAAACGCACCTGCAACTGGCTGCCTCGAGCCCGGCGACCCCAGAATGCCGCAATCGCATTGAGTGGAGGGCTTCCGATGCTGGATACGCAATCACTCGAATGGCTGATGGCGTGCGAGCGGCTCAAGGACGAGGCGGCGGTCGTCGAGCGGCAGTGCGAGGGCATTCTGCGCCGCTTCGAGGCTCTCGATCGCGAGCCGACTGCCGCGGAACGGGATGCGCGGCGGCAGGACTATCTCGACAACCGGGCTCGCCTGCAGGCGCTGCTGACCGAGATCGCCATGATTACTCATCGCCTCGGGGCGCATCCTTAAAGCGGCACTTTATAGATTGCGCAATTTGCGCGGCGATCAATGGCGCCGCGCAATTCCATTGACTGCCTAATCAGGCGGTCATTTTCGGCATCAAAGAACCGGCGTACCCACGAGCCGCCAAACCTCGCCCACGACATTGCCGAACAAAAACGCCGACCAAAGATATAGGCCGACGCCCGCCCACCAATGACGGTCGTGGGCGCGTGCGACGCTTTCCACCTTGTCCCTACATGCCGCAGCGTATTCGGATGCAGCAAGCTTAATGGCCTCGGTCATCGACTTCCCCTCGACATAAACCCAGCAAAAATCTCAACTGATGCTGGTTAACATACTGCAAATACGTGATTTGTTATTCGCCGTCGAGCGCGCTCCTTTAGGTGCCTATGCCACGCGAAAAGCAATTCTGCATGGCGTACACAGCTTCGAGCGCCATGTGCATAGCGTGCAAAAGAGACGCCAGCGCGTTGGTTGCCCAGATGCTGCCATGCTAGCAAATGGACGTCGCCGCTCACATGTAAAGAGGTGGTAAATTGAAAGCGTTTTGGCTCGCTTTTGTATTTCTGCTGGCATCGCTTCCTGCCGGTGCCGATGAATTGCCGCAGACAGGTAATGCGTGGCGTGCAACCGAGCCCGGCTTGGCAGAGCCGGGCAGTTTCCAATGGACCGTGATGGACGATGCAGCGGGCGGGGTCAAAGCTCCGGCCGCAGCCAATGAAAAGGACGCCGTGAGCAAGAGCGCTCCCGCACGGGCAGCTCTGGCTCAGATCCGGGCCGAGACCCAGCGTGTCCTGGGCGAAGCCCGAAAGACCGGCACGAAGGTTTCGCGCATCCGCTACGACCTGCGCGTTCGCTGCCTCGTAGAGGAAGTCGACGTCGCGCCCGAAGCGATCTCAGAGGCGGCTACTCCGTATATCTGGGGCTCGCGCGAGGCAGAAGAGCCGGAAAGCGGCACCCTCGAGCTGTGCGAGGTCGACTACTCGCAGAAGGTGCGCGCGCGGCCCCAGGACGAGGCGCAGGTGAAGGCGTCGGCGCCCGCTGCGCGTCAACCCGAGATGGTCGACTACCAGGTGGCCTTTCCGGTCGACTGAATTCATCGCGATCCTCCCGTCTCTCGGGATCGCGACCTGAGAAGCGCGCCGGGGCCCGCGGGGTGTCCCGGCGCGCTGCGTTTCGGGGCGCGCTCAGGGGCGCGGGCGGCGCCGAGCCCAGTAGATGGCGAAGATGCCCATCCAGAGAAGCAAGGCCAGCACGTCGAGCAGGGTGGAAAGCTCCTGCACGGCCGATTGCCAGGGCTGATCGGGCGCGCCGAGCCAAACGGCGGCGCTGGCAATGACACCAGCCACGAGGCAAAGGCCCGTCAGGACCCAGATCAGACGTACGGTTCGGCGCGTCATGGCACGATCATAGCGGGGACAATCTTGGCGCGCGAGTGGCGCTCACGGATCACGGAAGTGGGCAAGCTGGCTGACGAGCTTTCCCGCCAAGCGATGCGTGAGATCGAGGGAGAATGCGAAACGGCCGCTCCCCAGATCGCGGTGCTCGATCGTCATCTGCCCGGGGTGCAGAGCGCGGGGAAGCGGCAGGCGCATGGCTCCCAGTGCCAGAAAATAGCCGGCGGAGCGGAAGATCAGGGCACCGCCCTCGACGCTGACACACAACGCCATGCCGATGCCGAAGCCGACGTATTCCTCAAGACCGGTCGGGCCGCGGAAGCGCTTGGCCGAGTGGATCGCCTGCGGGAAGCGTCCGGGACGGTTGTATATCCGCAGCCAGCACTGGCCCCCGAGGCGCGCATCCTCGCTGACGACGACGAGGGCCGGCCCGGTGGCACCATCGGTCAGCGGCAGGGGGGCACCGATGGCGCGGGCCAGGAAGGAGAGCACGCGCCCGGCGCGTGACAGCCCAGTCGAGATGACGTCGCCGCGGTAGACAATGATCTCATCGGGGGCGAGACGCTTGGAGAAGCGCCGTTGCACCGCCTCCGGCAGCCGTGCCCAGGCGTCCTCTCCGAGCAACGTGCGAAAGCGCAAATCCTCGATCGGCAGGGCCGGCCGGATATCGGGCTCAGGAGCAGCATCGAACGCGAGACTGCGTGCGTCCAATCCAGACACGGCGTTTCTCCCCCTTCATGACCGCGTCGAGCGCGGCGCCTTGCGGCTGGTCTTGCCGACAAAACGGGCGATGGCACCGCCCATGCGGATGAGCGACATCAGCGTCGGTGCCGGCAGACGCATGATCTCGGCAAAGCTGCGATCGACCGTCTCGGTGAAGTCCAGCATCGCCGAGAGACGCTTGCGCACGCCGGGCGCCACAGCCGCATCGCCCTTGGCCTCGGCGAGGCAAGAACGCAGCACGGCGATTGCCGGATCGATCTCGCGCGCCTTGCGCGCCAGGGCGATGCGCCGGACCATCTCGAAGACGTCGGCCTCGGCTTCATAGAAGTCGCGCCGGTCGCCCATGGCGTGCACGCGGCGGATGAGGTTCCAGGAAAGTAACTCGCGCAGGCTCGTCGACACGTTGGAGCGGGCCATCCCCAAGCGCTCGGCGATCTCCTCGGCGGAGAGCGGCTGCTCGCTGAGGTAGAGCAGAGCGTGAATCTGGGCGACGGAGCGGTTGACGCCCCAGTTGGAACCCATCTCGCCCCAGTGGACGACGAAGCGCTCGACGGGTCCCGGGAGGATGTCTCTTTGTACTGTTATTTCTGTCATTACAGAAATCTGCGACGAATATCGCCCGCTGTCAACCTTGTCTTCGGTCGAAGTGATGCCGTTTCAGGCAGCAGATTGCCTGCTATTCGCGATGTCTCAGCCACCGATGCGGTGCTAAGCTCCCCGCAGTAGATCTTAGAATTTTCTCGCTCGACCACGGCCTTAGTCCGTCGCAATTGCTGCCTCGCGCAGGAACCCGCGCTCCAAAGCGCGCGTTGTTGCCCTCGCTAAGAGGAACTCCCGACATGCTGATCAACTACGGCTTCGAGATCGCGATCACAGTTCCGCGGGCGACACCGCTCATCTGCCTGCTCGACGTCCATCCCGAGCGTCGCCAGGACATCACGTCCGAAGCCCCCTTCCGCGCTGATCCCGCGACGCCGTCTATGACGTATCTCGACGGCTTCGGGAACCAGTGCAGGCGACTCATGGCGCCTTCCGGCGACGTGACGCTGCATCTCGACGGGACGATCGTCGACAGCGGCAAGCGCGATGAAGCCAACCTCGATGCGCGCGAGGTCCCGGTGCAGCAGTTGCCGCATCATATCCTGTCGTTCCTGATCGGCAGCCGCTACTGCGAGACGGACCGCCTCAGCCAGGTCGCATGGGATCTGTTCGGCGACATGAAGCCCGGCTGGTCCCGGGTGCAAGCCATTTGCGACCATGTGCACAACCACCTGGCATTCGGCTACAAGCACGCGCGCTCGACGCGCACGGCGCTCGAAGCGTTCGAAGAAAAGAAGGGCGTGTGCCGGGACTTCGCGCACCTGATGATCGCGTTCTGCCGCTGCCTCAACATTCCCGCGCGCTACGTCAACGGCTATCTCGGCGATATCGGCGTGCCGGCGGACCAGGCGCCAATGGACTTCAGCGCCTGGACGGAGGTGTATCTGGAGAACCGCTGGTACACGTTCGATGCGCGACACAACAAGCCGCGTATCGGACGTATCGTCGTGGCGCGCG
Organism: Pseudomonadota bacterium; assembly: GCA_023405815.1. GTDB lineage: Bacteria > Pseudomonadota > Alphaproteobacteria > Rhizobiales > Hyphomicrobiaceae > Hyphomicrobium_A. The sequence continues at coordinate 36,673 of JAEXXM010000022.1, read as the reverse complement.
GGCGCGATGCCACGGACGTGCCGCTGATCAACAGTTTCGGACCGCACACCTTGAAGTCGTTCAAGGTCTGGACCGACGAGCACGTGCCGGAAGCGCGAGCCGCGAGCGCCTGAAGCGGGCTGCTTCCGGCAAATTCCGAAATTCCCGCCCTTTTGCTGACTTGTTCGCGCCACCTCGGTGCGGTTCCCTCCGCCACGATATTGCTCGTGCGTGGAGTATTGCGGTGGAAAGCCTTTCAGCGACCATCCGGCGCCTGCTCGGCAGCCCGGCATTCAAGTTCTTCCTGATCTGCGGCCTGATACTGATCATGGCGATCCCGCTGCTCCTCGTGTGGGGGCTCGTCAACGAGCGCGAGGGCCGCGCAGCCGAGGTACGCCAGAGCGTCGCCAGCGAGTGGGGCGGGGCGCAGTACATCGACGGGCCGCTGCTGATCGTGCCTTACACGGTCAAGCGGTTCACCAACGAGGGCGACAAGCGCGTCGAAGAGCTCGTGGAAAGGCGCGCGGTGTTCCTGCCGCAATCGCTGAAGATCAGCGGCAACGCCACGACCAAGGTTCTGCACCGCTCGATCTACGATGTCGCCGTCTATACCGGCCTCCTCGACTTCGAAGGCAGCTTTGCCGCGGCCAACATCGCCGACGTGGTCGCTGACGCGCAATCGGTGCGCTGGCGCGACGCCGTGCTGGCAGTGGCTATCAGCGACGTCTCGGGTCTCAAGACGGCGGCGGCCCTCAACATCGACGGCGGAGAGACGCTCGCGTTCGAGCCGAGCATCGGCGTGCCGGCAACGCTAGGCAACGGCATTCACGTACGGCTCGCGCCGGCGAAGATGCTGTTCGAGACGCAGCCCGGCACCGACGCCGCCTCGGGAATCAAGGGCTTCAACTTCAAATTCTCGCTGACACTCAACGGCTCTTCGGAGCTGACATTCGCCCCGGTGGCGCGGCAGACCAGCGTCGAGATCACCTCCGATTGGCGCGATCCGAGCTTCATGGGCGCCTTCCTGCCCAACGATCGCGTGATCGAGGCGGCCTCGTTCTCCGCCCGTTGGCAGATCCCGCATCTTGCGCGCAGCGTGCCGCAATCCTGGAGCCTCGCCGACCAGCCGCTGGAGCGCATGCAAAACTACGCTTTCGGCGTGCGCTTTTTCGTGCCCGTCGATTTCTACCAGCTCGTCACGCGCGCGACGAAATACGCGATGATGTTCCTCGCCACGGCGTTCATGGCCGTCTTCCTCCTGGAGATCGGCTCCGACCGGCAGGTGCATCCGGTGCAGTACCTGTTCGTCGGCCTCGCGATGACCTTCTTCTACATCCTGCTGCTGTCGTTTTCGGAGCAGATCGGATTCTTGTCGGCATACCTCGTCGCCGCGGTCGCGACGGGCGGATTGATATCGCTCTACGTCGCCAAGGTGCAGAAGAGTCTCGGCAAGGGCTTGGCCATGGCCGGGGTGTTCTTTCTTCTCTATGGGCTGCTGTACATGATCCTGCAGCTCGAGGACTACGCGCTCATCGCCGGCGCCGTCGCAGGCTTCGCGATGCTGGCCGTCGTCATGTTCGCCACGCTCAACATCGACTGGTCGGGCAAGGAACGGCCGGCGAGCTGATCGCTCGCTCCGCTATCATCCCGGGTGTCGCTCGCGATGCTCGCTTTGCCCGGGATGACAATAGTGCGGGGTTGTTCCTGCCGGAACAGCGCTGCGGCGGCATTTTTCTAAAACTCTCCCTCAATGGCGCCGCGTAGTGCGTGCGCAAGAGCGCAGGAGAGTTCGCATGAGCGCATCCAACGAGCCGCTGGCCTTAGAGCAGCAGGCTCCATTTCCAGGCCACCCTTTCGGTGGCCTCATCCGCGAGGACCTTTCCGGCCTCGCCGATAGCGTGGCGCCGGCCGCAATGGGAACTGACGCCGACACGTCGCCAGCACCGGACGACGCCGGCGGCTTCGACTTCCACCTTGGTGTGTACTCGAGATTCTAGCCAGTGCGCGGCGGCCGCGTCGCGTTGCAAGGAGTTGTTGCAATGAACATCATGCTGAACAAGCTGCGCGCCAAGCTAGACCGCGATCTGGTCGCCAGCCCGTTCTCGTCGCTGCCCGAATACAAGGCGATCAAGCAGCACGAGAACCTCGGCGCGCTGCTCGGTATCAAGAACCCGTTCTTCCGCTCGACGGAGGGGCCCAATGGGCGTCACACGCTGATCGACGGCAAGCCAGTGCTCAACTTCGCGTGGTGCGACTACCTGGGCCTCAGCCAGCATCCGGACCTCATCGCGGCGTCCAAGGCTGCCATAGACGCCTACGGCACGTCGGTGTCGGCGAGCCGGATGGTGTCGGGCGATACGCCGCTGCACCGCGAGCTGGAGCAGGAGATCGCCGACACGATCGGCGTCGATGCGGCACTCGTCTTCGTCAGCGGCCATGCGGCGAACGTGTCGACCATCGGCACGATCATGAGCGGCGATGATCTCATCGTGCACGACGAGTTCGTGCACAACAGCGCCGTGGTCGGCATGCGCCTCTCGGGCGCCACGACCATGACGTTCAAGCACAACAGGCTCGATCAGCTCGAGACCATCCTGCGCGAGCAGCGGGCCAAGTTCCGCAATGCGCTCGTCGTCATCGAGGGCCTCTATTCGACTGAGGGCGACATTCCCGACCTTCGGCGTGTGATCGAGCTCAAGGAGCGCTACGGCGCCTGGCTTATGGTCGACGACGCGCACGGCTGCGGCGTTCTCGGACGCACCGGCGCGGGGCTCGCGGAGCACTGCGGCATTCCGGGCGACAAGGTCGATATCTGGATGGGCACGCTTAGCAAGGCCTATGCCGCGTGCGGCGGCTACATTGCCGGCAACCATGACCTGATCAACGCACTGCGCTACTCGGCGCCGGGCTTCGTGTTCTCGGTCGGACTGCCGCCCAGCATGACGGCGGCGGCGCTCGCCGCGCTGCGCGTCATCAAGCGCGAGCCGCATCGCGTCGCACGGCTGCATGCCAACGGCGCGTTGTTCTTGCGCGAGGCGAAGGCGCGCGGCCTCGACACCGGGCGCGCCATCGGCATCGGCATGCTGCCCATAATGGTGGGCGCAACGACCAGGGCTGCCAAGGCCGTCACGGCCGTGCTCGAGCGCGGAATCAATGCCTCGCTGATCATGGCACCCGGCGTGCCGGTGAATGCGGCGCGGCTGCGCTTCTTCCTCACCTGCGAGTTCACGCCGGAGGAGATCGGGCACGCGCTCGACGTAACGAAGGAAGTTCTCGGGCGCTAAGAGGGCGAACCACCACTTCACCCTCCCCCTCGATGGGGGAGGGCCTGGGTGGGGGTGGTGCAACACTTTTGAGGTCGGGGCCCCCCTCCCCTAACCCTCCCCGCAAGGGGGGAGGGAGAAGTGAGGCGGAGCCGTGCTGCTGTCAGGCGATGAGGTCGAGCGGCGCCGTTGCCGGCGCGGCGGTGTGGCCCGCGACCTCGTAGCCTTGCGCGAGGAGACGTCCTTCGGACGCGTCGGCCACCATGGCAAGGCGCGTGTTCCAATTGAGGATCGGACGCGTCAGCCAAGAGAAGCGTGGATCGAACTCCGTCGGGACGGAGTGCATCTGACAGGCGCGCCCGGCGCTGTCGAGCCCGCGCGTGTGGCCCCGCCATCCTGGCGCCTGCCAATGATTGGCAACGGTGTTGCCGCCCTCGTGCACGCGGGCTTCGGTCTCGGTGCGCTCGATCACTGCCGTCTCGCCCGGCTTGATGCCGGCCAGCGAGAAGATGGCCGGCGCTGAGATCGGGCGTTCGGTCAAGATGCGCTTGGCATCGGCGAAAGAGGCTGCGGTCTCGAACACCTCGCGCAACAAATGCGCTGCCGTGATGTGCTGCATGCGCCAGACGCGGTGACGGTTGATGGCCCAATCGATGTGATAGTGCCCGACGCGCGGCCGCATGGGCGCCTGGTTGAGCGCGGCCGAGAAGCGGCCCGGCGCCATGGCCTGCAGGATACCGGTGTAGCCGGGCCATGTCAGAGTCACGAACGGCCCGGCCGCGCCGGCAACACGGGCCGCGATCACATGTCGGCCGAGGCCATGCGTCACCCAGTCGAGCACGCGTACGAGGCGCGCGCTTTTCCCATCCGGGGATGGACCGACGCGGCAGGTGCAGCCCCACTCGTAGTTGACCGAGAGGAAGTAGGCACCGGGGCGCCCGAGCCGCCGGGAGATAGCGTCGATCTCATCGAGGTGGACGCTGTCCTGCTTGGCGAGCCAGCGGCGCGAGACAGCATCGAGGGCCTTCAGGGCTGCGTGGGGCACTCCGCGGGTAGCGCCCTCGATCAGCGCGTGGGCGCGGGCCTCCTCGAGCTCCAGCGTCTCGAGCGGGAAATGGGGGCCGACGTCATGGACGGGGATTGCATCGAGGGGTTGTAGGGGCTTTAGCATCGATTCTTCCACGCGAACCGCGAGCTAGGCTCGCCTTCTTATATAGGGATGCGCCAGGTGGCGGGTGGCGACGGAAGTTTCCTGCCCCAATTGACAATTTCAGGGGGTTCGACGATAAACCGACCTTCCCGCGCCCCCTCAACCGGGGCGCGCAATGCGCTGCCCGAGGCCTGTTCGCCCGTTAGCTCGAGGCGATCTCATAAAGTCCGCAGCTCGTCTGCGGCGCCATAGGGCGCGGAAAAGATTGAAGGAATAGCCATGTACGCTGTCATCAAGACGGGCGGCAAGCAGTACCGTGTTGCTGCCGACGACGTCATCACCATCGAGAAAGTCGCCGGTGAAGCCGGCTCCAAGGTCGAATTCGCCGAGGTCCTTATGATCGGCGGCGATAACCCCAAGATCGGTAGCCCCTTCATCTCCGGCGCCAAGGTCGTCGCCGAGTTCGTCGAGGCCACCCGCGGCCCGAAGGTCATCGCCTTCAAGAAGCGCCGCCGCAAGAATTCGCGCCGCAAGCGCGGTCACCGTCAGGACCTCGTCAAGGTCCGCATCAAGAGCATCGTTGGCGCCTAAGCGGCTGCCCGGCACAAACTGAGGTACTGACCAATGGCACAAAAGAAAGCAGGCGGCTCGACCAAGAACGGCCGCGACTCACACTCAAAGCGCCTCGGCGTGAAGCGCTTCGGTGGTGAGCACGTCATCCCCGGCAACATCCTCGTCCGCCAGCGCGGCACGCAGTGGCATCCGGGTACGGGCGTCGGCATGGGCACCGACCACACCATCTTCGCCGTCGTCGAGGGTGCGGTCGAGTTCAAGACCAAGGGCAACGGCCGGGTCTACGTGTCGGTGCGCGAAGCCGAGACGGCGGCAGCCGAATAAGCGGCATCGCCCAGCTTCAGGATTTGAAAGGGGGATGTCGCGACATCCCCCTTTTTCATGGCATACGGCAATCTGAAATTGCAGCAAGCAACCAGGTCGCGGGGCATATGCGCTCGCCACGACTGACATACCGTTTGATCGATACGCGCGATGCGAGCCGCATTGCGGCGCTTGCCGGCGACTGGGACATCGCGCGCATGACGGCGCGGATTCCGCACCCCTATTCGCTTGTCGACGCGGATCAGTGGATCGGCTCGATTGGCGGCGACGAGTTCGTCCGTGCGATCGAGCGCGACGGCGAGTTGATCGGTGCCGTCGGCTATATCGAGCGGGACGCCAGCCAAGCCGAGATCGGCTATTGGATCGGCAAGCCATGGTGGGGCAACGGCTATGCGACCGAGGCAGCATCCGCGCTGGTCGAGCATTGCTTCGGCGAGGCCGGCTTCAAGCGGCTGACGGCTGGGCACTTCATCGACAACCCGGCGTCGGCGCGCGTCATCAGGAAGCTCGGCTTCCGTCGTGTGGGAAACAGCGCGCAGTGGTGTGAGGCGCGCAAGAGTGAGGTTCCGACGGTAAGGTATGCGCGCGGGCGCCCCTTGCTCGGGCGCCTGTGGCGGAGCGGGAAGAGATGAAGTTTCTCGATCAGGCGAAGATATACATTGCCTCCGGTGCCGGGGGCGACGGCAGCTTAAGCTTCCGGCGCGAGAAGTTCATCGAGTTCGGCGGCCCGGACGGCGGCGACGGCGGCAAGGGCGGCGACGTGTGGGCCGAGTGCGTGGACAATCTCAACACGCTCATCGACTATCGCTATCAGCAGCACTTCAAAGCCAAGCGCGGCGGCAACGGCGCGGGCAGAAACCGCGCGGGGGCCAACGGCGAGGACTGCATCATCAAGGTGCCACCAGGGACGCAGATCTTCGCCGAGGATCAGGAGACGCTGCTCGCCGACCTCGAAAAGCCGGGGCAGCGTGCTCTGCTGGCGCGCGGCGGCAACGGCGGTTTCGGCAATGCGCATTTCAAGAGCTCGACGAACCAGGCGCCGCGGCGCGTCAATCCCGGGCAACCGGCCGAGGAGCTGACGATCTGGCTGCGGCTGAAGCTGATCGCAGATGCCGGCATCGTCGGCATGCCAAACGCCGGAAAGTCGACGTTCCTTGCAGCGGTGAGCGCGGCGAAGCCGAAGATCGCCGCCTATCCGTTCACGACATTGCACCCCAACCTCGGCGTCGTTCGCGCCGGCGACACCGACTTCGTGCTGGCCGACATCCCCGGTCTCATCGAAGGTGCGAGCGAGGGCGCAGGCATCGGGACGCGCTTCCTCGGCCACGTCGAGCGCACCAAAGTTCTGCTGCATCTCGTCGATGCCACGGAAGTGGACGTCGCAGAGGCGTATCGCACCGTGCGCAGGGAGCTGAAGGCCTACGGGGCCGGCCTCGACAAGAAGAAGGAAATCGTCGCGCTGTCGAAGTGCGACGCCTTGGATGAAACCACGCGCAAGGAACGCGCGGAAGCGCTGAAGAAGGCTGCGCGGAAGAAGCCACTCATGCTTTCGGCCGTCTCCGGAGAGGGTGTTCGCGAAGCACTCTTCGCGCTCGTGCGGGAGATCGCCCGAACGCCGAAAGAAGAAGGTGCCGTGGCGCAGTCCCCGAAAGCTCCTTGGCGCCCTTAGTCGCAGGGGACCGCGAAATTGGCCGGGCCTGTCCCGTTTGGGGGCGAGATCGCCGGCTTGTTAACAAGCGGGTCACTTCAAACGTAAAATTTAGCAGGAAATTACTGCTCGTTCAGCGCCTTGCGCGAACACTCGGCGATTAGAATCCCCCGATTCATCGACGCCTTGGCGGGTAATTCGGCTTGCTGCAGCGACGCAACACGTCGTTCCTGACGCTTCCAATCGTGGTCCTCGTGGCCGCGGCGCTCGTTGTCGTGATTGCGTCGATGGCCATCGGCGCGCGAGAGGTCGACAGGATTGCGCTCGACAGTCAGCGCAGCGCCATCTTGCAGGCCATCCATCAAGATGGCCTCGTGCATGAACGCGAGCTTCGGCTCATGACGGTTTGGGACGATGCGTACGATGCCGTGCTCGCCAACGACATGGCGTGGATGGACAAATATCTGGGCAGGTATCTGAACCAAGTCCTCGGATACGGCCGCGTCTACGTTCTCTCCGGTGACGGCAAGCTCATATACGGTTCTGTTGGGGGCCAGCCCGGCTCGGCGGAGGCGGCGCTGCCTCACGGCGTGGAGGAGCTGATAAGTGCGGCCCGGGCATCGCGTCCAGTGCTTCCCGAAGGGCAAATGGTCGAGACACCTATCGCCCTGCAGGATGGGACCACGGTCCGACATCGCTCCGTCGTCGACGTGCTCTCGATCGATGGCCGGCCGGCGTCGGTGATCGTCTCGACGATCGTTCCAGATTACGGGTCGACGCGCTCCGCCACGGACAAGCCGCCACTTCTCGTCACGACAAACGACCTCGACCGGTATGATGTTCGCAAGATCGGCGCGGACTTCGGCTTTCAGGATCTACACTGGACGAAGGGCAAAGCACCGGTCGGGTATGATGCCGAGGTCGTGCGATCGTCCAGCGGCCTGCCCGTGGCGGCGCTTACCTGGCAGCAAAATCGCCCGGGAATGGAGTTCCTGAGCCGTATAGCACCCGGCCTGCTCCTGGCCCTCCTCCCAATCGCAGCGCTCACCTACCTGCTGGTCGAGTGGGGAAGCCGGCAGGTCAAACGGCTCGTCGAGAGCGAAGCGCAAGCGACGCGCGCGGCTCGGACCGATACCCTGACGGGACTTCCCAATCGCGTCGGCTTGCGCGACGTCTTCCGGCAGCTCCTGAGCCGCGCCAAGCAGACAGGCGCCCCGCTGGCCGTGCTGTCGATCGACATCGACCACTTCAAAGCGATCAATGACGCGTTCGGCAATGTCGTCGGTGATGCGGTGCTCAAAGCTTCGGCGCGGCGCCTGGAAGCAATGACACCCGAGCACGGCGTCATCACCCGGCCAGATGGTGACAGCTTCGTGATGCTCGTGCCGGGCCTCGACGGGGCCGGCGACGCGGAATTGGCGAACGATGTGATCGTTGCGCTCGCGGAACCGTTCGATCTCGACAATGGAACGCGTGTCTTCATCACAGCCTCGGTCGGCTATGCCATCGGCCCGCGCGACGGCGACACGGGCGACGAGCTTATGCGGCGTGCGGAGCTCGCCATGCGCAAAGCCAAAGAGGATGCGGAGGAGGAGGCCATCGGCTTCGCCCCCGAGATGGATGCTGAGGTCACGTACCGATTGATGCTGGAGGCGGCGTTGCGTGCCTCGGTTGCGGACGGATCGATCGACGTCGTCTATCAGCCGCTGATGGACCCGAGCGGGACGCGCGTTGTCGGCTTGGAGGCCCTGGCGCGGTGGACGGAACCGGATTTGGGCGTCATCTCGCCGGCGGTCTTCATTCCTCTCGCCGAGGAAACGGGCCTCATCCAGAACATCGGCGAGCTGGTGCTACGTCGCGCCGTGGAGGACAGCAAAGCATGGCCCGGCATTACCGTTGCCGTGAACGTATCGGCGTCACAGATCCATCATGGCGACGTCGTGGAGGTGGTGCGCGATGCGCTGAAAAGGAGCCAATTTCCGCCCGAGCGGCTCGAGATCGAAATCACGGAAAGTGTGCTGCTGGCCGACGAGAAGCGTGCCAATGAGCAGATGCGCGGCCTGCAGGCGCTCGGCGTTCGCATCGCTCTGGACGATTTCGGCACCGGCTATTCAAGCCTGCAGTACCTGCGTCGCTTCGGCTTCGACAAGCTGAAGATCGATCGCAGCTTCATCGACGGCGCCGGCGATCCGATGGGGAGCTCGGTGGTACTGGCCTCGATCATCAAGCTCGGGCAGGACCTCGATCTGACGATCACCGCGGAGGGGGTCGAGACCGAGGAGCAGAGGCGGTGGCTGCAGGCGTCGGGTTGCCACCAGCTGCAGGGCTACCTCTTCTCGCGTCCGTTGCGGGCTACGGATGTGGCCGCGTTCATCGCCGCGCACCGCGCCGGCACAGCCGTGGCAAGTTGAAACAGGGCGCCGGGCGACGAAGCAAATTGCGCGACGGCAATCGATCCACCGACTAGTTTGGCGGCGCGGTTGGGGATCGGGCGCCGATTAAGCATGAACAGCCAATACGACGTCATCATCATCGGCGCCGGCCTCGGAGGCCTGACGGCAGCGGCGCAATTGGCGCAGGCGGGGTGCAAGACGCTGCTCATCGAGCGCAACTACTCGGTCGGCGGCGCCGCATCGACATACAAGGCCGGCGATCTCGTGATCGAGGCGTCGTTGCACGAGACGTCAGGACCGGAGGATCCGGCCGATCCGAAGCATGCCGTGCTGAAGGACATCGGCGTCCTCGACAAGGTCGTCTGGGTGCCGACGGGTTCTGTCTACGAGGTGCGCGGGGGGCCGCTCGGTGTTCCATTCACGCTGCCCGACGGCTTCGCCGATGCACGTGCGGCTCTCGTCGACCGTTTTCCGGCGCTCAGGCCCGGCATCGCCGACATCCTCTCCGAGATGGAACAGATCTCTGCCGGGCTCGGCACACTGAGCCGGGGGCGTGCCGCGCTCGACGATCCGCTAGCGGCGCTGTCGGCGCTGCTGAAACTCGGGCCAGCGGTTGGCGGCTGGCGCCGGTCGATCTCAGAGCGGCTGCAGAAAGCGTTCGGCGACAACGAGGGCGCCAAATGCGCGCTGGCAGCGAACCTCCTCTACTGGCACGACGACCCGGACGCGCTGTGGTGGATCCAGTTCGCCGTAGGTCAGGGCGGCTACATCGGCTCGGGCGGCCGCTACATCCAAGGTGGCTCCCAGCGCCTGAGCAACGCGCTGGCGAAAGCCTTCAGGACCGCGGGCGGCGAGCTGCTGCTGCGCCGGCGCGTGAGCAAGATTCTCATGGGGGCGGACGGGCTGCCGGCCGGCGTCGTGCACGAACCGAAGGACGGCGGCGAGGGCGTCGAGGTGCGTGCGAGGGTGGTCGTCGGCAACGCTGCGCCATCGGTCATGGCAGACATGCTTCCGGCGGAGGCACGCAAGCGCTTCAGCGCACCATACGCTGCGCAGGCACTATCCATCTCGCTGTTCTCGGCGACGATCGGTCTGTCGGAGCCACCGCAGCGGCTCGGGCTCAGCTCCTATGCCACTATGCTGCTGCCGGAATGGATGAAGTCCCTCGGCGACTATAGACGCGCTGCGGCGATCCTGGCGGAGGCGCCAGGCGAAGCGATGCCGCCGCTCGCGGTCGTCAACTACGCGGCGGTCGACAGCGGACTTGGCGGACCGCCCTATCCCGTTTCAGTCGTCGGCGTCGACCGGCTCGCGAACTGGGAGGGCCTCGACAACGGCGCCTACGAGGCGAAGCGTGCGCTGTGGCGAGCAGCGCTCATTGCAGCCCTCGACCGCACGTACCCTGGATTTGCAGACAGTGTCGTGGCGTCGGTGTTCAGCACCCCGGCCACGATCAACAGCTATCTCGGAACGCCGGGTGGCGCGGTCTACGGGTTCGCGCCGCTGCCGCCCTCCAACGCGATCTGGAGCGGCCCTGGCCGGTCCCCGCGAACGCCGATCGAACGCCTGTTTCTCGCATCGTCCTTTGCAGGTTGCGGCGGCTACACGGGCGCCATTCTCGGTGGGGGCGCCGCCGCCAAGCAGGTGCTCGCAGCTCTGCCGGTTAGCAAAAAATAGGCAGATGGCGTGCTACTCCGGCGGCACGAGAAGTACCGCCGTGGGGCTGCCGATGACCGAGACCAAAGGACTGCGCTCGAAGCTGCATCAGAGCTGGGGCTGGCTGCTCGCCCTCGGCATCGTGCTCATGCTGTTCGGCTTCCTCATCCTGACGACGCCGATGGGTGTCGTCACCGCGTCGCTGACGACCGAGATCTGGATCGCGGCGGCGATGGTGGCCGCCGGCGTGATCCAGCTCATGCACGGCATCAAGACGGCCGACTGGAGCCACGCGAGCTGGCAGATCCTCGGCGGCGCGATCTTCATCGTCGGCGGTATCCTGATCTTCATCTATCCCACGCTCGGGCTGGTGTCGCTGACGATGGTCGTTGCCGCGACGCTGGTGGCGCAGGGCATCACCTCGCTGATGGTCGGCGGAGGCGTCGGCGACGTAAGCAGCCGCCGCTGGCTCGTCCTTTCGGCGGTGATCTCGATCGTCGCCGGCTTGCTGATCCTGTTCGACCTTCCCTCGTCGGCCGGCTGGACCCTCGGCACCATCGTCGGCGCGGCGCTGCTACTGCAGGGCATCAGCCTGACGCTGCTGGCGCTGGAAGTGCGCCGTGCGGGTGATTAGCGTGGCGCTGTCTGCTGCCCGGCGGCTTCAGTGCGGGTGGTAGGCCGAGATATCCCAGATGCGGGCGACGCCGTCGAATGACGCGGTGACGATGCGCTTGCCGTCGGGGCTGAATTCGACGGTCTGCACCTCGCTGCCGTCGGTCGGCAGAGTCGCGAGCAGCTTGCCCGTCGTCACGTCCCAGATGCGGGCGTTCTTGTCGTGCGAGGCGGTGGCTGCGAGGCGACCGTCGGGGCTGAAGGCGCCATTCATGACGGGTCGCCCGTGACCGCCGAGAGTGAACAGCAGGGTTCCGTTGCTCGCATCCCAGATGCGCGCCGTGCGGTCGCTGGACGTCGTCAGGATGCGGCTGCCGTCGGGGCTGAACGCGATATGCAGGACGCCGCGCTCGTGGCCGATGAGCGTCGCGAGACGTGCGCCCGTCTTGGCATCCCAGACGGTGCCGGTCTCGTCGCTGCCCGCGGTCGCGACGCGCTCGCCCTTGGGATCGAATGCTGCTCCGAGCACCATGCGCTGGTGGCCCAGCAATGTCGTAACTAGGGCGCCAGTTGCAGCGTCCCAGATGCGAGCCGTCTTGTCGGTCGAGGCGGTGACCACGCGGCTGCCGTCGGGACTAAAGGACGCGCGCATGACGGGGCTCGCGTGGCCGAGCAGCTCGGCGACGACCTTGCCCGTCGCGGCGTCCCATACGGTAGCCCGCTTGTCGCGCGATGCCGTGACGATGCGCATGCCATCCGGACTCCATGCGGCGTACTCCAGCATGCCGGCGTGGCCGGCCAGGGTCTGCAGCAGCGTGCCTGAGTCGGCGTTCCAAATGCGGGCACTGCCATCGCGAGAGGCGGTGACGACCCTTGTGCCATCGGGGCTGAAGGCGGCGCTCCTGACGGCCTCGGAATGACCTTCGAGACTGGTGAGCTGGGCACCCGTTTTCGCATCCCAAATGCGCGCCGTGTGGTCGCTCGAGGCGGTGACGACCTTGGTCCCGTCGGGACTGAATGCCGCGCTGGCGAGATCGGCGGTGTGGCCGTTGAGAACAACATCCGGGCGCACGGCTTCAGTCGCGGCAGTGCCGGCCATTGCAGCGGTGCCGAAAATCATGGCGAGAACCGCACCCGGGAGTGCGTAAGCGAGCCTGCGCCGAAGTCTCATCATTGGGCCTCCCCCCGAGCGTGCATGCGCCGCCCCGTCCCGGAGCGGCTTTCTTGTTTGCCGGTGCCACGCTGAGGGGCCGTTCGGCCCTTGTTTTTTGGGCTGAGGCTACCGCTTTTGGCGCGACTGGGCTATCAGGCGTGCCTTGAACCCGATCCGAGAACCGGCGCGGAAGCGCAAGCCATGACAACAGAAGCAAAATCCGCCCCCGAGAGCACCGTGCGCGCCGAGTGGACCAATGCGAAGCGCATCGTCGTCAAGATCGGCTCGGCGCTGCTGACCGACCGCGCGACGGGCACGCTCAAGGCGGAGTGGCTCGCCTCGCTGCTCGATGACGTCTCTGGCCTCAACAAGGCCGGAAAGCAGGTGGTGCTGGTTTCGTCAGGCGCTATCGCGCTCGGCCGGCATACGTTGAAGCTGCCGAAGGGGCCCCTGGAGCTGGAGCAGAGCCAGGCCGCGGCCGCGGTTGGGCAGATCAGCCTCGCGCACGCATACCAGGAGATGTTCGGCGCCCGCGGCCTCGTCGCGGCGCAGATCCTGCTGACACTCGGCGACACGGAGGAGCGCACCCGCTACCTCAACGCGCGACATACCATCGAGACGCTGCTCAGCCTCAAGGCGGTGCCGGTGGTCAACGAGAACGACACGGTTGCGACGGCGGAGATCCGCTACGGCGACAACGACCGGCTGTCGGCGCGCGTTGCGTCGATGGTATCGGCCGACTGCCTGGTGCTGCTGTCCGACATCGACGGGCTCTATACGGCGCCGCCAAACTCGAACGCAGATGCGACGCGTCTCGACGTCGTCACGGCCATCACGCCCGACATCGAGGCGATGGCCGGCGACGTTGGCACCGAGCTGTCGAAGGGCGGCATGAAAACCAAGGTGGAAGCCGGCAAGATCGCGCTCGGCGGCGGCACGCACATGGTGATTGCCAGCGGCAAGGTGATGAACCCGCTGCGCTCGATCGGCGAGGGCGCGCCCTGCACCTGGTTCCTCGCCCACTCCGACCCGATCACGGCGCGCAAGCGCTGGATCTCCGGCCAGCTCGAGCCGAAGGGGTACGTCTATATCGATGCCGGCGCGGTGACGGCACTGGCGGCGGGAAAGAGCCTGCTGCCGGCCGGCGTTGCCCGCGTCGAGGGCCAATTCGACCGTGGCGACGCCGTGATCATCCGGGCGCCGGATGGCCGAGAGCTGGGCCGCGGGCTCGTCGCCTATGCCCGTTCCGACGCCGAACGGATCATCGGCAAGAAAAGCGCGGAGATCGCCACTATATTGGGGGTGTCGCGGTGCGATGAGCTGATCCATCGCGACGACATGGCGCTGCACCGGAGCCAGAAGTCATGAACAAGCCCGAGCGCATCGAGACTTCTACGGAAGAGGCGATGCTCGCCATTGGACGGCGCGCACGCGAGGCCGCTCACCAGTTGTCGCTCGCCAGTCCGGGCGCCAAGGCGGAAGCGCTGCACGCCGCGGCGAAGGCGCTGCGAGAAGCGGCGCCGGCCATCCTTGCGGCCAACGAGAAAGATCTGGCGGCGGCGCGAGCCGCCGGGCGCCCGGCTGCGTTCATCGATCGGCTGCTGCTGAACGAAGCGCGCATCGAGAGCATGGCCAAGGGCGTCGACGAGATCGCCGAGCTCGCCGATCCAGTCGGCACCGTGCTGGCGGAATGGACGCGCCCCAACGGCCTCAAGTTCCAGCGCGTGCGCGTGCCCTTAGGCGTCATCGGCATCATTTTCGAGAGCCGGCCGAACGTGACGGCCGACGCCGGCGCGCTGGCCGTCAAAGCCGGCAATGCGGCAATCCTACGTGCCGGATCTGAGAGCCTCAACTCGGCGCTCTCCATTCACGCCGCACTGGTCGCCGGACTGAAGAGCGTCGGTCTGCCGGAAGCCGCGATCCAGCTCGTGCCGACGCCTGACCGTGCCGCGGTGGGGCACATGCTCGCTGGCCTCGGCGGCACCATCGACGTGATCGTGCCGCGTGGTGGCAAGAGCCTCGTCGAGCGTGTGCAGCAGGAAGCCCGCGTGCCGGTGTTTGCGCACCTCGAGGGCCTCTGCCACACCTATGTCGACAAGGATGCCGACCTCGACATGGCGGTGAGCGTCCTCCTCAACGCGAAGATGCGGCGTACCGGCGTGTGCGGCTCGACCGAGACGCTGCTGGTCGACAAGGCTGCGCCGGCCAATTTCATGCCGACGCTCATCAAGGCGCTGATCGACGCCGGATGCGAAGTTCGCGGCGATGCCGCGACGCAGAAGGCGGATGCGCAAGTCAAAGCTGCCAGCGACGCAGACTGGGCGACCGAATATCTCGAGGCGATCATATCGGCCAAGGTGGTCGACGGGGTCGATGGCGCCATTGCGCACATCGCGCGCTATGGCACGCAGCATACCGATGCGATCATCACCGCCAACGATGACACGGCGGAGAGATTCCTACGCGAGGTCGACAGCGCCATCGTCCTGCACAACGCGTCGACGCAGTTCGCCGACGGCGGCGAGTTCGGCTTCGGCGGCGAGATCGGCATCGCGACGGGCAAGCTGCATGCGCGGGGGCCGGTGGGCGTCGAGCAATTGACGAGCTTCAAATACGTGGTGCGGGGGAACGGCCAGATCCGGCCGACGTGAGCTAAAGGAGACCCCGATGCGTCTATTGCCGTTGTTCGTTCTGCTCCTAACGAGTGTGGTCCCGTTCGGCACTCCTGCAGAAGCCGGAAAGCGCCGGAGCGCACCACCAACGTGGGAGCAGGCTCCGGTCTTGAAAGACTGCACGCGCCTCAACGGGCGGTACGGCTATTACGGCAATCCCTGGTGCACACAGGCGGAGCAGGACGCGTGGGACCGGGCCACGTCGCGCCGCGTTCGCTGAGGCAAGTCAGCGGCTTGCCTGCGGGGCCGTGATGTCGCCCGATTGAGGTGCCTCTCTGCGCCCGACCCAAAGTGCCGGAGGCACCCATGTTCAAGAAGATCCTTGCCGTTGTCGTTATCCTCATCGCCGCCTTTGCCGGATACGTTGCGCTGCAGCCAGACCAGCTCGTCGTCGAGCGGCAGGCGACAATCAACGCGCCTTCCTCGGCGGTGTTCGCGAACGTCAACGACCTGCACAAATGGGATGCGTGGTCGCCGTGGGCGAAGATCGATCCCAACGCCAAGATGACATTCGAGGGACCTGCGGCGGGCAAGGATGCCGTTTTCGCCTGGTCGGGCAACGAGAAGATCGGCGAGGGGCGCATGACGATCGTCGACAGCCAGCCGGACAGGCTCGTCGACATCAAGGTCGACTTCACCAAGCCGTTCGAGAACACGAGCAGCTCGAAGTTCGAGCTCAAGCCCGAAGGCAATCAGACGCTTGTGACGTGGCGCATGAGCGGAGAGCAGAACTATATCGCCAAGGCCATCTGCGTCGTGTTCAACGGCAAGAAGATGCTGGGCGAGGAAATGGACAAGGGCCTTGCCAGTCTTCGGGCCGTTTCCGAGGGGGGCGCACCCTCGCCGTGACGGCGGCCAGGAAATTCGAGCGCAAGGAACGGGGTGCGCGGGCCGATCGGTGAGCTATGTTCCGGTACGCATCACACGACGAGCCCCGCATGCACCGATCGAAGCAGATAGCGAAGAGCGAACAGCGCGACGAGGCGCGCTGGACGGCAGTCTTGGCGCGTGACGCATCCGCCGATGGCACCTTCGTGCTTGGAGTCAAGACGACGGGCATCTACTGCCGCCCATCGTGTCCGGCGCGCAAGCCACTGCGCAAGAACGTGAGCTTCTATGCGACGTGCTCGGCCGCGGAGGCCGCGGGCTTTCGTCCCTGCAAGCGCTGCAAGCCCCGGGACGCCAGTCCGCAACAGGGAAACGCCGATAGGGTTGCGGCGGCCTGTCGCCTGATCGAGAGCGCAGAGACGCCGCCCGATCTCGACACGCTCGCGCGGCACGCCGGACTGAGCCCGCATCATTTCCACCGCGTCTTCAAGGCAGCGACCGGCCTTACACCCAAGGCCTATGCGGTCGCCCAAAGGAACGAGCGCGTCCGAGACGCGCTGAAAGGAGGCCAGTCCGTGACCGAAGCCATCTACGCAGCGGGGTTCAATTCCTCCGGACGCTTCTACGACGGTGCAGAACGCGCGCTTGGGATGAAGCCGCGGGCGTTCCGCTCAGGCGGCGCCGGTTTGCGCATCCGCTATGCCACGGCCCGGTGCTCGCTCGGGCTCGTGCTTGCAGGCGCTACCGATAGCGGCGTGTGCGCGATCCTGCTCGGAGACGACGAAGCGTCGCTGAAACGAGCCCTCACCGAGCGATTTCCACGCGCGGAACTCATCGATGCCAAGCGCGGCCTCGGAAGGCTTCTGGCCGACGTCGTGGCCGCTGTCGAGATGCCTGCGAAGGCGATGGCGCTTCCGCTAGACATCAAGGGCACGGCGTTTCAACAGCGCGTCTGGGCCGCGCTGCGGGACATCCCTGCGGGCGAGACCGCAACCTATGCCGAGATCGCATGCCGCATCGGCAAGCCGAAGGCGGTGCGCGCCGTCGGCGCGGCCTGCGGCGCCAATCCCGTAGCGGTCGTCGTGCCGTGCCATCGCGTCGTCGGCAGCGACGGCAAGCTCACCGGATATCGATGGGGCGTCGAGCGCAAGCGCGCGCTGCTCGCCCGCGAGCGCAAGTAGCACGCACCGGCTTCAGGCGACCTGGCGCTGCGGCTGATCGGCGAGGAGCTTGATGATCTCCGCCTGCGGGCGCGCCTCGCTGAAGTAGAAACCCTGCCCCTCCTTGCAGCCCTCGGCGGCGAGGCAGGCGAGATCGGACTGCGTCTCGATGCCCTCGGCGACGACCTTCATGTCGAGGCCGGAGGCAAGACCCAGGATCGCGCGCACGATCGCCAGCGTGTGCCGGTTGCTCGGCAAATCGCGCACGAAGGAGCGATCGATCTTGATCTTATCGAACGGGAACGCGCGCAGGTAGCTGAGCGAGGAATATCCGGTGCCGAAATCGTCCATCGAGATCTTCACACCCAGCGCGCGCAGGGCATGCAGATGCGCGATCACCTGATCGGTGCGGTCGAGCAGGACGCTCTCGGTGATCTCCAGATCGAGCCGTCCAGGCTCCAGTCCCGACAGCTTGAGCGCGTCTTTCACGGTGGCGAACACGTTGCCGACGCGGAACTGCATCGGCGACAGGTTGACCGCGAGCTTGATGTGCGGCGGCCACTCCGCGGCGTCGCAACAGGCCCTGCGAAGCACGAAGTTGCCGAGCGCGGTGATAAGGCCCGTTTCCTCGGCGAGGGGGATGAACTCTGCCGGCGGGATGTATCCGCGGGAGGCATGCGGCCAGCGCAACAGCGCCTCGAAGCCGACCATCTCGCTGGTCGCCAGCTCGACGAGAGGCTGATAGTGGACCTCCAGGGTCTCGGAGGCGATGGCGGACCGCAAGTCCGTCTCGAGCTGACGGCGCGCCTGCGCCTTCGCATCCATCTCCTGCTCGAAGAAGCGGAAGGTCGATTTGCCGTCGGACTTGCCGCGATAGAGCGCGAGATCCGCATTACGCAAGAGCCGGTCGGCATCCTCGCCGTCGGTGGGCGCAACGGCGATGCCGATGGTGGCGCCAACGGTGAGCGCGTGGCCTTCGATCATGTAAGGCTCGCTCACGGTATCGATCACACGCTGCGCCAGAACGGCGAGCTCCTGCGGCGACTTCGTTTCCGGCACGAGAATGGCGAACTCGTCACCGCCAAGCCGCGCTGCCATATCGCGCTGGCGCGTCACGCGCTTGATGCGCTGCGCAACGTCCTGCAGCAGCCGGTCGCCGATCGGATGGCCAAGCGTATCGTTGACCAGCTTGAAGTTGTCGAGATCGACGCACAGGGCGCCGACGAATCCGCCGGTGCGGTCGCGCTGCGCCAATGCCTCGGCCATGTGCTGGCGGAAGAGGACGCGATTTGGGAGCTCAGTCAGCGCGTCGTGGTGCGCCATGTAGGCGATGCGGGCTTCTGCCTGCTTGCGCTCGGTGATGTCGATCACGGCGATGAGCACCGCCGGCACACCCTCGTAGTCGAGCTGACGAGAGAAGACGACCACCTCGATGAGGCGTCCGTCGCTCGTCCGGTGCTTGGAGGTGACGATCTCGGTCTCGAACGGATTGGCGACCCCCTCTACGCGCTCGTCATGCTCGAGGCGCAAGTCGTGCAGTCTCATCGCCAGCAACTGCGTGCGCGAGTAGCCATAGTGTGCCTGTGCAGCGGCGTTGGCGGCGAGGAACGCCTGATTCTCGCGATCGAGGACGAACATCGGCACCGGGTTGTCGTCGAACAACAACCGGAACGACGCCTCGCGCTGCTTCAAGGCCGTGATGTCCATGCGCAGGCCGATGACGCCGCCGTCGCTCGTCCGGCGCTCCTCGATAAGGATGCACCGGCCGTCGGAGAGTATCTGCTCGTGCGGATTTCCCGGGTTGTACAGGAGCTCTAGCCTATCGCGGATCCACTCCTCCTCGCGGCCCACCGCGTCGGGATAGTCACCACGGGCAACGCCGATACGCAGCGTATCCTCCAGGCGAGCGCCGACTTTGAAAAGATCGGCGCTGCGCTTGTAGATGTCAGCGTACTTCTGGTTCCAAAGGATGTAGCGCCCCTCATTGTCGAGGAACACGATGCCCTGCGGCAGAATCTCAAGCGCCGCGCGCAGGCGTTCATGCGCCGCCGTGGCGTTGGCGATCGCGGCGTCGGCGACGGCGCGCGCGTTCTTGATCTTGATGCGGCTGCTGTTGAACGCCTCGAGAGCCTCGGAGCAACGCTTTCCCGCTCTGTTCAGCATGCGCCGCGCGAGCGTAAGCGCGCCCTCGCCGTGCTTCTCGGCCGTCGCTTGATCGGAGATTCCAGACATTTTCATCGCCGCTGTGACCCGTGGCAGGCACGGTGCCTGTACGCGGCTAACAAACACTTGCTTGCATAGAACGCCGGCCACTGGTCCGCATTCGGATGGAGCAATTGTTGGGCAGGCTTCTTGGGAGAATATCCCGGAACTGATACTGCGAGCGTTCCGGATCGCCTATTGCGAATTCACTTGCACGGGCCTTAGGCGCAGCTGCTCAAAGATGAGCCAGATGCAGTCATGGCTAAGATCGTCTTACGAGGGATGGTCCCTTAACTGCGCGGCGCGACAACGCCGCGCAGTTTGGCGTTTACGGTCAGTCGTGCCACGCGGGGAGGTTCGCAAGATCGTCCTCGGTCATCTCGACGACGACGTTGCCATTCTTCTGCTTAATCTTGTCGAAGGTGATGACGGCGTCCCTATCGCCGAAGCCAAGGAACCCGCCATACTCGATGGCGATGCCCTTGATCTCGCCGTTCTTGTCCTCGAGGACGGAGTCGACCTCAGCGATCTTCTTGCCGCTGGCATCGAGGACATCCATCTCCTCGACCTGGGCGACGTTGGCATTTAGGGGGCCAACCATCTTGTTGTCGTCCTCGCTCTCACGCAGCTCACCGATCACGATCTCGCCCGAGGGGGCGGGAGTCGCCGCTTGCTTGTCGGCGCCCATCCCTGCCTCGCCGAGCGGCTCGGTTGCAGTCGGTCCTGCCGGCGCCGCCTGGGTCGAAGGCTCCGTGCCCGACTTGTCGAGCGGCTCTGGAGCCATCGGGGTAGTTGCCGGCGCATTCTGCGTCGTCGACGGTTCCGTGCCGGATTTTTCTAGCGGCTCTTGGGCCAAGACGGGGCCTGCAAGCAGCAATGCGGACGCGACGATTATCAGCCTGGTCTTCATTGGAGCACCTCCTTGTACGACCACAGCAACAACAACGCTTACGTCCCACCCCAAGTTTCTATTCGTCCTGGCGAGCCGGACGCTCCGGCACGTCGTAGGCGATGTAGCGAACGATTTTCCATTGTCCGTCAGCGCCCTTGCGCAAGACGTCCATGCCGGGCTCGACGGAGGTCACGACCTGGCCGTTGGGCAACGTGACCGTCAGCGTCCATGCTAGACGCGCCACTGCGAGATCACCTGAGACGATGATCTCGCGGACATCGAGGCGGTAGGCGTAGCGCCTACTCGGATCGCGCAAAGAGCGGTGCAGCAGCGAGCATATGTCCTCGTAGCCGCGCTCGGGGTAGCCGCGAAAATCATAGCGCAGCTCCGGTGAGAACAGCCTGCAAACGGCATCGGCGTTGCCGTTGTTGAAGTCCTTGGTCCATTGCTCGAGCGTAGCGCGGATGGCGCCCTCGGCGTTGTCGGCGAGCACACGGCCGGCCGGCGCGGCGCAAAGCATCAGCGCAAGCAAGGTCGGGGCCAACATGTTCTCGCTCGCGAGCACCTACGAACGGACCTCCGACAATCGCTTGTGGACCTTGCTCAAGACATCGCCGACGGCATCCTTGTAGTCGGCGGCGATCTTCTCGGGATCACCGTCGCTGTCGCTCCAGTTGAGAATGAAGGCAGCCGTGACGGGGACATCGCGCACGAGCATCTGCCCGGCGAGCGCCAGACAGTGGAAGCCATTCCAGTCGATCGATCCGCCCTTCATGAAGGCAGGCGTATCGGGAGGCACGACGAGAGCGATCGCATCGGCCATCGCCTGGATGCGCTTGAACTCGGTGAGGGTCTCGGGCTTTTTGAAGAATGCGCCCGTCAAGGCGCGCTTGTAGTAGGCGACGAACTCGGATGCGGGCACCGCCATGGTATCGACGTCGTTGAGCGCGGGGCGATACTTGGAGGTGTCGGGTTTCTCCGCGTCGACGACGGCCTTGACGCCCTTCCATCCGAGGTCGTCGCCTTGCGGTGCGCCGGCAATATAGGAGAAGAAGCTGCGGGTCGAATCCGGGATGCGTGCTTTGGTCAACCCGGCTTCGGCGATGAGCGCGCGGACCTTGTTCGGCGTGACGCGCTTCATGGCCATGTCGGTCGCAGTGTTGTCGCTGTGGGCGATCATCGCCTCAAGCGCGCTGCGTGCCTGCGTGGTGCCGGTGAGATTCTCGAACACGGGGCTGACGAGCGATCGCACGCCATCATCGAGTGCGAGCTGCTCCAGCTCATCGAGGATTCCTGCTTCCACCTCGCGCAGATAGGTGGCCAGCACGAAAGTCTTGAAGCAGCTACCGCAGAAGAGAGCCGCGTCGGGCTCAAAGGTAACGCGCCACGCGTTGGCCTCGTCGACATCGACCTGCGCGCTCTTGGCGCCAGGCAATGCAAGGAAGCGTTCGAGCAGATGAGGAACGGCGTGCGAGCCACTTTCGTCTGCCGCCTGCGCCGGGATGCGCGCGGCGGTCAGGGCTCCCGCCAGCGATGCGGCCGAAGTCAAGAACTGCCGTCTACGCATACTCCGCCTCCTGGCGTCCGTCGGTCGACAACACCGGCCGGTCACAACCAGCAATGGCAGAGCAATCATAACCGGCCCGTTACCAGAGTTGCATGTCGTATGCGTTCCGCTTCTCTGCAAGTCTGGCGCGGGGATGGCACCCCAAGGGAAATTTCCTTTTGATCAGGGTGCGAGCGCCTACAATCGATGCTGGTCCCACGATCGCCGAGCCGATGCACGAGCCCCTTGATATCCATTCGCCCAATCGCGTGAAGCTGCCTCCAGTCCGTGCCGGCCAGCGCGTCGGACTGATGGGCGGCACGTTCAACCCGCCGCACGAGGGGCACGTCGTCTGCGCGCTGACGGCCATTCGTCGCCTCGAGCTCGATCAGCTCTGGTGGATGGTGACGCCGGGCAATCCGCTGAAGAGCGGTGCGGGGCTTCCATCGCTCGAGGACCGCATGGCCGAGAGCCGGCAACTGGTGCGCGATCCGCGCATCAAGGTGACCGGTTTCGAGGCCGTGCTCGGGAGCCCGTATACGTACGCCACCGTTCGCTATCTGACCCGGCGCTTGCCGGGCGTCCGGTTCGTCTGGGTGATGGGGGCGGACAATCTCGCCAGCTTCCATCACTGGCAGCGCTGGCAGGACATTGCCGCCCTGGTTCCGATCGTCGTCGTCGACCGGCCAGGCTGGCGGATCAGGGCGCTCTCCTCGCCGGCTGCGGCCCGGCTGGCCCGGTTCCGGGTTCCCGAGGACGCGGCGCGGCGGCTTCCCAACATGGGCGCGCCGGCCTGGACGTTCCTCAGCACACGGCTTTCAGAGGCCTCATCTACGGCGTTGCGGGCGGCGGCGCCGATCTTCTAACGCGGTGAAATACGTACAGTTTTTGACAATCACGTGTTGCATGTGAAAAAGCTTGCCGCGCATTAACTATTGCTGGAGAGCCCCCCTAGGCCTTATGTTTTGCGTTGGCGGCGGGCGTCGATCGTCCGCCGCAGAAGAGCGCCGGGGTGCCGCATTGATCGAAGCACCGTGGCGCAGGCCCCAAGGGGTGCATGAGGAAGGGACAACCAGCACACGATGCGAACCGCACTTGAGGGTGCCCGCAGGGGCGCGCCTCGTGCCGAGCTTTTGTCAGACGGACGGAAGCCGGCTGCCCTGGTCCAGGAGATCGTCCACTGGCTCGACGAAGCCAAGGGCGAGAACGTCGTGACGATCGATCTGGCAGGAAAGACCTCGATCGGCGACTTCATGGTCATCGCCACTGGCCGCTCGGACCGGCACGTTGGCGCCATCGCCGAGCAGATCAGCCGCAAACTGAAGGAAAAAGGCCTTCGTAGCGTGCGCGTCGAGGGTCTGGAGGCATGCGACTGGGTCCTGATCGATACCGGCGACATTATCGTGCACGTGTTCCGCGACGAGGTTCGCGAGTTCTATAACCTCGAGAAGATGTGGTCGGCAGACCGGCCGGGTGAGCCGACTACGGCCCACTAACGCCTCAGGGCGCGACGGCGCGATCAGCAACTGTGCCGGCGCGCGCTTGGCGGGATAGGCGGCCATGCGCTTCATCGTTGCTGCAATCGGCCGCCTCAAGGACGCCGAACGCGAACTCTGCGAGCGCTACGCGAAGCGCTTCGACGGTGCCGGCCGCTCGCTCGCGCTTGGTCCCCTATCAATCGCCGAGCTGAATGAAAGCCGCGCCTCAGGCGCCGAGGCGCGCAAGGCCGAGGAGGCTGCGCGCCTCATCAAGGCCGCCGGAGCGGCGAGCCATTTCGTCGTGCTCGACGAGAACGGCAAGGCACTGTCGAGCACGGCATTTGCCAGTTGGATCGCGCAACGCCGGGACGACGGCTGCAAGGGGTTGGCGTTTCTCATCGGCGGACCGGACGGGCATGGCGCCGAAGTTGTATCGGCGGCCACACTCAAGTTGTCGCTGGGGCCGATGACGCTACCGCACGGACTGGCGCGTGCGGTGCTGATCGAGCAGCTCTATCGCGCCACCACGATCCTATCGGGCCATCCCTACCACCGCGCGTGAGGGCGTGCAGACGCGTGCCCGCAGCTTCCCCGCTTAACGCAAGGTAGCAAACGCCGCTCAAGCGTTAGGGACACATTTTAGCGAGTTTTCATGGCTTTCGGCGAATGTAGGTCAGCGTCGGCAGGTTAGCCGACAACTGACCGCGGAGGGACGGACCATGAGGAAGATGCAGCCGGTGCTGGCCGTGAGCCTGAGCGTGCTCGTCGGCTTGTCGGCAATGATGTCCGTCGCGGAAGCGCGCGGTGGCGGTGGCCCTGGTGGCGGCTTTGGCGGTGGTGCCGGAGGCGGCGGATATGGCGGCGGCTACGGCGGTGGCGGGCACGAAGGCGGGTTCGGACCTGGCGGCGGCGGCGGCGGCTGGGGCCCGGGCAGTCACAACTACGGGCCTCCGAATGGCGGCTATGGCCCGAATGGCGGCGGTTATGGACCGGTTCCAGGCCGTCGCAATCCGTGGGTAAACGGCGCGATGCCGTGGATCAACATGGACTACAACGATCTCCTGCAGACGCCGCCGAACAACTCGGGCTCGCAGCTCCCTAACGACTGCGACTATCTCCTCAAGAGGGCGATGGACGACGGCACTCCGCAGATGTGGAAGCTCTTCAACGACTGCGCGCACAATCGCTGACGACGCTGTCGCGACGAGTTCAATGCGCCCGCGCTGCACAGCGCGGGCGTTCGCGCATTCATGGCGCAGAGCGCCACACGCGCAGTGCGTGCACTCCCTCACCAGCGCGGCGCCCACGTTGAATCGTCAAGCCAATTCGATCGACTAATCCCTTGTTAGCATTACCCTCCTATAGTCCAGCGCATGGCAGATTGGATGGCCAACGAGCCGCCAATAGCATGATGCTGCTCTGCCATGCCGGTGCGAGCCCGGTATGTTGTCCGCTAACCGCGAACAAGGGGCCGCTGGCACATGGTGCTCGCCAATTTGAAGGTCTCACGCAAACTTGCGTTGGGCCTTGCGTGTGTTCTCGTCGTATTTGCTGTCACGGGGACCGCTATCTTCTTCACCTCCCTGTCGATCGACCGCGCCACCGAAGAGGTGTCTTCCGGTGTGGCTCTCGACAAGGCCATCTCTCGCGCAACGTCGGCGATGCATGACGAGGATCATGCTCGCGCCATCGGAAATGGCGAGGCTCAGGCTGCCGCGCAGCGCTTTTCCGAACTGATCGCGCAAGGGCGTGCTGTCATCAAAGCCAACCCCGAGCTTGCCTCCGTGTCGGTGGACCTCGACGGCATGCAGACGGCTGCCGCGACCTGGCGTCGGCAAGTCGAGAGCCAGAACGCAGCGGCGGGCGCAGAGGCGTTCGAAGCTTTCCGCGTGGCGGCAAAATCGGCCGAGGAAAAGACCAATAGCTGGCTTGACGAGAAGCGCGCCGAGCGAAACTCCGCTCTCTTCATGACGCACGTCGTCCAGGTTCTTGGCAGCCTGCTGGCTATCGGTATGGCGCTGCTGTCGGGCTGGTGGCTGTCGCGGATGATCGCTCGCCCCCTTGGCCAGATCACGACCGCCGTCAACGAGCTCGCTGCCGGCAACAACAACGTCGAGGTTCCGGCAATCAACCGGACGGACGAGATCGGCTCGATGGCGCAGGCCGTCGAGACCTTCAAGCAGGCTGCAATCGAAAAGCACCGGCTGGAGCAGGAGGCAGAGGCCGCCCGCGTCGCCGGCGAGGAGCAGCGTCGCAAGGCGGAGGTCGAGAGCCAGTTCTACGTCGAAGCGCACAACACCTTCATGCGCGACTTCTCGAACGCTCTCGAGCGCCTGTCGAAGGGCGACCTCACGTTCCGGCTCAACACTCCGTTCTCCGAAGATTACGAGAAGATCCGTCACGATTTCAACACGACGGCATCCAGCCTGCAGGAAGCGCTCGTGACGATCGCGACCAGCACGCAGGCCATCCGGTTCGCGACGAGCGAAATCTCCACCGCGGCCGACGATCAGTCGCGGCGCACGGCGCAGCAGGCGGCGAGCCTGGAGCAGACCGCTGCGGCGCTCGACGAGATCACGGCGACCGTCAAGAAGACGGCCGACGGCGCCGGCCATGCTCGCGAAGTCGTCGCTTCCGCCAAGTCCGACGCGGAGAAGAGCGACGAAGTGGTGCGGCACGCCATCTCTGCCATGGGCGACATCGAGCGCTCGTCGCAGCAGATCAGCCACATCATCGGCGTGATCGACGAGATCGCCTTCCAGACCAACCTTCTGGCGCTCAACGCGGGCGTCGAGGCTGCACGTGCTGGCGAAGCCGGCCGCGGGTTTGCGGTCGTCGCCTCCGAGGTGCGCGCCCTCGCACAGCGCTCGGCCGAGGCCGCGAAGGAGATCAAGGGTCTCATCTCCGCCTCCACGAAGCAGGTCGAGCAGGGTGTCGATCTCGTCGGGCAGATGGGCCGCGCGCTCGACCGCATCATGACCGAGGTCACGGAGATCAATACGATCGTCTCCGAGATCGCCGCAGGTGCGAAGGAGCAGTCGGTCGGTCTGCAGGAGATCAACACCGGCGTCTCCCAGATGGATCAGGTCACCCAGCAGAACGCAGCGATCGTCGAGGAGACCACGGCAGCCAGCCATGGCCTCGCTCGCGAGATCGAAAAGCTGCTGGAGCTGGTCGGCCGTTTCGAGACGGGTCACGAGATCGCGGCGGAGCCCGCCCACCGGGAGAGCCGTCCCGCGGCGGCGCAGCCCAAGACTCGTCCTGCTCTGAAAACCATCTCGATGCGTGGCGTGCCCTCTGCGGTGCGGAAGCTGGAGGCAATCGCCAATGAGCAGGACTGGGAAGAGTTCTAAGGCCGGGGAGCGGAAGGGCGCGAAGAAGCCACTGCAGCTCCCTGAGGTCCTCGACCTCACTGCTGCAGCTCCTCTCGCCCAGTCGCTCCTCTCACGCCGCGGCAGCGATCTTTGCATCGATGCCAGCGCCGTTCGCCGCGTCGGTGCGCAGTGCCTACAGGTGCTCATTGCGGCCGAAGCGACGTGGAAGGCTGATGGCGTGCGCCTGCGCGTCGAGAAACCCACGGAAGAGTTCCTGAAGGGCGCCGAGCTCCTCGGAATCAACCTTGATCAAGACATGGCACGACCGGAGTGCGCGTGATGAACAAAACGGTACTGACAGTCGACGACTCCCGCACCATGCGCGAGATGCTTCTGCTGGCACTCCAGGATGCCGGGTTTTGCGTGCTGCAGGCGGAGGACGGCGTTCATGGCCTCGAGGTGCTCAAGAGCCAGCCGGCCGACGTCATCATCACGGACATCAACATGCCTCGGCTCGATGGCTTCGGCTTCATCGAGCACGTCCGGCGCGACGCCACGCACCGGGCGGTTCCCATCCTGGTGCTGACGACGGAGAGCGACGCGGAGAAGAAGACGCGCGCGCGCAACGCCGGCGCCACCGGATGGATCGTCAAGCCATTCCATCCCGTGAAGCTGGTGGACGCAATCCGCCGGGTTTCGGGCTGATCCAGTCAAGGACTAATCGCCGTGAGCGAAATGGACTCGCTACGTCAGATATTCTTCCAGGAGTGCGAGGAGCAGCTCGCCGAGCTGGAATCCGGACTGCTCGAGATCCAGGGCGGGGGCTCCGATCCGGAGATCGTCAACGCAGTCTTCCGGGCCGTGCATTCCATCAAGGGTGGCGCTGGCGCCTTCGCGCTGGAAGACCTGGTGCGCTTCGCTCACGTGTTCGAGACCGTGCTCGACGAGGTGCGCAAGGGACGGCTCTCGACCGCGACGCCGGTCATCGAGACTCTGTTGCGGGCCGCCGACGTGCTCGCCGATCTCGTGCGGATCGCACGCGATGGCGGGGCCATCGACGAGGCGCGCATCCGCACAGCCAGCGGCGAGCTCAGCGCGTTGAGCGGCGCCCCCGCCGCGGACGCCGGCGGTCATGGTGAGCCGGAGGAAAGCGTCGACGACCTCGGCTTCATGCCGGTCGCGGTCGCCCTGCCTATTTTCGACGATATCGCGGCCGAGCCCGAGCCGGCGATGTTCGAGTACTCCATCACGTTCAAACCGCACGCAAGCCTCTATGCCAGCGCTAACGAGCCCGCAGTGCTTCTGCGCGAGCTCGCCAGGCTCGGCGAGGCCGCGATCACTTGCGACACGACCGCCGTTCCAACATTGACGGACCTCGATCCCGAGGCCTCGTATCTGACGTGGTCGATCGAGCTCAAGTCGGCCAGCAGCGAAGACGACGTGCGGGCCGTATTCGAGTTCGTCGATTCCGACTGCGATCTCACCATCGTCAACAATTCGGTGGAAGCGGCGCCCGCAGGCGGCGATGACGACATCGAGGCGCTTCTGAAGCGGATCAGAGATGAATCCGTCCCCGAAATTTCGGAGGCTGCGCCGCATCCGGAGCCGGAGCCGTTCGTGGCCGATATTGCGCCTGCCCTCCATGATGCGGAGCCAGCGGCTGCGCGGAGCGAACCGGCGCTGGCCGCGCAAAGGCCCGACTCGCCAAAGGGCGACAAGAATGCCGGCGGCGAGGCGGCGCAACAGACGATCCGCGTCGATCTCGATCGCGTGGACCGGCTGATGAACCTCGTCGGCGAGCTGGTCATCAATCAGGCGATGCTGTCTCAGCGTCTGGCCGAGGCCGGGCTGTCGCGCTCCTCCGAGTTCGCGACCGGGCTCGACGAGTTCGAACAACTGACGCGCGACATCCAAGAAGGCGTGATGGCCATTCGCGCCCAGCCGGTGAAGTCAGTGTTCCAGAGGATGCCGCGGCTCGTTCGCGAAGTGGCAGCCGCGACATCCAAGAAGGTCCGCCTCGTCACCGAAGGCGAGGGCACCGAAGTCGACAAGACAGTGATCGAGCGCCTTGCCGATCCGCTGACCCACATGATCCGCAACGCGATCGACCACGGTCTCGAGAAGCCCGAGGTTCGCGTCGCCAACGGCAAGCGTGAAGAGGGCCTCGTCAGGCTTTCGGCCTCGCACCGCTCGGGGCGCATCGTGATCGACATTGCCGACGATGGCGCCGGCATCAACCGGCCCCGCGTCAAGGCGATCGCCGAGGAAAAGGGCCTAATCCCGCCAAATGCGCAGCTGACCGACGAAGAGACCGACAATCTGATCTTTCTGCCGGGCTTCTCCACGGCCTCGACCATCTCCGACATATCGGGCCGCGGCGTCGGCATGGATGTCGTCAAGCGGTCGATTCAGGCGCTCGGCGGCCGCGTCTCCATCTCCTCGCGCCCCGGCGAAGGGTCGACCTTTACCCTCAGCCTGCCGCTGACGCTGGCCGTCCTCTATGGAATGGTCGTCACGGTGGGCGATCAGACGCTGGTCGTGCCGCTGACATCCATCATCGAGACGCTGAAACCGAAGCCCGGCGACGTGCACGGGTTCGGCGGCGACTCGCGGGTCATCGCCTTACGCAACAATTTCGTGCCGGTCGTCGATCTCGGGCGCGAGCTCGGCTATCGCAGCAACGCCGCCGACCCAGGCGCGGGCGTGGCGCTGCTGGTCGAATCCGACAGCGGCGGCCAGAGCGCGCTCCTCGTCGATGCCATCCAGGGGCAGCGCCAGGTCGTCATCAAGAGCTTGGAAGAGAACTACGGACGTGTTCCCGGAATCGCCGCCGCGACGATTCTCGGTGATGGCCGCGTGGCTCTGATCGTGGATGTAGATGCCGTCGTAGCCGCGTCGCGCAACGGCAGCTTCAGCCCCGAAACAACTTTCGCACTTGCAGGGTAGACCCCATGAACAATTCGAGCGCCGCCGCCATGATCGAACCGAGAGGAGGGGCCGCCCGCGAGCTCATCGCGTTCGCGGTCGGCGAGCAGGAATTCTGCATCGATGTCATGTCGGTGCGGGAAATTCGCGGATGGACGCCGGCGACCGTGCTGCCGCACTCGCAGTCGTTCGTGCGCGGCGTCATCAATCTGCGCGGCGCGGTGCTGCCGATCATGGATCTGGCGGTGCGTCTCGGCTTCCCTCCGACAGAGGCAATGGGGCGCCATGTCATCATCGTCGTGCAGGTCGGCAGCCAGGTCGTCGGCCTCCTGGTCGATGCCGTATCCGACATCCTGACGGTCACGGATTCTGAGATCCTGCCGCCGCCAGACGTCGCCTCAGAGATGGCCAAGCGCTTCGTTTGCGGGCTGCTGGCCACTGACGGACGCATGATCAGCCTGCTGTCGGTCGACAACGTCATGCCAGAGCGCGAACGCGGAGATCCACAATGACCGCCGCGCTAGCGGGTGCCGGCAGAAAGAGGGAGCAGTCCCTCATCGACGGCGAATTTCCGCTCACCAAGGGCGACTACCAGCAGATCACCGGCATCGCCTATGCCGACGCCGGGATCGACCTTGGCGAGTCGAAGGCGAGTCTCGTCTACTCGCGTCTCGCCAAGCGGCTGCGCACGCTGCAGCTCAACGACTTTCGCAGCTATTGCGAGTATCTCGCAAGCGACGCGGGAGGCGAGGAGCGCCAGCAGATGGTTGCCGCCCTAACGACCAACGTCACGCGGTTCTTCCGCGAGCCGCACCACTTCGAGCACTTGCGCGCGCATGTCATCCCACAGCTCGCGGCGCGGGCGCGAGCGGGCGCGCCCGTGCGCATCTGGTCGGCAGCCTGCTCGAGCGGCGAGGAGCCCTATTCCATCGCCCTGTCGATCCTGTCGGTCATCCCCGATGCCGCCAACCTCAACGTGCGCGTGCTCGCGACCGACATCGACCCGAACGTCCTGCGCAAGGGATCGGCTGGCGTCTACAGCGAATCCGTCATGGAGGCCGTGCCGAAGGATATCCGCCATCGCTGGTTCGTTCCGCACGACGATGCGAGAGAGGGCAAGAGCTGGCGCGCGGGAGAGGAACTGCGCAGGATGGTCGCGTTCCGCAAGCTCAACCTGATCGGGCAGTGGCCGATGCGGGGACCTTTCCAGGCCATCTTCTGCCGCAACGCGCTCATCTACTTCAAGGAGCAGACACAGGTCGACATCTGGCGGCGATTCGTTCCGCTTATGGCTCCGGGCGCGCGTCTCTACATCGGCCATTCGGAGCGCGTGTTCGGAGAGGCGGCGCCCTTCTTCGTGAACGAGGCCATCACGACCTATCGTCTCAAGGAGGCCACGGCATGACACCCATTCGTGTTCTCGTGGTCGATGACTCTGCCACCATGCGCGGCCTGATCTCGCTCGCGCTACGCCGCGATCCGGAGATCCAGGTGGTCGGCACGGCGAGCAATCCGCTCACTGCCCGCGATGCCATCAAGGCGCACAATCCGGACGTGATCACGCTCGACGTCGAGATGCCGGGAATGAACGGCCTCGACTTCCTGGAGAAGATCGTGCGGCTGCGGCCGACGCCGGTCATCATGGTTTCGAACCTCACCGGGCAGGGCACGGAGACTGCGATCGAGGCCATGCAGATCGGCGCCGTCGACTGCATCGCCAAGCCCGCACCAGGCGACACCCAGCCGTTCGCCGAGCTGCCACGGATCGTGAAGGCGGCGGCCGGCGCTCGCGTGCGCTCACGCTCATCGGCGAACGGAGATGGCAAGCCGCGCGATCAGCGCCGCCCCATGGCCGCGACATACGAGCCCGACGGCCGTATCGTGGCGATCGGTTCGTCGACCGGCGGCGTCGAAGCGCTATCGGCCTACATCTCGCAGCTTCCGGAGAACTGCCCGCCAACGCTGATAGTCCAGCACATGCCGCCGGACTTCACGGCGAGTCTCGCAGCGCGGCTCGACCGACTCAATGCGCCGAAGGTCACGGAAGCGACCGATGGGACTCCGATCGAGGTCGGGAACGTCTACATCGCGCCCGGCGGCCCCAAGCATCTCGAGATCGACGATCATCATGGGCTGCGCTGCCGCCTGCGGGCCAGCGGCCCTGTCAACGGACACTCGCCTTCCGTCGATGTGCTGTTCAACTCCGTGGCGCAGGTCGCGAAGTCGAACGCCGTCGGCGTCATTCTCACCGGAATGGGGCGCGACGGCGCCCAGGGCCTGCTTGCCATGCGGCAAGCCGGCGCGAAGACGATCGGCCAGGACGAAGCGTCGAGCCTTATCTATGGAATGCCCAGAGCGGCGTTCGAGATTGGAGCAGTGGAGCGGCAGCTACCGCTGGACCGGATCGCGAATGCGGTCCTCGTAATGACCAATCTCCGTGGCCGCTAAGAGAGGAGAAGAACAATGTCACTCGCAGATCAGCTAAAGGTTCTCATCGTCGACGACACGACGACCAGCCGCATGCTGGTCAAGGATGGTCTAGAGGAGCTCGGGATCAAGAACATCGCCCTCGCTGCCGACGGTGAGCAGGGATTGAAGCACGTGATGTCGCAGCCAACGCACATCGTGATCTCGGACTACAACATGCCCAAGCTCGACGGGCTCGGCCTGCTGCGCGCCATCCGCCAGCACGGCCCGACGCAAAAGACCCCTTTTATCATGCTGACGGGCAAGGGCGACAAGGAGCTCGTGCAGAAGGCGATCCAGTTCGGCATCAACAACTACCTGACCAAACCCTTCACGGTTCCGGCGCTCAAGACGGCGCTGGAGGCGGTCGTCGGCAAGCTCAAATGACCCACGCCACGCGAACGCGAAAGCACGTGATGGAGGGCCAGTTCCTCGTCTCTGACGATCCCGATCTCGTCATGACGACGGTGCTGGGCTCTTGCGTCGCTGCATGCTTGCGCGATCCCGTAGCGCGCATCGGGGGAATGAACCACTTTCTCCTGCCGGGGGATGCGGAGCGGGCGGCTGCGCGAGACGCCGAGCGATATGGCGTCCATCTCATGGAGTTGCTCGTCAACGGCCTCATGAGCCGCGGGGCCAACAGAGGCCGGCTCGAAGCGAAGCTGTTCGGCGGGGCGCGGACAATCTTCAAGAGCTCCGACGTCGGCGCCATGAATGGGAGCTTCGCGGAACGCTTCTTGAAGAATGAAGGCATAAGAATAGTGGGTCGCAGCCTCGGCGGGTCGTCCGGGCGCCGTGTCGAGTACTGGCCGGTGACCGGGCGCGCACGGCAGATCATGATCGGCGAGGCCGCGACCGTTCCGGCGCCCGTCGCACCTGCCAAGCCGCTGCCGGAAGGTGATCTCGAGCTGTTTTGACAGGGGCCGGCGTAAACCCGTTCGGATTGTAGTCATGAGTAAGCCTCAACGCGTCCCGGCCACCAGCCTTACTCCGCTTCCGTCGCTGCTCAATGTGGTCGGCGAGGAGCTCGGCCACCTGGCGGCGGATGTCGAACGGCTGCACGACATCGTCGAGCTGCCAGGGGTCAGAGACTCGCTGCGGGCGGCAAAGTGCTTCGATGTCCTGCAGGGCATCGACCACGTGACGCAGAACCTCGCCGCGCTCTCAGAGTTCCTCACGACGCTCGCCAGCGCCACTCCCGACGAGTGGGCGGTCGATGCAAACGGGGCGCGCGACGAACTGCGCCTTGCATCCCTTAGTGAGCGGCTGAAGCAGCCGACCCTGCCGCGGCCGTCATCTGGGGGGGGCGACGAATGCGAGTTTTTCTGAGCGGCGCGAGATCGCAAGCCGGCTTCGCCGAAATCCTGGAGGAGGCCTCGCGCTCCGCGGGCATCGACCTCGATCGTGATATGGGGAGAGCGCGCGCGCGTCCCGTGCGCCCGTCGCGCCTGGAGCAGATCGGCGAGATCGCCCGCGAGCTCCGCATGTCGATGTTCTCGGCGCTGCTCGAATCCTACCTCGAGCATCAGAAGCCGCGCAAAGCGTCGCCGAGGCTCCGCTCGACCGATGCGCAGGCCATTGCCACGGAGCTTTCCATAACCGAGCGGATGACGGTGGGCGAGCTCAATCGGCTGCGGCGCGGATTTGCGCTCGCCAATCATCCCGACCGCGTCGGCAGCGACGAGCGGGAGAATGCCACGAGGCGAATGATGGTAGCCAACATGCTCATCGACCGGGCGATGAAGCGCCGCATGGTTCGATAGCAGACTGAACAATTCTAACGATTGATTTGAGGGGACTCCAACACATCCCAACTAGGATCAACCCAACTGGCCAAAAGTGACCAGGCGCGTTCAACGGGGTTGGTTCAATCAGATGTCTGCCGAGAGAAACCTAGCGTTGCTCGTGGAGCGCCGAGATAACATCCGCGAATGGCTGCTGCAGCAGGGCGAGCTTACGGACCTCGAGCAGCGGCATCTCGATGCCGGGTCGTCGGAGCAGGCATACTGGCATCACGGGTACCAGGCTGCGCTTGACGACATGCTGAAGCTGCTCAACCGCTAGCGTGGTAGATCCGGCAGCGGGGACAAGCCCATTTCGTCCCCTTGGAGCGGGCCGGGTGGATGCGGTTGCCCGGCGGGCTGAAGTCGTGAAACAGCTCGCACTCCTTTTCGAAGGCCGCCTGGGCGGAGGCGAAAAATCCAACCTTGAACATTGCATCGGAGCCGATGCACTCGCATAGCCGGCCGCGGACGTCGGCGTCTGACCTGCCAACGTGCTTGACGCGGAAGTTACCGCCGGGGTCCATGCTGCCCAGCGCGAACACCCCCGCCGAACGGCGCGCTACGGCACCGTTGATACCGTCGAAGGTCAGGCGGTAGGGACCGAGCAATCCTGTCTTCATAGCCATCGTTCAAAACCATTTGCGTGTTCGAAGTTGCGAACGCTTCGACATTTCAACGCAGCTACAGGTTCTATCGGCCGCAGTAGGACCGGGCGTCGCTCGTCCACTCGCCAAATCCGGAGCCGACCATGTTGGCGATGACGCGGCAGACGTAGGCCTTTTGCGCCGGCGTATTGCTCGGTCCGGCGTGATAGCGGGCGATGGCCTTGGTCCATGTGCCCTCGCGCTCCTTGAGCTCGCTCAAGAAGCGCGCCGCATAGGCGACATTCTTGGCCGGATCGAACATGTCCTCCAGAGTCTCGAACCGCTCGGAGTGATAGCGATGGTTGATCTGCATGCAGCCGATGTCGATAAACTTCGCACCGCCGAGCTGAGCCTTGCGGAAGGCCCGCATAGCCTCAGGCTTGCTCAAGTCGTATGCCGCGCGGCCATCGATATTGAGCGCGTAGGGCTGGAGCTGCCCGCCACGGCCGGATTCTGAAAGCCCGATCGCGTAGAGCATTCCGAGCGGCACGTTGTGCGTTGCGGCCGCGCGCACGAGCTCCTGCTCGCAGACATTGAGCTCGGCCCGGGAAGGGAGGCTACAGATACAGACCGCGGCCAGCGCGATTAGCATTCGTGTCATAGGCATCGTTCCGGGTCATTTGCGGCGCCGCCTCGGCACCGTTCGTATCGGCGCCGCCGCGCTGCTGGTGTCCCTGGCGCTCAGACGCACCAGACTGCGACTGGGACGGAGATTGGAAGCTCGACTGGGCGCCGTTCTGTCCCGATTGCTGCGATGCCGCCGTGCGGTCGACCTCGACCACGCGGACCGATCCTGAGTCGACGTTGTAGCCGGCCGACCGCAACAGGCTCGACAGCGTGTCCTGGTCGTTGCGGATCATATTCACCGTCTCGGCGCGATCGGCCTCGACCTGGAGGCTCAGCTCGGCGTCCTTCAGCTCCATGCGAACGGTCACGGTGCCCATGTCTGCGGGCTGCAACTGGATATGCAGGACCTTGAGCGCCGGCTTCATGCCGGGCTGTCCGGTGGTGATGCCGGCGGGATCGGCGAACTCCGGAGCCGTGCCGGCCTCGCTGAGGATGCGTTCGGCGATCTGCTGTGCGGGGCGGGCGCCCGAGGACTGCATGTCCTCGGCCGAGGGCAACATCGCGTCGATCGACGAGGTGCTGGTCGGATCACCATCGAGCGCCTCCGGCGCAACGGCGCCCTGGCCAGGCTCTCCTCCTGCCGTCCCCGCAGGAGCCTGCGCCGACGCGACCGGCGCAAAGTGAACTTCCTGGCGAACCACGTTGGCGGTGGGGGGCGGCGATTCCTCGACCTTATTCTCGTGCGGCTGAATGGCGGTCGCTACGGTTGCGGACGAGCGGGAGTCATCAAGCGGATCAGCAGAGGGCTTTCGCTCTGGCTTGCCCTTGTCCGGGCTCGCCGCACGAGCGCCGGCGCGCGCGAGTGCCGGGTCCGTCGCCGCTGCGATTGTCTCGGCCGCAGTGAACTCTGCCGGCGCGCTGTCAACCATCGCATCGGGCTGGTTGGGCGAGGCGCTGCCCACAGTCTCATCGACGGGCGCGGGCCTGGAAGCCGCCAGCGATCCCTGCGTTTGGGTTTGGGTTTGGGTCTGCGTCGGCGCGCCCTGCTCCGGCTGGCGTGTGGGGGCCGGCTGGGCCGGCGCAAGAGCGGCGGCTATGATGTCATTGATGGGAGTGGCAGCCGGAGCGCTTCCCGGTGTCGCGTCTGGCTGCCGATCACCGCCGCTAAGACTGTCAAGCACTGACTCGATGCTCGCGATATCGGTACCATCGTCAACGCCGCGCGGCTCATTAGCTTGCTGCTGCCCATCCGGCAGGGCGCCCGTCCTCGGCGCATCCTCGCCCTGCAGCTTCGTCAATACATCGGCGAACTCGCCGTCGTCACCGCCAGTGGGGGCATCGCCCTTGGCGCCCGCGTCGCGCGCGGCGCCGACGGTCGTCTTCGGCGCGGGAACTTGGCTCGCAACGGTTCCAGCTGTCGTCATCTGGGGGCCTCGTTCAGGAG
>JAEXXM010000010.1 GCA_023405815.1 Pseudomonadota bacterium | reverse complement strand
CGATGAGCTTTTCCACCGCCGCGTTGGCCTCCCCCTCGGCCGGCACCGCGCGCACGCGGGCTTGAAGCGCCATCCCTTCCGCGCTCGGAATGACGCCGTCGATGCCTTCTATCGACGATTTCGGGGTGACGCGCACGCGCACGATGACGCACCCTTGCCCCGCCCGCCATGGTTGATCGGCGGCCGTCATCCCGAGGCTAGGACCAGGTCTCTCAAGGAGCCCAGCACGACGCTCTGGACGAAGAAGCAGGCGAGCAGCAGGACGATGGGCGAGATGTCGATGGCGCCGAGGTTCGGCATCATGTTGCGGATGGGGCGCAGGAGCGGCTCGGTAACCGCGTTGAGCCCCTGCCAGATAGCCCGGACCGTCTGGTTGTAGGGGTTCACCACCCCAAAGGCCATGAGCCAGCTGAGGATCACGCTGGCGATGACGACGTAGGTGTATAGGGTGATGAGGTAGCTCAGGAAGTCGATCAGGCGTAGCAGGACCATCGTGTGCCGCTCCAGGTGGTGCTCGGGGCCACGTGTAGCCTTTGACGGCAGCGCCCTGCAAGCATATGCGCGGCTTCTTTCCGGCCCCCGGACGCGATTTCTTGACAAGATTCGGGACGCTGCCGTAAATGCGCCGACCCTCAAGGGGCCGTAGCTCAGATGGGAGAGCGCTGCAATCGCACTGCAGAGGTCAGGGGTTCGATTCCCCTCGGCTCCACCAATTAAGTCAGGCACTTACGTCGTCGCCCCAAATTCTCGAAACCCGCGGGCACACACCGGGCACACACCGATGCAGTGTGCGTGTGTGATGCGAGGTGCTGCGGTGTTCGAGTGGCAAGCGGGAGAAGCGCGACGCAACTATGAGCGCGCCTTGCGCGCGCCCTTGCGCTTGCGTGGCGGCGCACTCGGTTCCGGAAGCAGAGTCCATTGCGCCGGTCGCGGCTGCTGACCGAGCACCGATTCGAGCGCGGCGACGAGTTCGATGCGCCTGTTCTTGGTGAGCGTGGCGAGGTTCTGCTGCCGCCACTTCACGGCCGGCAGCCTGTCGACCTTGGGTATCGGCAATAGCGACCAGTCGGGCTCGCCCGCTTCAAAGCTGATCAGGAACCTGCGGTGCGCCTCGGGCATGTTGCCGACGATGGCATCCACGATCTCGGTGCGCGTTTGCAGCAGATCCTCGAACGCAACCGGCTCCTCAGTCATGCCATCGAAGCTGTTGGCGAAGGCCGAGGCGATGTCCTTGGACCTGGCGGCGAGGACTTCCGCCATCGGCCGTGTATGGCTGAGGAGATAGACAATGAAGGCGGCGCGGAGCTCCTCGCTGATGCCTTCATTAGCCAGAAGGGCGCGAACATCGAACAGGTCGCGCGGGTGCTGGCGGTCGAGGGCGGCCACGATCTTGCCAGCGTAGAGATCGGGAAAGGAGAGCACCTGGATCTCGGCGAAGCCGAACCGATCCTCGACCGCGGGGCTGACGCTCCGGAGCCCGGGCTCGTAGGCGCAGCCGCGCAGGACCGGCGTCACCTCGACGGTGATCTGCACGCCCTGTTCGCGGATGAACAGCTTGGTGATCGCGCCTTCGGTAGCCGAGGTGGTGATGCGCGCGCCGCGCATGCCTTTTTTGACGCGTTCGGCCACGCGCTTCATCGCCTTGTCGATGGCACCAAGCGAGCGGCTGCGATTGAGGACCGGCAGATAGGTGAGGTCGATGTCGACGGAGAGGCGCGGCAGATCCCGGACGAACAGGTTGATGGCGGTGCCGCCCTTGAGGGCGAAGGACTCCTCGCGCGCGATGAACGGAATGGCGCGAAGCAGCAGATTTACCTGGCGCAGGTAGACATCATTGAACGCCATCAAGATCCCCGGGGACGGTCATCAGGTATTTGGGATCGAATCGTCCCCCTTTGACAAGCATGCGCTTGCCCTTGCCGAGATCGACGGCGTCGCGATCGAGATGCCGGAGCCAGGAATGCTTGTGGCGATCGGCGAAGAAGAAGAACAGACGCTTTGCCTTCACGCTCTTGCAGTCGGCGAGGAGCGTCTGGAGCCGGCGGGGCCCCAGCGTGCTCAGTCCCTCCATCAGCAAGTCGGCCTGATGGAAGCTTTCGTGATCGGGCAGTTCGTCGAGCAATTCGAGGATGGCGCGCTCCGGGCTCGAGAGCACCAGCGGCCAGTTCCAAGGCCCCCAGGGCTGAACGAGCATGCCGGCTTGCTGCTTGTCGATTGCGGAACCGGCCTCCAGGCTGTGCGGCGCCGTCGAAACGCGATGCTTGTGAAACAGCCTGCCGTCGTTGCGATAGACGAAGCGGGCGTCGGTCGGAAGGTCCTTGAGCCAGGTCGGCGGCTTTTCCGGACCGTAGAGATAGACGGTCGGCGCGCCCTGCTGCAAATAATGGGCATAGCCCTGGAGCTCGAGTGCGGTGCGGCCGCCGACCGCGAGATCGCGCGCAAGCAGCGTTTGCAGCGAGACGACCGCCTGCTGCCAGGTAACGTGTCCACGGCGGCGCTGATAGATGCGTCTCGCCGGCTGGTTTAGCCAGCCTGCGGCAACGTATTGGCTGCGCAGCGCGGTTGAGTAGCCGCGGCGGCTGAGCCAGGCGGAATCGACCACCAAGCCTTCAGGAAGGTTGTGCTCCAACCAGTTTAGCGTTTGGCGTTTTTGCTTAGACATACTTAGCAAATTAGCACAATGCTGAACTCAATTCCAGTTTATCAATTGACTATTTAGCTAAGCTGAACTTAGCAAATGCGGTGATGAGCAAACCAAGATTCTCGCTAGATTGTCCGCTTCCAAAAGGCATATAAGGCCTTGATTCAACGCAAACATTATTCTCAAGAGCCGTACGGCATGACCGGATTCTTGTCCGCACGGGAAGAGGCGCGCAGCACGAGACGTTACGCGGCTTAGCCGACAAGGCCAAAGCCCGGGCCCACAGTCGCGATCTCACCCGATGCGGGGAACACGCGACGCGCTGCCATGACTTGAGCAATCTGCATCTCGAGGCTGAGGACTTTCACGGGCACCCGCTCAAGGGAGGCGCGCTGATCATCGCGGGCGATCTTTGCCACGCCAGCCGCTTCGAGACTCGGGCGGACCGACAAGTACAGCGCGGATCAGCGCAGACGCGTCATGCAATTCATCGACA
Organism: Pseudomonadota bacterium; assembly: GCA_023405815.1. GTDB lineage: Bacteria > Pseudomonadota > Alphaproteobacteria > Rhizobiales > Hyphomicrobiaceae > Hyphomicrobium_A. The sequence continues at coordinate 132,506 of JAEXXM010000010.1, read as the reverse complement.
TCTCCTTCACCTAACCGAGGAAAGCTTCCTCGTAGGCCTGCTCAACGCGTTGCGCCTCGTCGGTGGTGAGGAGCGCGAACTCCTTCTCGCGGGCGCGTTTGGAAAGCTTGCCCTTGTTCTGCCGGAGCATGCGGAACAGGAGGTCGATGGTGCGGTCCGGCATCTCGACGATGGCTTCGACGCGCGCCTTGAAGGCATCGTAGCGGCGCAGGTAGTCGGCCTCCTCGGGCAAATCCTCGAGCGCCGTCTTCTTCACGCAGGCATAGAGGAACTCCGCCTGGGGCGTGGCGTCGAAGTACCGGTAGAAGTCTCCTGTGTCATTGAGCACCTCGACGTTGCCGTCCTGCGTCGGCTTCCATTTCACCAGCGGCAGGACGCGGCGCGAGTGGATTTCGAGCACCTGGCGGTATTCGTCGATGCGCTCGAGAATGGTCGCCGAGACCGGGAACACGATGCCGGGTGGATTAAAGCCGCGCGCCGCCAGCACATGGTGGATGAGATAGCGATGGATGCGGCCGTTGCCGTCCTCGAACGGGTGCACGAAGACGAACCCGAAGGCCAGGACGGCGGCGGCGATCACCGGATCGAGGGCTGTAGACTTGTCGCGGTCGAATGCGATCATGCCGTCGATGAGGTCAGGGAGGTCCTGATGGCGGGCGCTGATATGGTCCGGTACGGCCGCGCGGGACTCGCGGTCGTGCTCGCCCACGAAGCCGCCCTCGTCGCGCAGGCCGAGCTTCACGAAGCGGTCGTCGCCGATGACGATCTGCTGCAGGCGCAGGAGCTCGTCGAGGTCGAGCGGCCTGCGCCCGGCCTGGCCGATGGCGCGCCCCCATCGCTGCACGCGGTCCTGGGGCGGGTCTTCGCCCTCGATGACGTAGCTCGCGCGCGAGTCCTTGAGCAGCAGGAAGGCGGCGGTGCGGGCCAGGAGGTCGGCCGGCACGTCCGCCGCAACCGCACGGGCGCGTGCCGCCAGGTCCATGCCCACGAATTCTTCGAGCGCGGGCGTGCGGAACACGAGGGGACAGAAGGCCGGCGTACCGGGCAGGTTGTCGCGCACGCGGTGGCGCGGTGAGTCCTTCGCCGTGCCTGCCCACTGCTGCTTGGGATCGAGCGCGTCGACATAGTTGACCTTCCGCGAGTCCGGCAACCTGATCTGCTTGCCGAGGAGCCATTCGTAGAGGAACCAGATGCGCCGCGCATAGATGCCGGTCGGCCTGGCCTTGACCAGGGCCTCGATCGGTTGAGGTCCGGTGGCGAGGAACAGCTTCTTCAGGACACAGAGATCGACGCCCTCGTACTTGAGGGCGAAGGTCAGGTGTCCCTCGAGGGTGGCGGCGGGCGCATGGCGCGGGGTGAAGAGGCGCCATCCGTCGCGCTCCAGGGTCCGGTGACGCTCGGAGATGGCAGAGAGCGTGAGGGGGATGGGGACGGCGAGGCCGTAGGCGTCGATCAGAGCGGCATAGCCGGCCGGCGTCGCCTTTTCCGGAAGGCGCCGCTCATGAAAAACCGTGACCGGTCCTGAAAAACTTTTGCCCATGCCCTTGGCCATGAAAAAGCGTTCTGGCTCCTGAAATCCATGTTCGAACGCCACGGTATCATGAAAAACCTTCTCGGACCATGAAAAATGCTTTCAAACGCCTTGGCTGCATGAAAAATGCCATCCGCCACGGTCTTCGCCCGCCTGTGCTGGGGACCTCCCGCCCGGGGCGCTAAACCTCACGGCCTCCCACGGCAGGAGGCCCATTTCGACGAAGAGGTGCGGGCAAGCCGACTTACTGTTGTTGACTAGCGCGAGGTGGTGTTGGCGCGGAGCCAAGTCTCGAGCAAGTCGAACGAGGGCGTGTTGGATTCGTAAAGCGGCAGCAGGAACGCCATCACCGCATCCTCGTGCGCGGTCAGGCTGATGCCGTTGATCGCCAGAAAAGTGAAGGCAACGGCGAAGGCTGTGCGCTTGTTGCCGTCGATGAAGGGATGGTTCTGCGAGAGGCTTTCCCAGAGGGCCGCGGCCTCGGCGATGATGTCGGCGTAGTAACCCGTCTGCGGGCGGAAGAGGGCAGCCTCGAGTTGGCCCATGTCGCGCACGCCCTTACCGCCCCCGTAGCGCGAGATCTGATCCTCATGGATCGCAAGGACTTCCGCGACGGTGAGATAGACCGTCGTCATTCAGCGAGCTTCTTGTAAAGCTTCCCGAACCGCTGATGGCTCGCGTGATAGGCTGCCATCACATGCTTGCGCGGTTTGCCGAGCCGGCGCTTCTCGACAAGGTCCGCGAGCGCTTCGTCGACGAGAGTCTGCACCTGACGGCCTTCCTCTCTGGCGATTCCTCTGACGGCCTCGAGAAGGTCCGGATCAACTTGCGTCGCGAACTTCTGGCGCTGCTTCGTGCTCATAAATAAACGCTATCATGACAAATCATGAAATGTCAAGTTTTCGCAGCGCTGCAAAGAGGAGCCACACAGCAGACGGCGACAGGGTGGCCCGTGGCCCAGAATCTGGAGGTATGCGCCCGAAAAATTTGCTTCACGTCTCCCGCCCGAAGTCCTGACGGGGATTGCGCCTGCGCCAGACCTCCATCTGGCGCCGGATGTTTTGTGCGCGGGGAGGGTCTTCGATGAGGCTCGCCTTGGCGTCCGCGATGGTGACGCCGCGGACGCGCAGATAGAGATCCCGCGCGGCCTCTTCGCGCGCGTCGGACTGCCGCGAGAGCAGCTCATCATACTTGCGGCCGTACTCGGCGAGGATGCGGTCGCTGAAATAACGCAGCTCGGCGCGCTGCACCTGAGCCAGCCGGCCGCGCTCATTGCGGTGGACGTCCTCGACATAAAGAAGCAGCTGGCCGGTGTGGCGGATCGCATGGCGCATCTGGCGCATGGTGAGCGGCGTGCCCGCGCCGAGGCGTTCGCGGTTAGCGAACACATAGACGGCACGCTCCAGGGTCGTGGCCCGGGCAAGGTATTTGATCTCGCGCTTCTGGACCCTGTAGAGCTCGCGCCACTGCGGCCGGAACTGCCGCGCGACATGCTCGTAGGCCTGGCCGAGGGCCTCAGACATCATGGCCTTGAAGTCGCGGCGCTGCTGACGGTGGCTTTGCCAGGCGGCATTGCGCTGCGGTCTGGCTGCGAGGACCAGCTCGTGCCGCAGCCGCGTTTGCCGATCCTTGAGCTCCTTCCATGCGAACCACTGCGTGCGGTTGATGGCCCTGTGCTTGACCGGCACATAGGGAGTCTTCCCGGCACCGCCTTGTGCCTTGCCGGCGGCCGTCAGCAGCTTTTCAGCCTTCCTTGCGCGCTTGATGCGGTCGCGCTCGGCGTTGTTGTGGATGCGCTCGTCGCAATGGACTCCGTGCGCGCGCTCGTAGGCTTCGGCCCATCGGGAGAGACGCTCCTTCGTGTACTTGAGGGGAGCGGTGAGCCCGGTATCGGGATGGATGGTGTTGACCACGAGGTGCACATGCAAATGCTCCTTGTCGCCATGGGCGGCGATCAGCACCTGATGGCCGAAAAGGTCGAGGGCCTCGAGGCTCGAGAGCGCGGTGTCGCGCATGTGCTCAGGGGAGGGATTGTCGCTCGCCGCCCAGGAGAGCGAATAGTGAAGCACCGGCTTCGTGTTCTTGCGCCCGCGCGCGTCATGGCCGGCCTGGCTCTTGATGATGGCCTGATCGCGGGCGACGGTGAACATCTCGAACCACGCGTCGTCGGGGTGCGAGAAGATGTTCAGCGTTTCTGTCCAAAGGACCCGGCTACGGGAAGTCGTCCCGGCGTCGTGCAGGATATAGCCGCACGCTCCTTTGAAACTCTGCCCGCGTTTGTGGAGGCGGGGAATCATTGGCGATCGTCCTCGTTCTGAGGGCTTGGGTCTTCTGTTTGGCGAGTTCTTCGGACAAGAGAGCCGAGATCAGGTCGTGGGCGGTCTTCCAGGCGAACCGCGTGTCGGCCGGCAGGTTGCTGTTGAGCGCGTGGGCGATCTGGTTGGCGTTGTTGCCGATCCGCCGCAGCTCATTGAAGAGAGCGGGGTCCATGACGGTGTAGGCAGGCCGCGGGCCGGAGACGATCCTGCCGTCGCGCACGAGTCGCTCGCACAGACCCGACACAGTCAGACCCAGCTCGCGCGCCTGAGCCGAACGCTGAGCGAAGTCATCATCCGTGAGCCGGATGCAGACCATTCTGGTGCGGGCGCCTTTGTGATGTGTCCGTTTCCTTCCCATCGCGGGTCTCGTTGCTGTTGCATACGGGGCGCGGATGCGCCCCGACCGGATGGGGGCCAGGGGAAAGCGGAGCGCCTTCCCCGGCGAGAGGGATTTGGATATCGATATCAAGCGACAGCGCACGATATCGATAGCAAATCCACATCTCGCTACCCCTCTGCTTTACGGTACGTGCACTCCCTTCCTGCGCTCATTTTCTTTTGTTGGGTTATTCCCAAGTTTTTGGAATTGAGCCGTATAAATGGCAAGAGATGGAACTTGGCATAACATCCGCAATTCTGCGGCGTTTGGCATAACGTCGCGGAACATGTCGCGCGAATGAGCGCCGAAATAAATTTCGCGGGCATCAGGAGTTGTCCACCCCGACCACACGGAGACTGCCGCCGTGCTCGCATCGCGCAAGGCGGACCTCAAGCCCACCCGCGTGGCTTGCGCCACGCGGGTCCCTGCGGCTCGGTCCCCGCGTTGCGGCTGACGGCCTTGGCGCGATGCTGCGCACGGACGGCGTGTTGCATGCGCGGGTCGGGGCGGAAGGATGGGTGCTTTCAAGGTCGAACAAAAGGATATGTGACTGGCCTGTGTGCGAACGCGGCCACACTATGGAAATGCGCCTTTCAGGACTCGCCGATAGGGCGTCGCGAAATATTTTGAATTGAACCTGCCATCGCATGCCGGTGCGTTTCGCAGCACCGGTGAATTTGCCCGCGCGTTTACATATCGCCATCCTTCGCATTAACTCGACGCGCGCTGCAGAAAGCGGCAATCATTCCATCTCGTATTGCGTGCCACTCACGTCGGAGCACGCAATGGGGGTCGCAGACTTTCCGCCCCGAGGGTCGGGGATCGATGGGCGTCCCGAGACGCCGCCCGCGCAGATCTGGGCGCATCCCTGGCAGCTGGGACCGGCGTGGGACTGGAAGCCCGGCATGGTGCTGCTTGGCCAGTGGCAGGGACGTCTCATCGGCCGCGACGATGACCGTCATGTGGTGACCATCGCAGGCTCACGCGCGGGCAAGTCGTCCACGGTGCTGATCCCCAACCTCAGGCGCTATCCCGGCTCGGTCATTGTGCTGGACCCGAAGGGCGAGCTGGCGCGCGCGACGGCTCCGCATCGGCAGCGTCTGGGGCAGCGCGTCTATGTGCTCGACCCGTTCGGCGAGACGGGCATGGCGTCCGCATCCCACAACCCCTTTGACGAGCTCGGCCACGGGAAAGCCAACCACGTGGCGGCCGATGCCGCACAGCTTGCGGACGCCCTCATCATCGGCAACCCCAGGGACCCGCACTGGACCGACAGCGCCAAGAACCTCATCCGCGGCTATGTCCTGCATCTGCTTTCGACGACGTCACATGCGACGTTGCGCGAGGTGCGGCGTCTCCTCAACGCGACGCCGGACGAGCTGGACGGCGTGTTCGAGGCCATGACCAACTCGACCGCCTTCGACGGTATCGTCGCCAACATCGGCGCGTCGTTTCTGGGCAAGAAGGAAGCCGGCGGCCGCGAACTGCAGGGCATCCTCTCGACGGCACAGGAGCAGACGGCGCCGCTCGACGACGTCGTCGGCGTTACCAGCCGCTCGGACTTTCGCCTATCGGAGCTCGGCACAGGCAAGGTGAGCCTCTATCTCGTACTGCCCGGCATGCGCATGGGCACGCATTACCGCTGGCTGCGACTCGTCATCCAGCAGGCATTGGCCGCAATGGAGCGCCATCCCATTCCGCGCGGGTCGCTGCCGGCGTGGTTCATGCTCGAGGAGTTTCCTTCTCTTGGCCACATGCGCTCGATCGAAGCTGCGGCCGGACTCATGGCGGGCTTCGGCGTCAAGCTGTGGAGCGTGCTGCAGGACCTCACGCAGCTTCAGACCCATTACCCCAAATCCTGGGAGACGTTTCTTGGCAATGCCGGCGTCATCCAGGCGTTCGGCAATGCCGACGTGACCACGACCGAGCATCTCGCCAAGCGGCTCGGCACGACGCAGGTGATGGAGCGCCAGCACGTACGCGTGTCGGGCGCGGCCATGTCGCACGGCGATACGGGACTGCGGGAGCATCTGAGAAGCGTGCCGTTGCTCGACGCCTTCGAAATCACCCGATGGTTCTCGCGCGAATGCGGCCGGCAATTGGTCCTCGTGCCCGGCCGCCCGCCCATCTATATGCAAAGGCTCCCCGTCCATGAGCTTTGAATGCCATGTCCTGCGCGAGGAACGGCCCGACGGCACGCTTGGCGGCGTCGGCGTCCTGTGGACAGAAACCCGGGCCTGGCTCTGGAGCCTGCTTGCGGTCGCGGGCGGTCTCATCCTGCCCATGCTGATGCTGTGGAGCTTGATCGAGCTTCAGCATCAACTCGTGGTGCTGCGCACCGGCTTCGTGCATCGGGCTTCCGACCTTCCCCACTGGCTCATTCTTCCGGCTCTCATCGGTCTGGAATACGTCTGCCTTGCCGAGCTCTGGGATCGGCCGATGCGGTGGCGCAGCCTCTTCTTCATGGCCGATGGCTCGAACCGCGCGCCGGACGGCTTCACGCGCCACAGAGGCTATGGCGCAATGCCCTATCACCAGAGCGAGATCAATTCCTTCGAGGTTCTGGCCTCGCGCGAGTCGCTCTGGCATCCGGTGCACATCGTGGCGGCGTACCTGCGCAATGGCGATGTCATGCACGTGGCGGCGCGCTTGACGGCCGTCGAGGCGCACAAGGTTGCCGTTGAGCTCAACAACGCGCTCGCCGAGATGCGTGCCCATCGGGCGCGGCGCGCGCTTGCATCGGCGTTGCCGGACGCAGTCATTGACTAAAGGAGGATGCGATGGCGGATGAGGGTGGCCGCATCGAGCTGACATATCCTGTGCATTACCTTGAGGACGGTCGCACCGTCTGCGGCCATTCCCTGGCCCGGGAGCTCATCGGCGATGCGCTCAGGCTTCTCATCGGCATGCACGGGCGCAATCTGCGCGGGGCCTGGGACGAGTTCGAGACCATCGCCGATGCCGCAGCGCAGAGCCTCGATGAGCACATCCGCGCGGGCAAGGACGTCGGCTTCGTGATCCGGGCCGATCTCGTCTCGTAACCTCATGAGGCGGAAGGCAAGGAGTTGGTCGTCACGCGAAGCGCCTCTCATGGCATCGATCGCGTGTGAGTGTTTTGTGCGGCGCCCGGAACTCCGCGCCGGAGAGCCACCAGAAGGTCGGGGGCCGTCGTGGCGACGTGTCCTGGGTCCAGACCGCCCAGACATAGCGGTGCTTGGTAAAGTAGGCGGGTGGCGGGCCGTAGCGGTCCTCGGGCCAGCACACGATATCGTCGATGGCGTAGAGCCGGGCGGGCGGCGCCTGACGCCACCATTCGGTGCGCCGGGGATGACAGAGCGAGGCCATGTTGAGCAGCATGGCAACCGTGCCGCCGGTCTTGCGCGCGAAGGCGAGCGCCTTGTGCACGAAGCGGTCGGCGAGGCCTGAGCCGTAAGGCGGGTTGGTGACGATGTGCCGGGCGCGCGGCTCAGCTTCGCGTAGGAAGTCGACGCCGGAAGCGCCGTACCCGTAAGGGTGCAGATCGGTAGCGACGACCGTATACCCGTGGTCGAGGAGCACCTGCGCGATGCGCCCGTCGCCGCAGGCCGGCTCCCAGATGGGGCCGTCGAAGCTCTCCACCGAGAGCAGCGCGCGTGTGGCCTCGGGCGGCGTCGGATAGAACTCGTTGGGCAGGCGGCGGGGCACGAAGCTGCGGGAAGCGCTCCAGGCTGCGGGCGTGGCGAAGGTCATGGCCGCACCTCCGCCTCGTAGTGGGCGCGTGCGCGCTCGAGCGCGGCTTCGAAGTCGAAGCCCCTGGCATCGGACCAGTGCATGAGGTCGCACAAGAGGTCGCCGAGGCTGTCCTCATAGTCACAACCGGTGGCGCGGCGGAAGGCGATCAGGGCGGCTTCGCCCCAGAGCGCGCGTTGCAGGGTGCTTGGGGCGGTCATGCAGGGCCTTCCTCGCGCAACGCGTCGCGATAGAGGTCCATGAAGCCGCGCACCCGGAACTGAAGGCAGACGATGTCCCAGCCGCGTGCGGCCGCATCCGGATCCTCGAGCAGGCGCTCGCACTCGCGGATGATCGAGACGGCCTCGTCGAACCGGGCTCTGAGCTGCTGGGAGGTCATCGCTGACCTCCCATGTCCAGAAGCTCGCTGTCGAAGGTCTCGATCTCGCCGTAGCGGGCGCGGAATGCGGTCTCGCCGTCGAGATAGTAAAGGTCCTCGGCGCGGCCGATGGCGGTGCCGATGAACAGCTCGAAGGCGTCCTCGGCGTTGGGATTGAAGAGGGCGGGGGTCATTGCTGGCCCCCGTGCGCTGCGCCGTTGAAGTCATCGCCGGCGTCGTTCTTTTCTTCGATCTCGCGGACCACGACACGGCCGGAGCTCGAGGTCGGGAACAGATCGAATTTGAGGCCTGCGCCCTTCTTGTCCTTGTGCAGCCAGGCGGCGCCGATGCGCGTCCACCGCGCCTTCTCGCCTTCGCCGTCGACGTGCCAGATGGCGTGGGTCGGCCGCTTGTTCTCGTTGGATTTGGTGCTCATGGGTATCTTCCGTTGTTGTCGTTGTGGGACAAGCACCACGCCCGTCCCGATGGGGACGCAAGAACCGCCGACCATGCTCGCGGGTCACACAGGCCACACGGGAGCGCCCGGGTTTCCCCCGGGGCGCGAAGGGATCGGGCAGCCTGTTGACCCGTTAGCGAGCGGGCGGCGGTAAGGACCCATCATCGAGGGACGCCGGCCGTGCTTGGACATCCACGGCGCATGACGGCAACGGAGATCCGGGCGCCAATCTCAGGAACAGCGGCGATGATCCTGGGCTGGCCTCGTGAAGAAGGGCGAGAATAAGCGGGACCACTCCACGGTGCGACTGGAATTGCAGCGGCAAGAGCGCAGCCGGAATTCCGCCATGGTCCGATCCGTCCATGCGTGGGGTGTGCGAGAGGAGCGAGACTGAGATGCCGGACGTGACGGCGATGAGCAGGCGGGAAGCAATGGCGCTCGTAACGGCAGTCGTCGGCGCCGTGGCGTGGCCGGGCATAATGGCTGCGGCCGTCATGGGCAGGCCGGGTGGCGATAGCGGCGCGACGGCGAGTGCGTGCCTGAGCCCGCAGTTCGAGAGCATGCGGCAGACGATGGGGAAACACCTCGCGGCGTGGCAGCTGGCGCAAGCACGGCTCGGCGAGGTGAAGGCAGGTTACGTCGCGCGCTATGTCAGAGAGAAGCGCCGCATGGGCTGGTACTTCAATCGGCCCGAGGTCGTGGCGGAGCAGGAAGCACGCATCCGGGCTGTAGCGGCGGTCGAGCGCGTGTTCCGCGCGAAGGCGGCGACCCTTGCCGACATCGCGCTGCAGTGGCAGGCGATCCGCGTCTATGAGACCGAGCTCGGCGACGACATTGGGCTCGCGCGACGACACTTCGGCGCGGCGATCGCGTCCCGCGAAAGGGAGATCGTCGCATGAGGGCGTACTCCAGGACGACAGCATTGGCGGGCCTGGCTGGGCTCTTGCTGGGGATCGCGGTGCTTGCGTTCGCGGCTCACCTGCGCGCAGATCTCTTCCTGCCGCGGACGAACTGGTCCCCGGCATTAGGCATGGAACGCTAGCGGGCAAATGCGAGGGGGACGAGGGGACAAGAAATCCATTGAACGGATGAGTCGGGCTCCGTTACGATTCTGGAATGGAGACCGGCATCTACCTCGAACGCACTGACCGCGCAAAGAACATGGCCCGTTATTATCGGCTGACCATTGTCGAGACGTTGTTCGGGGATTGGGCGATGGTGCGCGAATGGGGCCGCATCGGACGACAGGGTCAGTCCCGCGAGCACTGGTGCACGACGAAGGACGACGCGGCGGCCCTGCTGAGGGCGCACCACCTGGAGCGCTTGAAGCGCGGATACCGGGAGGCCTGATGAGGCGGGCGTGGGAAGCACCCGATGACAGGGACGATGTCTGGGTTTCCGTCAGGCTGCGCCTGCGTCACGCGCAACCTGACTTCGCAGCGATGCTTGCTGAGGCACAGCCCTATGCCCCCGAGCTGAGAGTGATCCGGGTCATCGAGTCCGAGCGGAGGTATTGCGAGAACACCGGCCGTGGGTACTCGGATGTGACGCTCCTGGTGCCGGAAGGCTACGTGGTGTTCTGGCGCGTGCACGGGGCATTGCGAAACCTGACGCTCGAACAGATGGCGGCGCGGTGGACGATGGAGCGCGCCACCGCAGAGCTTTGGCGACGCGACAAGCTCATTCCGTTCTAGCATGCGTTTGGTCGGGGCTTGGCCGCCCCGACCACACGCAGCTTCACCACCAGGAATCGTAATAGACGGTGAGACCGGCGGCGATGGCCTCGCGCGCTTTGGCGATGAAGGCCAGATCATCCTGCGTCTCGGAGCCATCGGACTCACCGAAGAAGAAGCCTTTTGTGTCCGGCAGGCTGCGTGCGTGGATGGCGGCTTCCAGGCGGTCGAGATCCTCAACCGTCAGGACCACGGGCACGCAGTTGAAGCTCTCGGCCGCGCCGCCTTTGTCGTAATAGAGATCCCGCATCCAGCCGTGCAGGTTCGGATGCTTGCGCCAGTAGTAGAGCTCGCGCGCCTCCTCGACCTTGAAGTCGACTGGGCTGGCGGGCTTTTCCTTCGTTGCGAATGCGTACATGTCGAGACCCATGGGTATGCTCCTTTCGTCGTTGCGCGTCCCTTGAGGACGCAGCGTCGAAAGGCAGCGGGCATGAGCCGCGGCCGTCATGGGCAACACGGGCCCGAAAGGGCCGGCGCGGGCAGCCCATTGACGGCAAGGCGCCCGATGCGACAAGCGCGGCAGGGTACGAGGGGCGCGCGGCGACAGGAGGAGAACCGGGCGCAGACAACCGCGCATGATGGGAGAAGCCGACTTGGGCCGGCTGGGGAAGGGATGGTCGATGATCTTGGACGCCGTCACAGCGCGGGGCTAAGTGCAGTCTCAGGCACAATTGCCCGTCTTGTCGGGCTCGAACCGGATTCTGAGGCGGGTGCCCGTGGCGCGGGCAAAGCGCTTGAGCGTCGAGCCGGATGGGATCGTGCGCCCGCTCTCCATGCGTGCGATCGCACTTTGCGACGTCTTCATCCGTTCGGCCAGCTGCTCTTGCGTGAGCCCTGCGCGCGCACGCGCCTCGATCATGGCGGAGGCCAGGGCGTACTGCTCTTCGAGCGCCCGGTATTCACGCAGGTATTCCGGGTCCCGCAGCCACGTCTTGTGAAGATCCCTCATCCTGGTCATCGCACGTCCTTGGCCTGAATGGTGAGCCGTCCCGTCATCGCGACGGGCGAACGCGCAGATTGACGCCGGAAGCTCTCTGCAGTCGGTGAATGACCGAGAAGAGATTGCGGGCATTGGGATTGCCACGCGGCCCCATCATGCGCATGAGGCTCTTGGCCGGAGTGCCCGTCTGCTCGGCCAGCTTCTCGAATCCGATCGTTGCATTGATATAGTCGCGCAGAATGGCCTTGCCGGTGTCGACGTCTCCGGCCAGCAGGGCATCGATACCTTCGGTCAGAAGAGCCTTGCGGAACGCGGGATCACGTTCGACACGGGCCTTGACGGTGTCCTTGAATGAGCGGGTGAGGGGCATGTCACGCACCACCTTTCTTGCGGCGTTTGTAGGTCTTCCAGAGCGATTGAGCGTCGGCGATGTCGCGTTGTTGCTTCTTCTTCGTGCCGCCGCCCAAGAGGATGACGATCTCGGGACCGTCCTTGCACGCGATACCCCGGTCCGAAGTCGATCCTGAGCTCGAAGACGCCGGAGCCGACGCCTTTGACGCTCGAGGTGTTGCCTTGCTCAAGACGCATCAGCGCGGTCGTGACCTTCGCGGCAGCCGGCGCATCGAGGTCGTCGAACCAGTCGGTAAAGGCGCTCGCACCGTCCTCGGTCTGATGCTCCCGGATTACCATGATCGAATGGTATCATAAACGTTACCATTTATGCAAGCGCCTGCGAGCGGGCTGGATGATCGGGGGAAGCCATGGAGGAGCCCATCTGAAAAGCCCGCTACGGCGAGGCCTGAAGGGCCTTGAGGTAAGCCACCGCCTCAGATGCCCGGGCGGCGGCGGTGAAGATGGCGCGGCTGTCGGACGTCATGAGCGTGAGCCATTGCGCGAGATACTGCGCATGATCGGGGCGCGGTGTGCCTTCAGTGATGCCGAGCTCGGCGCACAGAAACGCTGAGCCGATCTCGGCGACGAGCTCTTCGGCCGCATAGGCGGCATCGCCAAAGCGTTTGCCGAACGCCCGGTTGAGACGGTGCTCCGCGCCCGACCAGTGAATGCACTCGTGTCCGAGTACGGCGAAATACGCTTCGGAGCGCGTCATCGTGTCGGTGCCGCAGAAGAGGCCTTCGTCGGGCATGTGGATGGTGTCAGTCGAGGGACGATAGAAGGCGCGCTCGCCGCCATGCGCGACGCGAGCGCCGGTCGAGGCAAAGAAGCGGTCGGCCTCGAGAATGCGCTCAATGGGGCCAAGCGGCTGCGGCGCATCGGGCAGCGCGAAGCCATCGACCTGGGCGGCATTGAAGACGTAGGACGCACGGGCAACGCGACGCTTTCCGTCGTCGGAATCGTCCTCAGGATTAGGCTCGGTCTCATACTCCTTGTAGAAGACGACGAGCGTGGCCTTTTCGCCCTTGCGGACTTGCGCGCCAAGCTCGGCCCACTGGCGATAGGTGGCCCAAATGGGCGCAGCGAAGCCCTGGCACTCGGCGGACACCCAGAGGCTCACGACATTGATGCCGTTGTAGAGCTTCCGGGTCAGCGCATTCTCCGGCATGAAGAGCGGAGCGGCCGACCGGCGCCACGGCAGTTGCGGGCGACCGGGATCGGCCTCGATGGCGGCGATGAGGCGCGCGGTGATTTCGGCGTGGATGTCGCGGCGTGCGGCTTGCGGCCTGGATGATGCGGGCATGTCGGTCTCCTTCGTCGTGACGAGACCCGCCCAGATGGCGGTCTCGATGCCGGACGAAGGCGACGGGGTCAGGCGGGCGCGGAACCGAGCCCTGCTTGCATGAAGGGTGGGCGAGGCGGCCCGGGCACAGCCCGAGGCCGAGGGCGCAAGCCCTTGCAGCGACCGCGCACCGGCGCACGGTCGGCATGATGAGAGACCGCCCGGCGGGCCGGAGAGGTGACGCGGGAAACGACGACGACCCGCACAGACCCACCGTGGCAGGACGGCGGCCGGCCCCACGAATCGGGCATAATCGGCGCTGAAAGGATCAGTGCATGAGCGAGGACGGCAAAGGCGAAGGCGAGGTCATCATCTACCGCACCGACGACGGGGCGGATGAGCTGCAGTTGCGCCTCGTTGATGGGACTGTCTGGCTGACGCAGGCCGAGATCGCAACGCTATTTGAGACCACGTCACAGAACATCACCCAGCATATTCGGGGCGTCTACGACGAGGGAGAGCTGACCGAGGAAGGAACTTGTAAGCAATTCTTACAGGTTCGTCAGGAGGGAAAGCGGCAGGTCCGAAGGACCGTAAGGCTCTACAATCTCAAGATGATACTGGCGGTTGGCTACCGGGTGCGAAGCCCGCGCGGCGCCCAGTTCCGGCGATGGGCCACCGAGACGCTGAATGAGTACCTGGTGAAGGGCTTCGTCATGAACGACGAGCGCCTGAAGGACCCGGCCTGGGATTACTTCGATGAGCTGCTCGAGCGCATCCGCGACATACGGGCCTCGGAGAAGCGCTTTTACCAGAAGGTGCGCGACCTGTTCGCTCAGACGAGCAGCGATTATGACAAGACGAGCAAGATCGCGCAGACGTTCTTCGCCACCATCCAGAACAAGCTCGTTTTTGCCGTGACCGGAATGACGGCGCCGGAGCTCATCCTTGCGCGCGCGGATGCGAACAAGTCCAACATGGCTCTGACAAGCTGGAAGGGCGATCGGGTGCGCAAGGGCGATGTCACCATCTCGAAGAACTACCTGACGGCCGACGAGGTCGATACGCTCAATCGCCTCGTCACCGGATTCCTTGAATTCGCGGAGCTTCGCGCCAAGAACCGTCAGGTGACGACCATGAACGACTGGGTTGCCCAGACGGACCGTTTCGTGGCGTTCAACGAGCGGGCGGTCCTGCAGGACGCGGGAAGCGTTTCGCATACGCGCATGGAACAGGTCGTGCACGAGCGCTACGACGAGTTCGACCGTCAGCGCCGGAAGGCTGAGGCCGAGGCAGCCGAGCGTGAGGCCTTGGCCGAGCTCGAACGCATCGAGGATGAGGCACGGCGTCTGCCGCGGCCGGTCAACAAGACGCGACGGCGCATCGCCAGGAAGTGACGATAAATAAGCCGGCTGCTGAATGACCGCAGCCGGCGGCCGCTCACTCGGCGGCTAAGGCGTCGGTCGCGTCATTGGCGGGCGTATGGTCATTGATCGCGATGCGCATAGGCTCGGGCAGCCAGGCCGTGCCTGCCAGCAGTTGCTCGGCACGTACGGCAAGCTCGGACTTCTTGAGCTTTTCGAGTGCAGGTGCATGCGACCCATGTGCCTCATCAATGGCCTGGATAATCTGCGCGCGGCTCACGCGGGCGAAGTAGTTCTCGGCCGTAGGCTCGAACCAGTTGCCCATTTCGAGCTGCAATGCCCGGGCGAGGGCCTGCGCGTGCGAAAGGCGAGAGGAGTCAGACCGATCCAATTTGCGCTGTACGGCATCGACGCTCGTCGCCGCAATGACCGCTAGAAGATCAAGCAGCTCCTCGCGGGAACGGGCAAGGAGCCAGTCCCAGAGGTCGTCCGGATTGCCGGGCAGATGGTCGCCGATGCGCTCGCGCTCCTGCTCGATCGCCGATAGGCCCTTGCAGCCCTCGGGCTTGGCGATGGCGCTGCTCAAATGCGCGCTGCGTGCGCTGAGCTTGAGGCAGCTCTCCGACATGTGGCCGCGGTAGAAGGCATCAAGGACCAGGGCATGCACGACGGCCGCGAGCGCAATATCGGGCTGGGCCATCAGCTCGGCACCGATCGCGGCGGATTTCTCGGCCGTCAGCTCTTCCACAAGCCGCGGCGAGAGGCCGCCACCGTGGGTCTCGGTCTCATCGACGTTTTCGTCCTGCACCTCGGGCTGGGTCTTTGACGCCTTCGGCAGGTCGCCCTTGCGGACGAGACCGCGCTCGACGCGCACGTCGCCGTCATAACCGAGGGTCACAAGCGCGCCCGCCACGGCGAGCGCGTCGGCGGACCAGACCTCGGTCTTGGCGGTGAGGGCGTCCATGCGGGCCTCGATCTCGGCGAGACGCTCGGCATTATCGTCGTCGCTGTCGACGAGGCTGTCATACTCCTGCGAGAGGGCGTCGAGCTCGGCCTGTTCGTCATCCGGCAGGTCGACGTGGTCGGGAAACCGGCGTGAGAAGTCCGAGAGGGCACCGTAGGCGATCTCGGGTACGGTCTCGACCCAGTGCCAGCCTTCGGCGGCAACCTCGGCCGCGACGGCTTTGAGCTTCTCGGCCACGAGACGGTCGAGGAGCGCGACGTCGACGATGTAGCCCGTATCGCTTTCGCTGAAGAGGTCCTGACGGATGACGCCGCCCGCTTCACGATAAGCGTCGATGCCGACGAAGCGCACGCGCTTGTCGGAGGTCTCGACCTCATGCTCGGTCAGCGCGCGACGGATGATGTGAGGCTGCCGGTTCCATGAGCTGAGCGATTGCAGCACACGCTCCTGCGCCTCCTGGTCGTCGGTGATGGCAAAGGCTTGCGCCTCTTCGAGGTCGATATCGCCGTTGCGATAGGCCTCGAGGATGACCGGAGAGAGCCGTCCGAGCTTCATGCGCCTGGTAACGGTAACCTCCGTCACGCCGAAGCGGGCGGCGACATCGGCAATACTGGCGCCGTCGTCGATAAGGGAGCGGAACGCCTCGAACTGATCGGCGGGATGCATCGGCGCGCGAACGACATTCTCGGCGAGACTAAGCTCGGTCGCATCGATGGTGTCGGTGGCCAGAATGCACGCCACAGGGTAGTCCCTGGCGATGGTGCCAGTCTTCGCAAGGGCCTGAAGCGCGAGGTATCGACGCTGCCCGGCGATGATCTGGTATTTGCCGCGCTTGCCTTCGCGGACGACAAGGGATTGCAGGAGTCCATGGGCGGCGATCGAGGCGGCGAGCTCGTCGATGCCATCATGAACGCCGGTACGCCGGACGTTGCCGGACCACGGCGCGAGCTTGTTGAGCGGGACGGTTATGGTGTCGGTCATGAGAAGTCTCCTTCGTTGCCCGAGCCCGCCGGAATTGGCGGTCTCGATGCCGGACGAAGGCGACGGGGCCTTAGCGGGCGCGGAACCGAGCCCCGCACTGATCCAGGAAGGGGCGAGGCGGCCGGCGGAGCCGTAAGCCGAGGGCGAGAAGCCCTTGCAGCGACCGCGCACCGGCGCACCGTCGGCATGATGAGAGACCACCCGGCGGGTCCGCTCTGTGGAGACGAAGGAGAACGCGGGGTTTGGCACCATCCCGGCGGGAGCAAAGGTCGAGGACGGGGCGGCTGGCGCGAGGGGTTGGCTAGGATCCGTCGCTGCCGGTGGGGAGGTGAACCGCCGCGGCGCTGCCTGAGTAGAGGGGTGCCTCAAGGGGGTTTCCAGTCTTTCGCCCAATTATATCGGACGCACCCGTGGATGCGGTCGATAATAATTGCATGTCCAATCAATAAGTTCGATGCGGATATCGACCAGGATATCGACCACGGCTGCCGGATAGGAGGTGTCTTGTCCGATATCTAAGATGCGTTTGAAGCCACGGACCACGTGAGCAACGTTATGTAATCACCGCGGCTATTAAGGCCTTGTTTCTGCATAAGAATCTGCGCAGTGATAATATAAATTGTGGGAATAATGGGGGCTGTCCGTGCCGCCTGGTCAGATCAGACCGCGGACACTTTCGACGGCATCGGCCACGAGGACAAGCTGACACTTGCGGAGGCTTTCGGTGTACTCCTCCGGTGTTCTTGGCGGATTGGCGAGCCGGCCGCGGATGCGCTTGACGCACTGAATGAAGCGCTCGTGGTTGAGGTCGCGCTGATGCATCAGGAACTCATCGGGATGCTGTGCCTCCATGCCGTACGGGGCGAGAGCTTCCGGCGGAAAATGCTTGAGGTTTGCCGTGACGATAACGTCGGCGCGGCCCACGATGGCAGCCGCGAGAACGTGCCGGTCTCTTGGATCAGGCAGGACAATCGACTCGATGAGTGGCTCGTATCCGCGGACAAGTGCGTCCGGAACCGCCTCATTCATGAGCGCTCGCGTGCGGGAAAGAGCCTCGGGTGTTGCCTTCGGATTGTGCTTGAGGACATTGGCGATCCATTCCTCGTGGATGTGGTCGCTCCATCTTGCCCGATAGACGTGGGTGTTCGCAGTCTCGATGAGGAGATCGCGAACGGGTGCCGGATAGAGCACGCAGGCGTCGAGGAGCGCAGTGAAACCCGGCACTTAATACCCCATGTCGAGTTCCTGACTGATCTTGGCGAGCTCTTCCTTGGCCTTTTCAGCCGAGGCGGCGGTTTTCTCACGATAGGAGAGAAGATCCTCCAGCCGCACGCGGCGATGCGTGCCGACCTTGCGATGGGAGATCTGTCCCTCGTCGAGCAGCTTCACGAGGAACGGTCGTGAGACATTCAGAAAACGTGCAGCCTGGTGCGTGGTGAGCTCGTGATCGTAAGGGATGAGCGAGACGGCACGGTTGTTCGCGAACGTGATGAGGAGCTGACGGAAGAGGTCGAAAACGGTCTCATCGATCTCGAACTCGGCCCCCGTCTCGCGGTCCTGAATCACAAACCGCGCGGAATCGGCCTCCAGCTCCCGGACGAGCTTGGATGCAAATTCCACCGACGCGGCCGAGGGCACGACGGGGGTGTTCGGGTTGAGGCGGCGGGCCATGTTCCTGCTCCGTTCTTTACGCTTGACACCAATCCAGCATATCGAATATGTGCAATAAGTGCAACAAATGCAATAAGCGAATCGCTTAGTCAAGACTTCTTAGAGCCGCATGGCTGCGGCTGCCTACGGCGAAGGCGCGCGCGCCGATGGACTTGCCATAGACGAGGTGCACAGTGTCTCGACGCCAGACGAAGCTGAGGCGAGACGGCACGCATGGTGTATCGCGTGGCGCGACCGGAGCCCGCCTACCAACTCCCGGAGAGTTCTCTACACGTCCGAGCGACGCGGTGATTGACGCGTTCGTGCAGCATGTGCGCGAGGCTGGGGAGCCGGAGAGCTTTCCATCGATCACGACGACGAAGCCGCGGAGTGACTCGCGGCCGGTCTTCTTGCGGCGGTTCTCGATCGACCGGAAGAAGCGCCGCGACGGCGAGATGGCGCCGTGTCCCATCTGCTCGCCGGAGAGCCCGAAGTACCTGCATGATGGCTACCTGACATGGTACCCCGACGAGTGCGCGATTAGAGCCATCGGGCCGGAGTGTGGGGACACTGTCTTCGGCGGGACGCAGTACGCGGAGGCCAAGGCGGCTTTCGATCTGGTTGAGCGGGAGCGGGTCGCGGTCGAGTTCCTGCACAAGAATCTGCCGAAGGCTTTGTCGATGCTCGTGGCTCTAACCGCGCTCGAAGACGCCGCTACTGAGGCCGAGCGCTTGCATGAGCAGCTTCGGAAGAGCGCGCCACGCATCCACGCGAAATTGCGACAGATGAAATCGGCCGGCGGTGCGATCAGCGTGTCGATCGTGCGCGAGAAGACCAAAACGAAGGAGGACGCCAGGTCTGTGGGACCGAGAGGCTTTGGTAAGGCAGACAGCGATTATGATGCGATAGAGGAAGTGTTCGGTCATTTTCCGGATACGACGGCGCTCTACGCGAAGTTCGAGCCGATGAAGGAGCTGCGAGAGTTGTTGAACAAGTTAACGGATTTGCCGCAGCTTCGGTCGAGTGATGAGGCGTTCCTGTGGGCATGCGATGCCTCTGAAAGTCTGGAACGGCTAGAAGCTGCGGTTGCGATCCTACACGATTGCGCCGCAGGCTATGTGCGGCTCGCCGAGCGTTTGGACCGATTTGCCGAATTCTTTTCAATCACTCTGTTCGATGCGCTTGATCGATGGGGTAACCACGAAGACAGCGCATTCCACTTGGAGGCCGAAGCCGCCAATGGCGTGTTCCGTCTCGAGCATGCCGCGCGTTGGAATGACCGGGACCGCGTTGTTCTCCGGCCGGACATGGCCAAGCTGATGCGGCGTGGCAATCTTCCAGCCTTTGAGTAGAGCCAGAAACTCATCTTGCCGGGAGGATCGGGCTACGGGAGCAGATGACGAGGCGGTTTGAGCCCCGGGTAATGGCTACGTAGAGGTTCTTGGCGTTCAAGTCGTCACCTTCGACGACAACACAGACCTCGGCTTCTAAGCCCTTCAAAAGCAGCGTGCTGCCGACTCCCCTCTTCGGCACGGAGCGGCCCACCATTCGGTTTTGCTCTCGTGCACGAACGGCCGCCTCACGAAAGGTCGGGCCGCCCGGCTTCGCACAGTCGTTCAGCGCACGGATGCAGGCTCTGAGTACGAGAGGGCGGTGGACGCGCACACCAACCTCCGCGTTGAACTCGGCAAGGAGCCGCGCGACCCCGCCATAGGTGGGGGCGGCCGCGAAATCCATAGCAGCTTGCTCAAGAGCACTGATGTCTTTCCGGGATCGGCCCGCCCGGATAGTGTCAAGGCGGCGCAGAAAGTCGTCTGGCGCTGTTGCAGTCATAAGGCTGGCTGCGAACTCGGCGATCACTTTAATCGCCTCGGGTTTTTGAATGTCCAGGTTCGAGGCAAACGACACGAGGTCGCGGAGATCGACCGATTCGACAACGATGGCGCCGGGAATCTGACTTGCTAAACGCTGATGTTTCGCAGGCTTAGTGCTGTCGGCAATGATCAGGACGTGCCCATTAGGTGTGGGCGGTCTTGTGCGTCCAGCCCTCAACTGTTTCGCGCGATCGTTGTTTGATCCATCCAGCTGGACCCACTCGACGGCGTCAGGTACATTTCGCAAATCAACCTTCTTTCCAGACAGAAGATTGCGGCGAGCGTCGAGAACCCATTCGCCGAGATCTTGGGCACCTGCATTGATCCATCGCCAGGGGGTTTTCAACTCAGCAACAAGCGGGAAGTGCCCGCCAACGTGCTTATCCCAGTCAGCAAGACCATCGTCGGCAAAATCGAAGATGGCTTGCAATTGATCACCGAGCACACACGTTGGAAGTACGTGGGAAAGGTAGTAGACGATGCCGTGCTGCCACGATGAGCAATCCTGGTACTCATCGACGAAAAGCCGCGCATAGGTCGCCCGAATGACGTCATAGATGCGGGGCGTTTTCAGTACGTTGCAGGCGGCCTTCTTGATAGCCGTATAGGGGATTTTCTCAGCCGAGAGCTGGGTTTCTGTGATGTTTGTCGTGGCTGGAAACGTCCGGACAAGCTTAATGGCGAGCCCATCGATTGTAGACAGCCTGTAGGATGTTGACGGGATACGCTCCCGGTCGAGGCGGCTGCGCAGCGCAGCGACGCCTGCATTCGTATGAGTCAATACAAGTATCGGCTTCGAGCCAGTATGTCTGCTGAGCGCGCGAACGATGAGTTGCGTCTTGCCACAGCCAGCCGGCGCAATCACAAGGCCGCGGTCAACGGTCAGCAGGTCGATATCATCTGGCACCATCAGCAATCCACTTGAATACTGCGGCGATCGTTTCTTGAAACGGGGCTGCGCATTTATCCAGATCGGGTCCGACGATGTCGCGAGCAGCAACTTCCATATCGGTGATGGACTTGTACCAACCAGATTTTTTCCCTTTGGAGGCCTTTCCGAGCGTAGCGCGGGCTTCGGGAGTCAACGTCGCTCGGCATGACGCGAGAGTATGCTTTGCTGCTGACTCGGACCGAATTTGGTCATCGATCGTCTTTTCACCACGGCGTGTGACGGCATCTTCGAGAAGGGCCAAAGCCGCGTCGTCGGACAGGGACTGGAAAAGCTCTTCCTCGATAGAGCGTGGGGCCTGCCACGCATACGTCGTTCCGCCGTTCGTCTCGAAGTCGGCCTTCAAGTCGGGCGTGGGGACCGTGTCGCTATCGTGCAGGACGGCGGTGCGGTAGCCAAGCTTCTGGAAAGCCCGGGCACGCTTGAACACGCTGTCGCCGCCCCCGTCGACAATCGCAGCAGCGCAAGCCGTAAGCGAGGCGTTACCGCTGGCGCATCGGTATTGATCGAGGCCACGAATGAGCCCGATCTCGGTCGCTCCCTCGCAGACGAGAATAGAGCAGGCCAAGAGTGCGTCCGGGAAGAGCCGGATCGTACCCTGTACGTCTCCACTGTCGATGGCGCGGCGAACATGACAACCAGCATTTGTCGTGCGGACGACATAGAGCTGGCTAGCGCTCAACTCCCGCACAGCGACGGGCGAGTGCGTCGTCAGGAATACCTGCAACGGAGGCTTCGCTTCTTTTGCGCCAAGAGCGTCGATGAGGCGGATAACGCGGTGCGGTTCAAGCCCGTGCTCGATCTCATCAACCAGAACAATGGGGATTGTTGCGGCGGCTGCGCGCTGCAGACCGGCAACGAGCAGGCGCTTTGACCCGAGACCGAGACCCTTCAGCGGCACGCCGTGTTCATCATGAAGCGAGATTGTCCCGCCGGAAAAGGACACAGACTGGGAGTCGAGCATGGCCTTGACCGCCGTGCCCACAGGGACACCCAACTGCGTGGCTGTCCTGTGCACGGTGGCCAGGGCCGTGGGCAGGCCTGTCTCTGCCTGTTGTCCAAACGCGTCCCGGGCGTTGCGGGCAAGTTCCGCCAGGGCCGCAGAGGCGGCGATGGTCTCGTCAGAGATCTTGTTGAGGACGGATGTCCTTCCCCAGCTCAGATTGTGGTCGGCATAGGCACCGAGCCGGGTTGGGCTTACGAGCGCTCTATCAGACCAGCTCAAGCCGCGCGATTGGCCTTGCTGCTCAGCACGATCGGAGACGAGAGTCCAGGACGGCTCAAGATCGGCTGCAACGGTCAGTCGAACCGTTAGGACAGTTTCGCGGCCGACGTCTGGCTCGTCATGCAGGGTGCCGGTCTTCGCGTCGAACCCACGCAGATAAAGGCCATAGGATTCGAGGTTCTTGAGGCTGTCGCTGAGTGCGCCGACAGTGATCGAGATCACGATTGGCTTAGTAACGTCGAGGCCATGGAAGTCGGCGTCATTCAGCGAGAGGTTACGGCGAGCACCAAGGCACAGGTCGATTGCATCAAGGATGGTGGTCTTGCCGCTGTCGCCGGGGCCGATGAGGCAATTGATCCCTTCGCCGGGACACCAGTCGAGCGAAACGATGCCACGGAAATTTCGGATCTCAATTTTTCTGACGACGGCCATGACGTCCTACCGCTGTCACGTCGGCCCCTTCCCGCTCCGCCTTTATCCGCTCCAGCAGTTCCGACGCCGGCTCGTCGTTCGGGTCTTGGGGGACGAGTTCGCCGCGGAAGGCCTTGGCGAGGATGGCTTGATCGAGCTTGGGCAGGAGATGAGCGGCGCGGGCGTGTTCGGTGGCGATCTTGTCGAGCCAAGCAAAGCCATGGTCGACGCGACGCACGATGTCCTCTTGTTCGCGCTCTCCGCACATGGGAATAGGCAGGGAAGATACTTTGGAGATGCTTAGGGTGTGAAGTCCCGATGACGATGAGGCTACGCGCTCTATCGCAGTTCTGCCCACTGGCGAGAGCAGCCAGTAGAGAGCATATTTCGGGACCGTAGCAGGCCGAGGTCGAGCGCGAATGATATGATTTTGGTGAGAGCAATCGGCGATCTGACCACTCCACAGCGCCACGCGCCCAATCTGATCAAGACTGCCGTTGCCTTCGACAATCAACAGGTCGCCATCAGCGAGACGCGTTTTTTCAAGCTCGCCGGTCGTGCACCCAATCTCCGCTACGTCGTCGAGACGCAACTCGTTGGCGTAGACGTTCGCAACGCGAAGGTATTTTGCTTTACTCGTAATCTCGGTGCGCTTGCGGTTTTTGGTTAGCCCACCAGTTACGACTGCTACTTGATCAATAGAGGTCCAGGCCCAAGCGTCGGGGAGGTCTGGTAGTTCTGAGGCAATACGCCCGTCGATACCTGACGGACTGTAGGAGTTGTCCAGGGTGCCGCCATGAATCGCGCGCCAATCCGCGGTCAGCTCGCCCGAAAAGGCCTTGGCGAGGATGGCCTGCTTGTAGCGCTCGATGAGCTTGGGGATATGGTCGAGTTCCTGGCGGGCGCGGGACGAGCGGGCGCGGAGGCTGTCGAGCTTCGCGACGATGCGGCGCTGCTCTTGCGCGGGCGGAACCGGCACTGGCAATCGCTTGAGATTGCCACCTGATACGCGCTGACGAGTTGTTCCGCTGGCCTGTGATTGGATCGCATCTCGGACTTCAGGTGAATTCACGAAGTGCATAAGCCAACGCGCATCGATTGTATCGGGCGCGGCCCGCCAGATGCATACATCGACGGCCGTTACAGAGGGCATGCCGATATCAGGAAAAATGCAAGAGCGGCCGAGTGGATCGGGCATCCGAGCAATGAGCAGATCGCCAGGCTGGAGATGTGTGCAGCGCAGTGCAGTTGCTTTGGCACTTGTCAGATAGCGTTTAGATTTGTCGATGAAGTGGCCATCGCCGATGTCTGCAAGCTGAATGAGGCGCACGTCGCCATCGGGGTCTTGGTCCTTGCTTTCGATCCAGTCTCCGTCGTCCATTAGCCCATTCGGTCCCGCAAGCTCTTGGAGCGTTGCGAGAGCCCACCCGTTCGGAAGCTCGCTCATTCCGCAGCCTCCTTGGTGGGGGCTGTCGCTGCTTCGTCCTCCCCCTCCAGTTCCTCGCTCAGTTCCTCGATCTCGCCGAGTGCGGCCTTCAGGTGGCCGATAATGGCGGCGGCGATGTCTTCGGGCTCGGTCAGGCCTTCTTCGGCCTCGGCCTCCGTGTCGCGCAGCCACGCGATGTCGAGGTTGTCGTTGCGGTCCTCGATCTGCTTGCGCGTAAAGCAGCGGAACCGGCCTTCCTCGCCTTCATCCTTGCGCTTCGACTTGCCGTAGGGGTCATCACCGAACGCCAACTCGAACGCGGCGAAGTCCTCGACCTTCAAGGGACGCGTCTTGCCGAAGGCCGGCATGTTGGCGCGCAGATCATAGACCCACACGGCTTTGGTGTTGCCGGTGTCGGTCTTGCCGCGCGTGAAAAACAGCACGTTGGTCTTGACGCCCTGCGCATAGAAGATGCCGGTCGGCAGGCGCAAGATGGTGTGCAAGTCGCAGAGGTTCATGAGCCAGGTGCGCAGGCGTCGCCCCGTATTGTCCTCGAACAGCACGTTGTCGGGCACCACGACGGCGGCGCGGCCGCCGGGCGTCAGCGCGCGCACGATGTGCTCGACGAAGGCGAGCTGCTTGTTGGACGTGTCGGCGGTGATCGAGAAATCCGCGCGCGTCGGCCGCCCGCCCCCCTTCTTGGTGCCGAAGGGAGGATTGGTGAGGATGAGATCTGCCTTGCCGAGCCCCTCGCCGGTGGGCGAGAGCGAGTCGCCACATTCGATGGGGCACTCGATGCCGTGCAGCATCAGGTTCATGAGTAGGAGGCGGTGCGTGTCGGGCACGAGCTCTGCGCCGGTGTAGGCCTGCCGGCGCTGAAACGCCGCCTTCTCCTTCGGCAGTTTGAAGAGATCGTCGGTGGCATCCTTGATGTAGCGGTCGGCAGCGACGATGAAGCCGCCGGTTCCCGCGGCCGGGTCCTGGATGATCTCGCCGGGCTTCGGCTTCATGAGCCGCACCATGCAGTCGATCAGGGGGCGCGGCGTGAAGTACTGCCCGGCGCCCGATTTCTTCTCGGCGGCATTCTTTTCGAGGAGCCCTTCATAGAGGTTGCCAAGCCCTTCCTCGCGCGCGGAGAACCAGTCGAGCTGGTCGATGTCGGTCGTGAGCGATTTGAGGTTAGTGGGCTTGCGCAGCTTGGTCTGCGCATCCGAGAAGATGGCCAGCACCGTCGGGTCCTTCACGTGCCCCGGATTGCCAAGGTCGAGCATGAGCTGACGGTAATAGGTGAGCTGGTCCATGCCGGTGCGCCGCGCAAGCTCCGCCCACCGGTAGCCCTTGGGCAGCTTCTCCTCATGGCCCGTCTCGGCCAGCATCTTGAGGAAGAGGAGATAGGTGAGCTCCGTCACGTACTCGTTGTACGTGATGCCGTCGTCGCGCAGCACGTGGCAGAGGTTCCAGAGCTTGGCGACGATGTCGCCGGTCGTAACAGTTGTGCGGGTCAGCTCGCCGCTCGCCATAGTTCCTCACTGATCCGGGAGAGGATCGTTTCCAGCTCCCCGTTAAATTGTCGGTTGAGTCGGTTGAAGCCGCCATGCTGACGGAAGGGCTCGTCGTCGAGGGCCTGGCGGTCGACGACGAGCTCCTTCTTGAGCTGCTCGCCGATGCGCTGCAGCCATTGGCGCTGCGGATCGGTCCAGGGCCGTGACTTGAGGATCGTGGCAAGCGCGCGATCGACGCGCTGATCGTAGGGCATGAGCGGCTCTTTGAGGGCCGCCTGTCGCACGAAACCGATGATGGAGGCCGCAATATCCTCGTTCTTCGCCTGCTTCCAGGCCTGGCGCAAATTGGTCTCGCTGAACTGCTGGCGGTCGAGCTCGAGACGAAGTTCCCGCAATTGCTGGCGCGTGAGGTCGCGCGGGCGCTGCACCACGACCGTCAACGCCGCGATCTTGTTGAGATTTGCACGCACGAAGGTGGTGAAATTGTCGAGGAAGTCCTCGGGTCTGTCGGCATCGCCATAGCCGCGCGTAACGGCTTTCACCTGATCGGGATGGTTGGAAATCGGCAGGTAACTGCCACCTGTTCCTTCCGGGTTCCAGTCGAGGATGAGACCGAGATTGGGCTTGGTGCGGACCCAGTCGGCGAGATCGGTCGTTCCGGAGGTCTCGATGCGCTTCAATGTCGCTTCGGGCGTCTCACCGGCTTCCGCCTCGTAGCGCCGTCGCGCCTCTTCGGGGATCTTCTTCAGGCGCCGGCGGAGCTTGACGATGAGCTGGTCGCGGATGGCGGCGCGGTGTGTGTCGTCGCTCGCCTCAGCCAGCTCCTTCATGAGTTGCTCAATCGTGATCTTTGGATTGACGACCACGGGCTTCATGGCCGTGACGTCCTGAAGATTGCGGTAGAGGTCGACCGCGTCGAAGATGCGGAACGTCTCCTTGCCGATGTCGGGGCACAGACGCGTCGCGCGCCCGAGCATTTGCTCATAGAGGATGCGGCTGTTGACGCGGCGGATGAAGACGAGATTGGTGATCGAGGGCACGTCGATGCCGGTCGTCAGGAGATCGACGGTGACAGCGATTTTCGGGTTGGAGTCGTTGCGGAAGGATCGGATGTGGGTCTGGACCTGGTCCACATCGCCCGTGAGCCGCTTGATGGCCGCATCCTCGACCGGGATGCCGGCAGCCGTGTAGGCCTTTTTGAGCTCATCGACGATGATGTCGGCGTGGCCCCTGGAGACAGCGAAGATGAGCGTCTTGCCGGGAAGACCCGGGTCGATGTGCTTGACGAGCTCCTCGCAGACCGTGCGGTTAAAGGGGACGGTGATGACCTTGCGGTTGAACTCCTCGACCTCGTAATGCAGCTCGTCAGGCGCGTGCGTGAGGTCGATGGTGCCCGTCCTGGTGTCGAAGATTTCGAGCTGTTCGTCTTTCCTGAAGGTGATGCCGCCTTCGCTCAGCTCCGTCGCGATGCGATAGGGCGGCTCGTGGTCGATGAGCCAGCCGTCGATGACCGCCTCGCGATAGGAATAGGTGAAGACCGGGTCGCCGAAGATCTGGACGGTATGCAGGGCAGGGGTCGCGGTCAGCCCCACCTTCACCGCATCGAAATGCTCCAGCACGCGCCGATACTTCGAGATGTAGTCGTCCTCGCTGCGAAAGCCGAGCTCCTGGTCGGACATTTCGCGGTCGAGCGTGTAGCCGCGGTGGCACTCGTCGACCAGCATCAGGTCATATTGGTCGATGGGCGGTACGTCGGCGGGATCGGATGCATAGAGCACGCGCTTGACGAGCCCCTGGATGGTGCAGATGTGGACGCGCGTATCGAGATCGGGCGTGATGTCCTCGAGGCCCTTGAGGCCGAAGATATCGGCAAAGGCGCGCGGGCCGACGACCTTGGTCGTGGAGAACTCGTCCTTGGTCTGGGTTCCGAGCGCGCTGCGGTCGACGACGAAGCAGACGCGGCGGAAGCGGCCGGCGGCGAGCACGCGGTAGAGGAAGGCAATCGCAAGCTTGGTCTTGCCGGTGCCGGTCGCCATGGCGGCGAGCATCTCGCGGCGGCCCTCGGCGAGCCTGGCTTCGAGCGTCTCGATGGCTCTCCTCTGATAGGGCCTGAGATCGAACCCGAAATTGAACGGCTCGGCTTTGAGCGCGGCATCGGCTTTCACCCGGTCGATCGCGAGCTCGGCCTTGAGGCCTTCGGGTGTGAACCAGTCGGTGAGCGGCCGTGCGTGGTTGCCCGGATGGCGCGCGTCACGGAACCAGATGCCGCTTTCGGTCTCGATCTGCTTGAGATAGGGCCTGCCGTTGGTGGCGAACAGGAACGGCACCTTGAAGTCGCCCCATGGCCCGCCGGCGAATTGTTCCTCCTGCCCAAGCTTCACACCCTTTGAGTAACGCTCGGACTGACCCAGGGCGGCCGAGACGTTCTTGCGCTTGCGCTTGGCTTCGACAACAGCAACCAAAGTTGTGCCGATGAACAGTGCATAGTCAGCAGGGCCGCTTGCCGTGGGCCATTCGGCGATGGCCATGTTCTGACCTTTGGCCGGGCGGGCGCCGCCTGCGTATGTCAAAGTGCGCGTATCGGCCAACCATCCGCGGGCGGCGAGCTGGCGGTCGATGATGGCGCGGGTTGCCGCCTCGTCGAGGTCGATCTCTCGGGCGGCGGCTTCGGCCTGCTCCTGCAGCGCGGCGATGACGGTGGGTGGCGTCGCGACCGCGGTCTGCTGCAACTGTGCGAGTTCTGCGGCAAGCGCGAGTTTGCCGGTCTCGGCCTCCTGCGCGAGCTTTTCCCAGACGGCGCGCTCCTCGGCCTCGCGCCGCGCGGTCTCTTCTGCGGTTTCCTTGGCGCGGAGAAGGGCATCCGCTTCTGAGCGTGCGCGCTCGGCGGCCGATTGGCTGGCGCGCAATTCGCCGTTCAGCCGCTCGATCTCTGTGCGCAGCTCGGCCGAGGCGTCGGCGGGAGGGCGTGGGGGTACAAAGGGACCCGGCTTCCATTTTGCATCGCGCCCAAAGGTTATGTGAAACCAGATGGCGAGCTCGCGTGCGATCTTGAGCGAGGTGAGCGCGGTTGCATGGTCATCCTGGTGCGCGTGGGCTGCCTTGTTGCCGGCGATACGCAGCTGATGGAAGAGATCGCCTGCCTCGCGCGGCATGATGCGCTCGGTCCTGAGCCGCACCAGGAGGTCGGCGAACGGCTCGTCGGCGGATGTGAAGAGGCCCATGCGGGCGGCGAGCTGCTGGGCGAGAAGTTCGGCGAACTGCCGCAACTTGATGAGGCAGGTGTTGGGGTCGTCGTGGAAGTAGCGCTCCGCGAGCGCGCCGAGCCGTGGAAGCTGCGCGTCGTAGGCGTTCAGAAAGTCAAAGTTGGACCCCCGGCCCGACATCCCCAACCCCTTGAGTTCGCACCGGTTGGGCCCGCGGTCGTCTGGAATGTCAATCGACTTGGACAGGATCCCCGAGCTGCAGCGATGCGCGGGAACAAGCATAGGCGAAGCATGCGGGATTTGGAACCCTGGGCGGGCCCGTGCTGGGGATAGGTGTTTGACCTGTTATCCTTACTAACCATCCCCTTGGTGAGGTTCAAGCGCGCGTGAGAGCCGCGTTGCGGTGGCGTCGCGCACAAACCCCGTAAGTACAGGAGTACAGACATCCGGTGGGGGGAAGCCGGTCGTTTGTGTGCGGGAAGCGTCCGATCGCGTCGGCAGAAGCCCGCGCGAGGCTGCTGACGCGACCGGCATTGCGCTACGTGAGGCGTGCTGTGGCGTCCGGTTTGGCCCGGCGTGCGGGGGTTGCGCCTTGTCCGGGGGCAAGGCGCAACGCGAATGTCAGTATTCGCTTGGCAGCAGGATCGTGTTGTCAGTCACGTAGAGCTTGAGCTCGGGCAGCGGGAAGTCCGTATAGCCGATGTGCTGTGTCGAGATGACGGTGCCGTTGCCATCGGTGCAGGCGATGTCGGCGGAGAGATCGTCGTTGACCGTAAGCGTCCAAAGCTGGAACTCCTCGCGGGCGATGCGCGGCTCGAGCTGCGCGCAAGCGATATGGTCGAGGAGCCACCAGGCTTCGCCGGCCTCGGCGACGTGGCGGGCACCGTCCGTGTAGACGATGTGGCGTACGAGGCCATGGCGATAGATGTGCTCGGTGCCGGTGAACTGGGCGAGGTCGGATTTGGTCAAGGTCTTGGGGCTCATGCGTAGCGTCCTTCTTGAGCGGAGCCGCGCCGACCGCGGCCCCTGACGCCGCACCAGGACCATCGCGGACAAGCGGGGCCTGCAAAGGCTGCGGCTCTGCCGCACCGCCTTGGCGGCGCGCAGATGCAGGGCCGATGGGCCCGAAGCGAGCGGCCTTGCGGGGCGCGCGCGCGATGGTTGATTGCGGCTCGATCAGGGGTTTGCGGCGGGCGCTCCGAGAGGGCGCAGCCATGCGCCGTGACACAGACCCGGTGACCGAGCTTTGCCCCACGACGCATCGAGAGCGAGGACGCGGTAGGGCCGCGAAAAGGGCGCCTCTCTCCTTGCCTGTCGCGGCGGGTATCAGACGGTGACGGTCAGCCGTTGTGTGAGCTCGATGTTGAGCCGGCTACATTCCTGCCAGAGCGTCGCGCATTTGTCGTGGCGAAGCTCGACGGCGAGGGCGAAGCGTTGGCGGGATATATCATCGCCCGCCCATCGGCGCTCTGTGAAGACCGCGAGATAGAACACATCCCCGTAGCGGTCGCTGTTCGCGGACTGTGTGAAGGTCGCGCATTGAAGCGTGCTCGAATTGCGCATGTTGGGGCCAGGCTCGAGGTCGCACTTGGCGGTTGCGGGAATTTCGGGGATGGGGCTGCCGTCGTCGCGGCGGCGGAAGAAGTCGAGCACTTCAGCGTCGGTCATGCCGCGAATGAGATGGAAGCTCATGCGCGCACCGAGATATTCGAGGCGCGTGTGGCGCACGGGCGGATCGAAGGCGAGCGCCACGCGGATGGTGCGGCGGCCGGTGGTTGTGCGAAACTCCTGCGGGATCGGAACGGCGTAGAGCGCCACCTGATCGAGCTCCACCTCCTGCCGGTCGGCGTAGAAGACGGCGCGTTCGTCGGCGGATGCCAGGGCGCGCGCGAGGTCGGGCACGCCATAGCCCAGGCATTGCCGCAGCTTTTTGGTCGGGGGCTTGCCATCGGGAAGCTGAGGTTCAAGCCGCCGCGCCGCCTCTTGCGGGATATCGGCCGAGACGGCGAGGAGCGCGCGGATCAGGTTCGCGGAGGCGTCGGGATAGCGCCCTGCCAGGAGGGCCGCCTTGTAGGTCACGCGGGGCGCGGCATAAGAGGTTCCGGTGGCGCCTGTGAACAAGGACTGCCTGTAGTCGTCATTGAGGGTGAGCATGCCGGCGCTTGCCGTCCGGCCGCCACCGATCAGCCTGCTGGTATGACCATCGAAGATGAGCGTGCCGCCGAAATCGCAGAAATCCGGCTTGATGGCATCGTTGATACCGGGCCCCGACCGGGTCGCGGGGCACGGCTCATTGCGCATGGCGACATGCTGCAACTGCGGGCCGTCGCGCGCGTCGTCGGGAAGCCCGTTGGCATGGGCGATGGCGCCGACGGTGATGACATTGGCGGCAATAGCGGGGTCGATGATCCGGTTCTCGGGGCTTGTGAGGTAATCGGGATAGCGCATCAAAATGGCGTCGTCTTGTGCGCCCCAGGGTGCTTGTGCGCCGGTCGCGGCATTGCCGGCGGAGACGACGATGACGAGATCGCGTTCGCGGGCGAGCGAGTCCAGTTCGCTCGCCCAGCTTGATGCTCGTCCGCCGTCGTAGGGTTTCCGGTCCTTGTCTCCGAGCGACATGTTGATGACGCGGCAGCCCCGATCGGCGAGTGCCGTTATGGCAAGCCGCATCTGCTCGGGCACCTTGAGCAGGTCGTCGAAGCGGCCATAGCTGTTGACAACGCGGGCGCTGATCAGCCTGACGGGTGCATCGAAATCCCCGGCGGCGATGCGTTCGCGAATGTCTCCGAAGACCGAGATGCCGGCCACTTTGGTGCCATGGCCGTGCTCGTCGGCACTGCCCAGGGACGCGGGAATGCCGAAGCTGTCGAGCAGAACATCGGTGAGGAGCGGATGTTCGTTCACGCCCGAGTCGATGATCCCAATCAGTGGTGCGTTCTCCGGCGGAGGGCGGGGGGTCGGCAGCTCGCGGATGGTGATCGAAGGTGGATCCCGTTCGCCGAGGTCGGGAAGCGGCGGAAGGTCGACGAGAGCGACCTCAGGCCGGTCGAGGATTTCTCTCAGAGCCGTGCCACGCAGCTCCCCACGTACAAGGATGAGCCCGTTCGAGGTAACGAACGGCTCGCCAACCAAGCTTCCACCGAGTTGCTCGATGAACTTCGAGAACGCCCAGGCACGAAGCGACCGATCCTGGTGCTGGGGACCCGGGTCCCAGAGCTCCACGTCGACGACATAGGATTCACGGCCGTCGATATGCTCGGGCGAGGTGATGCCGTAGGAGGTGAGATGCGGCCCGATGCGGTCGGCGGGCGCCACCTCATCGGTGCGCTCGATGCATCCGAAAAGATTGGCGTAAGGCGCGGCTTTCTGATCACCCTGTGGCCCGCCTTCGAATGCGGCCAGTCTCGTCTTGAAGGTTTCGAGCTCACGGTTATCGGCGAACAGCACGAAGACGTTGTCAGGGTTCTGGGCGATGACCGTGAAGCCGGCCCGGCGCCACTCGTCCTCGTCGACGGGTCGGGTCAGCGTGACCTTGAGGATGAGTTCCGGCTTGATCCCGGGGATGGGCGTGCGGGCTGCCTGGGCTGCCACCACGGCATCGATTTCGCGCCGGATGCGGCCGCCATGCCCTGATGGGTCCCTTTCGAACGGTAAGCCGAAGCCGGGCTTCTTGCGGCGAGGCTCCTGTTGTCGAAGGCGATGGAGGGGCAGGTGGTCGCGGGCTGGCATCGGCTCGGATTAGCGCTTCAGCCGCCCGCGTTCCCGGTGGGTGGTGCGACGGTGCTCGGCCCTGAGGGCGGCGCCGACGTCGGTTTCTGTCACCGCTTTGCGCCGCTTGAGCACGCTCGTCTTGATGGCGTCCTGTGCCACGCGTTCGATATCGGCGAAGGACAGGCCGGCAAGCTTGGGAATGACGGTCGCGAGCTCGAAGTTCACCGGATAGTTTTTGAAGAGAAGTGCGAGAAGCCGCCCAATCTCGTCAGCAGTGGGCTCCGAGAAATGCACCACGTCGTCGAATCGTCGCCAGACGGCATTGTCGACAACCGAATCGAGGTTCGTGGCGGCGATGAGCATGCTACGGGACTTGAAGCGGTCGATCATGCCGAGCAGGCTGTTCACGACGCGGCGGAGCTCATTGTGCTCGCCACTGTCGGTGCGTGACCGGGCAAGAGCATCGAACTCATCGAGGAAGAGAACGCAAGGCTGGCGCGAAGCGTAATCGAAGAGCTTGCGGAGATTGGCGGCGGTCTGGCCGAGCAGGGACGAGATCAGAACGTCGACCCGAGCGGTCAGGAGCGGGAGTCCCAGCTCCTTGGCGACGACTTCGGCGCTGAGGGTCTTGCCGCAGCCAGGGGGACCGCAGAGGAGAAGTCTGTTCCGGACCGGAAGGCGATGACGGCGCAGCTCGTCGGCGCGGCGCTGCTCCTCGATGATCCGGTCGAAGATGCCGTGCGCTTCGGATGTCAGGACGATATCGGCGAGACCGCGCACCGGCTCGGCGATGTCGACGAGTTCGAGAGCTGGCTCAGCGTAGCGTTCGGTGCCGACCAACGAGCCGGCGGGCGACCCTGTTCTGGTGGGCTCTCCATGTACATGAGCGTCGAGGGCACGCTTGAGAGCCGCCGCCAAAGGAATGTGACCCTTGCGGTGTTCGTCCTCGATAATCCTGCTCGCGGCCGCCCTGAATTCATCGGGGCGTCCGTAGCTGGTGATGAGGCGTTTGATCTGTTCGGCTTTGGCCATGGGAATCCAGTCAGCGATAAAAAAAAGTATAGCAATGATTTGCCCCTCCGACCCAGTGGTATGTGGGCGTCACTCCCAGGTCTCTTGATCTTGCCTGGCTATCAGAGCAGGCCCGCTTCCGGGTGCGGAGCAACCCTTGCCGCTCACACCATCCCCTCGGAGCCGGCCGTCGCTCGCTCATCCTTGCCGGCGGGCGACGGCGGCGGAGAGGGGCGGGGAGGCCATCCCCTTGGTGAGGCTTGAGCGAGCTTGTGTGCCGCGTGGCGATGGCGTCGAGCAGAAAGCCCATAAGTACAGGAGTACAGATGTTCGATAGGCGGAAGCTGATCGTTGATGCGCCGGTAAGCATCCGGCCGCGTCGGCAAAGGCTCGCGCGAGCCTGCTGACGCGACCGGCATTGCGCTACGTGGGGCGTGCCGTGGCGCGGGCCGGTTTGGCTCGGCGCGCGGGCGATTGCGCCTCACCGTCCGTATTCGTCTCGGGCGCTGACGCGACGCCGCCATCAGGCTCAAGGTACTGCTTGATGCGGCTCTCGTGATAGGCGAGCTCGTGGCGCGAGGGCATGACGTTGCCTGCAAGATGCAGCTTGTCGCTGCCGGAGGGGCTCGAGACGACGGTCCACAGCCCCTCGTGGTTCCAGATCTCGCCGACGAGCGTGTCCGCGTTCTTGTCGGTGCGCTTCGCCGTCGGGATGCGGTTGAGCTTGAGGCGCAGCGGCTCCACGTTCGATTCGGGGTGGAAGTAGGAGGGGCGCAGCCCATCCTTGTTGAAGCGGTCGGCGAGCGTCGTATCGGCGGTCACGGCGTCCTTGCGCTGCGCGCGCAGATAGCCTTCGTACCAGTGCTCGCCCTCTGCTTCGGTCGAGGGATGTTGCCTAAGCTTGCCGCGATACTCGGTGCCGGACGGCAATCTGAGAATGCAATTGAGGTCCGGGAACACTGCAAATGGCGGGTAATTCTGTGTCATAAAATATCTCCTTGAAAATGGTTCCGTTATTGAAACCGGGAAAAGCAGAGCACTCTGCGCATTACGGACAAGGGATGAGGGAAAAAGAGTCCACAACTTTGATCGCAAAGGGCTGGAGCGCAGCGTGCCGGAGCTCTGCGCAAGGGATCGACGCCCGCAGGGCCGAGACCCGCCTTTTCCCCGCCTTGTGTCGGGGCTCGGCGCGCGAGAGCCCGGCCGCCGGCCCGTCCGGCGGATGCGCCCCAACCGGGCTCAAGCGGACACTTAAGCGGACAAAAATACGGTCGTGAATCGGGTGATGACGTGTTATGGTTACAGTTAACTGTCTAATAGATAAGCACTTTCAAAGACCAGCATGGTCAGAAGACCGGACAAGAAAGCGGACAAAATGGCGGTCACCAAAGCAGGCGAGGATTGACGAGGGCAGACTCGGTCGAGGGCCAGCGACCGTCGCCCTCTGTGTTTGTGGCATGACCCGTGCTCGGCATCGAGACCTGCGCTTTCGGGATTAGCAGCCCGTCATGCTGAGGGCTTGAAGCTATTCTGGTCCTGCTTCATGAGTTCGTGAATATACGCACTGGTATTGGGGAAACCTCTGCGGCGAGCTTCCGCGATTGCCCACGCTTTCAGATTCCTCGGCAAATATACGCGTATTTTGTACATTGGGGCTCTCCCTAAAACCCCTGCATGAGAAAGTCGATGGCATCAACGATCGTGTCGCGTTGCGCGCTTATGTTGCCAACGCGCTCACCGAGCGTTGCGGATGGCAAGGCCGCGATGTCCGTTGTGATGAGGCGATAGCTGGCACCGTTGACCTGCACGGACGGCTTAAGACGAGGCATGTTCTCGCGCTGTGCAGCATTGAGGGGCATGAGAGGGATGACGACGCGGCTGCCGATGTCTGAAAGCAGCTCGGCCTGGACATCGACCACCAGAGGCACGGCTCTGGTACCGGTAAGAGCGTAGACGTCGAACCGGGCCATCACCCGCCGAGCCATATGGGCTTGAGTAAGGTACCCGAACGCGCGATGCGCTCGTTGTGCGCCTTGATGGCGTCGGCGTTTTCGGACAACCATTGCTTTTCTTTGGCGGTCCTGATGGCGGTCTCGAGGCCAGCTTCGGCAGCGCGTGAGGCGTTGAGACGCAGCTCTTTTGCTTCCTTGATCAGGTCGGCGCGAATGCTCAGACTGATTGGGCGTTTCCTGTATTTGCTTTCCGTATTTTTCTCTGTTTTCATACATACAATATATCATTATTTGCCATCAGCATCAAATGTGCTGATAAAGGTCAAACGAAACAGGAATGATTTCCCATAAGTTATATTATCACTCTGTATTATGTGAAGTTGGGAGAGAAGCGCTCGACTAAGCGTCGACGAGATCCAAGCGCTTCTCTATCCGCTCCAGGCGGCTTTCGACTCTGTCCATCCTGCGGTTCATCATGGCGAGGTTTTCTTCGACATGCGTAAGACGCAACTTCACGTCACGGATGTCTTCGCGAATGTCGTCAATTCCCCTGCGCATATAGCGCAGATGTTCGAGCACGATATTGTCCGTCTTTTCGGCCATATATTCAGTGTAATGCATTTGTCGCCAGAACGCGATAATTAGGTTTATTGTCCTAAGATACATTATCACTTTCCATAAACAGGGCCGGAACATTCTATTTTGAAGTGCGAATTTCTTTGATTTATGAGGGTCTTAAGACCTGAAAGGAATTTGCATGTCAAAACATTACAAGCATATCAGTTTACCAGAACGTCGTGAAATTTACCGCCTTCAGGGGCAAGGACTGAACTCCCGACAGATCGCCCGGATATTGGGCCGCCACACTTCATCGATTTATCGTGAAGTGTGGCGGAATACATATCGGCACGAAGAGCGCGATTGCGGGGGCTATTATCCGGTGACAGCGCAGGAACTGGCGATGCAGCGGCGGGCAAAGACCCGGAAGCTGCTGCGCCATGACAGGCTCAAGAACTACATTGTCGCGAAGCTTCGCGCGCACTGGTCACCCGAGCAGATTGCCGGCTATCTGCGCCGCGTCGACGCCCCGGGCATTCGGGTGTGCCATGAAACCATCTACCGGCACGTCTACAGCGACGAAGGCCGCACAATGGGTCTGTATCGTCACCTCTTCCGTTGCCGCAAGAACCGCCGCCGCCGGTTCGGGCGCATAGCCAGAAGCCTTCTGATCCCGTTTGAGCATACAATCCATGCGCGGCCTGGCGAGGTTGCAGCGCGCGAAGTCTTCGGCCACTGGGAAGGCGATCTGATGATCTTCGAGCGCGAGCGGGGCCGCTCGAACGTGACGTCGCTGGTCGAGCGCAAGAGCCGCTACGTGGTGCTTGTCAAGAATGACGGCAGGCAATCCGTGCCGGTGTTGAGCGGCATCGGTGACCGGCTGGGGCGGCTCCCGGCCCCTGCCCGCCGCACGATCACCTTCGATCGGGGTGTCGAGTTCTTGCGGTATCCGGTTCTGCGGGAGAAGATTGGTCTGGTCAGCTACTTCTGTGACCCGCGGTCGCCGTGGCAGAAGGGTGCCATCGAAAACGCGAACGCGCGGCTGCGCAGGTTCCTGCCGCGGGAAACCGATATCGGGAGCCTCTCGCAGGCAGACATGGAGCGGGTCTGCGAGATCGCGAATACAACGCCGCGGAAATGTCTCGGATACTTCACGCCAAAGGAGGTGTTCAAGGCGCATTTACAGGAAACGGATGAGCCTTTACCCTTGGCAGTCTAACCGTCGCACTTCAGTTAGAACTTTCAGCCGCTCCTGTCTCCGACGTGGTAGTCGGCAGCAGGCGCACGGAGACGGTCCGCAAAGCGAGTACAAGCATCTGTATGGCGCGGGAGATTGCGCGCAGGCGCGTCTATTGAAGCAATACGCCGAGCGCGAGGGCGGCCCATGGCGGCACGAAGGCTGACAAGCCCAACAAGAGCGCCGAGATAAGCCCAAACCACGACGCAAAGACGATGGCGGTGAACGCTGCGAGCGCGAGCGCGCCCGTGGCCGCATAGACGAGCGCAGACCCTGCCGGATGCGCAGGACGCGGAGCAACAGCGACAAGCGCTCTTCCAATGGCTGTTGCGGGGTCGAGAAGCATCAGCCCTGCGCCAAGCAGGATATCGGCGATGATGAAGCCGACAACGATTGCCATGACGACAAGACTGACAAGCGCTCCGATGCCCCTTCCCGCCCCCGGATCCCAGGCGCCGAGAACGTACCAGGCCGCGGCAACGCTCAAAGCTACGATGATCGTGCCGCTGAGCGCGGCGGCCGTACCATCGGGAATAGGCGCGGCCGTCCGTGAATCTGCCTGAGCGCCCTTGGCTTCAGAGCTGCCAGTCATCGCACACGCGAAGCAGCCGAGCAGTACGAGCATGATGGGCGCAGCCCAGAGGGCGAACCGCGCGACCTGAAGGGGCAGCGTGATGTCGGCAACCTGGAGCTCGCCCGCAATGAAGCGGAAGGGTCCCGTGCTGTCGAGGGGGAAGACCTGGCCCGGGAGAATGCGCGCGATGGACGTGACCTCGCGACACCCCCGCGGAAGGTCGGGACCCTCCGCGGACACGGTCAGACCCGGCGCAGAGAACGTCGCGCTGTCCGAGCAGGCCAGGAACAGCGCCTTGCCCGTGCGCGGGATGAAGCGGTCGGAGGCGCTGACGAGCCGCGGCGCGTCGATACCGATGAAGACCATGTGGTCCCGCAGGCCGTGAAGATATCCATAGGCACCGAGCAGGCTCGGCACGATGAGCAGCAGCGATGCCAAAAGGCCCCTTCGTCCCGCCAGCACGATTTGGATCATCTGTGACACTCACGGTGGTCAACACCAAAGCTCGCGCAGAGGCTTGCGTCAGACCCCCTGCCCGCGGATGAGCCGTTCGTTCAGTCGCGTCCTGAGAGAGCGACGCCGCAGGTGCCAGATCAGCCAGAGCCCCGCGATCACGACCGGGGTAAAGGGAAGTGCCGACATGGCCTGCAAGCAGGCATCCGCGCGTGGGGTCTGCACAACGACGCTTCCCCGAGCATCGGGGGCCAGGCAGGGTCCCCCTGCCCTTGAGATCCCGGGGCCATAGTATTGCGACACGCTTGCGTTGCTGATTTCGGCGACAGCGAAGAGAGCCACGAGAAGCCCCACGCAAACAGCGACGAGGCTGCGCCAGCGTGGACGCACCAGCCGCTCGATAGCGCGGGGCCGCACGACCTGCCAGTTGCTCGCGTGGTCGGCGATGTAGGCGACATCGGCGGGGATGCTCCCTGCCGAAAGGTAGCGCAGCAGGAGCCGCGCCCCAGGTCTTATGGGAATATTGTCCTCGCAGTCGAAGCTCCACTTGCTCCCCTGCCCGTCGTCCATGAAGACACGCTGCGTGACGACGGTCTCAGCATCAAGTCGCATGGTTGCGGGTGTGTAGAGGCCGGCACTCTGGCTTGAGCCGTGCATCGTTGTGCGGGCGATGGTCTGCACATGCTCGACCGTTCCCGCGTGCTCTGAGACGCGGTATTCCCGCCCGCGCTCACGGAAGCTCCATTCGGTCATGCGGCGATGCTCCGTCCCTGCTTGCATCGGTCGCAGGTGAACGGAATTGCCTATTCTGTTCACTGGCCAGGGCGGGCCGCGAAAATTGTTGATCGCGTGAAGCGAAGAGATTAGATCGGTACGGACGAAGTCGCCGGAAGCCCGCGAGACTCCGGGGCTTCTGTAGAGGTGAACAGAATAGGCAATAGTGTCGAGTCCTGGAGCTGATGCAGCCTGGCGGAGGTCAACGCCATGCATCACAACCGAACAGGACAGACGAGCCTCTATTCCAGGACCGGACAGCGGAAATACCTGACGCGTGACGAACGGTTGCGCTTTATCGCGGCAAGCGATGCCCATGAGCGTCAGGATATCCGCACGCTGTGCCTCACCCTCGCCTACACGGGATGCCGCATCTCGGAAGCTCTGATACTGACGGGCGCGATGATCAGCGCGGACGAGGGCTTTATCGCTATTCAATGCCTCAAAAAGCGCAACGACCGCGTCGTAGTGCGGGAGGTCCCTGTGCCGGAGTCCTTACTGGACCTGCTGCATTGTGTGCACAGGCTTGAGGAACAGGATCCTTCGGCACGCCTGTGGACGTTCTCGCGCACGCGCGCGTGGCAACTGGTCAAGGAGGTCATGGCGCGTGCCGGGATCACGAAGGGGCTGCAAGCCTCCCCCAAAGGACTGCGCCATGGCTTCGGTCTGCATGCGGTCCAGTGTGGCGTTCCCCTGCATCTCGTGCAGCGATGGCTGGGCCATGCGCGAATGGAGACGACAGTTATTTATCTTCAGGCGATGGGACGCGAGGAGCGCGCGATTGCAGAGAGGATGTGGGTTACTGACGCGCCGCTTTCAGCGCATTGATCTCACGGCGGAGTTCTTCGTAATTGTCGTTGGCCGCCTTCAGTTCCGCGCGGAGATTGTCGTTGTCGGCCTTGAGTTCCTGGATGGCCTTCACCGAGTAGGAAACAATTGCGTTGATGTCGAAGCCGTAGAACTCGCTCGAAGGCGCTATGTAGACGGCCTCGGGTATGACGGCCATGGCATCTTGCGCAATGAAGCCCGCCGATAGACGGTGATTACCGGTTTTCCACTGGAACCGAGCAGGCTTGAGGTTCATGACAGCCCTTAGGCCATCATCCTTCCTGAGATACTGGATGTTTTCTTTGAGCCTTCTATCGGATGAGCAGTACCCCATATACCCTGACGCTCCACCGTTGCTGGAACAGAGCGTCGTCGGCCCTGTTGCTGGCAATCCGCCTGAAAAATAGTAGCGGTTAGCCGAGTTGATATGGCCAGCGACATCGAGCTTGTAAGACGGGCTCGTCGTCCCGACGCCGACGTTGCCGGATGCATCGATGATCATACGATTGGTGCTCGCCGTATTGTCCCAGATGCCGAAACTGCCAACAGAACTGGGCGCGCCGCCCGACGAATAGATGGAGTAGCTCCGTCCACTGGCAACGGTGTTTGAGATCAACAGGCCCACTGAGTTTGTGCTGCCGCCGGTGATGCCGATGGCGTTCGGCCCAGCCTTTACGGCTTCCAGCGAATGGGCTGGTGTTGCCGTTCCAATGCCGAGGCGCTTGTTGGTGTTGTCCCAGTACAGCGCTGCGTCGGCTTTCAGATTGCCGCCTTCGTTGAACTGAACCTGGCCTGATGTGCCGTCGGCCGAGGCGGTTGCGCCACCGACGAAGTTGAAGGCTTTCCCGGCTGTGTAAAGCTGGGCGATGGATTGTCCAACGCAATCGGC
Source organism: Pseudomonadota bacterium (assembly GCA_023405815.1). Lineage (GTDB taxonomy): Bacteria > Pseudomonadota > Alphaproteobacteria > Rhizobiales > Hyphomicrobiaceae > Hyphomicrobium_A. The sequence continues at coordinate 91,850 of JAEXXM010000010.1, read as the reverse complement.
CGCTTCCGTCCCCGCCCGGCTATTCCATGTCCCACCCGGGTTGTTGAATGCTATCCAGCTGTTGGTGACACCTACTCGATAATAGTACGCCTTGCTCGCGTACAAATGCTGGCCCAGCACATACGTGCTGTCGTCTGTGCCTGCATCGTCGCAGCGGATCGCATCCGGCCAGCCGGAGACCATTGTGTTGCCGGTCATGCCGCCGCCGAAGGACAGCCAGCTGGACGCCACGCGCAGGTCGAGCGATCTGGTGGTCGTGTTGTAAACGACGAGGCCTTCCGCAGGCGACGCAATCGCGTCGCGCTGCGTTGTCGTCATGCGCGGCGGCAGGAACCCTTTGGTCGTGCTTTCAATCTCCAGCGCGGCGGTTGCTTCCGGCGCTGCCGCCTGCCCCACCGCCACGCCGCCCGTGCCGTAATGAATATCGCTGCCCGCCGTCGTCCATTGTGACGACCCGCCGCCGCCGCCGGAACCGGCTGCAACTTTAAAACCCGAGAACTGGCTGCGGGATGAAGCCGTCGTCGTGGATGTCGAAGCCTGCACCGAAACCTCAACCACCTGCCCGGCCGTCAGGTACATGGCGCCACCGCAACTCGCGACAGTATAGTTCGGAATGGCTGAATAGCAGATTTGGTTGCCGCCGGATGTCGTTCCGCCATCGCTGGTTTTGATCAGCAGATAGGTTGCGGAGCCGCCGGTAAGCACCACAGTGGCGGAGAACTGGTACAATCCGCTGCTGGGTGCAGTAAATTTTCCTGTCGTGGGGTTATAATTATCGCCACCAGTTTCAGAGATTTGCGGAAAGACGATGTCTTCCCAGGTTGTACTAGTCACGGCCGTAGTGCCGCCAGCTGCTGTGAAAGATACCTCGCCACCCACGGCGGCCGACCATGAGCTGCCATTATAGTATTCAATCGCACTGCTTGTCGTGTTGTAGATAGTCAGACCCGTTGCCGGCGATGAAATAGCGTCGCGCTGCGCTGTCGTCATGCGCGGCGGCAGGAAACCTTTGGTCGTCGACGTTAGATCTAAGAGCGAAGACGCGCTGGCGGTTATCCCGCTACCGATGGAAACGCTGCCATCCGGGTCGATGATCATGCGTGCGGTCAGAACGCCGCCGTCCGGCTTGGTATGAAATTCCATTACGCCACCGCGATCGCCGGCCGTGGTACCGGACGAACGTACGGCGATGGCACCGATCCGGGTTTTTGTCGTGGTCAGGGGCGTGAAATTGGGATCGATGAACTGAATGACGCCTGCGGTATTGCCGCTTGCGTCCGCGCCACCCCCGGCGAGTTCGAGCACGCCGGCGTCGCTGATGCCTTTAATCGTCAGAAATCTTCTATTGGCCGTCGCTACAATAGGAACGGTCGCCGTTCCGACGCCAACGTTACCGCCTGCGTAATTGATACCGCCTGTCACATCCGTCCATTGCGACGACCCGCCACCGCCGCCCAGTGCAGTGTCGCTTTGCAGCTTCGCGATGTCGAAATAACAGGTCGTCGAAACCGCATTGTTCTGTCCACATTCGGCTGCGACTGTGTCGCCTGCGGCAAGCACTGCATACAGGCCAACAGTCGCGCTATCACAGCTATTCGGCAGGGAATTAGCGCTGCGCCGCGTGACACCGTTGACCTTGATGGTCACTGAACCATAGCCATTGGCCCCCCCGGTGCAGGTATTCTGGACCGCGGTCATGAAATAATTTCCGGCTTCCGGAATGGTGATGGCACTTGTAGTTGGGTTGCTGCCCAGCAAGGTGTTCGTAGTAACGGCCGACACATTGAACGTCGTCGCTGATGCCGATGTGACGGTTCCGGATATCGAGAGGCCTTTCGAGCCCGGAAGGCTCGTCAGTGCGCCGGAGGACCAGACGGTACCATTGAAGAAATCCAGAGAATTAGTCGTGGTGTTGTAAATGGTCAGACCCGTTGCCGGAGATGAAATTGCATTGCGCTGCGCCGTCGTCATGCGCGGCGGCAGGAAGCCCTTGGTGGTCGAGGTTAAATCAAGGATAGACGAAGCGGCCGCCGCCGCTCCGCTACCGATGGAAACGCCGCCGTTGCTGTCAATGCGTAACCGTTCGGCACTCGCGGTGGCAAAAGCAAGGTAACTGGAAGCCCCTTCGCTGCCATCGATAGCCGCCTTCTGTGAAGAAGCTGCGGGCCCCCACACGATGCTTCGAGCCTGCGCTGATTCCTGGAAGCCAATATTGCCCCCAGTCAAAGAAAGAGACCGTTCGGGGCTCGCCGTGCCGATGCCAAGGCGGTTGTTGGTGTCATCCCAGACGAGATTGAGGTCATCCGCAGCAAATGCATCGGATCCGTCGTTGAATTGCAGCGCGCCGGCAACCGATCCCGCCGCCGTGTCCGAACCCGAGCCGCCGCCGACGAGGCTGGTCGAGCAGGCATACATGGCGCTGTAAGTATCGAGCGTGTAGGAGCCTGGTGGGAATACTCGCTGATAAATCTTGTCGATGCCGGGGGAGAAGCTCGCGAAATCTCCGGGCGCGGTTGCTTTGACGCTCCAGTTGGCAGTCGACACGGCAGACCAGCCTGAATCATTGCGCAGCATGTAGCAAAGGGCGGAACCGCCTGAGATCGTCAGCGTGACGGCACTGCCATCGGGCGTGCCGTTGACGGTATCCGTGCCCTTGGTGCCGACGAGATAGGACGGCAGCGTCCCGTAGCTGCTCCACGCATTGCGCGTGTTGTTCTGATAGAGCGTCATGCCGCTTGCCAGGGTGGCCGTCGTCGTGCCGCCGCCCGAGAACGAAATGACCGGCGGAGCGTTTACGCCGCCGCCGCCCGAGCCGGTGCCGCACGCCCAGGCGCTGCCGTCCCACTCCGCCACCTCGCCTGCGGCGCATGACAGGCCCGCCAGCGTGTCCGAGCCTCCGCTCGCCTGCATCGGAATCCAGCTGATGCCGACCTGTCCTGCGCAGCTCGAGGCTTCGTTTATCAGATCGACGCGCCAGTAGTGGCCACGCTTGACTGGGAAAGTCGCCGTATTGACGATGACGCGATCCGACGTGCCGGTTTCCTGCACCGCAGCGGAAGCGCGCACCGTTGTCGGGGTCGCGGCGGCATCGGTCTTGCCGAGGATATAGCAGCGGTCGCCCAATCCGGCTGCAAGATGCGCCATGACGAGGCCATCCGTCGCCGCAAGATAGCTCGTGTTTTCGACATATGTGCCGCTGCCCCATGCGCCGAGCGCGTCGGCTGCCGTGTCGCCACCGCCATCGGCAGCACAGGCCCAGGCCGTGCCATTCCATTTTGGAATCTCGTTCGTTGCGCAGGAGAGCCCTGAAAGCGTATCGGCACCGACACCTGACCATCCGCCGGAAACGCAGACCTGCAGCGCACCGGAATTGAAGCGCAGCGTGCCGAGCTTGACGTTGCCGCTTCCGGGGCATGCGGCGGTATCGTCGCCGAGCTGAATACCGCCTGCCACTTGCAGACGTGATTGCGGCGTCGCGGTCCCGATGCCGACTTTCCCCGAGATAAGAACGTCTCCCGGGCTTGCGGGGGCGGTAATGCCCCCGAAATGGGCAGACCCGTCCCGAAAAAGCGTCAGGCTATTGGAGACAAATCCACCGGCGTCATTGAGGTCTTGCAGTACGAGCCCCGGCTTTGAGAGGGCGACGCCACCGTCAAAAACAAGACCGAGTGTTTGTGCGCCTGCACCGACCCGCGTATCGGAGAAAGCGATGGCTGGTTGTCCGGCTGCGGAGAAGTGCAGCGTCCTCCCGGGCGTTGCCGTTCCAATGCCAAGCCGGTTATTCGCCTTGTCCCAGTAGAGCTGTGCAGCGCCAGCAAGCGTGCCGCCGTCGTTGAACTGCACCTGCTTGTCGAGGCCGCCGGGGTCGGCGACGGCGGAGCCGACGGTGTTGACGTTCTTTGCAACCCAACGGGTGTTGGTGGAATCCCAGGCCAGGATATCGTTGTTGTTGGGCGTGCCCGCCTCGCTCACATACACGTCGCCGATGTCGTCCAGCTTCTCGATGGCGCTGACACTGCGGAATGCGGTGCCGTCGCAGACCTGGAACTGGTTGGCATTCCACGCCACCATGCCTGCCTTGGAGGCATTGCAGACCGCATCGGCCCCAATCTTGACGCCGCCGGTCACGTCCAGCCTGGCGGCGGGGGTGGTCGTGCCGATGCCGACGGTATTGGCCGCGACGTTCACGAACAACGTATCGATGTCGATGGCCGTGTTGCCCGCGACCGACAGGGTGTTCGAAAGCGTCGCCGCGCCGGCAATCCGGGCCGTGCCGTTCACATCCAGAAGATGGGATGGCGTCGCCGTTCCGATACCGACATTGCCGTTTCCGTTAACCTGGAAATGCGGGAGGTTTGTATCGCCGATACGCAGAAAGTTGGAGCCGAGGCCGACCTCGGTCGGGACAAGCATGATGCCCCGATCGGCACTGGTCGCGCCGCCCATAGCCTTGATGTCGAGGGCCAGCGGATTGGACGCATCAGCAGTCCCCAGCCGCGCCAGCAGCGATGTCGCCGATGACTTCGCGCCGTTCGCGACGGTCAGCGGTAAGGCCGGGCTTGCCGTCCCGATGCCCACCCGGTTGTTGGCGGCATCGACGAACAGGGTGTTGGTATCGACGGTCAGATTGGCGGCGATGCTGGTGTTGCCTGTCACATCCAGGGTGCTGGAAAGCGTCGCTGCACCGGTGACGGACAGAGTATCGCCGAGGGTTGCAGCACCGGTAATCGTGCCAGTACCTGTAACCCCAAGATCGCCGCCCACACCCACATCGCCGCTGATTACGGCGTTGCCGACCACGTCCAGTTTCTGCGCAGGGTTATTCGTGCCGATGCCCACATTGCCGGTATTTCCGCTGTAGATATGCGTGCCGTTAGCAAGCCACAGGTCTGATCCGGCCACCGTCCACGCCGTGCCATTGCAGACCTCAAGCTTGCCCGAGGCCGCGTTGAAGCGGATGACACCCGCGTCCGCCGCCGTGCAGGCGGTGACGTTGGTTTCGGTGTCGAGCTTGAGACCGCCGTCGAGCGTGACGTTCGAGGTCTTCGCCACCAGCGCATCCGTGGTGATGCCGAGGAAGTCGCCGATGCCCGTCGACCGGTCGATGGTGACGCGCGCCGTGCCGCCTGAGTCCTTCAGCTCCGCCTTGGCCTGGTCGCTGGCGTTCAGCGACCACAGCCCGTTGCTGGAGGCGGTCGCCTCCGCGTAGGTGTAGTGCTCGATGAGATCGTCGGAGCCACTGGCCTTGCTCACCGTGACCGGGCTTCCGGACCAGGCGGGACAGGTCGTCTGAAAGGTCTTGTCGGGGCCTGCGGCAATGATGGCGATGACGGGCTGCGTCGAGGCGCTTGCCGTGTTGTCGCCGGTGATCCGGTTCGCAGATGTGTTGGTCGTGCCGTGATCCCAGACGCAGTAGCCGTATTTGGTGCCCCAGGGATCGGTCAGCGCCAGGCCGAGGTCGGTCGGAAGGAAGCCGCCATTGCTCGGAGCCGCCTCCCCTCCCCCGGGGGCAATGAAAGGCGCGGGCTCGATGATGCCGTCCGCATCGGCGTCCCCTCCGCTCACGCCGGCGACGGCGGCGTTGACGAGGATCTTGCCGTTCATCAGCAGGTTGTTCTCGGCAACGTTGCGCTGCGTGACGCGGGTGATCGTCGTGACCGGGCCGGTGAGCGTCTGCATGCTTACGGCCGCAAGCACGCCCGTCAGTGCGACGGCGCCGAACAGCATCGCGAAGACGTTGCCGCGCTCTGTACGCCGGGTGGTGAACCGGAGGGGCCGCATCATGAGCCACCCCGCGCGGCGTTGACGAGGTCCATCTGGGCATCGAGATGCTGACCATGAAGCTCCAGCCAGACGACGATCAGGGCCATGCCCGCGCACAGCGCGCCGGCGAGAAACAGGATGGCCTGCGCCAGCCGGACGCTGCGGTTGGGGCGGCGTCCGGTCATTGGGCAAGGGGTGGCGTCACGCGAACCGGTCACGGTCCTCCAGGTGCTGAAGTCCACAGTCCGGCCGCCCGCCAATCGCGTCCTTGTTGCGCGTGGGGATCAGGGGCGGCCGGACCGTAGGCTCCGGCAGTCGGGGATGGCGTGTGATTGGAAAGGGTGCGGGCGTTCGAAAACACGCTCGCGGGACGTGGCACGACGCTCTTTAGACGGCCCCCGTCCTGGACATGCAGCGTCGTCGCCCGGCCTGTTTCGTCTGAATTGGTAATGCACAGCGTCCGGACGCCCAAAGCGCCAAGCTTGCGAGTCTCAAGAGGTCCGGGCGTCCGGACACTGTGCACCGGTTTCCACGTCACTCATCCTCGCTTGCCGAGGGTTGGGTGATGACGATTCCCTGCGTGGGATGCCGGGGGCCTTCGAGAGCTTTCGCGTCGCTGCTGGGCGCATCGAATTTGCAATCGAGCGCGACCACGGCGTCGGCGAGGCAGACCAGAGCTGCACGGTCGCGAACCGTCATGAACGCTTCCTGCGAAGCGGCAACGACTTGTCTGTCCTGCACAGCCGCCTCTTCGGGCGTGGCTGCGCAGCGCAAATCGGTCCATCCGAACGACGAAGGCGCACCGCCGACACCCGGGACGGCAATCGCAACACGCAAAACGGCAACCGGCTTTGAACCCATTGGTCCCCAAAGTCCAAATAGCCAACCAGACCGGCACCACGCGCAGGCTGGTGGCCGGGAGTTCAAAACCGCTCATGCAAGAAAAACGGCGCGGCGCTTTTTGGCCGCGGAGGCTTGGACATATAACGCCGCCTCCCGGCCCAAGGGCCGAGCAGGCGACATGATTTCCGGCTCATGCCAGCCGCTTGCATTGAGGGGGTTTTGAAGCCCCGGGGCCGAAAGCACTCGACCCTGATATTCAGCTTACCGGATCATGAAATGCAGGGTCAATTATTTGACCTACTAATTTCTTGCCTGACCGAACGAATACGGCAGACTGGCAATACGTATATTCCCAAATCCGAATTCCCGTATTTTCAGGAATTCATACTGAAAGGACATTTGTATGATCATTACGCTTGCCTCATCGAAGGGCGGTGTCGGCAAATCGACCACGGCGGCATCGCTTGCCGGTGCCCTGGCCTTTGCTGGCCGCCGCGTTCACATCATCGACCTCGACAACAACCACACGGTCTCGCGGTGGCTGGGGCATCCCGCCTCCCCCTCCCCTCGCCTCACTGTATCTGCTGCGGACCCGCAGGATCTGACAGAGCATTTGGGCCGCGTGGCCGATACGCACAGGCCCGACGTGACGCTCATCGACATTGCCGGCACCTATGAGCGGGCGCTGACCGTGGCCATAGCCCGGGCGCACCTGACCATCATACCGGCTGCGCCCTCCGAGGCGGATCTGTTCGAGGCGGCGCGCGTGGCGCGGCACATCCGCTCCGTGTTCCAGGCTTTCGGCCGCGAGCCGCTCTACAGGCTTTTGCTGACGCGGGTGCAGCCCCTTGCCAGCCACGCCCAGGTGCACGCCTGCAATGAGATCGTGCGCCTCAAGCTGCCAGTGTTGAAGACAGCGATCGCGCATCGTGCTGCGTATATGGAAATCGGTCTGTCAGGGATTGCGCCGCATTTTGCCGACCGAAAGCGTCCGACCGTGGAGAAGGCGGTTGCGGAGCTCGACGCGCTCGTCGACGAGATAGAGACCCTTGTTCGCACCAGCGCGAGCCGCGCCTTTCAGAGAGGAGCCGCGTGATGTCCGAGAAGCCGATTCCCCAGTTCCGGTCGATTGCGGCGCCGCTTGATGTCGATGATGCAGCGCTCGATCGTGTCAACGATGAGCTTGGCGTCCCGAAGCTGACGCGGCCGCGACGCGAGGAAGCGGGCGCTGCCGCCCCACCCCTACCCGCTGCACCCGCGCCGGTCCGAGCGCCTCTTGAGAAGGTCACGATCGAGGTGCCGTCGTACCTCGCTGATGCGCTGCGGCGCACGGCGCTGGAGCAGCGCAGCTCGGTGCGGCATGTGGTGATGGTGGCGCTCAGGGAGGCAGGGTTTGAGGTCGCGGCAGCGGATCTTGTGCCGGATGGCCGGCGCAGGCGCGCAAATCCCAGGTAGCACGTATTCCTGTAAGAGCGGAAATCCAGTGATACGGGTTTGCGGTCTTCCGGTGATACAGCACGCCGAAGACCTGTGCCTCTGTAGGCCCGTAAACATGTAATCCTGTATTTCCGGAGATCCGCAAGACCGGCGCAGGGGAGGGCCCATGGTTTTCGGAGCCTGCCCGTCGCGGGCCTGCAGCAGACGACCCGAGGCCGCGGCGCAAGGCCGGCCCTGCAAGTTTGACATGTGGGGCCGCTCGTCCTGGCCTTGCGGCCGGCCGATGCGGTCGGCTAGGCCCGCTGCGGGACGGGGTGGCAAACGATGGCCTCTGAAGGAGCCCCTGGTTTTTGGTGGGTCCCCGAGCGGTTGAAATCAGCCAATGTGTGAACGACTCGGGAAAAACTGCGTGACCGCGCGTTTTGTGGTCTCGATGCTGGGGAGGTAGCGGACGTGCCTCAAAACCCTGCTGGCAATGACTCCATTGGTGTTCTGAGACGCATCGATAAGCGAGATCGCCTGCATCTGCCTGAGACAGCCGGTCCATAACCTGTCGCCAAGCCAATGCGGTCTCTCCACGGGCAATGGCGTTTGCTATGGGAACCGGCCCTCGCGCGTGGGGCGCGTGGACGTTGCAGGGCTTCTTGCCAGGCACCTTGCCGCCACTCCCGCGCGGCTGACCTTCAGGGTATCGGCTCGATTGGCGAGACGCCCGCGTTGCGCGGCCTGCCTTGGGAGGGCGCCGCGCCGCGTGCGTGGATCGCCGCGCTTACCGTGGCGTGCCAGCTCCGCCACAGCTTTTTGTATATAAGAAAGGAATTGCCCACAAAGCCGCGGAATTCCTAGAGCAAAGAATCAATTTCTGATTCAAAAGAATCAATTTCGGATCGTTTTTGCTCAAAATAGAGCTTGCCGGTTGCACAAATTAGATCACACTTGTGTTTATATTTGTTCAGTTTTGGTGGGTGAAAATGAGCAAAATCATTCAAAAGTCCGGCATTATTCGTGAAAAGCATGGCATTCCGGTTTACCGGACGAATCCGAGCATACCCGATGCGAACGAGATCAGCCGCGCGAAGCGCGTGCAGATCGGCGATATGCACAAAGGTTTTGTGGTTGATAACGGAACAGGCGAGATTCTGGGCCGCGGCGCGGCCTATGCCTATGAGTTTGAGGAGGTCGACAAGGAGCGCTTCGTGAAACTCTACCTTGCGGGCCTCAAGCAGGCGTCGGGCCTGTCGAAGGCGGGCCTCGCCGTGTTCGAGATCGTGTATGCGGAACTGCGCGAGACGCCCGGGCGCGATACGGTGCAGCTCAGCCAGGAGCTGACGCCGCTCGCGCCAGCGACGTTCCGGAGGGGGCTTCGCGAGCTGCTCGAGAAGGAATTCCTGTTCCGCAGCCCGTATGACGGGACGTTCTTCGTCAACATCCGCTTCATGTTCAATGGCGACCGCCTCGCGTTCGTCAAGGGCTATCAGCTCAAGAACAGCGAGGCGGTGCAGGGCACCTTGGCATTGGGGGCGTCGGAAGGGGAGAGGTGAGGGCCCGAGGGCGTGCACGTGCGGGCGGGTGCGCCGGCAATCGCCCAAAGTCTCGCCAAGCGGCGAGACGGCTCAACACCGCCGGCCCGAGATCTGCACATTGGCGATGGCGGTGCCAATGATGGCTCTGAGGCGGGCGGACTTGCTTGCATCGCAGCGTACGAGGCCCAGGAATGCGAGGCCTGCAAGGGTGTGGGCGGCCTCCTCTGCGTGCGAGCGAGGAGGCTCGGCCGCTGCATTCTCCAGAGTCCGCGCGAGCACCCAAATAGTGTCGTGGTAAGGCCGGTCGCGGCTTTGCTCGAGCCCGGAGGCGATGAGCATCTTCAGAAGGTGCGCGGCATCATTGTAGAACGGTGGCATGGCGGAAGACCGCAAGGCGGAGCTTCGTCAAAGACCTGCGTGCAGGCCGTCATCCATGCACCGGGCGTTGATGACCGGGCGTTCGGCGATCCATTTCTCGATCTCGCTCAGGCGCCAGCCGACGCGGTTGGCGCCGATCCGCACCCGCTGCGGGAACTTGCCGCCCCGCATCAGGCGATAGATGTGCTGGGGCGTGTAGCGGGTGAGGGCGCATATCTCCTTGATGGTGAGGAGGCGCAGATGGGCGAACGGATCGTGGGGCTTGGCGTCGGACATAGGGGACCTCCATGGGCCAGGGGAATGGCTCAAGCGAGTGGTTGCAAGTTTGTGGGTGGACGCGAAACACAGGCCGCTCGCCTGTGGCATTGTCATAACACGGCTTGAACAAAACGTCTATACGTTTTGTTTTCGCTTGCGACGACGTTCGCGCGCCTGGAGGGCGAGGCCGAGTCGCCGCAGCTCGTCCGGGGAGAACTCGACTGACAGGCGCGCGATCTGCTGGTCGATGCGGTCGGCGCGCTTGCCGAGCTCAGGGATGTCGTCCTCGGGATGCCTGCGCACCCAGGCGGCGAGGCTGTGATAGAGGCGCTCGTCGAGCTTGCGCAGGATGGCGCGCGTGAGCCCCTTGCCGAGATAGTGGCGGTAGTGGCGCCGGACGAATTGCGGAGGCGTTACGTCACCGCGCCGGTCTCGCCACTGCGGAACGCGGGCGAGCTGTCTTAAGAGCTCCTCTTCCGTGTAGACATCCTGTTCGTGCGCACCGGATGCAAACTCGGCTATGAGCGCCTCGAATAGGGCTCTCGCCTCGTCCGGCGTGACGTTGTGGTCGCGCCTGAGCTCCATGAAGGCAACGGCAAGGCTGGGGTAGAGGGAGGCGAGGCGGCGCGCTCGCTCGATCGGCCCGGGAAACTGCCGCAGGCACGCGTCGTCAGTCAGCGGGCGCTCGGAAGCAACACCGCGAAAAGGCGCGATGAGGTCGTCGATAACAGGCGGCCGTTTCGGCATTGCGTGAGTCCCGACAGGTGTGCGGGCACCGTGCGCCTGGTCGTAGTGGTTGTAAAGTCGTCTCGACGATTTACACAGAGTAGTGTGGGGTTGTGCCCCGGCATGCCATTGAACAGGAGGACCTGGGCTCATGCAGCTTCGGCCGGAGTGAGTGCTTTCGGCCCGAGAAGCCGCGCCAGTCGATTCTCCCACGCATTGAGCGCCTCGCCTTGTCATAGGCGTAGCGGGTTGTAGACCGCATCGGTGATGCCACGGCTCATCGGCGAGTGATTGAGCGAGCACACATGCACGCGGAAGACCGAGCTCGGCCAACTCGGAGGCGATGGTGGGCGGAGCACAGTGTGGGCAGCCGTAGTCGGCCGGTGCAACGTCCGAAAGCGAGGCCGATGCTGCCGGAGGCTTTGCGATGCTGGAAACGTGCTCGTGACCCAAATCGGAAGCTCGAGGGGAAGCGCCCAAGAGCGCACTGGGCCTGTCTTCTCGCACTGAAAAAGACTTTCACGCGCGTGCACTACCCGCACGTCTAGACCCGAGGCAAAAAATGAGTCGCGGTCGAGGGTTGTCGCCTCATACGCGCGTTCCGAGCTTCAGAGACCTCTTGGGCCAGAGGCATCCAGATCCTCCTCGGCGTCCGGCAAGTCGTCGGCGTGAAGTGCCTCAAGCTCCTCGAGCTCGGTTTCGATCGCTTCCCGTATGAACTCAGGATCCTCGTCCTCGTGCAGCCCCAGATAGTCAACGATCGCCAGGTAGTCTGGGTTCTTCGTTAGGTCCTGTTGCTTCAGGGCTTGGCGAAGCATTTCAACGATGTTCATCGGCACCTCCTTTCGATGCCGAGCTTCTGGCTGCATAAACGAATGAGGGGCGGCTTTTATCCGCGTCGGCGCAGAATTAGTCTAAGGCAGCGCGCCACTGCTTTCTCCGGTACAGAGGCGCGCGGGTCAGCGCTGTGCCCAAAGGGAGGACCCGGTGGCTTCCGGGCCTCCCTCCAGCGCCAACCTCGATCAGCCTTCGGCCGAAACGAGGCTGTTGCCATCAGTCTTGATGACGTCGTCGCCCTGGACCATCCACGAGAATCCCCAGGGCCCCGTCACACCGCAGCCGTCCGGGCAATCGAACTTGGCTGATTTCTTCGGCGCCACGGTCTTCACTTCCTCGTTGTTGCCGTAGTCGACGCCGATCTTGATTTCATTGGAGCTGCTGTTCTCGACCGTCACCGCGTAGGCAGGCGAAGCAAGCAGCAGTCCGGCGCCAATGAGCGACGCTATGCGTGTCATTTTGTGTTTCCTCCACCTTTTCTTTTTGGCCGGCGAATTGCCGGCGCCACCAAAAACCTAGGAGGAGCGTTCGGCCGCGCAAGTCTGGACGAATTCGGAGGACGTACCTAAGTCAAGAATTTATGGGCCAATGTTCGGGTCCCGCCGTAACGGGGCGCCCCGCTAACTGGCACTAATGTCCTGCACCGGCACGTCAACCTCGATGCGCTCCTGCCCCCGCATGAGCGTGAGGCGGGCACGTTTGCCGATCCCGACGCGCTCGAGCGCCAGGGCGAGGTCGGCCACGGTCGCCACTGGACGGGCGTCGACAGCGACGATGATGTCCCCGACAATCCCGTCAGCGTCGATGCCCTGCAGGCCGGCTTCTGCCGCGCCACTGCCTTCGCGCACGCCCTGGACGACGACACCGCGGATGCCGTAACGGCTCGCCACCTCGTCGGAGAGTGGCACGATGCCAATGCCGGGCAGGCGCGCGCGACCATCGCGGATGAGTTCGGGAACGATGCGGTTCACCGTATCCACCGGGATGGCGAAGCCAACGCCCGTGAAGGAGCCTGTGGGCGCAAGAATGGCGGTGTTGACCCCAATGAGCCGCCCTGCGCTGTCGACCAGCGGGGCGCCGGAGTTGCCGGGATTAACGGCAGCGTCAGTCTGGATGACGCCAGCGACTTCACGCCCGCTGGCGGTGGGCAACCGACGGTCCAGAGCGCTGATGACACCGGTCGTCAGGCTCCGGGAGAGGCCGAAAGGGTTGCCGATGGCGTAAACCGACTGGCCGACGACCAAGTTTGCCGATCGCCCGATGGGAATGGGTTTCAAGCCGTCGGGAACTTTGTCGAGCTTCAGGACGGCGAGATCGGCCCACGGCGCCGTGCCAACGAGGCGCGCCGGAATCGCTTGTTCGCCGCCGAGCAGCACCCCGATCTCGTCGGCTTGGGCGATGACGTGGTGGTTGGTCACGATGTGCCCGGCAGCATCCCAGATTATTCCCGAGCCGGTGCCGACGGCCGAGTTGATTGGCAAGCGTCCGCGGCGGGCAAAGACCGAGACGACCGACGGCGCCGTCTCGGCGAACAGCGCGGTGGTTCGCTTTTCCTCGCCCTCGAAGGCGGTCCGGGGCACCACCTGCCGCGGCTCGGTGGCGGCATACCAATAGTCGCGGCCGAGGCGCTCGGTCAGCAGCAGCGCGCAAGCGAATATGGCCAGCAAGGCGATCGCGCGCCAGGGTCTCTCGGCAGTCAGGGCGAACTCTCCTGCTTCGGATCGCTTCTCAAACGCGTCGCGCGCCACCGGGGTTCGCTACAAGCATTTGCGTCTCGACAGCCATTAAAATCTTGCCACGGGGGTATTGACCTCAAAGGACTCGTTACTACCTCGAAAGCGGGCAGCCCAGCTGGGGGCCCAATAGCAAAAAGCGAAATCCCGTGGTTGTCGCTTCGAAAGGAGGATGGCTATGGCAACTCTCGATTTCAGCCCGCTTTATCATTCAACGGTCGGCTTCGACCGCCTTTCCAGCCTGCTCTCGCAGGCGCTCGATCGCGACGAGGGTGGGTACCCCCCCTACAACATCGAGAAGACCGGCGAGGATACCTACCGCATCGTAATGGCACTCGCGGGGTTTTCAAAAGAGGACATCGACGTAGTCACCGAGAACAATCGCCTCGCGATCCGTGGCCGGCTCAAGGACAAGGGCGGCAGTAACTTCCTGCACCAGGGCATCGCGCAGCGCTCGTTCCAGCGTGTGTTCGATCTTGCCGACTACATCGTTGTAACCGAGGCAACGATGGATAACGGCCTGTTGGTCGTCGAGCTCAAGCGCGAGTTGCCCGAGGCGCTTCGGCCGCGTCGCATAGAGATCGGCGCCCCGAAGGCGGCACAGGTGGTACAGCAGCAGGTCGAAAAGACCGCCGCTTGATGAGACATCCCTTTCCGCGCCGGTTTCGGCGTGGAAGGCGGCTGCTGCGATTGGCCCTCAGGGCACTCACCAATCCGAAGGACGGCGCGTCCGTCCACCCAGGCCACTGCACCGTGCCTTTCGCAGCAGCCGCGCAGCGAAGCTGGTGAGCACACACGCAAGTACACGAACTGGAGGCTAACATGAACCTAGGATCACTCATGCCCTGGCGGGACAAGCCGCAGGTTCCCGCGGAACGCGGCGACTACTACGACCCCTTTGTCCCTTTCCGGCGTGAGGTGGAGCGGATGCTCGATGACTTCTTCGGCTCCTTTGTCTCGCGCGCGGTGCAGCCGTGGAGCGGTGGCTGGCCGGCGGTCTCACCGACCATGGACGTCACCGACTCGGACAAGGAGCTCGTCGTCACGGCCGAACTTCCGGGCCTCGATGAGAAGGACTTCGAGGTCACGCTCGCCGGCGACGTCCTGACCATCAGGGGCGAGAAAAAGGTCGAGAACGAGAACCGCAATGGCGGCTCCTACTACGTCGAGCGTCGTTTCGGGTCGTTTTCGCGCTCGCTCCGCTTGCCGTTCGAGGCGGGCGACGAAAACGTGGATGCCACGTACGACAAAGGCGTGCTGACCATCCGCATCCCCAAGCCCGCCGAGGTGCAGCGCGCCGTGCGACGCATAGAGGTAAAAGGCGCTTAGCATCGCAAGCGGTGTCGAGGATGGCCTGATCTCGACATCCAAGAACCGTCGCCAAGATCGCTGCGAGCTTCTGGCTCGCGGCGACGGTGATGGTTGGCACCGGTCGTAGGGAGGAAAACCGGGCATCTATGGTGCCCCAGCCAATGAGGGCTGCAATGAGTGTAAGGCTGTTGCTCAAGCACAAGGGCAATTTTGTGCCGGTCATTCGCTCCGACCTGACGCTCAAAGATGTCCTCGATCAGTTGCAGATCGACGACGCAGGCGCGCTGGTCGTCACCGATGACGATTGCAGGATACTTGGCATCATCACCGAGCGGGACATCGCCCGCGCTTTGCAGCGTTTTGGCCGCGATGTCGTCGACCACCCGCTTGCCGATCTCATGACGCGCAACGTGATCGGCGTTGAGATCAACGAGCCGGTGACGACCGTGCTCGAGCTCATGGATAAGCACCAGATCCACTACGTGCCGGTCACCGAGAACGGCAAGCTCACGGGCATCGTCAACATGCTTGATCTGGTCCGCTACCGGCTTGCCGAGCTCGAATTGGAAGCCAATGCGTTGAAGTCCTACGTCGGAGGAAGCGCTTAGGAGGCAAAAATGCAGCCGTTTGACCTTCAACGTGCCCTAGCGATGATAGGCATGCTCATGAGTTGCGCCATCATCGCCACCATCGCCATGAACTGAAATATCAACGACGACTGACAAGTTCCTGTCATGTGCGCCGCGGGCGCAAGCGGCAACGCGGGGCGCGCTCGATAGCACTTGGCTGCGGCCGAGCACCGGCCAGTAATAACTTCTTTATCAAATGTGGTGCTGGAAAAGCTCCTCTCGTAACCGCGCCTCGGTCTTTGCTCGATCCAACCCCACCCTCTGCCCCAGGCGAGCCAGTCCTATGCGGCCTTCTCGCTTCCGCCACCACCATCTTGCCAAGCGCGCTTGCCGCCCTAGATTCTTTGCCGGGCCGCTGAACCTCAATGGTCAGCCCGCCGGCCCAGCGGGCTGTCGCGTTCGGGACTGCAGTTCGCTGCTCTCGGTTAGGACCCGGGTACCCATCATGCACGGAATGCTCAACGGTAAGAACATCCTCATCGTAGAAGGCTCGCTCATCGCCACGGCGGAGCTTCAGGAAGCCCTTCACCAAGAAGGGGCGCGACCGTTCCTCGCTCACAACCTGGCTGCCGCGTTCGAACTCGTGCAGCGCATCCGGCTCGATGCCGCCGTCATCGATCAGGGTCTGCATAACGAGGCGTTTGACCTCTGCGCCGAGTTGCAGGCCGCCGACATACCCTACATTTCGTGCACGGCTCCCCACCGCCTGCAGGGCTGGATGGCGCGCAAACGCGACGCGGAGCATGCCGTTTGGAAGCTCGGGCATGTCTTGTCGCGGGTCGACGCTATCGCCGCCGATCGCGTCCCCGCAGAAGAAGTGCAGCACGAGCTGCGCAGCCATTGACATCCGCGGCTCGGGGGCCTGCCTCAGTGGTGCCTGCAAGCTGCCAATCGGTCGACGAGCCGCCGCGGGGGTTCGCCCAACGCAGCGGCGCGCCGCTATTCCGCCGTGCGAAATCTGAAATCAGTTTGGCACTCGTCGCTTCGACTTAGCAGTTGCGGTTTCGAGCTATAATTCAGCCTGCCGATCACGTTGCACCGGTTGGCACTTACCCCTTGACAGTGCCAAACGGCTTCGCAATTTTTTGTCCGAAGGCGGGCACTGGATGGATCCCCGCTTGCCACCGAGCGAGCATGGTTAGGGCACAGACAAGGAGGTCAAACGATGAAGTTTCGCCCCCTGCATGACCGTGTCGTGGTTCGCCGCATCGACGCCGAGGAGAAGACGGCGGGCGGCATCATCATTCCAGACACGGCAAAGGAGAAGCCGCAGCAAGGCGAGGTTGTCGCCGTCGGGCCGGGTGCCCGTGACGAGACCGGCAAGGTCGTCGCTTTGGACGTTAATCCCGGGGATCGGGTGCTGTTCGGCAAGTGGTCGGGGACCGAGGTCAAGATCGACGACGAAGAGCTGCTGATCATGAAGGAGAGTGACATCATGGGTGTCCTCGACGTGCCGGGAAAGCTCAAGTCCGCAGCCTGAAGACGCGGTCTTCTACGCAAGCGGGCGGGGATGCCGTGCGTCCGCCGCGGAAGATGGCATTGCTGCAGGCGATCTTCGATGGAGTCGGAAAATGTCTGCAAAGGAAGTGAAATTCTCACATGACGCGCGCGAGAAGATGCTGCGCGGCGTCGACATTATGGCCGATGCGGTCGGGGTGACGCTCGGTCCCAAGGGCCGCAATGTCGTGCTCGAGAAGTCGTTCGGGGCGCCGCGTGTGACCAAGGACGGCGTGGCGGTCGCCAAAGAGATCGAACTGGGGGATAAATTCGAGAATATGGGCGCGCAAATGTTGCGCGAGGTGGCGAGCAAGACGGCCGACCTTGCCGGCGATGGCACCACCACCGCGACCGTGCTCGCCCAAGCCATCGTCAAGGAGGGCGCTAAGGCCGTGGCCGCAGGCGCCAACCCGATGGACCTGAAGCGTGGCATCGATCTCGCCGTCAATGCGGTCGTCGCTGACCTTGAGGCGCATTCAAAAAAGGTGACCTCAAACGAGGAGATCGCGCAGGTCGGTACCATCTCGGCCAACGGCGACACCGAGGTCGGCCGCATGATCGCCGAAGCCATGAAGAAGGTTGGCAACGAGGGCGTCATCACCGTTGAGGAGGCGAAGGGAATGGCCACCGAGCTGGAGGTGGTCGAGGGCATGCAGTTCGACCGCGGCTATACCTCGCCGTACTTCATCACCAACGCCGACAAGATGATCGCCGAGCTCGAGGACCCATACATCCTCATCCACGAGAAGAAACTTTCCAGCCTGCAATCGCTGTTGCCGGTGCTGGAGAGCGTCGTCCAGTCGGGCAAGCCGCTGCTCATCATCGCCGAGGACGTCGAGGGCGAGGCCCTCGCCACGCTGGTTGTCAACAAGCTGCGCGGCGGCCTCAAGGTGGCGGCCGTGAAGGCCCCGGGGTTCGGCGACCGTCGCAAAGCCATGCTCGAGGATATCGCGGTGCTGACGGGCGGTACTGTCGTCTCGGAGGATCTCGGCATCAAGCTCGAGAACGTGCCGCTCAATATGCTCGGGCGTGCCAAGAAGGTGAGCATCGACAAGGACAACACGACCATCGTCGATGGCGCCGGTTCCAAACAGGAGATCGAGGCCCGCGTCAAGCAGATCAAGGTGCAGATCGAAGAGACAACCTCCGACTACGACCGCGAGAAGCTGCAGGAGCGCCTGGCCAAGCTCGCCGGCGGTGTTGCCGTCATCAAGGTCGGCGGTGCCACCGAGGTCGAGGTGAAGGAACGCAAGGACCGCGTCGATGATGCGCTGCACGCGACGCGCGCGGCCGTCGAGGAAGGCATATTGCCGGGCGGCGGGGTCCCGCTGCTAAGGGCCATCAAGTCGCTCGACAACCTCAATTATGCGAATGAGGACCAACGCACGGGCATCAACATTGTGCGTAGGGCCATCCAAATGCCGCTGCGCCAGATCGCTATCAATGCCGGAGAGGATGGCTCGGTCATCGCGGGAAAGATCATCGACAACGCGACCTATGCCTGGGGCTACGATGCCCAGCTCGGAGGATATGGCGACCTCATCGCCAAAGGCGTAATCGACCCGACCAAGGTGGTGCGCACGGCCCTGCAGGACGCCGCGTCGGTCGCCGGATTGCTCATCACGACAGAGGCGATGATTGCTGAGAAGCCGAAACCGCCGGCGGCGCCCGCCCCTGCGGCGATGGACTATTAGGGATGAGCAATGGAGAGGGCGCGCCCGCCGCGGCGTGCCCTTTTCTTGCCAATAACGGGTTTTGATTTCGCAACCACAACGCACGCCGGAACAAGCAGGCGGCACGTCTCATCAAGGGAGGGACAGGGTGTCAGCACTGGTCGAATCGACATCGTTGCGCAAGGCATTCGGCCCCATCGTTGCGGTCGACGACATATCGCTCCACGTCCGCAAGGGCGAGGTCCTCGGGTTTCTCGGCCCCAACGGCGCCGGGAAGTCGACAACCATGAAGATGATCACCGGCTTCCTCGAGCCGGACAGGGGGACGTCGAAAATCTGCGGTATCGATGTGGCCAAACATGCGAAGGCGGCCAAGGGGCAACTCGGCTATCTGCCAGAGGGTGCACCGCTCTATGCGGAGATGACGCCCAAATCCTTCCTCAACTTCATCGCCGCCGTGCGCGGTATCGACGGCAAAGCGCGGGTGATGAGCGTCGCCGCCGCGATCGAGAAGACCCGCCTCGAGGCCGTCGTCGATCAGCGCATCGAAACCTTGTCGAAGGGCTACAAGCGGCGCGTCGGACTGGCGCAGGCGGTGCTTCATGATCCGCCGGTGCTGATCATGGACGAGCCGACCGACGGCCTCGATCCCAACCAGAAGCATCACGTCCGCAACCTGATCTCGGAGATGGCGCCGCAGAAGGCGGTCATCGTATCCACCCACATCCTCGAGGAAGTGGAGGCGGTCTGCACGCGTGCCGTTGTCATCAACAAGGGGCGCATCGTCGCCGACGGTACCGCCGAGGACCTCATGCGGCGGGCCCCATACCACGGGGCGGTCGCGGTGCGGATCGCCCAGGACCGCAAAGACGCAGTGATCGCTGCACTGTCGAAGCACGCGGCGGTGGATCGCGTCGAATTAATCGAGCGCGTCAACGGGCACATATCGCTGCGGGCGATCCCGAAGAACGGCAAGCCGATCGCCACCGACGTCGCCGCGCTTCTGCGCGAGCATAGCCTCCCCGTGGAGGAGCTGTTCGTGCAGCGCGGCAAGCTCGATGACGTGTTCCGGCAGATCACGATGACGGAGGGTAAGGATGCCTAGCTCACTGCGCGGGACAGCCGCCATCGCCAGGCGCGAGCTCGGCGCCTATTTCTCGACACCGCTCGCCGGCGTGTTTCTTACCATCTTCGTCGCCCTCACCGGGGCGTTCGCGTTCTACGTCGGCGGCTTCTTCGATCGCGGCCAGGCAGACCTCTATGCGTTCTTCGCCTACCACCCGTGGCTCTACCTCCTGCTCGTGCCGGCCGTGGGCATGCGGCTGTGGGCCGAGGAGCGCAAGACGGGAACGATCGAACTGCTGATGACGCTGCCGGTCTCGCCTTGGGAGGCGGTGGTGGGCAAGTTCCTCGCCGCCTGGGCGTTCGTCGGTATCGCCCTGCTGCTCACGCTTCCGATGTGGCTGACCGTCAACTATCTGGGCGACCCGGACAACGGCGTCATCCTCGCGAGTTATCTCGGCTCGTTCCTGATGGCCGGCGCCTTCCTCGCCTTTGCCTCGTTCGTCTCGGCGCTGACCAAAAACCAGGTCATCGCCTTCATCCTCGCCGCGACCGTCTGCTTCCTGCTCGTCATGAGCGGCGTGGACTTGGTGCAGAACGCACTTCGCGTCTGGACGCCGGGCATCGTCTCATCCGCTGTCTCCTCGCTGAGCTTCCTGTCGCATTTTGAGGAGATCACGCGCGGCGTCATCGAGGCATCGACGATCGTGCTCTTCACTTCCGTCATCCTCTTTGCGCTGTTCGCGACCGTGATCGCCATCGACCAGCGCAAGGCATCCTGAGGACGACCGCATGTATGCAATCCTGTCTTCCGCAAAGTTGCAGCTCGCTGCCAGCTGGCAGCGGATGATCGGCGCCTGCTCGTCCCTGAGCCGCTCGACACTCGCATGGGTCGGCTTGGCGCTCGCCGCCGTGATCCTGCTGTCGGTGAACCTCTTGGCCTCCGTCAATCTACGCAACTGGCAGGCCGACCTTACCGAGGGGAGCGTGTTCACCATCTCCGACGGTACGCGCCAGATCCTCTCAGGCATCGACGAGCCGATTTCGGTGCAGCTCTACTTCTCCAAACGCCTCGGCGAAATGGCGCCCAGTCATGCGCGTTACTTCGAGCGCGTCCAGGCACTGCTCGAGCGCTACCGCGACCTTTCCGGCGGCAAGCTGCAGGTGTCCTATCTCGATCCGGAGCCGTTCTCGGACGCCGAGGACCGTGCGGTCGCCGCCGGACTGCAGGGCAGGCGGCTCAACGCGGAGGGCGAGCTTGGCTACTTCGGCCTCGTCGCCCGCAACTCGACCGACAACGTCGAGGTGATCCCGTTCTTCTCGCCCGATCGCGGCGCCTTCCTCGAGTATGACGTCACCAAGCTCGTCAATACGCTCGCCAACCCGAAGAAGCACGTTGTCGGCGTGATCTCGGGCCTGCCTCTCAACGGCGGCAAGATGCCGATGAGCGAGCAGCCCACGCCGCCGTGGCTGATCATGGACCAGTTGCGCGAGTTCTTCGACGTGAAGATGATCGATGCGAACATCTCGTCGGTGCCGAGCGACGTCGATGTGCTGATGATCGTGCAGCCGCTGGGGCTGGAGCCGAAAGCAGCGTACGCCATCGATCAATACGTCCTCGGCGGCGGCAAGGCTCTGGTGCTCGTCGATCCCATGCCGGAGTCTGCCTACCTTGCGACGATCGAGAAGAGCGCCAAAGGACTCGACGAGATCAAGAGGCTGATCAAGGCCTGGGGTCTCGAGTTCGACGACAATCAGGTCGCGGTCGATATCGCGCACGCACGGCGGGTTCAGTTCGGACGCGATGCCGACTCGGTCACCGAGTTCGTCTCCTGGCTCGGCCTCGACAAGCGCAACATCGACGAAGGCGACGTCCTGTCGGCCGGGATCGAAACCCTGAATGTTGCGTCGGCCGGGTTCCTCAAGCGCGTCGAGGGCGCTGGCCCGACGGTGCGCCCGCTCCTGCACACCAGCCCGCAGGCCATGAAGGTCGAAGCCAAGCAGGTCGGCATGACCGCGAATCCGATCGCGCTGCTGCGCTCTTACAAGCCGCTCGGCTATCCGCTCGTCATTGGCGCGCGCGTCACGGGTACGGCGCAGTCCGCCTTTCCTGACGGTCCGCCCAAGCCTGCAGATGGGGATGCTAGCGCAAAAGATGCCGCCACCGGCGACGATAAGAAGGGCAGCGCTCCAACTGTCGGGGCCAAGCATCTTGCCTCCGGCAAGGTCAACGCGATTGTCATCGCCGACACCGACGTGATGGCCGACCAGTTCTGGGTCGACCGGCGCGAGCTGCTCGGCCAGCAGGTGGTGATGCCGACCGCGCACAATCCCGCGCTCATCATCGGCGCCCTGGAGAACCTGTCTGGCAACGATGCCATGATTGCTTTGCGTGCGCGCGGCGTGACGGACCGCCCATTCACCAAGGTCGAGGAGTTGCGCCGCGACGCCGAGCGCCAGTTCCGCGAGAAGGAGCAGGCGCTGACGCAGAAGCTGCAGAGCCTGGAAAAGGAGCTGACGCAACTTTCGTCGTCCGACGGTGCCATGCTGATGTCGGACAAGGAGCGGCAGGCAGCGGAGAGGTTTCGCGCCGAGATGCTGGCAACGCGACGCGAGCTGCGTGAGGTCAAGCTCGCTCTGCGCCGTGATATCGATCGGCTCGACGGGTACCTGAAGTTCGCTAACATCGCGCTGGTGCCGCTCGCGATCGGCCTTGGTGGTGCCGGCTACACGCTCTGGCGCATGCGCCGGCGCACCAGATCCAAGCATTGACGCGCACACTGAGGAGAGACGCCAAATGAAGGCAAAGCAGTTCACCGCGCTGGCCATCGTTGCGGCCGTGTGCTTGTCGGCGGCCATCGCCAGCTATGCGACCTCAATTTCGTGGTCGAGCGGCGCCGCGGTCGGCGCCGCGCTGTTCGATAACATACGCAAGGCGCCGCCCGATATCGCGCGCATCGAGATCCAGCAGGCCGGCAACAATCTCACGCTGGAGCGTAGCGGCAAGGACTGGCTGCTGAAGGAACGTGAGGGCTTCCCAGCGAGCGCCGACAAGGTGCGCGCGCTCCTGCAGGGCTTGGCCGAGGCCGATCTCGTCGAGAAGAAGACACGTAAGCCTGATCGCTATGCGCTGCTCGGCGTCGAGGATCCCAGGGATACGGGTTCCAAGTCGCGGCTCGTTCGTCTCATCGATGCGCAAGGCAAGCCGGTGGCGCAAGCCATCGTCGGCAACAGGCGTATCGATGCCTTCGGGTCCGGCAAGGCCGGCACCTATGTGCGCCTGCCGGGCGAGCAGCAGAGCTGGCTCACCGATACCGTGATCGAGGCCGGCATCGGGCTGCGGGATTGGGTTGACCCGCAGATTGTCCTTTCGGCGTCGCCGCAGATCAAGAGCGTCTCGCTCAATGCACCGGGCAAGGAGAAGGTCGAGATTGAGCGCACGGCCGACGGCAGCCACGTCCTCAAGGACATCCCGGTCGGGATGAAGATCAAGTACGTGAACGCGATCGACGACATGCTTGATGCCGTCGCCAGCTATCAGTTCGACGACGTGCGCAGGCGCAAGGTGTCACCGGCCCCAGACAAGGTCAGCACCGCCGTGATCAACCTCGACAGCGGCGTCGAAGTCACGGTCAGAATGGAGCGGCAGGACGGGTCCGCCTGGGTGGCGTTCGATGCCAAAGGCGAGGGTGACGCCAAGGCGGCAGCGGATGCTCTGATGGCGCGTGTCAAGGACTGGGAGTTCCGCGTTCCGGCGAGCAAGATCGGGGCGGTCTTCAAGAGCCGGGAAGACCTGTTGGAGAAGATCGCTTCCTAGCCACTTCCGCAGTTAGCCCTCAGGTGACCCGGGCCGAAGGCCATCGAACGACCGCTGCTGCGCCTAGAGCAAATTGCGCTCCCGAGATCACTCCGCGGCTTCGCGCACAGGTTCTGCCAGGGGCCGCGTTAGCAGCCGCTTGAGCTCATCCTCCCATGCCTTGAGCGCCTCGCGCTTCTCCTTGTCATAGGCGTAGCGGTTGTAGACCGCATCGGTGATACCGCGGCTCATCGGCGAGTGATTGAGCACGAGCGAGCGAACATGCACGGGCAGGCCGAGCTTGGCCATCTCAGTGCCGACGGTGCGGCGGAGGTCATGGGGCGAGACGGTGGGGATCTTCATCTCGGCGACCATGCGCGCCATGGCGCGTGTCACGGCCTCCGCCGAGATGGGACGTTTCAAGGGATCCTCGGGCGAGGGAAAGACAAAGGGGCTCTTCTCGGGGCTCGCTGCTATCGCCTTGCGGAACTCGGCCGCAGCCATGGGGCAGAGGGGAAGGCGGTGCAGGAGCCGGTTCTTGGTTCGCGCTCCGGGGATTGTCCACACCGGCTCGGGACCATCGAGCTCGAATTCCAGCTTGCGGGCTTCGACAACCTCGCTGCGGCGCTGTCCGGTCAACAGCAGGAGACGCAGGATGGAGCGCGTGGCAGGGGAGAGCATGCGGCCTTTTTCGGCGCGCGCCATGTGCTCCCCCGTCATTGTGTCCATGAGAGCCAATGCACGCCAGAAGCGGGCGATACTGGTCTCGGAGAGCACGCGCTCGCGCGGACGCTTCTTGCCGACGCGGCGGAGTCGCTGCGCGGGATTGGCCTCGATGAGCCCCTCATCGAGGGCCCAGTTGAGGACACGGTTGATGAGGATGAGAACCTCGTTGGAGACAAGCGGTGTGGCATTGGCGGCAACCTTGTCGCGGTACCGCGCGATATCGATGCGTTTCAGATCGCCGAGGCGCTTCTTTGCGAACTCGCCTTCGAGATGATTGCGATAGCGCGACATGTCGGTCTCGTGCCGCGCGAGCTTGACCTTGGCGTGGCGCTCGTACCAGTCATGAAAGACCTCTCCGAAGGTCAGGGCTTCCTGTTTCTTGGCAACGCGCTCAGCCACCGGATCCCGGTCATCGACCTTTACAGCATTGATGATCCGGCGGGCGGCGTCGGAAGCCTTCTTCAGGCTCACCGATGTGGCATCTCCCAAGGTGTATTGACGGAAGACACGCCCCTTGCGGCCGCCGGGCTGATAGCGGACGTACCACGTGCGTTGACCGCTCGGTCCGACGTTGAGCCACAAGCCATCGACACCCTCGATGCGGTAGCGTGTGCGTTTTCCGTCGATGGGCTTGGCCGCGAGAATCTGACGATGATTGGCCTTGAGAGAGGGCATGAAAGGCTCCCGTCTGGGCACACACCGGGCACACACCAAAACGCTGCTTGGGGTGTTTTGGAGTTATGGCAGAGCGTGGAAGCACAGTCAATTTATTGCGTTAGATCAACGCGTTAAACGTCACCTGCCATCACCCAGCAGAACATGTAATAACAGCCCTGAGGCCGATCGCACTGCAGAGGTCAGGGGTTCGATTCCCCTCGGCTCCACCAATTCCTTCCCCACATCGTCTCAGTGTCAGCCTATGCCAAGCGCACACCTTCCTGCGTGCGCACCGCCGCGTCTGACGAAAGCACATGATGTCGGGTGAAGTCAGGCGTGTACTGAACCGGGAAACCCGATAGTATGCTGGCCTACCGGACCGTACGTGTGGAGGGGGCGTAATGGCTGCCGATGTCGAGGCTGTGATCGCGGCACTGCGCGTCGTGCTGGACGAGGTGCAAAAAAGCGAAGAGCCGTTCTGGAAAGCGGAGACTGCCAATCGGTGGATCGGCCAGCTTCCAAGATCCTGGAGCGGGCGCTGGCGCAAGCTGGTTCTCAAGGGCGATGAAGGTGGCGATGCGCGGCGGGAGGAATTCGTCGCCCATGTGCGCGCCGTGATCGCCTTCCTGGAGACGAACCGGCAGCAGATACCCGCCTCGCGCAAGTGGTGGCCGCTGCGGCGGCGCGGATCGGTGGTTCCGGCGGGGGCGAACCCCAGCGTGGCGACGGCTCCGTCGCCGGCGCGGCCGGTCAATCTTTTGCGGGTGCGCAAGCCGATGCCCGGGCTTCACTAGGTTCTCCCGGTAAAACGTCGTCAAATTGGCATAACGCAACGCGCTGTTCCTTAAGGAACAGCGCGGACGATGGCTGCCATCCAACATCCGCAATTCCTCAACCCCATGAGCCTTCGCCAGCGCAGAGAATTTGAGAGCGTCGGCCTCGTCAGTCCTAGCGGGGAAGACATGGCGCGCGCCGGCGTTGCACCGCGGAGGGAGGCTTCGTTTCTCGTCGATGGCTCCGCGTGCCGGGCCTGGGTGTACGAGCCCGCGACCGACGCACCGCGTCCGGCTGCATGCATCGTCATGGCGCATGGGCTCGGCGGCACGCGGAATGCCTCGCTCGCACCCTATGCCGAGTGCTTCGCAGAGGCCGGCTTCTTCGTCGTGCTTTTCGACTATCGATTTCTCGGCGCCAGCGAAGGCGAGCCGCGCCAGTTGATCTCACCAAAGCGCCAACTCGAGGACTGGCAAGCGGCGATCGACTTCGCGCGCGGACTGCCGGGTGTCGATCCTCGCCGCATCGGGTTGTGGGGCACGTCGCTCTCAGGCGGGCATGTCGTCATGGCAGCGGCGCGCGACAGCGGCATCACGGCGATCGCTGCCCAGTGCCCGATGCTGGACGGCAGGGCGAGCGCGCGCATGGCCATCCGCCGATCCGGATTCCTTGGCACGCTGCGCATGGTATCGGCCGCGCTGACCGATGTCCTGCGCGCTGCGGTGGGGGCATCACCGTACTACATTCCACTCGCGGCGCGTGACGGCGAGCTCGCGGTCATGTCGTCCGACGCAGCCTATGCAGGGTGCCACAGCATCGTACCGTCCGATTGGCGCAACGAGGTCGCCGCCCGCATCCTTCTCACGATGCCCCCATATCGCCCGGTGCGCCACGCGCATCGCGTCACCTGCCCAGCGCTGATCATCGCCTGCGCGCAGGATACGATCGTCTCTGCCAAGGCGGCCGCCGATACGGCGGAAAAGATCGGAGAAGAGGCGCGTCTCGTCGTGCTGCCGATCGACCACTTCGACATCTACCATGGGCGCTGGCTCGAGCACGCCAGCACCGAGCAAGTCGCGTTCTTCCGCAGCGCTCTCCAGAGCGGCGATGCGAGCGTTAAGGCGGAGTGAACAGCCCTTCAGGGCGTGCCGATTTCAGCACCCGCGCCCTTGTCTACAGGCGCCCGCTGATTACGTCAGAGCTAGGCAACTGCCAGCGATGACCGTTCCCGGCGGCCTGGGCCGCTGCACGTCCTGGAAACGCCTCAGAGCAAGTCAAGCTGACGAGGCACGCCAGCCTATAGAGACGTTTCCTCACGATCAGTTGAACACGGAGGAAAGCACTCATGGCCAAAGTACTTTGCGTTCTCTACGACGATCCCGTCGACGGCTACCCGAAGAAGTATGCCCGCGACGACATTCCCAAGCTCGAAAAGTATCCCGATGGGCAGACGCTGCCCACGCCTCAGGCAATAGATTTCAAACCCGGCCAGCTGCTCGGCAGCGTCTCAGGTGAGCTCGGCCTGCGCAAGTTCCTCGAAAGCCAGGGGCACACCCTGGTCGTGACCTCCGACAAGGATGGGCCCAACTCGGTATTCGAGAAGGAGCTTCCCGACGCGGAGATCGTCATCTCGCAGCCGTTCTGGCCCGCATACATGACGAAAGACCGCTTCGACAAAGCCAAGAAGCTCAAGCTGATCATTACGGCCGGCATCGGCTCCGATCATACCGATCTGCAGGCCGCCATGGACAAGGGAGTCACCGTCGCCGAGGTGACTTACTGCAACTCAATCAGCGTGTCCGAGCACATCGTCATGATGATCCTGGCGCTGGTGCGCAACTACATCCCATCCTATGGCTGGGTCGTCAGGGGTGGCTGGAACATCGCCGACTGCGTCGAGCGCTCCTATGACCTCGAAGGCATGAACGTCGGCACCGTGGCTGCGGGCCGCATCGGCCTTGCCGCGCTGCGGCGCCTGAAGCCGTTCGGCGTCAAGCTGCACTACTACGACAAGCACCGGCTGCCCAAGGAGGTCGAGCAGGAGCTTGATCTGACGTTCCATCCCAACGTCGAGTCGCTGGTCAAGGTTTGCGACGTGGTGACCATCAACACGCCGCTGCACCCAGAGACCGAGCACATGTTCGACGACAAGCTGATCGCCAAGATGAAGCGCGGCTCGTACATCGTGAACACGGCGCGCGGCAAGATCTGCGACCGCGACGCTATCGTGCGTGCGCTGGAGAGCGGACAGCTCGCCGGTTATGCGGGTGACGTTTGGTTCCCACAGCCTGCACCGAAGGACCACCCGTGGCGGACGATGCCGCATCACGGCATGACCCCGCACATCTCGGGAAGCTCGCTGTCGGCGCAGGCGCGGTACGCCGCCGGCACACGCGAAATTCTCGAGTGCTACTTCGCCGGCAAGCCGATCCGCACCGAGTACCTGATCGTCGACAAGGGCAAGCTCGCAGGTGCGGGCGCTCATTCCTACACTGCCGGCGATGCCACCAAGGGCTCGGAGGATGCGGCGCGATACAAGAAGAGCGCTTGAAGTCCAGCGCGCGCGGCCGGACCTTCGCGGTCCGACCGCTTTTCTTATGCGGCGAGGAAGGGGCTCAGGTCCTGCGGCGTGGCGCGCACGCCTGTCAGAGGCTCGGCATCGAACGAGAGCCCCAAGTCCTGCTGCATGTGGATGAGCGCGCGCTCGGCGAGCGCCGTGATCGTGAGCAGCGGGTTGACGCCGAGCGAGCGCGGCATCATCGCCCCGTCGACGACATAGAGCCCGGCGTGCACGTCGGTCGAGCCGCGGCCCGCGCCGGCATCGAATACCTGACCCTTGTGATTGATGGCGCCGTCGCTGCGCTCGCGGCCCATGCCGGCGCCGCCGAGCGGATGCGCTGTTGCCGGCTGGTGCCCCATCACGGTGCCGGCAAGCGGGTTCTTCACGTAGCTGCCGCCAGCCTGCTTCACAACATCGGAGAGAATGGCGTCGAGCCGAGCATAGACGGGCTCGTCCCTGGCCGTCGGCCAGACGAGCGACAAGCGATCGTCGTCGAGCACGAAGCGACCCGAAGCGCTGTCGTGCGAGACGGCGAAGAAGGTCTGCAGCTTGGCGAACGGTCCCTTGTAGACGCCGTTGACGAGACTCTGCAGCGCGCCGAGAAGCCGGCCATTGGGGATGAACAGCACCGGCAATATGGGGGCAAGCGCGGAGGGCAGCACGCCTTCCTGCACGCGCAGCTCGTTGGCCAGCGTCGCGGCGTCGTCGATCTCAAGCTGCCCGGTGACGGCGGCGCCGACTTCCATCCCCTCGACCTTGGAGGGATAGCCGACGCCGACGGCGTTGACCGGCTCGCGGGCGCCGTAGCCGAAGGCGATAATGTCGCCGTTGGCGGAAAACCGCTCGCCGACGCGGTCGGAGACGGCGAGGCCATTGGCGCGTGAGCGCAAAAGGATTTCCGTAGTGCCCAGGGTGCCGGCGGCGAGCACGATGATCGCGGCGCGCAGCACTCGGTCGCCGCCATTTCCATCGAGGCGGCGCACATGAACTTCCCATTCGCCGTCGCGCGTCTTGGAGACGTAGCGCACGCCGGAATGGGTGAAGAGCTCGGCCCCGTGGCGTACCGCATCCGGAAGATAGGTGATGGCGACGGAATTCTTGGCGCCGACGTTGCAGCCGCCGCAGCAGTCGCCGCAGCGGGTGCAGCCGGGCTGCTCGATGCCGACGACATTGGTCGAGGACTCGAAGCTGACAGTGATGGTCGGGCGCACGATGTCATGGCCGAGGGCGGCTCCCGCGGCTTCGAGCGTGCGGAATTTCGTGAAGCTCTCGGCGCGGGGGTCGCTCTGCGGGTTGAGCCATAGCTGCGCCCGGCGGAAGCCTTCGTCGAGCAATCCATCCTGGGCGATCTGACCGGGCCAGCGCTCGTCAGCGAAGACGCGCGCATCGGGCCGCAACGCAACGCCGGCGTTGATCAGCGAGCCGCCGCCGAGGCCGCAGCCGACGAGCACGTGCATGTCCTCGCCAAGGCGGACGTCGTAAAGCGCAGAGGAAGGTCCGGTGCGAAGCTTCTTGCCCGAGACCTGCATCTCGTTCTTGAGGTCGGGGAAGCGGGAGGGAAAACCACCGGCAAGCACCTCGCGACCGCGCTCCAAGACGGCGACCTTCTTGCCGGCGCGCGCGAGACGCGAAGCTGCGACGCCTCCGCCGTAGCCCGACCCCACGACGATGACGTCGTAGCGGTCGCGAGCGTGCTCTAGAGTGCGCGATAGTCCGGTCATGCCATGGTCCTGCTCCCGGCTGTGAGCTAGCGCATTTGGCCCTGCGAGGCCAGCACCGGGTTAAGCCGGCACAGGCATTGCTGGACTAAACGGCCAACCTGGCTGATGGCGCATAGACCGGAGACGGAAGTGACGGCCGTCAGTGCACCGGGAGCGGTCCGGCAGCGCCCGCCTGCTTGGCGGGCTCGGCCGGGTACTTGCGCTTGGCTACCGTCTTGGCGAAGTCGGTGACCTCGTCCTGCAAGGCATCGGCCATCATGCGCCCGAGGCAACCATAGCTCAGGTCGTTGGGGTGGAACTGGTCGGAGGCGAGGAGCTGCTGCGGCGTATACTGCGCGGTGGTGATGAGATGCCTCATGATCGCGTAGCGCTGCAGGATTGGGATGTTGCGCTGCTCGGCGAGCTGGCGCATGGCGACGAGGAAACGCGGGAAGTCGCGCACTTTCTCGGCCTTGGGGAAGTACTGCATGTCCAACAGGACAACGTCGATGCCGGCGCGCTTCAGCTCATCGAGGCCGGTATTCACCGTTTCACGGAACCGGTCGAGCTTGACGAGACGGAGGGCGTCGTTGACGCCGGTCTGCCAGATGACGAGCGTCGGCTTGCGGGGAATGACCTGCTGGCGGATGCGCGGCAGCATGTCGGTAGCGAGCTGGCCGCCGATGCCGAGGTTCTCGACCGTGATCTTGCTGCGCGGGAAGCGCTGCTGAAGCTCGGCCTGCAGCCTTACCGGGTAGGAAGCCTTGGGGCTCGATGCGCCGATACCCTGCGTGCTCGAGGAGCCGAGCGCGATAATCTGAACCGGTTGCCCGGCCGCAAGCGCCGCCGAAAGCCTCGGCAGAGGAGCGTCGAAATGAACTAGGGCGTCGGGGGCCTGGCAGCGGGGGTTGGCCGCTGCCGGCGAGATCAGGACTGCACCAGCGAGGCCGGCAAAGGCGGTGCTCCAGCACGCGGCTCCGCGAACCACTTGCGTAGCGACTGAGCGAAGACCCAATCGGTGCCACGACCGCGCATAGCCAGACCCCATGCCATCCCCAACATGATCCCAATGCCGACGAAGCTCACCAGGATCTGTAGGCCGAGTCCGTAGCCGGCTTCAACCAAGATGATCCACCCGGCAAACGAGAGGACCGTACCAAGGCAGAAGATCTCAAGAGAGTGCCGACCGCAGTGCCCAATTCCCCTGGCGAGGGCCTGATTTAGCCATGCGCTTTGGGGCGATAGTAAGATGAGCAC
Organism: Pseudomonadota bacterium; assembly: GCA_023405815.1. Classification (GTDB taxonomy): domain Bacteria; phylum Pseudomonadota; class Alphaproteobacteria; order Rhizobiales; family Hyphomicrobiaceae; genus Hyphomicrobium_A. The sequence goes on along the minus strand of JAEXXM010000010.1, from coordinate 60,710 downwards.
GAGGTAGCCGAGCGCGACGACGTTGGCGAGGCGCCAAGGCGACAGGTACGTCTTGTCGACATTGCCGAGGAGGTCGGGTGCGAACAGGCGCACCTGCTCGAGGCCCGGGATCTGCGTCCACGGCGCGACGAACAGGAAGGCAAAGGTCAGGTAGACGACCGCCGCCCACACCAAGCCACGCGAATAGGGAACTTCACCCTTGCGATAGAAGTGCGCGGTCATCGCACCGATGGTGATCAGGAGCTGCCAGGCGAAGGGGTTGAACACCCAGCCCTTGGGATGCTGCAGGCTCGGCAGATTGGCGGACAGAATATTGGCGGCCGCCCAGAGGCCGACCGACAGAACCAGTGCCTGCCAGGGGTTGCGCGGCAGCAACCACAGCACGAACGGCAGCCAGAACAGCATCAGGACGATGTAGAGCGGCAGAATGTTCAGCGAGTTCGGCTGATTGACCAGCAGTGCCGCGAGCACAGTAGAGCGGCCCGGGTTCTCGGAGAAGACATGCACGCCGATGTTCCTGGCGTAGGAGAAGTCGCCGAAGTAGATCGCGGCGGCCGACAGGCCGATGCCGGAAATGACAATCAGGGCAAGGTGCCAGATATAGATTTCGCGCACGCGGTCGAAGACGCGCGCGAAGCCGGCCTTAAAGCCCTGACCTTCGAAAGTGCGCCCATAGGCCAGCACGGCGGAGAAGCCGGCCAACAGGACGAATACCTCCGCCGCGTCGGCGAAGCCGAAGTTACGAAGCGTGAACTTGGCGAGCACGTTGTCGGGAACGTGATCGACGAAGATAAACAGCAGGGCCAGGCCGCGGAAGAAGTCTATCCGCAGGTCGCGCTGTGTACCGGAGCTGGAAACGCTCTTCGGCATGGAGTCTCACCTGGCCGCTAGAGGGATATAGAAAATGCGGAACAACAAAGTTGCACGTTCCGTCGCGGCGAACAACGCGACACGCGGTGTGCCAGTTCCTGCATTGCATTGAGGCGCGATAGGGGCCTTGGGCATCGCTCAACTCTGGTTTGTGAAGCCGGTGCCAGGAATCCCAACCACATCTGGCATCTCGACCACACTCAACCATTCCGCGCATGAACCGAAGCTGAACCCTTCCAGGGATGCCGTTCACACCGCGTAGACGACGGCGGCTCCTGTTAGTCCAGCGCCTGCGGCGCACATCAGAAGACGCGTTCCTGGCGAGAAGGTGCGGTCCGCAGTCGCGAGCGAAAGCGAGAGCGGGATCGTTGCCGCCGAGCTGTTTCCATAATCCGCGATGGTCGAGACGGTCTTGTCCTCCGCGATGCCAAGCTGCTGGGCGACCGCGGCCGTTATCCGGCCATTGGCCTGGTGGGGGATGAAGCAGTCGACGTCGGCGATTCCCAGGCCGGCCTTGGCGAGGGCTGCGCGCGAAGTGGAGACCATCAGATCGACCGCCTTGGCGAACACGGCCCTTCCGTTGGAGATGAGCATCTGCGTGTCCTCGACCGGCATCCCGGCTTCGAACGGGCGCCGGCTGCCGCCGGCAGGGATCTGGATCAGGCCGTAGCCACGGCCATCGGCGGCAAGCTGGGCACCGAGGACGCCGCTGCCGGGCCGGTCGGACGGCACCAGAACGACGGCCCCCGCTGCGTCGGCAAACAGGATGCTGGTGCCGCGCTCGGCGGGATTTATGCGGCGGGACAATATGTTGGCGCCGACCACCAGGACCGGGACCGCATGCGTGCGCACGAAGGCGTCGGCGAGGGTCAGCGCGTAGAGAAATCCGCCGCATGCGCCGGCGAGGTCAATGCCACCCGAGCGCGACAGCCCCAGGCGATGGGCGAGGAGGGGGGCCGACGGCGGCAGCAGATGATCCGGCGTGCTGGTCGCGAGGAGCGTCAGGGCGACGGCGTCGCGGTCGAGGCCGGAGCGGGCGAGCGCCATCTCGCCTGCCCGCACGGCAATATCTGTCAGCGCTTCGTCCGGCGCAGCATAACGGCGCTCCTTGATGCCGGTGCGGCGTAGTATCCAGCCTGCCTCGAGCCCGAGGCGCTGCTCGATCTCGGCATTCGGAACGCGGCGCTCGGGGGCGTAGTGGCCGAAGCCGAGAATGGTCGTGCCGAGAGCGATGCTCATGGGCCATCCTCGTCGAGGACTTGAGGGGCATCGGCGATGGCCGCGAAGACGAGGTCCAACTCGGCCGGCGTGATGCAGTAAGGGGGCATGATGTAGATGGTATTTCCCAGGGGGCGCAGAAGCACGCCGCGGTCGAGGAAGTGCCGGGTCAGGCGCGGACCAACGCCTGCGAGGTATCCGGCATCGGGCACCTTGAGGTCGAGCGCGGCGATCGTACCGATCTGGCGGACGTTCTCGAAGGCAGGATGGTCCCGCAGAGGTGCAAGCCGCTCTCCTTGGGCCTGCGCGAGCGCGGCGATGCGGTCTCCAACTGGATCGGTTTGCCAGATGTCGAGATTGGCAACGGCGGCGGCGCAGGCAATCGGATTGGCCGTGTAAGAGCTCGAGTGGAAGAACGTCTTGCTGCGATCCGTCGAGCGATGCGCCTCGAAGATCGGGGGGGTGCACAGGGTGGCCGCGAGCGGCAGGGAGCCGCCGGTGATCCCTTTGGCGAGGCAAAGGATATCCGGGGCGACGCCCGCCTTTTCGCAGGCGAAGAGGGCGCCGGTGCGTCCCCAGCCGGTCATCACCTCGTCGGCGATGAAGAGCGCGCCGTAGTGCTCGGCGATGCGCTTCAGCTCGCGCAGCACCGCCGCGTCATAGATCAGCATGCCGCCGGCGCCGAGGACGAGGGGCTCCAAGATGAGAGCCGCTGTCGGCTCGTTGGCGCAGGCTGAGTCGAAGGCATCGATGGTCGCCTGCTCGCTGCCCGGGGACGGGAAGGGGATTCGCTCCACCTCGAAAAGGAGCGGCTCGTAGGCGGCGCTGAAGATGCCGCGCGCGCCGACCGACATGCCGCCGATGGTGTCGCCATGGTAGCCGTGCTCGAGCGCGACAATGCGCCGGCGCGGCTCGTCGATATTGCGGAAGTATCCCAGCGCCATCTTCAGGGCGACCTCGACGGAGGTCGAGCCGCTGTCCGAAAAGAAGACGTGCGCAAGGCCCTGCGGCGCCATCTCGATGAGCCCGCGGGCGAGCATCTCAGCCGGTGCGTGCGTGAAGCCGGCGAAGATCACCTGGTCGAGCCGCCGTGCCTGCTCCTCGATTGCGCCGATGATGCGCGGGTGGCAGTGGCCGTGCGTCACGACCCACCATGAGGATATGGCGTCGAGAATCAGCCCGCCGTCGCGCGTCTTCAGCCACGCCCCTTTGGCGCCAGTGACGGAGATCATCTCCGGCTGGAGTCCATGCTGCGTGAAAGGGTGCCAGATCGGGCTGGAGCCGCGGGACGTCATGTTGCCACCGTGGAGATGAAATCCGAGGTGCGGAAATTGGCGGCAAAGGCGGTGCTCAGCGAAGCGGCGTCGAGGAGATCGAGGTGAGGCAGACGCCCCAGGTGCCGCACGCCGCCCAGAGTAACGATGGTGCGCTCGGAATCCGCATTCTCATCGCCGGTAAACGCAACACCGAGCAGAGGGATGCTCCTGCGCTTCAGCGCCTCGATAGACAACAGGCTGTGGTTGATGGTGCCGAGACGCGTCGATGCGACCAGCACAACGGGGAGAGACCAGCGCGCGAACAAGTCGATCTGCAGGAATTGCCGCGTCAGCGGCACCAGCAAGCCTCCGGCACCTTCGATGACGAGCGGAGCTCGACCCGGCGCGGTCGGCAGCTCGGTCAGGCGCTCCACATCGATCTCGATGCCATCGCGCTCGGCCGCGAGGTGCGGCGAGGCCGGTGTCGTTAGTCGGTAGACCTCAGGCAGTATCCGGCTCGCAGGCGCGCCGCTCAACCGCCGGATGATGTCCCTGTCGGTCTCTCCCTCGAGGCCAGCCTGAATCGGCTTCCAATAGGCTGCCTCGAGCAAACCCACGAGGCCGGCGGCGAAAACGGTCTTACCGATGTCGGTATCGGTGCCGGTGACGACGAGTGCCGTCATGCGTCGAGCCTTTTCAGCTCCTCGGCCAAGGCCGCGATCATGGAAGCGACCTGGGCCTCGTCCACATTCAACGTCAACGATAGGCGCAGGCGCGCGGTGCCTTCCGGTACTGTGGGCGGACGGACGGCGCGAATGTCGAAGCCACGAGCCTGCATGGCGGCGGCGAGGCGCGTGGCGCGCTCATCGACTCCGACGACGACTGGCTGGATCTGAGTGCCCGATGCCGACAGGCCGCAACTTTCAGCGAGCTGCTTGCCGGTGAAGGCCACGAGCGAGGCCAGCTTGTCGCGCCGGGCACTATCGAAGCGGCAGATCAGAAGCGCGGCGCGGACAATAGCGGCGACCAGCGGAGAGGGAGCCGTGGCATAGATGAAGGGCCGCGAGCGATTGACGAGATAGTCGCACAGCACTTGCGGGCCGGTGACGAGCGCGCCCATAGCGCCCAGCGCCTTGCCACAGGTGTGTAGCGCGACGACGTTCGGCTGCCCTTCCAGGTGCGCGCCGAGGCCGCGTCCCATGGGGCCCAGAACGCCAGTCGCGTGCGCCTCGTCGATGACGAGGACGCCGTCGTGGCGGCGGGCGACCTCCAAGAGCTGGTCGAGCGGAGCGCAGTCGCCATCCATGCTGTAAAGGCTCTCGACGGCGATCCACGGCGTGCCGGTGCCGCCGGCCGTGCGCCAATCGGCGATGGCATCCTCGAACGCCTGCGGATCATTGTGCCTAGCTTCGGCCCGCTCCGCCTTGCCCATGCGCAGGCCGTCGTGAACCGAGGCGTGAATGAGCGCATCGTGGACGACGAGGTCGCCGCGCTGAGGAAGCGTCGAGAACAGCGCCAGGTTGGCGAGAAAGCCGCCGCCGAAGAACAGGGCGCTCTCGGCGCCGAAGAAGGCAGCGGCTTCCGCCTCCAAAGCCTCGTGCTCGCGGTGATTGCCGCGCAGCAGGCGAGAGCCGCCCGAGCCGATCGGCACATCGCGGGCGATGGCCGAGCGCGCAGCTTCCTTCAGCTCGCGCGAGGAGGCGAGGCCGAGATAGTCATTGGATGAGAAGTCGATGCCGGAGAATGCTGCAAGGGACCGTCGGCGACCGCGCCGCGCCAGGGCCTCGAGCGCACGCTCATGGTTCTTGTACATCATCCTCAACACCCGAGCGCGTCTCGAGCTCGAGCGGCCTCAGGCCAAGCTTGCCGAACAGGACGGCGTCGCTGTCCTCACCGGGGTTGTCGGCGGTCAACAGCGTATCGCCGACGAAGATCGAGTTGGCACCGGCGAAGAAGCATAGCGCCTGCGTCTCCTCGCTCATCTGCGTGCGGCCTGCGGAAAGGCGCACATAGGACTTGGGCATCAAGATGCGAGCGAGGGCGATGGTGCGTACGAAGGAAATGCCGTCGATCTTCTCGGCGTCGGCCAGCGGCGTGCCGGGAATGGCGATGAGCATGTTGATCGGCACGCTCTCGGGATGCTGGGGCAGATTGGCGAGCGTCACCAGCATGTCGACGCGATCCTCGGGCTCCTCACCCATGCCGACGATGCCGCCGCAGCAAACCTTGATGCCGGCCTCGCGCACGCGCTCCAGCGTCTGCAAGCGGTCGGCGAAGGTGCGGGTGGTGATCACCTTGTCGTAGTAGCGCTCGGAGGTATCGATGTTGTGGTTGTAGTAGTCGAGGCCGGCGTGCTTGAGCTTGCCGACGTCGTCGTTGGAGAGCATGCCGAGCGTCATGCACGTCTCCATTCCCATCGCCTTGACGCCCTCGACCATGGCGCACAGCATGTCCATGTCGCGGCCCTTGGGCGAGCGCCAGGCGGCGCCCATGCAGTAGCGCGTCGCGCCCTGCTCCTTGGCCAGGCGCGCCTCAGCGAGAACCTTCTCCACCTGCATCAGCTTGCTGGCCTTTAGGCCGGAGGCGTGGTGCGCCGACTGGCTGCAATATCCACAGTCCTCGGCGCATCCGCCGGTCTTGATCGATAACAAACGGCTGCGCTGAACCGTATTGGGATCAAAGAAGCGACGGTGGATCGCGTGCGCCTTGAACAGAAGGTCGTTGAACGGCGCTTCATAAAGCGCCTGAGCCTCCTCGCGGGACCAGTCGTGACGCAAAGTCCGATCGGCCGATTGGCCGTTCGCGCCCGACTGCGACGTCCCCAACTCCATCATGTGCAAAGGCTCCCTCACTGCGTGAAGCGCCGGCATTCGACGCTCGCAGCGATGTTTGTACCGGGCCGGGGCTGCACCGCAAGGTCTAAGGGCCGCGTCATGGACACTTGGAACAAGGGACGCCGGGCCAGGCGCGGCCCCGCCAGGAGGGGGAGGATGACCTGGCGGGGCTCTCTGACCAGGGGCTTGCGAGGGGGGCGCGTTCCGTGGCCAGTTGATCTTGGTCAAAATCTATCGCGGCGTTTCACTGGAATGCAGGAAAAACGGGCAATTGCGCACGACCATGCTGCGCCTGCATGCCGCAGATTGAAGTTCAGCTATGAAATAAACGTGTACAAATACGAAGCGAATTTCAAAGCTTCATGCTATAGTGAATGCGATTATTATGCTCTTCTATGACCTATCGATTGTTTGATGGATAGCGGCGCGTACATCCTATATAGTGCAAAGGTTTTGCGGTGGAGAATTGTTGAACGCTAGAGGCCGCGGCTAACTCTCCGACCTTTGAGGGCTTCCATGACAGCAGTGGGAAGGTTTTCAACTCGGCCACTCTACCTCCAAGTCAAAGACATGCTGATCCAGCGAATTGCTGCGGGCGATTGGAGGCCTGGGGCGGCAATCCCCAATGAAATCGAGCTTTCGAGAGAGCTCGGAATAAGCGTGGGCACAGTACGCAAGGCGCTCGATGAAATGGAGCACGAGCGCCTGATCTCCCGCCGCCAAGGGCGGGGCACCTTCGTCATCGACCAGACCTCGACCGAGCAGGCGGTTCGTTTCAGCAACATCCGCGATCCGGATGGAATGCGGATCGGCGGGGACATCGTGAGTTGCACCATCGTGGCCGCCGGCGCCAATGAGACGGAGGCGCGGCACCTCGAGCTGCGCAACGGCGAGCCGATCTTTCGCATCCATCGCGTGCGGGCCCACAATGGCGTACCGCTGATGGTCGAGGAATCGATCGTTCCTCAGGGGTTGTTTCCGGGTCTCGCGCAGGAAGGCGATGTCTCGCCCAGCATCGTCGTGCTGGCGCATCACTTCGGCGTGCTGCTGGGGCGTGCGGAGGAGAAGATCAGAGTGTCCGCGGCCAAGGGCGAGATCGCAAAGCTGCTCAAGGTCGCGGAAGGAGCGCCGCTCCTGATGCTCGACTGCGTCGTGCACACGATCGAAGGGCGTCCCATCGAGTGGCGTCTCGCGAGCTGCAATCTGCGCGAGAACCACTATCTTGCCGAGATGAGCTGACGAAGAAGCTCACGGGCCAAGTCCAAGCGCCCGCGCCATAGCGCGGAAGACAAAGGTATTGTCGACGCGCCCGCGCAAGACATCCGCTCCCGGGCCCATGGCCGTCAGCACCACATCGTCGGCGGCGTGCACACCGCTGCGGGCGGTAATCGGCAGATTGCCGATTTTGCGTGCCGCCCCGGGCCTGCAGTAGACCTCGTTGGCAATGGCCAGGGGCTTGGCTTCCTCCGCGGCGGAAGAAGCACTCGCAGTTGCCGGCTGGGGCGCCGCAGCCGGAGCCGTGCCTGTTACCGAAGGCGCTGCGGCTGGCGCGGCCGGTGCAGCGACCGTCGGCTCGTTCTCGCCCTCCATGTAGGGCCGGCCGGGATCGCAGTAGTCGGGATAGGCGGCAAATACCAGGGCGAGGCGGCGCGATACGTCGACCTTGTCGGGATAGCCGTCGCCATTGGCTGCCGGGTAGTTCGGAAAACCCGCGTCCGTGTAGGTCTGCAGGCGATCGCGCAACTGCTCACCCTTGCTGTCATCATAGGTGCCGATAATCGAAACCGGGTGCGCGTGGTCGGGGACGACAATGACGAGCGTATCGTTGTTCTTCGCCGCAAATTCCTTGGCCATCTTCACGGCGTTGTCGAACATGATCGTGTCGTAGACGGCGCGCTCCCAGTCGAGAGAGTGGCTGTACTTGTCGATGCGGCCGGCCTCGACCATGAGGAGAAAGCCCTTGTCTGAGCGCGACAAGACCTCAAGCGCGGCACGCATCGTGTCGGTGAGGTCGGGCTGATCGGGGAACCTCGGCACCGTTCCCTTCTTCAGGAACTTGCGATCGAGCGCACCGTCGATGTTCTTCTCGTTAAAGAGGCCGAGCAGCTTTCGTGTCTCGGGGCTGGCTGCAGCGGCCGCGAGGGCGGTCGCGTTGTCGACGAACGCATACCCAGCCTTGCGGAATTTCTCGACATAGTCCTCGCCGTCCTTGCGCTTGCCGCGGCCACCCGCCGCGGGAAGAAAGTTCAGGCTTCCGCCGCCGAGCATGACGTCCGGCTGGAGCCAGTAGAACATGCGGACGATCGCGTCGTAGTCGCTGCGGCGCCGGGTGTGGGCCACCATGCCCGCCGGTGTCGCGTCCTCAATATCGGCGTCGGTCACGACACCTACCGCCATGCCAAGCTTTCGCTTGGCGAGCTCGGCGATGGTCTCGACGTTCGGGTGTCCGAGCGTGCTGCGATTGCGCGCGCAATAGACGCCGAGCGCGTTGACGCAGGACTTGTGGCCCGTCGTGTAGGCGCTCATCGCGTTGGCGCTGTCGGTGACGATCGAATCCGTTCCCGATGTCGACACGAGCGCCATGTGAGGCATGTCGTCCATCGCGAGCTCGCCGCCATAGCGTCCTTCGCGCATTCCCTTGGAGAGCATGCGGGCGGCGGTCCTGTGCGCCATGGACAGTCCATCGCCGATGAGCAGGATCACGTTCTTTGCCAGTCGGCCATCGGTGCTCGCGAATGCCTGCCATTCGACTTGCGCACTGCTGCTCCCGTCCGTCGCGGCGACGACGTAGCGACCTTCTTTCGGCAACTGGACGCCGCGGATCCAATAGGCGGTGTGTCCGAGGCCATCCTCGTCGCTGTCGATGTAGGGCTGGCGGCCGAGCAGCTTGGCGGCGTCTTCGCCGTTGATCGTGACCTTGATGTCGGCGCCCGGTACGGCGCCCGGGAACTCGACCTTAAGGTCGAAGCGCGCCCCGGCGAGGATCTCGGCCCGATCGATCGGGTAGATGGTCTGCCCCGACGCGGCAGGCGCGAGCAAAACCAGCGCAACGGCAGCACGAATGATCGGCAGCATCGCCTTAGTTCCCCCTCATGGATTGGTGGGCCTTAGCGCGGGTGCGTGAAGCACTTGTGACAGCCCGGCCGAGCGCATTCATAAATAGCGACACCTTAAGCCACGTCCGTTTTTCGACGCTTTTCTACTTAATCGCGCCGCGCGGGAATTAGGGTTTTCGTAACGAACGCAAACGCCAATCGTTGCAATTGCATTTCTTTCGTCTCAACTCTTGGACATTGCCCCGACGGGGAACGAGGGCGGCGCGTCGCAGGCAATGTGCAGTCCGACGAGGGCCACGAGGCATGAGTTGAAAGGGGGGAGCAATGGAAATGGTACTGAACCGCGAACTATTCGAACTGCTCCAGAAGAACCAAGTATTGAAGTCGAAGGGATACTCGCTCGCCCTAGATCAAGACGGCGGGATCGTCATCGATCGCGCGGGGCATGTGCACGGCATCTGGAGCCACGACGCCCGAGGCTACGCCTGGGTATCGCCCGGGAACAGCGAGCCCAAGTTTCGCACCGAGGACCCAAAGTCCGCAGTTCTCTACACGGTCGTCGTGCTCGCGCAGGAGTAAGGCGAGAAGCTGCTAGTTGGTGTCCTCGGGCAGGCGCGGGAGCGCCATGATCTCGACGCCCTCCTCCACTAGCGCGCGGGCCTCATCGGGCGAAGCGGTGCCGCGGATGGCGCGCTGCTCGACCTCACGGTAGTGGATCTTCCGCGCTTCCTCGGGGAAGCGATCGCCAACATCCTCGGAGCCGGACACCAGGGCACGCGTGACCTCGCGGACGAGGTTGCGGTAGCGCGCCGGCGCGTCGTCATCCAGGCTGCGGACCTTCAGCGCCACGTTAGGCGCCATGATCGACTTTCCAACGTCGCGGCTGTTGCACTCGGGGCAGGTGATGTGGCCGTCCGCAGCCTGCGCGTCGTAGGACGCGCTCGAGGCGAACCAACCCTCGAACTCGTGGCCGTCGGCGCATTGGAGGCGATACTTGATCACGACGCGACCTCGTTTGGCAGCGTATCGCCGGCATATATCACGTCGAACGGCCGGTCATGGCGCAGGGACGGGACCTGACGGCGAACCTCATCCAACCGTTGCAATTCAACATCGGCGAATGTGACTGAGGGCTGAACGCCGCCCTCGGCGAGCACCTCGCCCCACGGCGAGATCACGAGGCTGTGGCCGAACGTCTCGCGCCCGTTCTCGTGCCGGCCGCCCTGGGCGGCAGCAAACACGTAGCACTGGCACTCAATGGCGCGTGCACGCAGCAGTGTATGCCAGTGGGCGATGCCGGTCGGCTTGGTGAAGGCCGCGGGCACGGCGATGAACCGTGCGCCACCTTTGGCCAGAGCACGGTGGAGATGGGGGAAGCGCAGATCGTAGCAGATGGTCATGCCGAGCTGGCCCCAGGGCATCGCGGCGATCACGGCCTCGCGGCCGGCCTGGTAGTTGGCACTTTCCCTGTAGGTCTCGCCGCCGCCGAGATCGACGTCGAACATGTGGATCTTGTCGTAGCGGGCGGCGATCGCCCCGGCAGGGGAGATGAGCAGCGAGCGGTTCACGGGCCTTTCCGCCTCGCCGAGCAGCGCCAGCGAGCCGATGTGCAGCCAGATGCCGAGCTCGCGGGCAAGGAACCGGAACTGAGTGACGCCGGGATCGTCCGCCTCCGGCCGCAGCAGCGGGAGCAGGCGCTCGCGCTCGAGCTCCAAGATATTGGTCATCTCGGGGGTCTGCACGTACTGCGCACCCCCGGCGGCGGCTTCGCGGATCAGCGCGCTGGCGGCGGCGATATTCTTCGGAACGTCGCGCCCCGAGCAAAGCTGCACGAGGCCGACGCGAAATGATTTTCCTGCGTCCGGCATGTCGGATTCTACTTTCTCAGTGGCGCCGCGCGAGAGCTACGCGGTGAGCAGAACGTCGAGCTTGCCCTCGCGATCCAGAGCGTAGAGGTCGTCGCACCCGCCGACGTGCCTGTCGCCGATCCAGATCTGCGGCACCGTGTGCCTACCACCCGCCTTGGCACTCATCTCCGCGCGCAGCTCGCGCTGGCTCACGTCGATCTCCTCGAAGGCCGTGACCCCCTTCTTGCGCAGCAGCTCCTTGGCCAGATGGCAATAGGGACAATATCGCGTGGTGTAGACAGTGATCTTGGGCATGGAGCTCGATGCATCCCCTCTCCCGCAACCGCCGGTAGCGACCGGCGGCGGCGCATCGATACAATTTAGTGATTTTGGCGGCCTGAGCAAATACTGCGCGACTCAGTCCTCCTTATTCACCGAGCGCTTCACGGCGATAGGAAGGCAGGATCGGTAACCATGCCCAGTGCAAGAACGTCGACCCGCGCCGCGCCGGCCCGCTTCAGCGTGCGGGCGCAGGCCCCCACTGTCGCGCCTGTCGTTATCACGTCGTCGACGAGCAGGAGCGTTGCACCGGCGAAGAGCGCCTTGCGGCTTTCCGCGACGGCGAAGGCGCCGGAGACGTTGTCGCGCCGCTGCTGACGGCTCAGTCCGACCTGTGGCTGGGTGCGGCGCGTGCGCAGCAGGGCCTCGGGCTCATAGCGGACGCTGGTGAGGCGGGCGATCTCCTGCGCCAGAAGGGCCGACTGGTTGAACCGGCGAGACAGCAGGCGACCCCGGGTGAGCGGCACCGGCAGAACCATGTCGGCTTCGGCAAGCAGCTCCTTTCCGGCCTCCACGAGCCAACGTCCGAAGAGGTGCCGCGCGTCGTGGCGGTCGCGGAATTTGAGGTCGTGCACCAGCTCGCGCATGACGCCGTCGAACCGCGCCACGGCGCGGGCGCGATCGTAGTCCGGGGGATCGGCTTCCGCGGCAGCGGAAATCATCGGGGCGCCAATGTCGAACGGCAGCGGGATACCTAGCCGGTCGCAGAGCGGGGGGCGTATGAAATCGATCTTGGACCAGCAGCCGGCGCAGACGGCATCGTGCGAGGACAGAGGGCGATGACAGGCAAGGCACGCGGGCGGGATGAGAAGATCGGCAACCGCGGAGAGCCCGCGGACCATGGTTGCCGAGCTTTTCCCCCAGGACAGCATGTTCCCCGTCGGGCTGGCCAAGACAGCATCGAGGAAGCATGTTAGCGCGCAATCGGACCGGCCGCGAGCCGGCAGCACGCTAAAGAGTATCGACCGCTTGGCGCCCTCTTCCGACATGACGTTGATCTTCGACCGCGCGCTGCTGGCCGAGCGGCGGCGTCGCGTGTCCGAGAACACCGGGGCACACGACTTCCTGCTTGCGCGCGTTGCCGACGATATTGCGGAGCGACTGTCGATCGTGCGCCGCGTATTTCCGCTGGCCGCAGACATCGGGGCGCATCATGGACTCGTCTCGCGACGGATACGCGAGTTCGCCGGCATCGAGAACATTATCGACGTGGACAGCACGGCGGTGCTGGTGGCCCAGGCACCGGGGATGCGCGTCGTGGCCGAAGAGGACGCGCTCCCCTTCGCCGATGCCTCGCTCGACCTGGTCGTCTCGGGGCTGTCGCTGCAGCTCGTCAACGACCTTCCAGGCGCGCTCATCCAGATCCGCCGGGCCCTGAAGCCGGACGGGTTGCTGCTCGCGGCTCTCCTGGGCGGCGCGACGCTGAAGGAGCTGCGCGAATCCTGGCTCGCGGCGGAAGCGGAAGTGAGCGGCGGAGCATCGCCGCGCGTCGCCCCGTTCGCCGACGTGCGCGATATGGGATCGCTGCTACAGCGTGCCGGCTTTGCGCTTCCGGTCGTCGATTCCGAGACGGTGAGCGTCACCTATGCCGATCCCTTTGCGCTGATGCGCGAGCTGAAGGCGATGGGGGCGAGCAACATGCTCATCGCGCGGCGGCGCACGCCGGTCACCCGGCGGCTCCTGCTGCGCGCGGCGGAGGTCTATGCCGAGCGTTTCGCGATGCCGGACGGCCGCGTGCCAGCAACGTTCGAGATCCTGACGCTCACCGCGTGGGCGCCCGACGAGAGCCAGCCGAAGGCACTGCGGCCCGGCTCGGCGCAAGCGCGACTTGCCGATGCGCTCGGCGTAAAGGAGGGGAAGTTGAAGGAGTAGCGTGACCCGCGGCTGGACTGTCATCCCGGGCGAAGCGAGCAGCGCGAGTGAGACCCGGGACCCAGCACATGGAGTGCAGAAGGCTCTGCAGGGGCTGCGCCGAGCTTTGCGCTAGATCCCGGATAGCCGCTCACGGCGTTCGCGGCTTCCGGGATGACAAATGCTAGCCGAGGAGGTCGCGGAGGGGGGCGATCAAGGGCTCGTCGGCGGGCGGCATGGGAAAGTCCTTGAGCCGGTTTGCGCGTACCCAGGCGAGCTCCTGGCCTTCGCGCGCGCTCACCACGCCGTCCCACTGGCGGCAGAGAAAGAGCGGCATCAGCAGGTGAAACTTCTCGTAGGCGTGACTGGCGAAGGTCAGCGGATGCAGACAGGTGGGGCACACATCGATGCCGAGCTCCTCTGAGAGCTCGCGGCGCAGGGCCGCCTCCGGCGTCTCGCCTGCCTCGACCTTACCGCCGGGAAACTCCCACAGGCCCGCCATCGACCGGCCGGGCGGGCGGCGTGTGATGAGAACACGGTTGTCGACGTCGACGATCGCCGCGGCTGCGACGAGCAGAATGGGCTGGCTCATGGCCAGCCCATTAGCCGAGGAACTCGCCGCTGAATAGTGGGAACAGACTGCTCAGTTCGGCGCGTAGCGCAGTCGCAGCGCCTCGAACCGCTCCACCTGCTCGGGGATCAGCTCGCGGTTCTCGTCGCGGCGCACGAAGATCTTGAACGCCGCCTCGCCGGCCGCATTGAAGAACTGCACCGACATGCCAATGCGCTTCAGGCCGCGGACGACGAAGGCAATGGCCCTGCAGTTGTCGGCCTTGATGTGGCCGCCGATGGGACTGTCGCCATGGATGTTGTAGTAGCCGTGCGCGAAGCTTCCCTGCGGGAGCTTGCCCGTGCACTCGAGCACGATGTCGGCATTGTGGATGAGGAACAGGATCTCGCCCCAGGTCGTGATGTCCTGCATGATGTCGGCGAAGGCTTCGGCGGGCACGATGGTCGCCTGATCGGCAGGCAGATTGCGCACTACCTCAAGCGTGCTGACGCCATACTCGCGGGCAATCTGCTCCAAGAGATCGCCGGGGCTGGAAGCCGCCCTCTGCGCGAGCGAAGGGCGCTCGTCTGTCAGCGTGGTCATGCCTCTGCGCTCACTCGGCCGCTTCGGGACGGCGCGATGAACCGTCGGCCTTCTGCTCCACGAGCACGGTGAAGCCCTCGAACTCGGGGTGGCCGAGGTAGAGCGGCTTGTTGCCGCCAGCGCGGGCGTGCGCCTTGCGGAACTGCTCGGACTTGGTCCAGGCCTCGAAGTCGGCGTGCGAGCGCCAAATCGTGTGCGAGGAATAGAGCACGTGATCCTCGCGCTCGGGGCCCTTCAAGAGATGAAACACGATGAAGCCCGGCACCTCGGGAAGGTGCGTCTCGCGGCTGAGCCAGATGTGCTCGAAATCCGCTTCCGCGCCTTTGAGGACCTTGAAGCGATTCATGGCGATGAACATGGTGGGTTGCCTCGTTCGTTACTCGGGTAGGGTGTTGGCAAGAATTTGATGCGTGGCGGAAGAGTAGCCCCGCCACGCTCCGCCTTCATCGTCGATAGCCTCATCTTACGTGATCACTAGAACTGTGCCTTCACGGTTGCGTAGACGGTGCGACCCATGCCGGACGCGTTGCAGGTCGGGCGATCGTTGCCGAAGCACGTCGATCCTCCGAACGGATTTCCCTGAGTCGTTGACTGGGCCGGCGAGTAATCGAGATCGAGAAGGTTATCGACATTCAGTCCAACCTCCAAGCCTCTGTAAATTTCGTAGCTCGAGTAGAGGTCGAGCAGCGTGTAGCTGGGCATGTACGGCTTGTCGTAGAAGCTGCCGACGTTCGGGGCACCGACGGCTGTCTGGCCGAAGTAGGATACGCGGCCGCCAACCGTCAGCTTCTCGTCGAAAAGGCGCACGCCCAACGATCCGACAATGACGTGATCCGGAACGTAGGTCGCAGCACCGAAGCCGTTTGTCTGCGAGGGCAGATCGACATCGGTGTAGGTGTACGACAGCCCGGCAAACACGAAGCGCGCATCGTACATGCTCTGCAGCTCGACGCCCTGAACCTTCGATGTGCCGGGAGTATTGTAGAAGTAGTTGTACGATGCGGTGGAGAACGTTGCGATGTAGTCCT
Organism: Pseudomonadota bacterium; assembly: GCA_023405815.1. Lineage (GTDB taxonomy): Bacteria > Pseudomonadota > Alphaproteobacteria > Rhizobiales > Hyphomicrobiaceae > Hyphomicrobium_A. The sequence goes on along the minus strand of JAEXXM010000010.1, from coordinate 45,258 downwards.
CGACGTCCATGGTGAAGTAGTCGGCCTTTAGGTAGAAGCTGTCATTGCGAACGAGCGCGCCGCGATAGCTCGAGTTGAAGCCGAACTCCCATCCCCGCTGTGTCTCAGGATCGAGGAACGGGTTTGGCTGGAAGGTCGCCGACGCGCCGCCTGGATGAGATCCACCCATGAGCGTCTCGTTGATCGTCGGGGCGCGGAACGATTCCGAGTAGGTGACGTAGGGCTGGAACCACTCGACCGGCTTGGCGGATAGCGTCAGCTTGGGGCTGAACCCACCTTCAGATTTGTCAACGCTGTAGGGCCCAATCGGCAGGAGCGGGTAGCTGGCGACGACCTCGCCGCTGCCCTCGAGCGAGTAGGTGTCATAGCGCAGGCCAACGATGAAATCGAACATGCCCTGCGAGAACGTCGTCTCCGAGAACGCTCCGCCGATGCTCGAATTGCCAGCTCCGTTGGGACCGCCCCCCAAAGCAGGGTTGAGCACGTTGGAGGTGTCAACGCTGTCTCTGAAGTACTCGTAGCCGTACTCGGAGCGAACACCGATGCCCCCGATGTGGAATCGAGAGATGTTAGACACGTCGAAGCCCCAGCCATCGTCCTCCAGCAACCGGCCGGACGATCCCGACATCGCGCCAGAAGCGTTCGGCCCGTATTCCACCTCTATCTCGTTCCGGTAGCCATTGAGGCGGAAATCGACGAGGTCGTTGTCGACGGGGCTATAGGCGTACTTGGCGGTGAAGGTGCTCGTGGTCACGTCCTGAAAATACGAGTTGGCGAAGAAGTCGTTGTTGTAGAACACGCCGCCAAAGCGCAGAGAGTGCTCCTCGTTGAGCTGGAAGTTGGCCTTGAATAGACCTGAATAGAGGTCCTCGAACGTGCGCGGCACAATTACGCCGTCGCCATTTTCGTAGTTGGTCGGATTGCGGCGCCCGACGGCGCCGGCAAGGCCGACGCCCTCGCTCTGCGCAGCAGCAGCAGCCAAGCCGGTGAAGCGCTGGTTGTTGGATCCGTAGGTCAGCTTCGTGAAGCCGCCAATGGTTTGTCCTGGGAGCAGGATGTCCTGCACGTCGAGAGTGCGAAGATTGGCTGCGCCGGCGAGTGCGCCCGCGCCACCGGCCGTGGAAACAGCGCCGCGCTCGATCTCGATGCCGGCGATCAGCGACGGGTCGATGTAGGCAAAGCCCTGCGCCTCGTGGCCAGCAAAGCGAAAGTTCTGGCGCACGCCGTCGATGTTCGTGTTGACACGCCCCTGACCCTCAAAGCCGCGGATGTTGACCGCCAGGCCCGGGTTCTGCGGGCTCACGCGCGTGAACGTTCCCGGCTGGGAGCGCATCGCGCTGTTGATGTCGCCGCTACCGTAGGTGCCGAGGTCGTCACCGGTGACAACGCTCACGCCCGCGGGCACCGAATAAGGTGTCGTCGACGTTGGCGAAGCGGCGGACTTTGACGAAGTCGCCTGGGGCTGCGGCTGCATTGCGACCGGTGCCGGTGCGGCTGGAGCCTTCTTCGCCGCGGCCTTCTTCTTCGGCTTGGGCTGGTTGCCCTCGACGACCAAGGGGGGTAGTTCAGCCTCTTGTGCGATCGCCTTGGCAGCGACTGCCATTGCCAACGTCGAGACACCGACGAGCAACAACGACCTTACGAGCGGAACAGTACCCGAAGCGCCGGGAGTAAAGGGGCGCTGCGGCTTTCCCCCGCCGCTCGTTCCTTGATCGTTGCGCTTCGGCTCCGAAGCTCGCGGCCGAAGCTCCGCACCCGACAGACCGTCAACGCACACACCAACGCTACGCACAAACATACTCAACCACCCCCGATTGGACTCATGGGCTGGCTGGCTCATGCACGACACGCGTACTAGCGGGCTTGCCTTAAGCGCTGCCGTGATACGCGGCAAACGCACAACAACCCGGCGTCACCGGGCTTGTGCAGACTATGCTTTTATGACTATTAAAGTCAACATTAAGAATGACGCGTCGCCGACATTCAATCATACCGGCCGGCGAGTGCGCCGCGCACGCAACTGGCGAACCAAGCAAACACGGAGCGCAGGTCATGACGATGACCGCTGAGACGAGAAATCCCGCGCCGACAGCAGACCCGAACAGCGAGACAAACAGCAAGAAAGCGCGCGTTCTTGTGTCCGACATCCTGCAGGGCGGCAGAGAGGCGATCCTGGAGCATGACGGGCAGGACTATCGCCTGCGCATCACCGCCAACGGCAAGCTGATCCTGACCAAGTGAGGAACGATGACTCTCCGTCGAGCACTAGATTGCGCGTCGCTGTGTTTCATTGCGGCAACAGCGCTTGCTGTCTCCACCTGCGCAGCCCTCGCTGACAAGACGATCGTCGATGGCAGCGGGCGCGAGGTGAAGGTCACCGATGTTTCTCGCATTCTGTCGGTCGGCGGCGACGTGACCGAGATTCTCTATGCGCTGAAGGCCAACGACAAGATCATCGGCATCGATGCCACGAGCCAATATCCGGCCGATGCGCTGCGCACCAAGCCGAACGTCGGCTATCTGCGCGCGCTGTCGTCGGAGGGCGTGCTGGCCACCAATCCCACGCTGATCATCGCTTCCAGAGACGCGGGTCCGCCGCCGGTGGTCGCGGTGCTCAAGTCGTCATCCATCCCTTACGTGCAGGTGCCCGACGACAAGACGCCGGAAGGCGTCGCCGCCAAGATCCGCTTCATCGCGTCGGTGATCGGCGCCGAGGCGGCGGGTGAAGCGCTCGCCAAGGACGTCGAGCGGGATTTCGCGCTGCTCGCCGAGCAGCGGGCCAAGATCACCAAGCCAAAGCGCGCGCTGTTCGTGCTCAGCGTGCAGAACGGCAAGGCGACGGTCGCCGGAACGGAGACGAGCGCGGATGCGATCTTCAAGCTGGCGGGCGTGATGAACGCGACCAGCGGCACCCATGGCTACAAGCCGCTGGCGGACGAGGCCGGTGTCGAGCTAGCGCCCGATGCCGTGGTGACGATGCCGCATGGGCGCTCCGGACCGCCGTCCGATCCCATTTCCACAGTGACGGCACTGGCTTCCAGCCCGGCGCTGAAGGACAACAATGTGATCGTGATGGACAGCCTCTACCTGCTCGGCTTTGGCCCCCGTTGCGCGAGCGCAGCACGCGAACTCATGGCGACGCTCTATCCAGAGCTGGCGATGAAACGCGCGAGCGCGGCGGAATGACGAGCGAAGCCCTGTCGCTTCCAGTGCGCGAGAGGCGTTCCTCGCACCCGTTGACCGCCGGGCAGGTGATCGCTGGGTCGGCGGTCCTGCTCGTCGTTGCGGCCGTGGGCTCGCTCGCGCTCGGGCCAACCGGCATTACGCTGTCCTCGCTGCCGCGTGCGCTCGCGTCCTTGCTCGGCTTGACGAGTGACAGCACGGCCGCGCGCGAGCAACTCGTGCTGATCGACATCCGCATGCCGCGCACATTGTTCGGCATATTCGTCGGCGCGAGCCTCGCGATCGCGGGCGCGATCATGCAGGGCATGTTCCGCAATCCGCTGGCCGACCCGGGCCTGATCGGTGTGTCGTCGGGTGCGGCGCTCGCCGCAGTGGCGACCATTGCCTTCGGCAACGGCATCGCCGCGCCGCTGCTGCAGCCACTCGGCGTCTATGCGCTTCCCATCGCGGCTTTCATCGGCGGCGTCACGACGACAGGTCTCCTCGTGATCATCGCGGGTCGGCACGGGCAGCTTATGGTCGGCACTCTGCTGCTTGCCGGCATCGCCCTCGGCGCGCTGTCGGGCGCGCTCACCGGACTCATCGCCTACTCGAGCGAGGACCGCGAGCTGCGCGACCTCACGTTCTGGTCGATGGGCAGCCTCGGCGGCTCGACTTGGCCCAAGGTGTTTGCTGTGATGCCGTTCGCGCTTCTCGTCGCGGTGATGACTCCGGCGCTGATCCGGGGCCTCAACGGCTTCCTGCTCGGCGAGGCGGAGGCCTTTCACCTCGGCATCAACGTCGAGCGGACCAAGCTGATGGCGGTTATCGTGACGGCGGCTGCCGTGGGCGCCGCGGTGGCCATGGCAGGTATCATCGGCTTCGCCGGCATCGTGGTGCCGCATGTCATCCGACTGCTGGCGGGGCCCGACCACCGGGTCGTACTTTCCGGAAGCGCGCTGCTCGGTGCCGCACTCGTGCTCGTCGCCGACATCGTAGCACGGCTAGTCGTAATGCCCGCCGAGCTGCCGATCGGAATCGTCATGGCGGCGATCGGGGCGCCGGTGTTCCTGCATCTCGTCCTCAAACGCGGCATCGGCGGTGCGGAGTGAGAGCAATGCTGAAAGCGTGTTCGGCGACGTACCAGGTGGGAGAAAAGGCGCTGGTCGCCAATGTCGATCTCACGCTGCGGCCGGGAGCGTTCGTGGCGATCATCGGCCCCAACGGCGCAGGCAAATCAACGCTATTGCGGCTCTTGTCGGGGGAGCTACGGCCCACGTCCGGCGCGATCGAGCTCGATGGGCGCACGATCGGCAGCTACGAGCCGGCGCAGCTCGCCCGGCGCCGCGCCGTCGTCCCGCAGGCGACGGCGCTGTCGTTTCCGTTCACGGCGCGAGAGGTGGTGCTACTGGCTGCCACGGTGCCAGGGTTCGTCGCCCCATCGGCGAAGATCGATCGGACGGCGAGCGAATGCCTGCGCACCGTTGGCCTGCTCGGGATTGCGGACCGGCTCTACACGCATCTTTCCGGGGGCGAGAGGCAACGCGTGCACATCGCGCGCGCGCTGCTGCAGCTCGCCATGGCCGATCGCGACGCGCGCGAACCTTCGATCCTGATGCTCGACGAGCCGACGGCCAGCCTCGATCTGGCGCATCAGGGCCTGATACTGGCAGAGGCGCGGCGCCAAGCGCGCGGGGGACGCGCCGTGCTCGCGGTATTGCACGATCTCAATCTCGCCGCTGCGTTCGCAGACGAGCTGGTGCTGATGAGCGCGGGGAGGATCGTGATCGTCGGGGCAGCCGGCGATGTACTGCGCGACGATGTCCTTTCGCGCGCGTATGGCTGCGACATCCGCACCAACACCACGCCGGCTCCAGGCACGCCATTCGTGCTGCCGCATGCGGCGAGGAACTGACGCCATCTCGGATTTGCACTGCGCAATTGCGGTTGGACAGCTCGCGCCGGCAGACGAGGCGATTGCTTAGCTCTTGCCTTTGGCGGGGCCCCTGCGAACGACCTTTCGTTTCGCGAGCACCTTCTTCTCCGGCGTCTTCCTGACCGACTTCTTTGCGGTCGTGGCCGATGTCTGGCCGAAGAGAACCTTCTTCGCCCGCTTCGTCATCGTCGTTTGTGCGTTGACCTCCTTGGCCAGCGTGTAGGCTCGCTGCACGGCCGGCCGCTCGGCCATCGTCAGGAACCAGCGCTTCAGGTTGGGGAAGTCGTCGAGGTTCTGCCGCTGACGCTCGTGGGGCACGATCCAGGGGTAGCATGCCATATCGGCGATGGAGTAGGCGCCGGCGATGAACTCCCGTCCTGCGAGGCGGCGGTCGAGGACGCCATAGAGGCGGTTCGTCTCCTTCACGTAGCGGTCGATGGCGTAAGGAATGCGCTCGGGCGCATACTGGACGAAGTGGTGGTTCTGTCCGGCCATGGGGCCCAGGCCGGACATCTGCCAGAACAGCCACTGCATGACCTCGAAACGGCCGCGCACGTTCTTGGGCAGGAAGCGTCCGGTCTTCTCGCCGAGGTACTGCAGGATTGCGCCCGATTCGAATATGCTGATCGGATCGCCGCCGTCCTTGGGCTCCGTATCGACGATGGCCGGGATTCGATTGTTGGGCGCGTGACGAAGGAACTGGGGCTTGAACTGCTCGCCCTTTCCTATGTTCACGGGGATGAGGCGGTAGGGAAGGCCCGCCTCCTCGAGGTAGATCGTGATCTTGTGTCCGTTCGGCGTCGTCCAATAATAGAGATCGATCATCGCGTGCATTCCTCCGTCGCGGGAGGACTCTTATCCGCGGCGCCTCGGGCGGGGCAATCGCCCCTCGACACCTGCGGCTAATCGGCTTGACGCGCAAGCCATGCATCATCGAGCATGATGGCCGCGATGGAGGCTCAAATGGCCGAAGACCGACCGGTGGTGATTGTCGAGCGCAACGGGCGCTCGACGGTCGTGACGGGGTGGCGGGCAATGCTGCTGGCTGCCGGCGCAATGCTCAGCGGCCTCGCGGCACTCGTCTTTCTCGCTTTCTTGTTTCTCGGGATCGCCCTGACGGTCGGCGCCGTGCTGCTGATTGCCGTGCCGGTCGCCATCGTCCTTGCCGCTGTCGGCGCTCTGGCGGGGCGTGGCCGAGAGCAGTGAGCTGCTGCAGCATGGAGGTGCTGGCGCCGAATCCGGACCCGTGGACCCGGCGCCAGCGGAGGCTGGGGAAGGGAACGTGCCAGCCTAAAACCTGAACTCCCGCGGGCGTCGGGTTAGCTCGCCCGTATTTGCTTTCCCTTCAGGAAAAAGCTTTGCTGAAGAGGCAAGTAATGTGCCACCGCCCAACCGTTTGTTTTTGAATGTCTTTTGTGTTTTTAGGGCTGCGGGCGTGCGCGCAATTGCGCGGCACCTGCCTACTGAACGAGCACGGGCGCCAAAATATTGAACGCGGGGCGACATCGGCCTGCAGGCAGCGCCTGGTTGCGCGGACGAGGCGGCAGAAACCGTCTCAGGGTTCGGCAAGCCGGTAGCCGATGCCGAGCTCGGTGAGGACGATCGCCGGCTCTTCCGGATCGTCCTCGATCTTCTGGCGCAGTTGGCCGATGTAGACGCGCAGGTACTGCGTATCTTGCGCGTGCGCCGGCCCCCAGACAGCGGTCAGCAATTGCTTGTGTGTCATCACCTTGCCGGCGTGACGCGCCAGCAAGGCAAGCAGATCGAACTCGCGCGGGGTCAGCTTGATCTCGGCCCCCTTGCGGGTCACGCGACGGCGATCGGTGTCAAGCTCGAGCCCGCCGATCCGCATGATCGCCGACTCGGGCTGCAATTGTGTGCGGTGACGAAGCGCGGCGCGAAGGCGCGCCATCAACTCACCCACGCCGAACGGCTTATTGATGAAGTCGTCGGCACCGATGTCGAGCGCCTCTATCTTCTCGGCCTCGCGGTCGCGCGCGGAGAGGACGACGATGGGGACGTTCGACCACTGGCGCACCCGACGAATGACGTCCTTACCGTCGCCGTCGGGAAGGCCGAGGTCGAGCACGACAATGTCCGGCGGCTCGCGTGCAATGCGCCTCGTTGCGTCCTCGACGCTCGCCGCTGCCGACACGTCGTAGCCGTTGGCCTCGAGGGCCGGCTTGAGGAAGCGCAGGATCGCCGGCTCGTCATCGACGACCATCACCTTGATGCGCGTCGTCATCGTCCCTGCCCGGTGAGCGGAAATCTGAAAACCACGCGCGTGCCGCGCCCCTTCTCGATAGGGCTTTCAGCCGAGATGGACGCCCCGTGCGCCTCGATAATCCCTTTGGCGATCGCCAGTCCAAGCCCTGTGCTTTCTCCGCCATCGGCCAGGCTCGGACCGGAGGCTTCAGCGTGAACGAACTTGTCGAAGATGTGCGGAAGAACGGCCTCGGCAATGCCTGGCCCGTTGTCGCTGACACGCAGCGAAAGCGACTTGTCGTCCAGGGTCGCATCGATGACGACGCGGGTCTCCGGCGGGGTGTGAACGACCGCGTTGCTGACGACGTTGGCGAGGGCCTGCTCGAGCAGCCTCGCGTCGGCATGGACGAGGGGGAGATCGGCCGGAAGCTCGACGTCGATTTTTTGCCTGGTGCCCCGGCGGCGCACGGCGCTGGCGACCCTCTCAGCAATCTCACGGACGTCGACCCAATCCTTGCGAACCTCGAGCGCTCCGGCGTCGATGCGCGTCATCGACAAGAGGTTGCGCACCATCTCGTCGAGACCTTCGGCCTCACCCTTGATCTGGCCGAGCAGCTCCAGCTTGGTCTTCCCGTCGAGCTTGTCGACGTAGTCTATGAGGCTCGTCGCCGAACCCAGGATCGAGGCGAGCGGCGTGCGAAAGTCGTGCGATATCGATGCGAGCAGCGTGTTGCGCACGCGCTCGGTCTCGGCGGCGCCGCGGGCGCGCACCATCTCGCGCGACAGTGACGCGCGATCCAACGCCGTCGCTGTCTGCTCGGCCAACGCGGCGAACAAAGTGCGGGCTTCAGGGTCGAGCTTCTGGCCATCCTCGCCGAGGCCGACGCCGACAACGCCAAGAATGCCATGCGCGGCCCGCAATGGCAGGAACAGCCAGCCGACGGAGGGTAGCGTCGCCGTGTCCGCTCCAGCAGCCTCGTCGTGCTTCAAGGCCCAACGCGCGGCCGTCATCTCGCCAGTCCCGAGCGATTCGAGCGGAGGCCATGCCGCGGCGATCTCGGGCTCGTCGTCCTTGGCGAGCAGGATCACCGTCGGGCGGGCGAGACTGGCGTGGATAGCGCCCACGGCCGCATCGGGGATGTCCTCGAAGGTGGCGATGCCGGCGAGACGGCGCGTGAACTCATATAGGCGGCGCGTCGCGCGCATGCGATCTGCTGCCAATCGCGCCTGCTCGCGCACGCGGCCGGCGAGCGTGGATATGACCACCGCTACAGCCAGGAAAACGATGAGCGCCAGAAGCTCATGCGGCTCCGCTACCGTGAAGGTGTAGAGCGGCTCGATGAAGAACAGATTGTAGGCGAGGAACGACAATACCGAGGCATAGACGGCGGGCCAGATGCCGAACGTGACGGCGGAGGCCACGACCGCCAGCAAGAAGATCATGGAGATGTTCGGAAACGTCGTCAGGCGCGTCAGTCCCTCGCCGACGCCGATCGCCACGGCGACGGCGATCGTCGCCCAGATGAAGGACCGGAGTTCCAGCGGCTGGCGCCTCGGGGGCGGTGGGGCTCCGCGCGCGCGCTCGCGCTCGCGGCTGGTGATGACGTGCACCGCTACGTCATCGGCGCGACGCAGAAGCTCATGCGGCAGCGAGCGCCGCAGCACCTCGGTGAGAAACCCGCCGCGCGAGCGCCCCAGCACGATCTGCGTCACGTTCTCGAACTTGGCGAAGCGCAGAAGCTCGGCAGCGATATCGCTGGCGGTGAGAGTGCTCGTCTCGGCGCCAAGCGTTCGCGCGAGCTCCAGCGCGGCGTCGACGTGGCGGCGCGCGCCGGCATCGAGCTGCTCGCTGGGGCGCTCGACTGTCACCGCCATCCAGGGCGCATCCATGACGTCGGCGAGGCGCTTGCCCGCACGGACGATGGAAACGGCATCGCGATCGGGGCCGATGCAGGCGAGGATGCGCTCGCGCGCCGGCCATGGCCCCTCGATCGCCTGCGCCCGCATGCGATCGATGAGGTCGGCGTCGATACGCTCGGCGGCGCGGCGCAGCGCCAGCTCGCGCAGGGCTGTCAGATTCTCGGGCTTGAAGAACCGCTTGCGGGCCCGGTCCGCCATGTCGGGCACGTAGACCTTGCCCTCGGCGAGCCGCTTCAGCAGCTCGTCGGTCGGCAGATCGACAAGCACGATCTCATCGGCATCCTCGAAGACGTGGTCAGGTACGGTCTCTCGCACCTTCACGCTCGTGATCTTCTGCAGGATGTCGTTGAGGCCCTCGAGGTGCTGAATGTTCAGCGTCGTCCAGACATCGATGCCGGCTGCGAGAAGCTCCTCCACGTCCTGCCAGCGCTTCGGATGCCGGCTGCCGGGGATGTTGGTGTGCGCCAGCTCATCGAGAAGCAGAAGGCTCGGATGCCGCGCCAAAGCCTTGTCGATATCGAACTCGGAGAGGATCTTGTTGACGTAGATGTGCGGCTTGCGAGCAATGACCTCGAAGCCTTCCAGCAGCGCCTCGGTCTCGCGCCGGCCATGCGTCTCTGCAAGGCCGACGACCACATCGCGCCCTTCCGCCTTGGCTGCATGCCCGCCGCTCAGCATCGCAAAGGTCTTGCCCACTCCCGGCGCGGCGCCGAGAAAGACCTTCAGGCGTCCGCGGCCGGTCGCCTTGGTGACGGCGAGGATCGCATCCGGCGAGGCTCTTTGCTTTGGTGTCGCAGCGGGCATGGCCTCGCCAGATTTTCTATGGGGCGCCGAGGCTATCGAGTGCGAGGTTGAGCCGCAAGACGTTGACCCTCGGCTCGCCGAGTATACCCAGCGCCCGCTCCTCCACTTGCGCATTAACGAGAGAGCGCACTCGTTCCTCAGGAAGGTTGCGGGCCTTGGCGACGCGCGGCACCTGCATCAGCGCGTTTTGTGGCGAGATGTCCGGATCGAGGCCGCTGGAGGAGGCCGTCACCGCATCAACCGGAACCGGCCCGTTGACGCCTTCCTTGCGCAGCCCGTCGACGCTTCCCTGCACGCGGTCGATCAGCTTCTTGGTGATCGGCCCGAGGTTGGAGCCGGTCGAGGCCGCCGCGTTGTAGGGCGCATCGACGGTCTTGCTCGGGTCGGACGGGTCCGCACCGCTGGTGACCGACGGACGCGGATGGAAGTAGCGCTCCGAGGTGAACGACTGGCCGACGAGGCTGGAGCCGATCACCTTGCCGTCCTTGCGGACGAGGCTGCCGAGCGCCTGCTCCTGCATCATGACCCAGGCGATGCCGGAGATGGCCAGCGGATAGACGACGCCGGTCAACACAGTGAAGATGAGCAGCATGACCACTGCGACGCGCAGTTGCTGAAGCATGGTCTTTTCTCCTAGACGAGGTGCAGGCTCGAGACCGCGAGGTCGACGAGCTTGATGCCGATGAAGGGCGCGGCGAGGCCGCCGAGGCCGTAGACGAGCAGGTTTCGCCGCAACAGCGCCGCAGCGCCGATCGGCCGGTAGGCGACGCCCTTCAGCGCCAGCGGGATGAGCGCCACGATGATGAGCGCGTTGAAGATGACGGCGGAGAGAATCGCGCTCTCCGGCGTCGCGAGGCGCATGATGTTGAGCGCGCCGAGCTCGGGCAGAGAGGCGACGAACAGCGCGGGGATGATGGCGAAGTACTTCGCGACGTCGTTGGCGATCGAGAAGGTCGTCAACGAGCCGCGCGTCATCAGCAGCTGCTTGCCGATCTCGACCACCTCGATGAGCTTGGTCGGATTGGAGTCGAGATCGACCATGTTTCCGGCTTCGCGCGCCGCCTGCGTACCGGACTGCATGGCGACCGCGACGTCGGCCTGCGCCAGCGCCGGGGCGTCATTCGTGCCGTCGCCGCACATGGCGATCAGCCGTCCCTCCGCCTGCTCATTGCGGATGTAGCGCAGCTTATCCTCGGGGGTCGCCTCGGCGACGAAATCGTCGACGCCGGCTTCCGAGGCGATGGCCGCCGCGGTCACCGGATTGTCGCCGGTGATCATCACCGTCTTGATGCCCATGCGGCGGAGCTGCGCAAAGCGCTCCTTGATGTCCGGCTTGACGACGTCCTTGAGGTGGATGACGCCGAGGAGACGGTCGCCTTCGACGAGGCCGAGCGGCGTTCCGCCAGCGCGCGCAATGCGGTCAACGGCGGCGCGGAACGCCGGCGGCTCGGCGACAGCATGCGTCCCACCGGCAAACTTCAGCACGGCATCGACGGCACCCTTGCGCAGCTTGCGTTTTTCGAGATCGATGCCCGAGAGGCGGGTCGTCGCCGAGAACTCGATGAAGCTTCCCTGGGGCACGTTGGCCGGAATCGCAAGGCCATACTTCTCCTGTGACAGGGTCACGATCGAGCGTCCCTCGGGCGTCTCGTCGGCAAGGCTGGCAAGCAAAGCTGCCTCCGCAGCCTCCCGTTCCGAAACGCCGGGCACGGGGATGATCTCCGTCGCCAACCTGTTGCCGAAGGTGATCGTGCCGGTCTTGTCGAGGAGAAGCGTATCGACGTCGCCAGCGGCCTCGACGGCGCGTCCCGACATGGCGAGCACGTTGAAGCGCAGCAGCCGATCCATGCCGGCGATGCCGATGGCCGAGAGCAGCCCACCGATGGTGGTCGGGATGAGCGTGACAAGCAGCGCGACGAGCACGGTGACGGCGATGTTGGTGCCGGAGTAGGCGCCAAGGCCAGTCAGCGTCACGACGGCGATGAGGAAGACGATGGTCATGCCGGCGAGCAGAATGTTGAGCGCGATCTCGTTCGGGGTCTTCTGCCGCTCGGCACCCTCGACAAGTGCAATCATGCGGTCGAGGAACGACGAGCCCGGCGAGGAGGTGATGCGCACGACGATCCAGTCGGACAGCACGGTCGTGCCGCCGGTGACCGCGGAGCGATCGCCGCCGGCCTCGCGGATCACGGGGGCCGATTCGCCGGTCACCGCCGCCTCGTTGACCGAAGCAACGCCTTCGATGATCTCGCCATCGCCGGGGATGATCTCTCCAGCAACAACGAGGACGGTGTCGCCGGGGCGCAAATCGAGCGCCGATACGGTCTCATGGCGCTCCCGGTTCTTCGGGTCGGACAGGCGGTGCGCCATCGACTCGGTGCGGGTCTTGCGCAAGGATTCGGCCTGAGCGCGACCACGGCCTTCGGCGAGCGCTTCCGCGAAGTTGGCGAACAGCACCGTAAACCAGAGCCAGGCTGCTATCTGGCCGCTGAATGCCGCCGGCTGGCCGGCTATCAGATCGCGGGCGAACAAAATGGTCACCAGCGCCGATACGACGGCGGTGACGAAGATCACCGGATTCTTGATCAGCACGCGCGGATCGAGCTTGCGGATGGCATCGACAACGGCTCGCTTCAGAAGCGGGCTATCGAACGATGCGGACTTGTAGTGTTTGCGGACCATGGATGAGGTCTCCTGAAACCGCGGATCAGAACGTCTTGCCGGCAAGCATCTGGAAGTGCTCGACGATGGGGCCAAGTGCCAGTGCCGGGAAGAATTCCAATCCGCTGACGATGACGATCACGCCGGCGAGCAGGGCGACGAAGAGTGCGCCGTCGGTCGGGAATGTGCCGCCGGACGGAGCGAGCTTGGGCTTTGCCGCGAGCGAGCCGACGATGGCCATCACGGGCACGATGATGCCGAACCGGCAGGCCAGCATGGCGATGCCGAGCGTGGTGTCGTACCAGGGGGCGTTGGCGGTCAGGCCCGCGAATGCGGAGCCGTTGTTCCCGGCGGCGGACGAGAAGGCATAGAGGATCTCGCTGTAGCCGCGCGGGCCAGGGTTGTTGAGGCCGGCAAGCGCCGCGGGCAACACGGCCGACACGGCACTGAAGCCGAGGATGAACGCCGGCATGATCAGGATGGCGAGCATGGCCATCTTCACTTCCTTGGCCTCGAGCTTCTTGCCGAGGTACTCCGGCGTGCGTCCCACCATCAGGCCGGCGACGAACATTGCGATGACCGCAAACACGACGATGCCGTAGAGGCCGGAGCCGACACCGCCGGGAACGACCTCGCCGATCTGCATGAGCACGAGCGGAACCAGGCCGCCGAGCGGCATGTATGAGTCGTGCATGGAGTTGACGGAGCCGTTCGAGGCGCCGGTCGTGAAGGTCGCCCAGACCGCAGACTGCGGTATGCCGAAGCGCACCTCCTTGCCTTCCATGTTGCCGCCATCGACACCCATGGCATGCATGAAGGGGTTGCCGGCCGCTTCGGCCCAGTAGGCGATGGCGCAGCCTGCGATCATGAAGAGCACCATGACGCTAAGCAGCGCCCAACCCTCGCGCTCGCGTCCGATCATTCTTCCGAAGGCCACGGCCAGGGCGAGCGCCAGGGCGAGGATCGCCCAGGACTCGATCGTGTTGGTCCAGATGTTGGGGTTCTCGTAGGGATGAGACGAGTTGACGTTGAAGAAGCCGCCGCCGTTGGTGCCGAGCTGCTTGATGGCGAGCTGGCTGGCGACGGGGCCCTGGGCGATGGTCTGCTTGGCACCCTCGAGGGTCGTCGCGTCGACGTAGCTCGACAAGTTCTGCGGCACGCCGAAGGCGATGAGTGCGAACGCCATGACGACCGACAGCGGCAGCAGCACGTAGAGCGTGATGCGAGTGAGATCGACCCAGAAGTTACCGACCGTCGTGGCGTTGGCGCGCGAGAACGCACGCGCCAGCGGAACGATGATGGCCATGCCGGTTGCGGCGGAAACGAAGCTCTGCACCGTCAAACCGACCATCTGGCTGAAATACGAGAGCGTGGTCTCGCCGCCGTAGCTCTGCCAATTGGTGTTGGTGACGAACGAGACCGCCGTGTTGAAGGCAAGATGCTCGCTCAAGGCGCCGAAACCTTGCGGATTGAGCGGGAGGAAGCCCTGCAGCCGAAGGATGGCGTAGAGCAGAACGAAGCCGGCGGCATTGAAGGCGAGGAGCGAGGCCACGTACTGCAGCCACGTCTGCTCGCGGGTCTGATCGACGCCGGCGAGCGCATAGATGCGGCCTTCGACCGGGGCCAGCGCGGGCGTGAGAAAGCTGCGCCTGCCGTCCATGACGGCGGCAAGGAACAGTCCTAAGGGGCGCGCCGTCAGAACGACGAGCGCGAGCATGATGGCGATCTGAAGCCAGCCATTGAGGGTCATGGGATTTGTCCGGGGTTGCGCAAAGGGCGCGCGGTCAGAGCTTCTCTGGGTAGAGAAGCGCGAACACGAGATAGATCGCGAGGAGAAGGGCGACGATGCCGCCGAGGATGAGATCGAACATCGCCGGCCTCACTCTTTCGCGGCCCAACGGGCGTAAAGCTGCATCAGGCCGAAGAGCGCCAGCCCGAGCGCAAGGTAGGTTAGATCCAACATCGAGGTCCTCCAGTCGCTACCGACGTGGAGGAGCTAAGGGACCTCACATAAGGATTCGATACGGATCTTGGGGGGCCGGCATAAGGACGGCATAAGGGGCGGGCGTGGGGGGCCGAGGGCTTAGTGCAGCCGTTTCTCAGGCTCCAAAGCTATGAGCTTCTGTAGGTCGTCGATTATCTCGCTTATGGCTGCCACCGAGGTCATGGCATCCCGCAGGTATTCCCTCTGCTTCTCGTTCAGCTCCCCAACGTGAGGGTTCTGCGTAAGCTCTAGGAAGCCTATGGCGTTACTAGTCGGTGTCCGAAGCTGCTCGATTAGTTGCAAGAATAGCTCGTGCATCTGTCATCCCTCACCCGTCCGAGGGAATCATGATTCAGGCCGAGTCAGGGTGCAAGAACGAAAGGGCTAGCTAGGAGTGCGCTTTGCAGTCCGTTCAACCTCTTCAATCAGGTCATCAACGGTCTTGAGTAGGTCCCGCGATTGCTCAAGCATAAGATGACAGGAACCGTACATCTCCTCCCACCAAACTCGGGTCCGGTAACTAGGCCTCTTGTCGGTGTCGATACTCTTCAGCTTCTCCATGAGCTCTTGCAGCCTGGCAGACGATTCATCCAGACGCTTGGCACATGCCTCTAGGCGCTTAGCTATCGGCAGCTCAACATCATCTATAATTGACTGACATCGCAGACTGGCATCACCAAGATGACACCATTGGGAAAATAGGGCGGACTGAACCGCTGTTTTTCGTGCAATGTGAGAAAGGTGCCGACTTTCCGCGTCGCGGCGTAGCGTCCAGAGAGAAACGCCAAGGGCCAATAGTGCTACGAGCGCCGACCAATCGATCTCCATATGCGTCACCTCATTAGACCGGTGGTGACCGTCAGTTATCCGATTCTGGCGAGCCTAGCCCCGAGGAATTTCTGTGCGATATTTTGAGGGTGCCTTTATCAATCGATCTGCCCGGCTTTCCTAAGCAGGCTTCGACTATCTTCATCGAGGTTTGCTACCCATCTCGCGTGCTGCGCTTCATCGTTCCCCTCTCGATACGCCCGATACAGCCTCTGATCCTTTCTGTATAAAAGCGCCTCGGTTGAGCTGGACCGAAGACCGTGCATCCTGGCCATATCTTCGGCTGCAGAAAGCGTAATCCAACCGAAGCGGTATAGATTCCTGATAATTGAAGCACGCAAGATGTCTGGGGCACCCCTTATAGAAAGCCAGATCGCTACAAAGGGCAGACACACCAGCAGCGCTACGGCTTTGAACTCCTCGATAAGTTCCCTCATGAGTGCCCCCCTCTGTCTTCCTTTTACAAGGCAACATGATTCGACCTGCGCCTCACAGGCCGAAGGCACGCGATTGATGTTCAACAGCTTGCGAGGCGGTAGGCGTCAGCCGTAGCGAGGACGATGGAGCACCGCTCCCAAACCCGTCTGCGTCATTACTTTTTCTAGGGCTTCCGCTTCCGCCTCTACCTAACCCCTTGATTTAATTGGTGACCCCGACAGGATTTGAACCTGTGACCCCCAGATTAGGAATCTGGTGCTCTATCCAGCTGAGCTACGGGGCCGAAAGCGCGCTGCGCCCTCTGCTACTCTTCTTGCCGCAGAGAGGCAAACAAAGGCGGAAAGAGAGAGCCCGGCCGAAGCCGGGCTCCAAAGGAACCGGATGCGGAGCTACGTCGCCGTGGCAAGAAAACTACGAGCAGCCTGCCTCCTGGCGCCAAATTAAACACGGTTAATGGCGGAAGTCTGCCCTCTCGTGCTAGGGAATGGCAGCTAAAGTGCAATCTTGGGTTGCGCTGTCGGGGAGCTACTAGGGGGTTGGCCGTGCCGCGGGTGCGCGTCGAATGGATGCCAGTGCAGACCTTCGGCCTCGGACACCTCGGTTTCGACCACCTGCAGCTCGTCTTCGAACCGGGCGAGGGCGCCTCGTGGCAGGACGACTGGTTCGTGATGGAGGGGGTGCGCGACACGACGAGCCTCGGCACCTTCCTCGGCATCGAGGGGGCAGACGGGCGCACCACACTCGCCACCGCCAACCTCGCCGCACGGGGCGAGCTGACGGAGAAGATCGGCACACCGGAGCTGCGCGGCAGCCGGCCGCTCGCCTTCGGCGGCGATGAATTTCGCGCCTGGGAGACGATGTCCGGCTATGCGCGCGACATCGAGGCCGAGGATTACCCCTACATCGCGTATGGGCTTCCCGGCTCGCCCACGCCGACGATCAACTCCTCGTCGGCGGTCGCTTCGCTGATCCACTATTCCGGTCTCGATCCGACGCAGAGCCTGCCCTTCGGCATGCGCCTGTCGCCGGGCACATCCACGCTGCTCGGCACCGGCGGGGCCGAGCAGATGCGCATCGAGCACGGCTTTACCACCCTGCTCGGCGGCGGCGGCGACGACGTGCTCATCGGCGGCGGAGCACGGCAGATCGAGAAATTCTACGGCGGCGAAGGGGACGACATGTTCCGATGGTCGCCGGGGTTCAACATCGTGCATGGCGGGCAACCGCAGCTGGCATACGCGGCCGACGGAACGGACGTCATCGACTATTCGGGTGCCGGCGAGGTCACGATCACGTTCAACCGGCACTGGGTGCCGCACAGATCCCCCAACTTTTTCGCGGTCTATGACGACGGCACCGATCACCTGTTCTCCGTCGAGCGCATTCAGTGGAATGCCAAGAGCGACCGCATCGAGCTCGGCAAGGACATAAACCTGCTCGAGGACAATCGCGTGCTGCAGCCGCATGCGGACGTTGGCGGTCCCGAAACCCGGCGCGCAATGATCGTCGCGGAGGATGCGGCGGTCATCGGCAATGCTGACTCCGGCACGGACGGCAACGATCGCCTCATCGGCACGGACGTGGCCGAGGTCATCGACGGGAAGGGGGGCGACGATACGCTCTACGGCGGCGAAGGCGACGATACGCTCATCGGCGGGAACGGCAGCGACGGCTATGTGTATCTCATCGGAGACGGCGACGACATCGTCATCGATCTGCCCGGGGACGCTGGCATCGACGAGCTGGTGCTTACCGGCGGCATTGCCGTCGAGGACGTCTCAATCGCACGGGTCGGCAAGCACGGCCTCTTGCTGTCGGTTCCCCGAGGCTCGATCCTCGTCAGCGGATTCTTTGCTGCGCCCGATGCAGGCATCGAGCGCATCATCTTCGACGATGCCCCGCCGCTGATGCGCTCGGAGCTCGAGTTGCTCGCCGGCGATATGCCAGGCGGGCCGGGCGCGGGTGATGCCGTTCCGTTTGCCGACACGGTCCTGACCGATCCCGACTGTCTTCACGCTCCGCATACCCTCGTCCTGTTCTAGCGAGATTTCCTTGCCGCGGCTGCCTATGATGGCGCGGGGGAAATCGTCATGCATCGCGCCCGCCCTTTCGTCCGGCTCGCAGCGACCGCGGCGCTCGCGGTGCTGACGGCTGCCCCCGCTTCGTCCGCCGAGCGGCCCGGGGCGCGCGAAGAGACGTGCACGCTCGCCGGCGGTCCGACGCGGTCGGTCGTGCGCGTGATCGACAGCGAGACGTTGCTGCTCGACGATCATCAGGAGGTGCGCCTAATCGGTGCGCTCGCACCGCGATCGCCCGACCTTTCACCGCAGGCACAAGCGTGGCGGGCAGAGGAGGCTGCCATCGCCGTACTCAAGGCGCTGGTGCTCGGGCGCTCCGTTTCGCTGGCGACGGCGGGGCGCGCCGAGGATCGCTACGGGCGCAAGCTCGCGCACGTGTTCATCGACCGACATGGCGAACGCGTTTGGGTGCAGGGTGAGCTGCTCAGCGGCGGACATGCGCGCGCCTACGGGCTCCCCGGAAGCTATGCCTGCATGAGGGAACTCCTGGCGCATGAGCGCGTCGCGCGCGAATCGGCCTCCGGGCTGTGGGCCGATGCCGCCTACATGGTGCGCTCCGCGCGCGCGACACGCGACCTGCTGCGCCGACGGAATTCCTACGAGATCGTCGCGGGGCGGATTGCCAAGGTGGCGGTCACCAAGACGCGGACGTACATCAACTTCGGTGCCGATTGGCGCAGCGACTTCACGGCTGGGATCGAGCAGCGCGTGCTGAGAGCGAACCCCGATTGGGCGAAAACGCTCGCGGCACTCGAGGGAAAGCGCGTCGAAGTGCGCGGGTGGATTCAGTATCGCAACGGGCCGTACATCGACATCGAGGATCCGAGCCAGCTCGCGCCGGCCGACGACAGTCCGCCGGGGCGCGCACCGCTTCCGCCTTCCGAGGCGACGACGAGCAGCGATCGCGAGAATCGCGCAGTGCCGGAAAAAGAAGAGCGCCCGGAACCATCGGCACCGGGCGCTCTGGATCTCTAAGACGGCGTCGCGATTTAGGCCGCGCGCGTCTCGGCGTCGCCTTCCTCTGCCTCGGAAGCCAGACGACGGCCGCGGGCGCTCTTGGCCAGCACATCGGTGATGCGCTGGACGGCGCCGCGCTCGTCGAGCTTCTCGACGGCGGCGATCTCGCGCGCCATGCGATCGAGCGCGTCCTCGTAGAGCTGACGCTCGGAGTAGGACTGCTCGGGCTGCGCCTCGGAGCGGTAGAGGTCGCGGACGACCTCGGCGATCGAGACGAGATCACCGGAGTTGATCTTGGCGACGTACTCCTGAGCGCGGCGGCTCCACATGGTGCGCTTCACACGCGCGCGGCCCTTCAGGATCTCCATCGCCTTCTTGACGACGTTCTCGTCGGAGAGCTTGCGCATGCCGACGCTCGCCAGCTTGCCGGTCGGCACGCGCAGCGTCAGCTTCTCCTTCTCGAAGGTGATGACGAAGAGCTCGAGAGCCATGCCGGCGATCTCCTGCTCCTCGATGGCGACGATGCGGCCGACACCGTGCGCCGGGTAGACGATGAACTCGCTGGCCTTGAAGCCGTGGCGCTGGCTGACCGGCTTCTTCTGCGCGGTCATGAGCTGGCGCGCGGCGGCGGCCTTCTCGGCGACGGCCTTCGGCGTCATATGCACCTGCGCAGGGTGGGCCTGCGGGGGCACCGGAGCGGTGATCTTCTGGCCCGACGGCTTGGCGGCTGCAACGGCACGCTGCGGGGCGGCTGCCGGCTTGCCAACCACAGGCTTGTGCAGGGGCGCCTTAACGGTCTGCTTGACGGCCGGAGCGGTTCCTGCTGTCTTGGCGACAGGCTTCTTGCCCTTAACCGGGTGGGCCTTGGCAACCGGCTTCTTTGCGACAAGCTTGGCCTCCGAGCGACCCGGCTTTTTCGTAACAGGTTGCGCGCGGCTCACCTTCTTGCCGGCGGCAGCCGAAGACTTCGCCGAACGCGCGGCGATCGCCTTTTTCTTATCAGCCATAGGGGTCGTCTCACTTTCTCGTCGGATTTATGAGCCGTACTCGCAGCGATGCACGTCCACTCGGCGCGCTGGTCTGCAAACCGGCGCTCCGAGCATATATGGTGGATCGGTGACGCCGTGGGGAGCGGTTGCCGGTCCGGAATTGTGCTCTGGAATGTTCAAAACCGCTCCGCGGTCGAACCAAACAGGGGCCCGATCATTGCCTGGACGGCAAAGCGGATGCTTTTTGTTCGCTCCTGTTCCGACTCTGTACCGGGTTTTTCGCATCATCTAAATACAGCGTAACATAAAGTTCATTGAAAATGAAGGGCGGCCATACGACAGGGTATGGGCGCGCTTACTGCGCGAGCCCGAATCCTGAGCAATCTGAAAAGGGTGCGAAAAGGTTGCGCATTTTGCCGCAACAACTTAGCCGCGTGGCCAGTATTAGTCTCCTGAACCCGGTTCAGGAGAAAAATACTTCTCGAACTTGCCAGCCTCGTCCTTGTGGGCGTCGGCGTCGGGCAGAGCGTCCTTCTTGGACGTGATGTTGGGCCAGCTCTCGGAAAACTTCCGGTTGAGTTCAAGCCATTTCTCTAGCCCGGGCTCGGTATCGGGCTTGATGGCGTCCACCGGGCACTCCGGCTCGCAGACCCCGCAATCGATGCACTCGTCAGGGTGAATGACGAGCATGTTCTCGCCCTCGTAGAAGCAATCGACTGGACAGACCTCCACGCAATCGGTGTATTTGCACTTAATGCATTTCTCGTTGACGACGTAGGTCATTACCCTGATCCGGATCAGTTCAAGTTGCCGTCGAGGCAGCGGGGTGCTGCTCGACCGAGGGCGGCCGTTGCCCTGCCTCCCAGAGCACGATCAGCGCGCCTTTGCGTTGAGCCGATCGATCGCGCGGCGGTCCCTCTTGGTCGGCCGCCCGCTCCCGGCCGGCCGCTCGGCCGGTCCGGCCTCGACGGGAAGTCGACTCGTCGCGGCCGGCGAAGGCGCAAGAGGTTTGATGGCATCCCCCTCGACTGTCAATTGCTCATAGAGCGTTCGCGCCGCGGCAGAAGGGCCCCGTCGCTCGGCGATGCCGACTACCCGGACGACCTGAACCTGCCGACTGATAGCGATGGTGAGCACGTCGCCGGGGCGCACGGTCTGCGCGGGCTTGTCGACGCGCACGCGATTGAGGCGGACTTTGCCGGCGCTCACGAGCTCGCTCGCCAGGGTCCTGGTCTTCACAAAGCGGGCGAACCATAGCCACTTGTCGAGCCGCTGCGTGCCCGCCGGAGCGGCATCGCCTGGCTCGCCGGGGCTCAAGCGCCCGACTCCTTGGAACGCTTGGCGAGTTCGTCACGCAGCGCGCCCAGAGCGGCGAACGGCGAATCGGGATCGATGCCTCCACGCCGCGGCGGAGAGGCCGTGTGCACCTCGGCCTTGCGTCGGTCGTCGCGGCGCTGCCGGTCGCCGGGTCCACCACGCCGATGATGGCTCGCGGCATCGCGATCGCGGTCGCGGTCCTCGCGCTTGTCGCGTCGGTCCTTGCCGTGTTGCGGACGACGATCGTCGCGCCGCTCGGGCTTGGCTTCCTTAGCTTCCGCGGGCGGCCGTCCGTTGGCTTCTTGAGCAGCGGTCGCCGCCGCCGGAGCCGGGGCTGCGGCCTGCGGCGCGCGATCGTTGCCGCGCTGGCGGTGACGGTGCTCGCGGCGCTCAGGCCGGCGCTCGCCACGCTCGCGCTGGTGACGACGCGGGCGCCAGATGTCCTCGTACTTGATCTCAGCTTCTGCAGCAGCGGCTTCCGGCGCTTCGGCCTCGGACGGCACCGATACTGCTTCGACGGCCGCGGGAGCTGCTTCGACCGGTGCTTCCTGCTGCGCGGCTTCGATCGCTGCCGCTCCCGCATCCGCCACGGCCGGCGCCTCAGGTGCGACCGTAGCGTCGACGGGCGCATCGGCAGCCGGCTTGATTGGGCGGCGGTCGAGACGGAACCCGAGCGCCTTCAACACGCCGCCGAGCTCATCGGGCGAGCAGCCGAGCAGCGACATCATTTCAGGGATGACGGTGAAGCCGCCGTCGCCCGTAGCACCCTTGGGCGGCGTCGCACCTTCAGTTGCGCGCCAGGCGAGCAGCGGGCGGATGACGTCGGCGAGGCGCTCGAGCATGTCGAGGCGCACGGCTCGGGGACCGCACACGTGATAGCCGTAGGCGCGATAGAACGGCTCGGGGACGGTCGTGTCCGGGGCAAACGAGGTGAGACCGGCGCGAGGCGCCTCGGGCAGCGTGTCCGCTGACAACCCGTGGGCGCCGGCGTTCTTGAGCGTCCAGAGCGTGAGGATCAGCTCCGCGGCGGCCGGCTTCAAAAGGATCGGGAAGTAGATGTTGAAGGCGCCGAACCGAACGCCGTACTTGCGCAGCTGCGCGCGGGCGTTCTGATCGAGCGACTTGATCTCCTCGGCGACGGTCTCGCGACGAAGCACGCCGAGGTTCTCGCGCAGGCGGAAGGCAATGCCGCGCGCCAGGCCGGCGACGTCCTCGGCGTTGCCGATTTCGACGAGCGGCTTCAACTTGTCGGCGATGGTCTGGGTCAGCCAGGTTTCAAGCCGCGCCTGCACCTTCTCGCGGTCGGACGCAGAGAGGTATTCGTCCGCCAACAGCGACACGCTGGGCTTCAAAGGATCGTCCGTCGCTTCGAGCTGGCCGATCTCCTCCTCGCGCCAGATGACGCGACCGCGGCGGTTGACGCTCAGGGCATCGGGCTGAGCGGCGGCGACGCGGCGGGCACGCATCCCGAGCTCGCGCGCCAGAACCTGCGCGGCGGCGGTGCGTGTCGCCTTGCCGTGAATGCCCTCCGCGCCGGGATCGAGCTGGAAGCGGAAGCCCTTCAGGCGTCCGACGAAATGGTTCTCGACATTGATCGCACCGTCGGGCGCGATGTCGGCGTGCAACTCGTCCTTGTCGCGCATGCCCTTCATCAGGGCGCTCGTCCTAAGATCGACGAAGCGCTGCGTCAATTGCTCGTGCAGCGCATCCGACAGTCGATCCTCGATCTCACGCGTCCTGCCTTGCCAGTGCTCCGGGTCCTTGAGCCAGGAGCTACGATTGGAAACGAACGTCCAGGTGCGAATGTGGGCGATCCGATTGGCGAGCGTATCAATGTCGCCGTCGGTGCGATCGGCGAGGCCGACCTGCTTTTCGAACCAGTCCTCGGGAATGCGCTCATCGGATCCGACGAGGTAGCCGAAGATCGTCGCGACGAGCTCGGCGTGGCTCTGGCCGGATATCTTGCGGTAGTCGGGGATCTGGCAGACCTCCCACAGCCGCGCGACGGCGGCGGGGGAAACGGCCTTGGCGGCTATCTCGCGGTCGGCGCTCAACGTCTCAAGCGCGATCACGTCGTCGGCGGCCCTGGCACGCACGAGGCGCTGGATGCTCGGCATCTCGCGCAGCGAGTTCCTCAAGCCGTCCAGCGTGCGGAAGTCGAGGTCGCGATTGCGCCACTGCAGGACGCGCACGCTTTCGAAGTTATGCGTCTCGAGGCGCTCGATGGTGTCGCTGTCGAACGGCTCGGCGGTTCCCGTCACGCCGAAGGTGCCGTCGTTCATGTGGCGACCGGCACGGCCTGCGATCTGCGACAGCTCCGACGGCGTCAAGTTGCGATGGTTCTGGCCGTCGAACTTGCGCGTCGCCGAGAAGGCGACGTGATCGACGTCGAGATTGAGCCCCATGCCGATGGCATCGGTGGCGACAAGGTAGCCGACGTCGCCGGACTGATAGAGCGCAACCTGCGCGTTGCGCGTGCGTGGCGACAGCGCACCGAGCACGACGGCCGCGCCTCCGCTCTGGCGGCGGATCAGCTCGGCGATGGAATAGACCTCGGCTGCAGAGAAGGCGACGACGGCCGAGCGCGGCGGCAGTCGCGTGATCTTCTTCTGGCCGGAGTAGGTAAGCTTGGAAAGGCGCGGGCGCGAGATGAAGTTGGCGCCGGGGATCAGGTCGGCGATCGCCTCGCGCATCGTCTGCGAGCCGAGCAGCAAAGTCTCCGAGCGACCGCGCGCGTGCAACAGGCGGTCGGTGAAGACGTGACCGCGCTCAGGATCGCCAGCGAGCTGGATCTCGTCGATGGCGAGGAAATCGACATCGACATCGCGCGGCATGGCCTCGACCGTGCACACCCAGTAGCGGGCGCGCTCGGGCTTGATCTTCTCCTCGCCGGTGATGAGCGCGACCTTGTCGGCGCCGACGCGGTGGGCGATCTTGTCGTACACCTCGCGCGCGAGCAGGCGCAGCGGCAAGCCGATCATGCCACTCTCGTGGCCTAGCATGCGCTCAATCGCGAGGTGGGTTTTGCCGGTGTTCGTCGGCCCGAGCACCGCCGTGACGTGGCGGATGCGTGCCTCGAGGTCGGTGGCCATCTGGCGTCCTCATTTCTCTGGCGATGGCATCGCAGAGACGTTCGCAGAGATCAAGGGCATGATTGCCGTCGGGGCGCGCGAAACGGGCATATTCTAGTCGTCTTCGTGCCTGCTGGCGATCCGTGCCCGTTGTCTGACCGTCCTATCGCCGCAGGGCAATGCGCTGCTGATCGGGCATAGTGATCTCCACCCGATCCGAAGTGAGGGTAGCAGTTCCGACGATGGTCGGGACGCTGACGCTATAGGGGATCACGATGTTCGCCTTCGGCACCGGGCGCATGACAAGCTCGATGTTGCCGTTGACGACGGATGCCGAGCCTTCGCCCGGCTTATGCCCAGAGACTGGGACGAGGCGCACATTGCAGACGTGGTCGGCCCCGGCGCGGCGCGCAGGGGTGAAGACGACATCGAAGCGCTGCTTGCCGTCGTAGATCGGCAGCTTCTGGGCGCAGGGATTGGACATGTTGCCGAGCGACAAGGCCATCACGCCGCTCAAGGGATCGAGGACGTTCTTGAGCTGCTCGGCCGTCACCGGCACCGCCTTGGGAGAGGGCGGGTCGTAGGGAGTCACCTTTCCGACCGAGGGGCCCGTGAAGGCGATGTTGAGCGTCTTGACCTTCTTCTTCTTGAGGAAGGTCTTCTGCTTGAAATTGTAGGTGTAGTCGGCGGGCTGGGCAGTGATGCCGGTCGCCGTCACGCCGCCCTTGCTCGCCATGTCGCCGCGGTAGTCGAAGATGGCCGTGTCGATCTTGGCGTTGGCCGACAGGGTATAGGCGTCGCCGTCGATCTTCGAGTTGAACTGGAAATGGCCGATGTCACCGAGGGCGGTGAAGCTGACCCTGTAGACGGCATCGACGTTGACCGGCAATGGCCCCTTGCCGGCGGCCGCCGCGGCGCCGCTCATGCCGCCGGAGTCGAGTGAGATGGCGGGGACGACCGCAATGGCGGCCAGTGCCGCCCACCGAAATCGGAAAATCATGTGCCCCAATGCCCTGGAGGACGCGCACTCATTGTGCGGCAGATAGTGTGGTTTTACGTCTATTCTATGGCCCCTGGGGGTGCCTGCCGGCCTTTCCCGACCGGCAACGCCTTGACGCGGAAGAGGGCCTAAGGCATAGACACCGGCCAAATCCCCCCAGGCTGCTGGCGGGGACATTTTGTTCCCGCAATCCTTGCACGACGCCCGCCGCGACGGGAGCGGTGGCGAAGGAGTTTACAATGACTAGGCGCTGTGAGCTGACCGGCAAGCTGCCCCTTTCGGGCCAGCTGAGGAGCCACGCCGAGAACAAGACGAAGCGGAAGTTCCGCCCCAACCTGTGCGACGTGACGCTGATCAGCGACGCGCTCGGCCGCAAGTTCCGCCTGCGCGTCTCCGCGCATGCGCTGAAGTCGGTCGAGAAGCGCGGGGGCCTGGACGCCTTTCTGCTCAAGGCCGGGAACGATGACCTTTCCGATCGCGTGCTGAAGCTGAAGCGCGAGATCCAGAAGGTCGCCAAGACGGCGGCTCCGGCCGCCTAGTTTTGCTTCCGTGACACGAGCGGTCGGAAGCATTGCGTGGGGCGACCGCCTTGCGAGCTGAGGGCCGCGCCCATTTTGCGCTGCCGCACGCCCTCGCTGATAGGCGCTCGGGGCAACGCGGGCGCGGGGGCCCTTAGGCCCTTGCCGCCTGCGGCGGCCAAGAGACTACATCACCTCTGATGGCAATCGAGCCTGTGCCTAGCGCCCGTCGGCCTTGGAGCCGCCCTGCTTGGCCGCAAGGTCGTCCGCGCTGATCGAGAACTGCAGCAGCAGCGTGCGCTGCAGCGCGTGGTTGAAGTTGTCGTCGGAAATCATGGTCACGATGAGCTCGCCGCCCGGCCCGACATGGGTGGCGAGACCCTCCATGTTGTCGATTTCCTTGCTGCCGTCGGCAGCGACGAGAATGTCGGCGTCGATCACGCGGCCGCGGCGGAGCTGATCGGCCCTGATGTGGCGCAGGCGCATGCTCACGCCCTCGCTGAACCGGAAGCGGCGCTCCAGGACCAGCAGAGAGCCGTCGTCGAGCGCGGATGCGTCGGTAATGTCGTAGTCGCCGTCGTTGGTCATGAAGAACTTGCGCGGCCGGCTCTTGCCTTCCCAAATCCAGCCGACATAGTTCCCGTCTCCATCGCGCATACGCTCGGAGAAGGCGACGAGCTTCCCCCTGCTCGGCCCGCCGCGCAACACGGCGACGGCCTCGAAGCCACCATTGTCCGGCATATCGCGGGCGGATTTCGGCAGCGAGACCTTGCCGCGCGCCGGCGACAGGTCTCCCGCATCGATGTCGTAACGGCTGATGCGGTGCTTACGCTCGAAGGCGATGAAGACGCTGCCCTTCTCGGCGGTACCATCGGCAAGCGTCAGCGCCTCGGCGTCGCTATCCTTCTTGCGGGAAAGCGGATCGCCGGCGTTGGACTGAATGGCGCCGAGGCGCACGCCGGTCATGCCGCTCGGCGCATTTTGGGCGTCATAGGCGAGCTTGCCAGACATCCAGGCGCCGGCGTCGGAGACGGCGAAGAAGCCCTTCCCGTCGGCATCGAGGGCGAAGCCGGACCAGCCGCCGAAGTATTTCGACGGCGATGTGAGCACGACGCCGCCGCGCCAGGTGAGCTTACCGAACTTGGTTTTGTCACGGGCGGTGCGATCGAAGCCAGCAATCGGCTTGGCCTCTATGGCGATGGGCCCGGTCACGACGTCGACCATGGAAGGCTTGCCCGCGCCATAGGCCATGCCGGCGCCGATGGCGGCGATGAGCGCGACACCGGCAGGCAGCCGCAGCCGCCGGCCGCGATGCGACTTCAAGAACTCGCGACCGCTCAATGGAGATGCCTCCGCGGACCACGGCGAGGGCCATCGTCGCGCCCCTTCTCCTCGAACAACTCGACGAGCTTGTCGGTCATGGCGCCGGCGAGCTCGCTCGGGTCGGTGATGGTCACCGCGCGGCGATAGTAGCGCGTTACGTCATGGCCGATGCCAATGGCGATGAGCTCGATGGGCGAGCGCATCTCGATCTCGTCGATAACCTGACGCAGGTGCTGCTCGAGGTAGCTGCCGGAGTTCACTGACAGCGTCGAGTCGTCCACCGGCGCGCCGTCGGAGATCATCATCAGGATGCGGCGCTGCTCGGGGCGCGCCAGAAGACGGCGGTGCGCCCAGGCGAGTGCCTCGCCGTCGATGTTCTCCTTGAGCAGGCCCTCGCGCATCATCAGCGCGAGCGAGCGCTTGGCACGCCGCCAGGGCGCGTCCGCGGTCTTGTAGATGATATGGCGTAGATCGTTGAGGCGCCCGGGACCAGTGGGCTTGCCGGCAGCGAGCCACTGCTCGCGCGCCTGCCCGCCTTTCCAGGCGCGGGTGGTGAAGCCGAGGATCTCGACCTTCACGCCGCAGCGCTCCAGTGTGCGGGCGAGGATATCGGCGCAGCATGCGGCGACCATGATCGGGCGCCCACGCATGGAGCCCGAATTGTCGAGCAGCAAGGTCACGACGGTGTCGCGGAACTCGGTGTCGCGCTCGCGCTTGAATGATAGCGCATGCATGGGATCGATGATGACGCGCGTCAAACGCGCGGCGTCGAGCGTCCCCTCCTCGAGGTCGAAGTCCCAGGCGCGGTTCTGCTGCGCCAGGAGCCGCCGCTGGAGACGATTGGCGAGGCGGGCAACGGCGCTCGATAGAGAGCGCAGCTCGCGGTCGAGATAGGCGCGCAGACGCTCAAGCTCCTCGGGCGAGGACAGCTCCTCGGCACCGATCTCCTCGTCGAACTCGCGGGTGAAGACTTTGTAGCCGAAGGATTCGGGATCATCGAGCACCGAGGTGTTGGGTCGCCAGGGCTCGGGAGATTCGAACTGCTCGAAGTCTTCGAGCATGTTGTCGAGGTCTTCCATGCTCGATGATTCAGAGGTCTCCTGCGTCTCGCTGACCTCGCCGTCGGCGTCGCCGTCCTCGCGCTTCTGGTCGCTCGATTCCTCGCCCTGCTCGTCGGACTCGGTGTCGCCCTCGCTGCCGTCCTTTTCCTCGTCGTCCTCTTTCTCGTTCTCCTCGCGGTCGGCCTCGACGCTTTCCTCGGTCAATTCGAGAGCGCGCAGCAAATCGCGCATCAGGCGGCCGAATGCCTCCTGGTCATCGGCGAGCGCTTCCAAGCGCTGCAGGAACTTGGCGCCGCGCTGCTCAATAGCGGGGCGCCAGACATCGACGAGCGCCTTGGCGGTCTCCGGCGGGGGTAGCCCCGTCAGACGCTCGCGGATCATCAGCGCGATGGCATCCTCGAGCGGAGCGTCTGCCCTGGTCTTCACCTGCGCGAAGCGCCCGTGCGCGTACTGGTCCTCGATGCGGGCGGTCAGGTTGCGCGCCATGCCGGGCATGCGGTTGGCGCCGAGTGCCTCGACGCGTGCGCGCTCGGCGGCCTCGAAGACGAGGCGCGCCGGACCGCTCGATGGCGCGAGCTTGCTATGGATCTTGGTATCGTGGCAGCCGGCGGTCAGCGCAAAGCTGTCGGCCCAGCCGCGGATAACGGCGATCTCGCGCGCTGAAGGCACGCGCGAGGGCTCGGGGAGCTGGACTCGCTTCGAGGTATATTCCGGCGTGCCCGGCGCAAAGCCGACGTCGATGTCGCCATGGCCCGCAACCGCGCGCACGCAAAGTCCGATCGCCCGCTTCAGGGGCTCGGTCGGCGCTTCCTTGCGCTTAGGCGGCGCGGTGGTCATCGGCTCAGCTCAAGGCGACGTTGGCTGCGCTCTCAGGAAGCTCCTCGCCGAACGAGCGCTGGTAGAACTCGGCAACCAGCGGACGCTCGAGCTCGTCGCACTTGTTGAGGAAGGTGAGGCGGAAGGCGAAGCCTACGTCGCCGAACACCTCGGCGTTCTCGGCCCACATGATCACCGTGCGCGGGCTCATCACTGTCGACAGGTCGCCGTTGATGAACGCGTTGCGCGTCAGGTCGGCGACGCGCACCATGTTCGCGACCTGCTTGCGCTTGGCCTCGGTCTTGCTGAACGACTTCACCTTCGACAGGACGATCTTCACCTCGTCGTCGTGCGGGAGGTAGTTGAGCGTGGCGACGATCGACCAGCGGTCCATCTGGCCCTGGTTGATCTGCTGCGTGCCGTGATAGAGGCCGGACGTGTCTCCGAGACCGATGGTGTTCGTCGTCGCGAACAGGCGGAAGGCGGGGTGCGGGCGGATGACCTTCGACTGGTCGAGCAGCGTGAGCTTGCCGGACACCTCGAGCACGCGCTGAATGACGAACATCACATCGGGGCGGCCGGCGTCGTACTCGTCGAAAACGAGCGCAGTGTTGGACTGCAACGCGTAGGGGAGAATGCCCTCGCGGAACTCCGTCACCTGCTTGCCGTCCTTCAAGACGATCGCGTCCTTGCCGACGAGATCGATACGGCTGACGTGGCTGTCGAGGTTGACGCGGATGCACGGCCAGTTGAGGCGCGCAGCGACCTGCTCGATGTGCGTCGACTTGCCGGTGCCGTGGTAGCCCTGCACCATCACGCGGCGGTTGTGCTTGAAGCCGGCGAGAATGGCGAGCGTGACCTCGCGGTTGAACAGGTAGTCCGGATCGAGATCGGGAACGTGCTCATCGGCTTTCGAGTAGGCGGGAACCTCGAGGTCGGTATCGATGCCGAAAACCTGACGGACCGACAGCTTCATGTCAGGGAGGTTCGCCGGCTTGCCTTCGGCACCCGACTGGGTTTGCGCACGCATTTAGCGGTGTCCTCGGAGTGGGGGCGGGCGGAGAAATCGGCGCGGCGGCAATGCCGGATTTCAGGCCATGCCCGCTTGCTTCAGGAAGTTATAGGCTTGGATAATCTCACGCAACTTCTCGCCGGAGCGTGCATCCCCGCCATTTGCGTCGGGATGGTAAATCTTCACCAGCTCTTTGAAGCGCGCCTTGATCTCCTCCCGGCTCGCATCGACCGACAGGTTCAGCGCCTGCAGATTCTTCTTTTCGAGCGGCCTCAACTGGCGGCGGCTCTCGGCCGGCTGCTCCCGGGCGGCTTTGGCGCGCTTGGCGAAGAACCCGTGCGGGTCCATGGTGCGGAAGCCCGGGCTCGCCGCAGTGGCTGAATCCTTGGCCGAGGGCGCGCCGGGCGCCGAGGCGTTGACGCCGACCTTCCACGTGGGCCGGTGGCCGGTGAGGGCGTCCTTCTGGAAATCCTGCACCTCGGCGTCGTTCATACCGTCGAAATAGTTATAGGTCGCGTTGTACTGGCGTACGTGCTCCAGGCAGAACGCGTAGTACTGACCGTCCTTGCCGCGGCCCTGCGGGGCTCGGTGGCTGCCGGATTCCTTGCACCCCTTCCACTGGCAACGCGGGTGGCGCGTTTCGCGCGCAGGCTCGGCTCGCGCGCGCTTTGACGCGACCCGGATGCTGTCGAAGTATTTTGAGTCCAGCTTCATTGCTCGTGAAGTATGATCCGCCCGCAGGTCCCGCACAAGCCGATCGGCTGGACGGGCAACGCACTATTTTTTTCACACCTCGATGAGGCTTCCTCTAATGAGCCTGCAGTCCCGCATGCGCGAAAAGCTGATGGTGTCGCTCAACCCGACCCGTCTCGACGTGGTCAATGAGTCGCACCTGCACGCCGATCACGCCTCCTCTCCGGGCAGCGGGGAGAGCCATTTCCGGGTGCTGATCGTCTCGGGCGACTTCGCGGGGAAGTCGCGCGTCGAGCGGCACCGAATCGTCAACGAGTTGCTGAGGGACGAACTCAAAGATGGGGTGCACGCGCTCGCAATCAAGGCGCTGGCCCCGGGCGAGTTGGTTTAGGGTCGGCAAAAAGAATCTCGCCTCCGCAGTCGCGAAGGCGAGATGGCAGCTCTGGCCTAGACCGACGCCGCGGCTATCAGTGCCAGCGGTGCCAGCGGCGGTGATGACGGTGGTGATGCCTCTTGTAGAAGCGCTTCTTCCACCACCAGCGGCGATGATGGCGATAGTGCGCCTTCTCGACGACGCTGTTCTGCTCGCTGGCGGAGGTCATCTTGCCGAGGACGTTGCTGGAGACCGGGGCAGCCTGCGCGCTGCCTGCGGCGAGGAAGAGCGCGCCGGCAACGGCGGCGAGGGGGAGAAATTTCTTCATGTTAGCTCCTATTCTACTGTCGCTGTCGCCGCCATTTTTTTGACTGCGGTCGACAACGAGCCAGGATCCTCCTGAGATCCATGCGCAGGTTTGCGGCCGGCACCTGAACCTAATCTGAATGATGCTCTGACTAAGGAGTGCTCGCGCGACGCGATGTACGGCTCGCAACAACCGTAGCGGGGCTTATGCGCAGCGCGGTGATTTTATTGCGGGTCTTGCGCAATATCTCGAACCGATATCCATAGAACGTGAATACCTGCCCGGGCTCGGGAATATTCTGCGCCTCGTGGATGACGAGTCCGGCAACCGTCGTTGCCTCCTCGTCCGGAAGATCCCAGCCCATCTGGCGATTGAGGTCTCTGATCGCCACTGTTCCGTCGACGTTGACGGTGCCGTCGGCCTGCTCGCGGATCGCCGCCTCGTGCGTGTCGTGCTCGTCGGCGATCTGGCCGACGATCTCCTCAAGGATGTCCTCGAGCGTAATGAGGCCCTGCACCTCGCCGTACTCGTCGACGACGAGCGCCATCTGTGCCTTGCGTTTCAGGAACTGGTTGAGCTGCTCCTTGAGCGGCGTCGTGTCGGGCACGAACCACGGCTCGACGGCAAAGCTCGTCACGTCGAGCTTGCCCACGTCCCAACCGGAGCGCCCAAGCGCCGAGAACAAGTCCTTGGTGTGCAGCACGCCGACGATGTTCTCCGGCTCGTCCTTCCAGATGGGGACGCGCGTGTACTGGCTGCGGAGAAGCTCGTCGACGATCCTCTGCGGCTGCTCGTCGGCGTCGATGGTCTCCATCTTGGTGCGATGGACCATGATGTCTGCAACCTGCAGGTCACGCAGATCGAGCACACCGCCGAGCATGTCGGCGTCGTGGCGGGCGACGGCGCCCTCCTTCTTCTGCAGCTCGATGGTGCCTCTGATCTCCTCGTGCGCGGCAAGGATGTTCGCCTCGTCGTCGATCGTGCTCGGCGTCAGCTTCAAGAACCAGCGCACGATGAACTCGATCGCCACGGTGACCGGGTTGAGCAGGACGATGACGCCGCGCATGATCGGCGCAACAAACAGAGCGGCGCGATCGGAGTAGGCGAGCGCGTAGGTCTTCGGCAGCACCGCCGCAAAGACGACGATGAGGAGCGTCATGACGGCCGTCGCATAGACGACACCCACCTCGCCGACGAGCAAGACAGCAAGACCGGACGCGAGCGCGGAAGCCAGCACGTCGACGAGCGTATTGCCGATGAGGATGGTGCCGATCATCTTCTCCGGCATCTGCAGGATGCGGTTGACCAGCGCGGCCCGAGCGTTGCCCTCCTGCTCGAGCGCGTGCATGCGGGCGCGCGAAGCCGCAGTGAGCGCCGTCTCGCTGCCGTTGAAGAAAGCCGACAGGGCAATCAGCAGCACAATGGCCAGGAGTATGAGTGCGGTGACGAGCGACATCGAGGGTAGGTCCACGCCTCCTTTGCAGTTGCTGGCACATCTCCAGCAGCAACCGGAGAGGCATTCTTAGCACATGCTAGGAGATGGATCGTTAGCCTGCCTATGCGGCGGTTTCGGCCGCCAGGAAGGCACGCACGACGTCGGCTGGGACGTCTCGGGCAATGAACGCCTCGCCGATGCCGCGGGCGAGGATGAAGGTCAGCTTGCCGTGACGGACCTTCTTGTCCTGCGCCATCAGCTTCATCAGGGTCTCGATATCGGGCTTTTCGCCGGGAATATCGGCGATGCGGGTAGGTAAGCCGACGGCGGAGAAATGTGCCGCTACGCGCTCGGCGGCGGCCGCGTCGCAATGGCCCAGCGCGTTCGAGAAGCGGAACGCCTGGCACATGCCGATGGAGATCGCCTCGCCGTGCAGCAGCCGCTCGGAGTAGCCGCAGAAGGCTTCGTAGGCGTGGCCGAAGGTATGGCCCAAGTTCAAGAGTGCACGCTCGCCCTGCTCGGTCTCGTCGCGGCCAACGATGCCCGCCTTGGCCCTGACGCTGGTCTCGACGGCGTGGGTCAGCGGCTCGGCCTTGAGGGCGAACACGTCGCCGTAGCTCCGCTCCAGCCAGACGAAGAACGGCGCATCGCCGAGCAGGCCGTACTTCGCCACCTCGGCGTAGCCGGCGCGCAGCTCGCGCGCTGGCAACGTCTTGAGCGTGTCGGTGTCGGCGAGCACGAGCCCCGGCTGATGGAAGGCGCCGATCAGGTTCTTGCCCTGCGGCGTGTCGATGCCGGTCTTGCCGCCTACCGAGCTATCGACTTGCGCGAGAAGCGAAGTCGGAATCTGCACGAAGCGTGCGCCGCGGCGCAGGATGGCGGCCGCAAAGCCGGCAAGGTCGCCGATGACGCCGCCGCCCAGCGCGACGACGAGGTCGCCGCGCTCAAGGCCGAGCTCCAGCAGGCGCTCGCAGAGCGGCTCCAGCACGCGAAAGCTCTTGGTCTTCTCTCCCGGCGCCAGCACGATGGAGCCGACGTGACGGCCGCTCTGCTTGAGTGCGGCCTCGAGCGCTGCGAGATGGAAGCTCGCAACGTTCTCGTCGGTGACGATGGCGCAACGCGCCGCTCCCAGCCGCTCACCGATCAACGTCGCGGCGCGGCCGATGAGGCCCGGACCGATCAGGACATCATAGGCCCGGTCGCCGAGTGGGACCCTTACCGTGCGCACGTCATCGAGGCCTACGGTAGTGGTGCTCATCGTGCCACCTCGGACGGGGTAACGAGGCTTTCGCCCAGCCGCTCGACGATCTCGCTGACGATCACCTCGTGCGGAACGTCGCGGCTTTCGACGGTAATGTTGGCCTCGGCGTAGACCGGATATCGCGTGGCCATGAGATTACGCAGCACCGTCTCTGGATCTCCGTCCTTGAGCAGCGGTCGATTGCCTCGCCTGCCGACCCGACGCACCAGGAGCGGCAGATCCGCCTTGAGCCACACGGACACGCCGCTGTCGGCGACAGCGGTCCGCGTCTCCGGGTTCATGAAGGCGCCGCCCCCAGTCGCCAGCACCTGCGGCCCGGAGCGCAGCAGCCGCGCCAGCACCTTGCGCTCGCCGTCCCGGAAATAGGGCTCGCCGTGGTCGGCGAAGATGTCCTCGATGCTCTTGCCGGCGGCGCGCTCGATCTCCTCGTCGGCGTCGACAAAAGGAAGCCCGAGCCGCGCGGCGAGCCGCCGGCCGATCGCCGACTTGCCACAGCCCATGAGCCCGACAAGCACGACGGATCGCTGCCCTAGGGCGGCGCGGATCGCCTGCGTGGATTGCGTCTCTGACATCTTCCGTCTCTTCCGGACCGATTGGGCGTCCGGTTGGGCCGACTCAGCGGATGGCCGCCGGCAAGTCAAGCCTACCCGCCCACAGCCCATTTGGGCGCAGGGCTCGGCCGGAATTGCCCATGCTGCCTGCGCCGCCTACTTTGGATCGTCGCAGAGTGCAAGTCATAATGGCGCCAAGTTGCAGAGTGACCAAAGCCTTGGGGGATGGGATAGCAAATGCCCAGCTTGTTCCGGTTTCTGTTCATTGTCGGCACCGCCGGCGCCATCATTACCGGCGGGCTCTACATCCTCGCCACGGAATTCGAGCCGCAAACGCGCACCGTCACAAAGCCTGTCCCGGGCGTCAAGGTTCGTACGGAGTGACGCCGCCGAGCCATGCGCAAACCGTGCCCCCTGTCCGCCGCTCATGCCGGGCGCATCCTGTCCGGGGCCCTGTTGGCCGGCCTCCTCGCGGGCCCGGCCGCTGCGCAGGAATGGAACCCCTTCGCCACATCCAATAGTGCGCAGCGAGAGCAGGCGCGTGAGGCCCGGCGCGATCCCAGATCAGCCGCCGCCAGCGACGACATCATCCGCCCAACGGGGGACAGCAGCGCCAGCGCGGTCGAGCGCGGGGACCTCGCCCCGGTCATGGCGCCGGACGGATCGGGGCTTCCCTACGAGCTGTGGCAGGGCCTCAATGTCAGCACGCTGGAGCGGCTGATCTCCGAGATCGACATCCCGCCGCGCTCACCGGCGCTGCACAAGCTCTGGCTGCGTCTCATCACCTCCAACCTGCCGCCTCCAGACGGAGGCGTCACCGACCAGCAGTTCCTCGCCCTGCGGTTGGAGATTCTCTATCGCTCCGGTCTCCTCAACGAGGCCTCGCGCCTGCTCGCCAGCCAGCCGGCCAGCGATCCGGTCGTCGCCATCCTTTCGGCGCGCAACGCGATCGGCCTCGGCGACAAGGAGCGAGGCTGCGAAGCGATGAAGACAGCAGGCGCCGCACCGGCTCAGCTGCCGAAGCCGGTCAAGGCCGACGCGGCGCTGATCTCTGGATACTGTGCGGCCATCGCCAGCGACGCTGCGGGGGCCGGCCTCGCCGCGGAAATCGCGCGCGAGGAAGGCGTCAAGGAGGGGCTCGGGCTTTCCGCGCTCGACGCCATTTCGATGGGAGTTGCGCCGCAGACAACTGCGGGGCGACCCATCGCGCTCATCGACTACCGTCTGATCCAGGCTGCAGGGGGCGCGATCGACGGCAAGCAACTGCGCAAGCAAGCGTCTCCGGCGCTGCTCGCCGCCCTTGCACTCGACGCGCAGGCGCCAGCGGCAGAGCGCCTGGCGGCGGCCGAAGCCGCAGCCGAGGTCAATGCCATCACACCGCAGCAACTCGCCGATATCTACCGCGCCCATGCCGAGGGCAACGCGGTGATCTCAGATGCTGCGGGAACCGATTCACCGGAGCGGCGCGCCGCGCTATTCGTCGCCGCCGAGAACGAGCACACGCCGCAAAAGAAGGTGCGGATGCTCCGCTCGTTTCTCGACGAAGCGCATCGCGCCGGCTTCTACCTCACCGCACTGCGCATGGTGGCGCCGGCGTCAGAGACGATCGTCGCTGCGCCGGAGATCGGATGGTACGCCGAGACCGGGGTGGAGGTTGCTCTCGCGGCAGGGAGCTTCGGCAAGGCGCGCGAGTGGGCGGCATTCGGCTCGGCGCCCAACGGGGCCGCTGGAGCGAGCCTCAACCACTGGCTGGCACTGATCGATATCGCCGAAGGCGCCAAGTCGAGCGGTGAGGAGGACCTTCGCCACGTCGAGGATCTTGCCCTGCGCGGGCGCATGGACGCGACCCTCTTGCACCGGCTCGCGACCGTGCTCGATGCGCTCCAATACAACGTACCGATTCCGCTGTGGGAGGCGGCGAGCAAGACTCCGCAGCCGACCGGAGGTCACCTGCCGGAAACAGGTGTGCTGACCGAGCTGCAGGACGCGGCAAAGAGGCGCCAGTTCGGACGCACGGTGCTGCTGGCGATGAAGACGCTCGGCCCCAGCGGCGCGGAAGGCGCGCATATGATCGCGCTCGGCGATTCGATTCGCGCATTGCGCCGCGCCGGGCTCGATGACGACGCGCACAACCTCGGCTTCGAGGCACTGTTCGCAAGCTGGCCGCGCGCGATTAGTAATTAGGAACTGACACGAACGGAGGGAAGCTTTGCATGCGGCGACTGTCGCGCAAGCTGAGAGCCGGCCCAGATTTTCTTGCGCTGCCGAATCACGCCCTCGCTGATAGGCGCTCGGGCGATCCGGCCAAGTGAAATCGCGCGGCGGTGAGAGGGTCATGAACGCAGGACGGCGGCACATCGATGCGTTCCTGGAGATGCTGGGCGTCGAACGCGGCGCGGCGGCGAATACCATCGAGGCGTATCGGCGCGACCTTCAGCAATTCGGTGCCTTTCTCGACGGGCGCGGAATAGAACTCGCCGCCGCCGATGCAGGCGACGTTTCGGCGTGGCTCGTGGCGCTATCCGAAGCGGGCCTCGGTTCTTCGTCGCGGGCGAGGGCACTTTCGGCGGTGCGCCAGCTCTACAAGTTCCTGCTCGCCGAGGGCCACGTTCAAGCTGACCCGACGCACGGCCAGGCGGGCCCGCGCAAGCAGCGCGCCCTACCCAAGACGCTGAACATCGCGGAAGTCGACAAGCTGATCGGCGCGGCGGCACGACGAGCAGAGAGCGGCGAGGGCATCGAGAAGTTTCGCGCCCTGCGCCTCCACTGCCTGATCGAGATGCTCTACGCCACCGGCATGCGCGTCAGCGAGCTCATCTCGCTCCCGCGGGCCGTTCTCGCAGGCGACGCGCGGGTGCTCACCATCAAGGGAAAGGGCGGCCGCGAGCGTCTCGTAGCGCTCAATCCTTCAGCCCGGGCCGCCCTCGACCGCTACCTCGCCGCGGTCTCAGCCGAGGGCCGGGTGTCGAGCAAATGGCTGTTCCCCTCCAGGAGCGCGGAAGGCCATCTGACGCGCCAGCGCCTTGCACAGGACTTGAAGCTGCTGGCCGAGGAGGCCGACCTCGATCCGGCACGCGTCAGCCCGCACGTGCTGCGCCACGCCTTCGCCAGCCATCTGCTCGACCGTGGGGCTGACCTTCGCTCGGTGCAGCAACTGCTTGGCCATGCCGACATTTCCACCACCGAGATC
Organism: Pseudomonadota bacterium; assembly: GCA_023405815.1. Lineage (GTDB taxonomy): Bacteria > Pseudomonadota > Alphaproteobacteria > Rhizobiales > Hyphomicrobiaceae > Hyphomicrobium_A. The sequence continues at coordinate 7,368 of JAEXXM010000010.1, read as the reverse complement.
TACACGCACGTGCTCGAGGAGCGGCTGAAGAAGCTGGTGCACGAGCACCATCCGCTGGCGAAGAAGCGGTGAACACTTCCGGAACCTCGGCGTTTAGTCCCCTCCGGGGAGCGCCTTGACAGAGCGGAAAAGCTGGCGTGATTGTCCGCCAACCCCTGCCAATGTGTACGTGAGGACCCGCTTGGATCGCTCCCCCATCCGCACCTACCTCGACTTCGAAAAGCCGATCGCCGAGCTCGAAAGCAAAGTCGCCGAGCTGCGTGCGCTCGAGGGCGAGGACAAGCCCGTCTCGATCGCGGATGAGATCAAGAAGCTGGAGCAGAAGGCCCGCGCGGCCCTGGTCGACACCTATTCCAAGCTGACGCCGTGGCAGAAGACCCAGGTCGCGCGGCATCCCGACCGCCCGCATTGCCTCGATTTCGTGAGGTCGCTGATCGAGGACTTCACGCCGCTCGCGGGCGACCGCTACTTCGCCGAGGACGAGGCTATCGTCGGCGGCGTCGGCCGCTTCCGCGGGCGCTCGGTCGTGATCATCGGGCATGAGAAGGGGTCGGACACCGAGAGCCGCATCCGCCACAACTTCGGCATGGCCAAGCCGGAAGGCTACCGCAAGGCCGTGCGGCTGATGGAAATGGCGGAAAAGTTCAATCTGCCAGTGATTTCGCTGGTCGATACGGCGGGCGCCTACCCGGGCGTCGGAGCCGAGGAGAGGGGCCAGGCCGAGGCCATCGCGCGCTCGACCGACTGCTGCCTCGCGATCGGGGTGCCGCTGATCTCGGTGGTGATCGGAGAGGGCGGCTCGGGTGGCGCGATCGCCATCGCCACCGCCAACCGCATCCTGATGCTAGAGCATGCCATCTACACGGTGGCCTCGCCGGAGGCAGCGGCGTCCATCCTGTGGCGCGATTCCGCCAAGGCCATCGACGCGGCGACCAACATGAAGATCACTGCCCAGGACCTCGACCAGCTCGGGGTCATCGACGTGATCATCACCGAGCCGGTGGGAGGCGCACACCGGGATCGCGAATCGATTATGAAGGCTACCGGGGATGCGATCGCGCGTGCCCTGTCGGAGTTCGACGGAAAGTCGCCAGCCGAGATCCGCCGCCAGCGCCATGCCAGGTTCCTGGAAATTGGCCAATCCCTATAATGGCTTAGGCGGCAGGCGCTGACCCTCGATGGCGGCTGGCGTCAAATTCCCGTCCAATCCGGCGTCTATCAATCGATCACACTCGAGGGCGGGCGTTCCGTATCCCGATGCGTTAGGGCTTTCGTAACGCTAACCATTTGTTAAGGTATCGAGATCGATGGTGATCACCGTGCGCCAGGGGCACTGCGTATGCGTATGATCATCCTTGGCTCTGCTCTGAGAGCCCGAATTTGCGCTGCGTTCGCGGCCGTCGTTGCCGCTTGCGCGCTCACCGCGTGCGGCTCCAGCACTCCTACAATCACACCCGCCGAGCAGCCGCTGAGCAAAGAGACCTTGTCCATGCTCGGCCGCAAGGGCATGGACGCCGGCGCACCCATCTTCGTGCGCATCTTCAAAGAAGAGTCCGAGCTAGAGGTCTGGAAGCAACGCGACGACGGCCGCTTCTATCACTTCAAGACGTACCCGATCTGCAATTGGTCGGGAAACCTCGGGCCGAAGACTGCGCTCGGCGACAAGCAGGCGCCGGAAGGGTTCTATCGCGTCTCGGGCTCGCAGATGAACCCCAACTCGCAATACTATCTCGCATTCAACCTCGGCTATCCCAACGCGTATGACCGCGCGCTGGAGCGGACAGGCGACGCGCTGATGGTGCACGGAAAGTGCAAGTCCGTCGGCTGCTACGCGATGACCGATGCGCTGATGGAGGAGATCTACATGCTGGCGCGCGAGTCGCTGAATGGCGGGCAGGAGGCATTCGAGGTGCATGCCTTCCCGTTCCGCATGACGGAGGCGAACCTCGCCCGCTTCGAAGGCAATCCGAACATGCCGTTCTGGCGGACGATGAAGCAGGGCTATGACTTCTTCGAGAAGTACCGCTTGCCGCCGACCGTCGCGGTGTGCGAGCGGCGCTACGTCGTCAACGTGAAGATGTCGCCCGCTGACGCTTCCTCGATCCGTCCCGACGGCCGCTGCCCACGATTCCAGCGCCCGGTGTTCGAGCCATTCACGCCCAAGCCTTACGAGCAGCAGATTGCCGAAGAGCGCATCACAGCACCTGGCCCCAAGACGCGCCAGTTTGCCAATGTGTCCAATCCGCAGCCGCAGGATGAGATAGCGGCTACGATCAATGCGTATCAGCCGGCGTTCGGGCTCGGCGCACCGGTCGAAACGGGGAGCACCGCAGCTCCGGCAGTGGGCTTCTCCCAGTAGTGGCCGAAGCGCGCGCCATCGCCGCAACTTATGACCGCGACGGCGGATTGCGTCGCCGCCACAGCCTCGGCATGGTGCGGTGATGGTCACCCGCAGACGCCGCTGGCCCATGGTGCTCGCATTCGGCGCGGTATTTCTCGCCGGCATCGCCGCAGTCAGCTTTATCTTCTGGCCGCAGATCTACGCCCTCATCGAGGACGAGCTGATCTATCGGCACAAGGCGAGGAACTGGCGCACCTACGCAGCAGGCGAAACGCTTCCCGGCACTCCCGATCTCCGCGACCTATCGGCGCGGCTCGCGCAACAGAATATGAGCCTTGGCGCGCCGATATTCATGCGCGTCTTCAAGCGCGAGTTCGAGCTCGAGATGTGGGTGAAGCGCGGCGACCGCTTCGAGCTTTTCGCCACTTACCCTATCTGCATGTGGTCGGGGCGGCTCGGGCCGAAACTGAAGCAGGGTGACAAGCAGGCGCCCGAGGGCTTCTACACCGTTGATTCTTCAGCGCTCAATCCGAACAGCCAGTATCGACGCTCGTTCAATCTGGGATTTCCGAACGCGTTCGACAGCGCACATGGTCGCACCGGGTCGCTACTCATGGTTCACGGCGATTGCCGCTCGATCGGCTGCTACGCAATGACCCATGGCGTTATTGATGAAATTTGGTCGCTGTTGACCTCGGCGCTCTCGGCTGGTCAAAAGCGGGTCCAGGTACAGGTTTTCCCGTTCCGTATGACCGAGACGAATTTGTCACGCCATGCGGAGAATCCGAACATCGGGTTCTGGCGACAGCTGCGGGCAGGGTATGACGCCTTTGCGCGTGATCATGTCCCGCCGATCGTGAGCGTCTGCGATGGACGCTACACAATTCGGCCTGCTACCGGCGATAGCGATGGCAGCACGCCGATCACCGTGAGCTGCCCTGCGACGTGAGTCGCAGTTGACATTCGCTGCTCGTTTTTTCACCTGCCGAACCATGCCAGCACGAAGAAGTAAGAGAGTTCAACATGCTGACACGTTCCGAAACAATTCGCGGCAAGTGCCACCTTGATAGTTGCACTGGCACGCGACATGCAGAAGCGACTGCATGAAGAAGTCGATCACTTACATGGGGCGCACCGCTCTTACCGTGTGCGCAGCTGTCGCCGTCCTGGCACAGGTAGGGACCGCGTCAGCGCTATCGCTGGACATCGAGGACATCACCGACCTGCGCATGGAGCGCAAGAAGGCGAACGCATCAGGCAAGCTGCCGCTACCCGGCACGCCGGACCTTGATCGTCTCGATGAACGCCTCGCCGAGCAGGGGGTTGCACTCGACGCTCCGCTTTTCATCCGCGTGTTCAAGGCGGAATCCGAGATGGAGGTCTGGACGGGGGACGAGAACGGCAACTATAGGCTCTTTGCCACCTACCCGATCTGCTACTGGTCGGGCACGCTCGGGCCCAAGCAGAGGGAGGGCGACAAGCAGGCTCCTGAAGGCTTCTACGCCATCACCATGGAGCAGAGCATCCATAAGGGGACGCGCTGGCCCAAGTCCCTGAACGTCGGCTACCCAAATGCCTTCGACAAGGTGAACCTGCGCTCGGGTTCTTACATCCTCATCCACGGCGGGTGCGCGTCGATCGGCTGCTTCGCGATGACGAACAAGGTCAGTCACGAGGTCTACAAGCTGGCCACGCAGGCGCTCGAAGCGGGGCAGTCGAACATTCCGATACACGTGTTCCCGTTCCGCATGACGGAAGGCAATCTCGCCAAGTACGACGCGCCCGATTGGCGTGGCTTCTGGGCGAACCTCAAGGAGGGCTACGACCTCTTCGAGCGTACGCATCGTCCCCCACGCGTCAGCGTCTGCGGCACGCGCTACGGCTTCACGCCGGCGAGCCGCATCGAGGCGGCCAATCCCGGCCCGATCGAGGTCTGTCCTGAGACGGCACAGGTCATCGCCGACCTGTCCCGGATCAACAAGCGTGTTGCCGAACAGCCGGAGCCGAAGACGGAGACGGCGGAGATCAAGACCGCTTCGCTGGCGGGGCCTGCATCCTATCTCGGCGGGCCGGCAACCGCGGCCATCGTCGGCAACAGGCTGGGTGAGAACTTCGAGCAACAGCTCGCGCCACGCACGCCGCATGCCGGCGTCAGCGAGACGCTGACCCGGCAGCTCCCGTGCTCACTGGCTCTGCCGAGTTGCCGTCGCTATGCGGCGCTGCGCGAGCAGATCGCCCACAAGGTGACGTTGAAGCTCGAGGAACCGGAGCGCGAAAAGGCGCGCTCGCCGAAGAAGAAGAAGTCGGCCAAGAAGAAGCGCCGCAACCGGAGCTACAGCGAAGTGACCGAGTATCGCTCGTACCGCTCGCACCGCTCCTATCGCTCGTCGCGGTATATCGACTGATGACGGCTGCCGGCGCATAGCGTCAGGCGGATGCAATACAAGAGGGCCCGGTAGCCGCAGGCGGCGCCGGGCCCTGTTGCTTGCAGTTCATTCTGGCACCGTGTCATACACGCTGAGACAACGACATCAGCGGGTCATCGACATGCTTTCCCGGAAGATCGAACGCTTCATCGAGACGGCCATCTTCGCCAGCAGGTGGATCCTGGCGCCGTTCTACCTCGGCCTCGCCCTTTCGCTGTTCGTGCTGCTGATCAAGTTCCTGTTCGAGCTCGTGCACATTGCCGAGACGGCATTCACTGCAACGGAATCGCAGGTCATCCTGGGGCTGCTCGCCCTGGTCGACCTGTCGCTGACCGGCTCGCTGATCGTCATCGTGATCTTCTCGGGCTACGAGAACTTCGTGTCCAAGATCGACCACACCGGTCACCGCGACTGGCCGGAGTGGATGGGCACGATCGACTTCACGGCGCTGAAGATCAAGCTGCTCGGCTCAATAGTCGCCATCTCCGCGATCCAGCTTCTGAAGCAGTTCATGTCGATCAGCACGGTGAGCGACCGCGACCTGTTCTGGCTGGTGATCATCCACATCGTGTTCGTTGCGTCGAGCGTGCTGTTGGCGCTGTCAGACCGCATAGCGGGCGCGAGCCACGGCAACTCCGAGCCGGTGCACGCGTCGCCTCCCGTGGCACCTGCACCCACCGCCCAGGGAAGCGGCAAGAAGCACGCATAGCAGGCAGCGGCACCATGGGCGCCAGCGTCGGGGACCGCGTCGTCATCGTCGGTGGCTACGGAGCATTCGGCGCGCATGTGGCGGAGCGGCTGGCACGCGATGCCAGGCTCTCGATCGTCATCGCCGGGCGCTCTCTGGCCAAGGCGCGCGCCCAGGCAGCGATGCTCGGAGCCGGTGGGGCACGGGCGAGACTCAGCGTCGCCGCGCTCGACGCGACCACCGCAACCGGCGAGGAGCTTCGTGCCCTCGCACCCGGCGTGCTGATCAATGCCTCGGGGCCGTTCCAGGAACAGGATTACGGCCTGGCGCGAGCATGCATCGAAGCCAAGTGCCACTACGTGGACCTCGCCGATGCGCGCGGCTTCGTCACCGGCATCGTCGCGCTCGATGAGGCGGCACGGACCGCAGGGGTTAGCGTCATCAGCGGCGCGAGCTCGGTGCCCGGCCTGTCATCGGCGGCGATTGTGGAGATGACCGAGGGGCTAACCGCGCTCGAAGAGGTGCATATCGGCATCTCGCCCGGCAACAGCTTCGATCCCGGCACGGCCACGGCAGCCTCCATCATCAGTGCAGCGGGAAAGCCGTTTCCGGTGCGCGCGGGCGGACGGCGGACGACGGCATACGGCTGGCAGCGGTTGCATCGCTACCGATTCCCCGAGATCGGCTGGCGTTGGATGGGGGACGTCGACGTGCCCGATCTGGAGCTGGTGCCGCTCCATAATCCCGAGGTCCAGACCGTACGCTTCACGGCGGGGCTCGAGGTGAGCATGTTCCACCTCGGGCTCTGGGGCTTGTCGTGGCTCAAGCGCGCAGGACTGGTGCGGGACGCGGGGGCACTCGCCGGCCCCATGCTGGCGGTGAAACGCCGCCTCTCGATGCTGGGAAGCGATACGGGCGGCATGTTCGTGCATGTCGTCGGCCGCGACCGGCAAGGGCAAAGACGGCGCCGCTCCTGGCATCTCGTCGCGCGGCATGGGCATGGCCCATACGTGCCCGCCATTGCGTCGGTGATCCTCGCCAAACGACTCGTGGCGGGCGCGGATATCGACGCCGCGCCTCGTGCCGGCGCGATGCCCTGCTTCGGCCTATTCAACCTCGCCGACTTTGCGGCCGAGGTCGCCGACCTCGATATTACCTGCACCCTCGACCGCGAGGGCTGGAATTAGCCGCCGGCAACCCGACATAGCCGGAGAACCGTCCTTTTCGCGAGGCCCCCATGTCGTCCGGCCCAACCGTTCCGCTCGCGCCGCTCGAGCCGCAGATCACACCCCGACCCATCGATGCGGGGGTCCGCATCGGGCATGCGCACCTCAAGGTCGCCGACCTCGACCGGGCGCTGGCGTTCTATTGCGGCGTGCTCGGGTTCGAGCTGATGCAGCGCTACGGGCGGGAAGCAGCGTTCCTGTCCGCCGGGGGTTATCATCACCACCTCGGACTAAACACGTGGGAGAGCAAGGGGGGCCCGCCGCCGCCGCGCGGGACGACGGGGCTTTACCACGTCGCCATTCTCTATCCGACGCGTGCAGCGCTCGGCGATGCCTTGAAGCGGCTGATCGAAGCCGGCATGCCGCTCGACGGCGCGAGCGACCACGGCGTCAGCCAAGCGCTCTACCTGCACGATCCGGACGGTAACGGGCTCGAGCTCTACTGGGACCGCGATCCCAAGGACTGGCCGCGCACGGGGGACGGCAAGCTCGCGATGGATACGCGGCCGCTCGATCTTGCGGCGCTGCTCGCCGAGGCGGCCTGAATTTTCCGGCGGCGCAGGGCTAAGACTTTGCCCCCATCAGTCTGCCTTGCCGTGGCAGTGCTTGTACTGTTTTGCTGGCGCGAAACACGCATACGTATCAATGGCTTGCTGGATTCTTATCCCACTCCGCCTAGGTAATGCC
>JAEXXM010000062.1 GCA_023405815.1 Pseudomonadota bacterium | reverse complement strand
ATGTTGACGTCGATGCAGGTGACGGCGGCTTCGAGGCCGATGGCCATGCGCACCGCGTTGACGCCGGCGACGCCGCCGCCGATCACGACGACGTTCGCCGGCGCGACGCCGGCAGAGCCGCCGAGGAGCATGCCGCGTCCGCCCTGCTCCATCTCGAGGCAGTGGGCGCCGGCCTGGATCGACATGCGACCGGCCACCTCGCTCATGGGCGAGAGCAACGGCAGGCCGCCGCGCACGCCAGTGACCGTCTCATAGGCGATGGCGGTGACGCCGGAGGCCATGAGGTCCCTGGCCTGGGCGGGGTCGGGAGCGAGATGGAGGTAGGTAAACAGCGTCTGCTCCGGGCGCAGCATGGCTCGCTCGGCGGGGAGCGGCTCCTTCACCTTCACGATCAACTCGCCGGTGGCAAACACCTCGGCGGCATCGGGGAGGATGGTGGCGCCGACGCGCCGGTAGTCGTCGTCCGAGATGCCCATGCGCTCTGCGGCACCGTGCTGCACGAACACATCGTGCCCGTTGGCGATGAGCTCGCGGACGCTCGCGGGCACGAGGCCGACGCGATACTCGTGGACCTTGATCTCCTTCGGCACGCCGATGCGCATGCGATAGCCTTTCCTCGCTGCAAGCCGACCGCCAGCCTATTGGCGAGCGAGGCGATAGAAAACCGCGTTCTTGCGCTCTCCCCAGCCTCGGTGCCGCGCATTATGGCGGAACGTCACCGTTGGCTACGTATCATTTTCCCTGCGGCCGGATCGAGGATCGACCCGCCGCCCTTGGGCGTTAGACTCGATGAGCCGCGGCGTCCCGCGATGGGATGCTTGCCGCGTCGCCGCGCACCTGCGCCGACCCGAAACTATCGAAGGAGAGCGAGCCATGCGGCTACCCGCGGCTGCCGTCACTCCTACCGTCGTCTTCGACCTTGACGGCACGCTCGTTCACACGGTGCCCGACATCGCAGACGCGCTCGATATTGCGCTCGCTCCCTATGGCGCAGCACCGACCGGCATTGGCGAGGCGGCCAGCATGATGGGCGACGGCTTGAGCGAGCTCTTCTGGAAGGCATTGGTTTCAAAGCGGCTGCAACTGCCCGCTGCCGAGGCGGAGGCAGCGCGCAGGACGTTCATCGAAGTCTACCGCCGCTCGCCGGCCCGCTTGTCGTACATCTACTCGGGCGTCCGGCCGCTGCTCGAGGAGCTGCGCGTGCGCGGCGTGCGCACGGCGGTGTGCAGCAATAAGATCGAGCGCATCTGCATCGATATCCTCGAGCGTTTCGACCTCAGCCACTATTTCGACGCCGTGGTCGGATCGGGCGATGACCGGCCGATGAAGCCCGACCCGCGTCCCATCTTCGAGGCGGTGGCGCGCGCCGGAGGGCGCATCGACCGGGCGCTGCTCGTCGGCGACACCGGCGCCGACTATGGCGCCGCCATTGCCGCGCGTATCCCCCTGGTGCTGATCGACTACGGCTACAGCCAATTTCCGATCTCGGCTCTTACCTACGGGACGGTGGTCGACAATCCGATGAGCCTGCACGATGCAGTGATGGGCTTTGTCGGTAGCGAGGTGTTCACCGGCCCCTATGCAACTCTGCCGCATCCCTGGCCGCACACGGGCTAGAAAAATAGCGCGGCAGGGCCGCGCTATCTTCGCGTCCGAGCCTTCAAGGCTCAGTGCGTCTTCAGCCAGTTGTCGACCGCCTTCTTCACCTGGTCCTTGGCGAAGCCGTAACGCGACTGGATCAGGCCCTCGAGCTGCTCGCGGCTGCCGTTGACCTGCGCGAGGTCGTCGTCGGTGAGCTTGCCCCACTGCTCCTTCACCTTGCCGCTGAACTGCTTCCAGTTTCCTTGAACGCGATCCCAATTCATCGGTTTTTCTCCCTGTCTATGCGCGGGCGTCGGCGAGGACCGTTCCGCGCGGCGGCGGATAGTCCGCGGGCAAACGTCAACAAGCGGGATAGGGATCCCCCGGCAATTGATGAAATTTGGCCCGGCCGCCGATCGGCTGGTTGCTCCGTAGCCATCATTTCGCCGAACTCTGCAGTCGCTTATGTGCCTTAAGCGGGACCGGTATCTTTAAAGATATCAGGGGGGTAGTAATGTCAGTTCCCGCGCGGCGCGGACGCGAGGCGTCCGCAGCAGATCTCATTCCCTTCGACTTCGGAGGCGAGCCCTCGCTCGGGGCGCTCGATGCCAGCGAACGTATCGGCCGGCCGCTCGAGCGGCGGGGCAGCAGCATGCTCAGCGCCACGCTGGCGCTGCTCGTGCTGTTCGGCGGGGGATGGGCCGTGCTGCAAGCGCCGGCGGACTGGCTGGAGGCGCTCGGAGCGCAGGTCTCCAAGCTGACGGAGCTGGCGCGCGGCCAGGGGGCCACCAGCGCCATATCCGACCCATCTACCATCGCAACGGGTGAACTAGCGGCCGCGGCGCCTATGCCGCCGATCGAAGAGCAGCAGGCCAAGGTCGCCGCCGATGCGGCGACGCCGCCCGATGCCATACCTGTCGAGACCGGAACGATCGATACGGCCCGGCCGGCCGAGCCGCAGCCTCTGCCGCCGCTGCGCATCGATCCGGCCGATCCCTATCAGAAGCGGGCGGTTGTCGTCGGCCTGCATCCAGACCTTTCGCGCGTGCTGCTTTCGCGGCTATCGGAAGCGGACTATCGCAATGCGCGCTATGCCATCGACACGGCCATCGCCAAGACGGCTGACGAGGAGAACTTCGTCTGGCCGCGCCAGCGCAAGCCCGAGCAGGCGCTGTTTCGCGTGCATTTCGTGCAGGGCGCGGCGCCGGAGTGCCGACGCTACGTCGTCACGGTGGTGAAAGACGGCTGGTCGACGACGGCGCTGCCGATGGAGCGATGCGGCTCAGAGCTTAGGGGGCGCAAGGGGAGCGGCGCGGAGAGGGCCTCGGTCAGCGCTCGTTGAGCTGGCGGATGCAGATCTCCCGCCACTTGCTCTTGGTGATGTGCGTGCCCGTGTCCCAGGTTTCCATGCACTGGGCGAGCTTTTCGGATTGGGAAAGGTCGTCGCTCTTCAAGTTGGTGGTGCTGGCCGGCGGAGCGGTGTCCTCGCCCGGACGATAGTTGCGCGTTCCCTTGCGGGCGGCGGGCTCGGTCAATTGCGCCGTCTCGACCGTCGCCTCGGCTACGACCGGCGCGGCGAAGCCCGCGGCGCCGAAAGGCAGCATGCAGGCGAGAGAGAAGAGGACTGTGCGCGTTGCGAACATGACAAATCCTACCATGGACGAGCCGGCTATTGGGGCCAGCTTGAGGGCATGGTGAAGCTTTCGCAAGCGCCGTCGTCAAAAGCGGCGTTCAACCGAAACGAACTGCATAGATCGGCGGCAAATGCTGAGACGTGCACTGCCAACTTTCGCCCTGATCCTCCGAGATCCACAGGCTGCCGGTGGTGCTGCCGAAGGCCAGGCGATTGCCCGCCGCGTCGATGTCGAGGGCATGGCGGTAGACCAGATCGTAAGCGTGCTCCTGCGGCAGGCCGTTGCGCAAAGTCTCGAAGGTTCTGCCACCGTCGCGCGTGCGGGTGACGACCACCTGGCCGGCGACGGGAATGCGCTTCTCGTCCTTAATCGCCGGGACGAACCAGGCTGTGTCGGCTTGGTCGGGATGCACGACGACGGCAAAGCCGAACACGGAAGGCCCGGCCTCGGTGATCTCGTGCCACTTCGCACCGCCGTCGTCGGAACGGAAAATGCCGTTGTGATGCTGCACCCATAGGCGCTCGGGATCGGCGCGACATTGCACCAGGCGATGCGGGTCCTGGATGTCGGGATCGTATTGCTGATCGGGGGGCATGAAGGCGGCGCGCATGCCTTCGCCGGAGCAGTCCCACGTCGCGCCGCCGTCGGTCGTCGTCCATACGCCGCCGCAGGAGACGCCGAGCTGGATGCGGCGGGAATCGCGCGGGTCGACGCAGATGGAGTGGATGCCCGGCAGATCGGCGCCGCCGCCGAACCACTTCTTGCGCTTGGGATGATCCCACAACGAGCGGACGAGCTGCCAGCTCGTGCCGCGGTCGGAGGAGCGGAACAGGCCGCCGGGAATGGTGCCGCACCAGAGGACGCCCGGCTCGTCGGGGCCGCCGGCTTCGAGCGCCCAGATCTTCACCGTCGACCAGGGGATGGGCTTGCCCCACATGTCCTTGTCGTCCTCGTCCTCGGGCTTCTCGGGATAGGCGGGAGCGGCGATCTCCTCCCAGGCGCCGTCGCCGTTCGCGCGGTGCAGCTTGACTCCGAAGTGGCCGTGATCGAGCGCGGCGTAGCGATGACCATCGCGCGGGTCGGCGAGCAGCATCGACACATGATCGGCGAGGAAATCAGCGGCGGTGATTTTCCACGTGCCGCCTTGGCGCCTCAGAGTGAACAGGCCTTTGCGCGTCGCCACCAGAATGCGGTCGCTCATGCTGCCTCCCATGGGGTCGTTTTTTGTTCAGCCGCCGGAGAGCGCCTGTAGCACGTAAATTTCGCCGTTTTCGCGAACGGGGTCGGAAAGATGCACGCGGTCATCGATGCGCTTGCCGTCGACGAATACAACCATGTGCTTGCGCAGAGCAGATTGATCGTCGAGCACATAGGCGCGGGCACGCGCATTGTCGGCGAAGGCGGCGTCGAGCGCCTCGCGCACGGTGCGCGCTGCGACCGTCATCGGCGGGCAGGCTATGTGACGCTGCAAAGTCGGCGTGAACGTAACCCGCACCATAGGCTCAGTCCGTTGAATTCAAGCCGCTGTCTCGTATGATTTGCGACACTGCCTCGCACGGTACCAGAAAGGTCTGCCAGTCGTCGCGCTTGCCGGGATCGACGTCATAGCGATACCCGTTCTCGGGTGCGGCGGCGCCCTTTGCGACGACGCCGATGAGCTTGCCGCCGTCGTCGATCACCGGACCGCCGGAGCTGCCGGGCAGAGAGTCGACGGTCGAGGCGATGTAGATTTTCTCCGTGCCGCGAAACTCGGCGCGTCCGAGACCGACGGCCTCGCCGCTGCTCCAGCGCTTCATCTCGGGCAACTTGCGCAGCGAGCGGCGCTGAGCGACGCCGGGAATGCCGATGGCGTAGAGTCTCCGATGCATGGCGCGCGCGCATTCCTCCCCGACCGAGAGCGGCGGAGCGGTGACGAGCTTGGCCGGCGCCGACGTTCTGATGAGGGCAATGTCGTACGCCTCGTCGACGGAGACGGGGGCGATGCCGCTCAATCTTGGCAGAGGCGCCGCGAGCGTGATGCCGTCGCTCTCGTAACGCGGCTGGTTGATGTCGGCGACGAGATAGCGGCGCGGCTGGCGGCAGTCCTCGACGGCATGTCCGGCGGTGATGAAGTAGTAGTCGGCATCCTTGCCGCGAACCCTCTTCTTCACGAGGAAGGCGCTGGCGACGTAGCGGCTGCCGCCGCCCTCGCAGACGAAGGCGAAGACGGAGTTCCATGCGGCGCGCACCTGGGGTGGTTGCTTGTCGGCAAAGAAGCCCTCCGCGGCATGAGACGCAACCAACGGTAGATGCACCAGCAGTGCGCACGCGCTGACACGCCTGAGGCACGCCAGCATCCAAAGACCTCTCGCTGGCCCGCGTGGCTGCGACATTCCATCAACACTCCAGGCAAAGCCGAAAACACTTCGGCAGGGGTGGGGCGCTAGTATCCGCGCATGGACGCCAGCCTGCTTCAAGTATTGAACATCGACCTGCCCACGGTCATCGGCTTCGTCGGTGTCGCGTTCTTCCTCGCGGCCGTGCTCTTGCTGCTTTCCTGGTTGCAGCAACCCGATCTCGCCCCCCTCAGTCTCTGGAGTCTCGGGTTCGGCTTGGCTGCAGCCGGAGCGCTGCTCATTGCTGCGCGCGGGCATATTCCCGACTTCTGGTCGATCGTCGTTGCCAATGCACTTCTGGCGGCAGCTTACGGAGCCCTGTGGAGCGGCGCGCGTCGGCTGGACGGCCGACCAGCGCTCGCCGGTTGGGCGCTGGCCGGCGTCGCGGTGTGGCTGGTGGCGATGCTGGTTCCAGAGATCCATGGGGACCTTAGATCGCGCGTCGCGCTCAAGGTAGCGACCGGTGTTACCTACACGCTTCTCACGGCATTCGAGCTGTGGCGCTCGCGCGGGGATGGGCTGCCTTCCCGTTGGCCCGCCATCGTTGTCCTCCTCATTCACGCGGCAGCTCTGCCGGTGCGCCTGACGCTTGCGGCGGACTGGCTGGAAAATCCCGAACCTTCCCATTCGAGCCTCTTTGCATTCGCGATATTCGAATCGATCCTGCTCGCCATGGCAGGCACGTACCTCTTCGGCAGTCTTGTCAGGGAGAAGGTGGCGGCGAGCTATCGGTGGGCGGCATCGGTCGATGCTCTTACGGGCGTTGCGAACCGGCGGGCATTCCTCCAGGCCGGCGTGCGCCTCATGCAGCGTGCCAGCGTCGAAGGACGCGAGATGTCGGTGCTTCTCTTCGACATCGATCACTTCAAGACCGTCAATGACGCGTACGGGCATGCCGCAGGCGATAGCGTCTTGAAGACGTTCTGCGATGTGGCGCAGGCACAGATCCGGCCAGCCGATCTGTTCGCGCGCATCGGCGGCGAGGAGTTCGCCTGCCTCTTGTTCGATGCCGGCGCGGCAGACGCGGCGCTGGTTGCCGAGCGCGTGCGGTGGGCATTCGAGGGGGCGCAGCACACGAGCGAGGAGCGGAGCTTCGGCGCGACGGTCAGCGTCGGCATTGCCACCGCGAGGGCATCGCAGCAGGAGCTACCTGAGCTGCTCGCCAGCGCCGACCGGGCGCTCTACCGCGCTAAGCGCGCTGGCAGGAACCGCATCGAGGCGGATACGTCAGAGGCGAGCCTCGGGGGGAGCGTATTGCGCGTCGTACACGGAGCTTAGCTCCACTCGCTGTCCGCTTCATGGCGAACGCAGCGCAACGCCCGCACCTAGATGGCTTCCATCATCTAGGAGGAGTCGAGCGCTGCTGCTCGTCTTATCTTCCGGCGGTGATATGGCCCGAGCCATGCTCGCTCATGGACCAGACCGCCAATACGAGCGTCGCGATGCCGATGAGCACGTGCGTGTACATTGCTGTCACGTGGCCGCTGAAGCCCAACACCCATGGGGAGACGATGAGCCACGCTCCTAGCAGCGCGCTGATCCACTCCTCCCAGGCCTGGAAAGCGAACAGCGCGGCGAGCGCCAGAAGGGCTACGATCGCCCCGACGAGAAACGCGTTCCACGTCGGCATCTGCTCGGCAGCAAATCCGAGCGCCCAGGGCGAGAGCAGTAGCGCCGCGCCGAGCACAAGGTTTGCCGTGTCCTGCCAGAATGTAGAGAACCTGTTCATGTGCCAACTCCTTGGTCGACACCCCGTGCCCCCGGGGGGCATCATTTCTTCCAGCTTGAGATATGCATGCCCCGGCGCGCTTCAAGCGGCGCGCAGACGGCGTTGCTCGCAGCGCACAATTAACGCCGCCCTAAGCGGGCGGCAGGTGGGTCAGGCGCGTGCGGCCTCAACTCAGTGCGCGAGCGCCTTGACGATCTCTTCCGTCATCTTCTTGGCGTCGCCGAGCACCATCACGGTGTTGTCGTTGTAGAAGAGCGGATTGTCGATGCCGGCGTAGCCCGAGGCGAGCGAGCGCTTGTTGAACAGCACGGTGGCCGCCTTCCACGCCTGCAGAACCGGCATGCCGTAGATGGGCGAGGTCTTGTCGGTCTCGGCGGCCGGGTTGACGACGTCATTGGCGCCGATGACGTAGACAACGTCGGCCTGCGGGAACTCGGAGTTGATGTCCTCGAGCTCGAACACCTCGTCGTAGGGAACGTTCGCTTCGGCGAGCAGCACGTTCATGTGGCCGGGCATGCGGCCGGCGACCGGGTGGATGGCGTACTTGACCTCGACGCCCGCCTTCTTGAGCTGGTCGCCCATCTCGCGCAGCGCGTGCTGGGCCTGGGCGACGGCCATGCCGTAACCGGGCACGATGATCACCTTGGAGGCATTCTTCATCACGTAGGCGGCGTCCTCGGCCGAGCCGAGCTTCACCGGCTTCTGCTCGCCGCCGCCGGCGGGGCCAGCCGTCTCGCCGCCAAAGCCGCCGAGAATGACGGAGATGAAGCTCCGGTTCATGCCCTTACACATGATGTAGGACAGGATCGCACCCGAGGAGCCGACGAGGGCGCCGGTGATGATGAGGGCGATGTTCGACAGCGTGAAGCCGATGCCGGCCGCGGCCCAACCCGAATAGGAGTTGAGCATCGACACGACGACCGGCATGTCGGCGCCGCCGATCGGAATGATGATCAGCACGCCGAACAGCATCGCCGTCAGCGCGATGGCCCAGAACAGCAGCGGGTCGCCGCCGGACTGGCAGAAGAGGTAGATGAGATAGACGAGGCCGGCGAACAGGGCGATGTTGATGAGGTGACGCGCAGGAAGGATGATCGGCTTGCCCGACATGCGCGCCGACAGCTTCAAGAAAGCGATGACCGAGCCGGTGAAGGTGATGGCGCCGATGGCGACGCCGAGCGACATCTCGATGAGGCTGGCGAAGTGGACGGCGCCCCGCTCGCCGATGCCGAACGCCTCCGGCGCATAGAGCGCGGCGGCGGCGACGAATACGGCGGCAAGGCCTACAAGCGAGTGGAAGGCGGCGACAAGCTCGGGCATCGCCGTCATGGCGATGCGGCGCGCGGTGACGGCGCCAATCATGCCGCCGATGCCGATCCCGACGGCGAGAAGAACCCACGTCAGCGGCGACTGCGGATTGGCGACGGCGAGGGTCGTCCCCATGGCGATCGCCATGCCGAGCATGCCGAAGTAGTTGCCCTTGCGGGACGTCGCGGGGCTCGACAGGCCACGCAGCGCAAGGATGAACAGCACGCCGGAGACCAGATAGAGGCCGGCAACGAGATTGGGTGTCAGCATTGCACTTGATCCCCGTGGGCGATTGCCGGCGTCATCACTTCTTGTCGCCCTTCTTCTTGTACATGGCGAGCATGCGCTGGGTGACGAGGAAGCCACCGAAGATGTTGATCGAGGCCATGATCAGCGCCAGGACGCCGAAGATCTTCGAGGCGAGGGTGTCGCCGGAGAGGAAGCCGTCCACGGCGCCGTGCTCGACGGCAACGGCCAGCAGTGCGCCGACCACGATCACCGACGAGATGGCGTTGGTCACCGACATCAGCGGGGTATGCAGCGCGGGCGTGACGCTCCAGACGACGTAGTAGCCGACGAAGATCGCCATCACGAACACCATCAGCTCGTAGATGACGGGATCGATGGCGCCGCCGATGCCGGCCGCAAAAGCCTGGGTCGGCAACAGTGTGGCGGCGAGGAGCGGCAATAGTCTGCGCATCGTCATCTCACGCTCCCTGCAGGCTCGGGTGGACGATGGCGCCATCGCGGGCAACGAGCGTGCCTTTGACGATCTCGTCATCCCAGTTGATCGCCAGCTTCTTTTCCTTCTTGTCGATCAGCGTCTCGAGGAAGGCATAGAGGTTCTTGGCGTAAAGGCTCGAAGCGTTGACGGCGATCTCTGCCGCCAAATTGAGCGGACCGTAGATGCGCACGCCGTTGTGGTCGACGATCTCGCCCGGCTTGGTCAGCTCGCAGTTGCCCCCGCGCTCGGCCGCAAGATCGACGATGATCGAGCCCGGCTTCATGCTCTCGACCATGGCGCGCGTGATGAGCCGCGGCGCAGGGCGCCCGGGAATGAGCGCCGTGGTGATGACGATGTCCTGGTTCTTGATGTGGCTGGCGACGAGCTCGGCCTGCTTGGCCTGATACTCGGCCGACATCGGCTTGGCGTAGCCGGCAGCGGTCTGGGCCTGCTTGAACTCGTCGTCCTCGACGGCGACGAACTTGGCGCCGAGCGAAGCCACCTGCTCCTTCGTAGCGGGCCGCACGTCCGTGGCGGTCACCTGGGCCCCGAGGCGACGCGCGGTGGCAATAGCCTGCAGGCCGGCAACGCCCACGCCCATGATGAAAGCTTTTGCGGCGGGAACCGTGCCCGCCGCTGTCATCATCATAGGCATTGCCTGCTGGAACATGGCCGCAGCATCTACGACGGCCTTGTAGCCGGCGAGGTTCGCCTGGCTGGACAGCACGTCCATCGACTGCGCGCGCGTGATGCGCGGCATGAACTCCATCGAGAAGAGAGAGGCCTTGCCGGCCGCCAGCGCAGCGAGGGCATCGCGATTGCCGTAGGGGTCGAGCATGGCGATGACGAGTGCGCCCGGCTTCAAGGCAGCGACGTCGGTGGCCGACGGGCGGCGCACGCTCAACAGGATGTCGGCATCGCTCAGCGCCTCGGCGGCACTGGAAACGATCTCGGCACCGGCAGCTCGGAGCGCTTCGTCGGAGAAGTGGGACCTGCCGCCGGCCCCGGTCTCGACCTTTATCTTGGCGCCGAGAGCTGCGAGCTTCTTGACCGTCTCAGGAGATACCGCAACGCGCGGCTCATCCGCGGGCTCGGCCGTAACCGCTATGGTGACCATGCATTCGTCCGATCGCGAGAAGGGTTCTCGCGCCGCCGGACCACGGCGCCAGCCATTCGGCGCCGGGCTCCAGCGCGCGGCACGACCTTGTCTTAGGTGAGGAAGAAGGCCATGCCGGAAAGGAGCACGGCGAGGAAGACGATGGATATCTTCGTGAACAGCAGGAACTGCTTATAGGTGTGCTCGGCCTGGGCGTAGTCCATCTCAGGATTGCCCCCCGACAAATCGATCGCCACTGCTTCTCTCCCTCGAGATTTCTTGAAACCTTGTACTCCTTGGTACCGCAGGCACGGCCGGCTATCAAGCGCCGGGCTAAGGGGGGAAAGTTGTCCAATCGTACTGGTTGTTAGCCGGCGTCCTGCTAGCCTGCAAAGCCCGGCTAACCCTTCGCGTCTGCCATGGATACCTATCAACTCATTCAGCGGCTGGCCGTCGCCCTCGCCATCGGCCTCATCATCGGCATCGAGCGCGGCTGGAAGCAGCGGGAGGAGCCCGAGGGCGAGCGGGCGGCCGGACTGCGCACGCTGACGCTTTCGGGGCTTTTGGGCGGTGTTTGGGGTGCAATGGCACTCGGCGCGGGGGCATGGGGCGTCGCTGCGCTCGGACTCGCATTTGCGGGGTTCACCGTCGTCGTGGCGCTATTTCGCTACCGCGAGATGGTGCGCGAGGGGAGCTTCGGGGCGACCACCGTCATTGCCGCCATGCTCGCCTTTGCCCTTGGCGCGTTCGCGGTGCTGGGCGATCCGCGGGCCGCGGCGGCGGCGGGCGTGGCAACGGCGCTGCTCCTCGCATTGAAGGCATGGCTGCACGCCTGGCTTTCGCGGCTTACCTGGGAGGAGCTGCGCTCTGGCCTAATCCTCCTCGCCATGACGGTCATCATGCTGCCGCTGCTGCCTGACCGGGAGATCGGCCCATGGCTGCCGGTCAATCCGCGCGAGGTGTGGCTGATGACGATCTTCATCGCCGCGTTGTCATTTGCCGGCTACGTCGCCATCCGCATTGCGGGGTCGGAGATCGGGATACTCCTATCGGGGCTCGCGGGCGGCCTCGTCTCGTCGACGGCAGTGACGCTCAACATGGCGCATCTGGCGCGCGAGCATCCTGCGCACCGGGAGACGTGCGCCGCGTCGACCACGCTTGCGGGTGCGATGATGATGGTGCGCGTGCTCGTCGTCGTCACCTTCGCCAATGCGGCGCTGCTGGCGAGCATCGGTCCGGCGCTGGTGCTGGGTGCGCTGACCCAGGCCGGGTTCGGGGGGCTGCTCGCCTGGCGTGCGGGCGCGCAGGAAGAGACGGCGGCACCGCTGTCACTGCGCAATCCGGTGGAATTCGGCGCCGTGCTGCAGTTCGGCGCGCTGCTCGCCGTTATCATGGCGCTCGCCAGAGGCGCCGCCGCGTGGGCCGGCTCGGCCGGCGCCTACGTGCTCGCCGCCCTGTCGGGAGTGATGGACGTCGATGCGATCAGCCTGTCGATGGCGCGACTGGCGCCTGACCAACTCAGCATAGCGAGCGCCGTCATCGCCATTCTCATTGCCGTAGCCGTCAACTCGGCCGCCAAGGTCGTGCTCGCAACCAGTGCTGGCGGCTGGGCTTTTGGCCGGCTGCTCGTGCCGGTGCTCGGCGCAACGCTGCTCGCGGGCGCGGCCGGTCTGTGGCTGGCCATTCATTGAGCAGCTGGACAGAAGAAGCAGCCGGTGGTCGACAACTGTCCGGCGCAGGGCTACCGCTCCTTGCGCAGCGACATGATGTAGGCGGCGAGGGCGTACATCTCGTCCTGTGTCAGGCGATGCCTGGGCATCATCGGCGGCGCCGATTGCAGCCAACCAACGACGCCCTCGAAAGTCTGCAGCGGGCGATTGGCGACAGCAGCAAAGCCCGGCACGCCCATCGGCCCTTTCTTCTCGCCCTGGCCGGGATTGAGATGGCATTGGGCGCACAACGCGCGGGCTAGCTGCTCGCCCTTCTCCACGTCGTCGGCTTGCGCTGGTCGCAGCGGAAGAGAGAGCAACATCAAGACTATCAGGGCGAGAGTGCGCACAGACATCGCATCGTCTCCATATGCCGGGCACGAACCAGAATCGCTGAGGATGGGCGAACGGGTTACCGCGTCCTTGATGCAGATCACGCACGTTCCCCGTGTGCACGCTTAGTATCTCGGGCGCTGTTCCAAATCTCGAAGGGGAGACGCACACATGTCTGTCAACGAAGGCGCGCTCGACCGCACCCTGCGCATCGTCGTCGGATTGCTGCTCATCGGCGCAGCGCTGGGGATGTTCGGTCCCGACTATCAGTCGGCGTGGGGATGGATCGGCATCGTGCCGCTCGTTACGGGTCTCGTCGGACGATGCCCGGCCTATTCGCTGCTCGGAATCAACACCTGCCGCAGAGCCTGACTGCGCGACGCCTTGCATAGAAGAGCGCACAGGCGGCCTGCCGGCCACCTGCGCGTCCGTCACGTGGTTTGAGGCGTTTAGCCCTTCGGCTTCGGGGGCGGATTTGCGAAGCAGGCCGTCGGATGCGTATCGTCAGAGCCCGGCATGTAGAGGCAGCCGCAGTAGGATAGTCCATCGCAACATTGGGTGGTCGTCTGGCCGTTGCAGTCGCGGCGAGCGCCCTTGCCCGGCGTCTTGAGCTTCGCGGCAACAGGCGTGATGGGGGATTTCACCGTCTGATACTGCGGAGTTCCGGCGTGGGAGGCCGGAGCCAGTGCGATGCCGACCATCATGATGGCGGCGGCAGACAAAGCGGCGAGGCGAGAAATTTTCAAAGTCGCAATCAAGATCAATCTCCTTGGGGATATCTATCGAAGTGACGCCGCGCTAATTGGCGAGCGCACCGTCAGAATGGCGTTCAATGGGGGCGGCGGCTGTTCCTTAGGGAACACGGCGCGCTGCTTGGTTCGCCCGGCGCGTGAGCCAGATCGTGCCTATGGCAGAGGAACACCGGTAGCCGTGAAGGTCGCGCGCTGGCGCTCGGACACTTGCGCGAGGTCGAAACCCTCGATGGTGTCGTTGAAGAGGCGATACCAGTTCTGACGCGCGTCAAGGTGCAGAAAGACTCCGCCCAGGCCGATGGCGGCGCGGTCCATGAACACGAACTCGCGCGGCACCTTCACGGGGCCCTTCTCCCTCAGGATGCGGTGTACGGTCATGGCCTCGTGGCGGCCGTACTCGCCGGGGCTCGTATCCTCGGCGATGGAGCGCTCGCGGTCGTCGAGCAGCGGCCCGTAGATGAAACGCGCCCAGATGGTGAGGCCGTCGATCAGCTCGTTCGACAGGCCGGTAAAGCCCCACGTCTCGTAGGCATGGACGATGCGGCCGCGGTCGCCGGCCAGCAACCCGCGGTAAAGATCGATGACGCCCTGCACGAACGGAGGGCGGAAGCTGCGGATGCATCCGTAGTCGAGGAGGTTGATGCCGGCCGGATGGCCGCCGTCCTCGAAGACCGTGTAGTTCCCTAGATGCGGATCGCCATGGATGACGCCGTAGTGGCTGAAGGGAAACCACCAGGCGCGAAACATGGCGCGGGCGATGGCGTTGCGGTCGGGAAGGGGAGCAGTCTTGTAGTCGAGCAGCTTCCTGCCTTCGAGCCAGGTCATCGTCAGCAGGCGTTTGGTCGAAAGCTCGGGCACGACCTGCGGCACGCGGATCAGCGCGTCGTCGGCGAAAATGCGAGCGTAGAGCTGCGTGTGACGCGCCTCGAGGTCGTAGTCGAGCTCCTCGCGCAGGCGCGCGGCGATCTCCTTCAGGATCTCGCCGGTCTCGACGGCCGGGCTCATGCGCGCATGAATGGCGAAGACGGCCTTGAGCTGCACGAGGTCGGCTTCGACGGCCGAAGCCATGTCGGGATACTGCAGCTTGACGGCGAGGTCGCGGCCGTCGAGCGCCTTCGCACGGTGCACCTGCCCGAGCGAGGCAGAGGCCGCAGCTTCGACATCGAATGCAGCGAAGCGTGTTGCCCAGTCGGGTCCGAGCTCTGCCTGCATGCGTCGCCTGGCGAAGGCGGGGCCCATCGGAGGGGCCGCCGACTGGAGCTGGGTCAGCTCGCGCGCGTACTCGGGCGGCAGCGCCTCGGGGATCGTCGAAAGGAGCTGCGCGACCTTCATCAGCGGTCCCTTGAGGCCGCCGAGCGCGGTCGCAAGGTCGGCAGCGGCGCGGGCGTGATCCTGCTCGACGCCGAACAGGCGCTGGCCGGCAACGCGGGCGGCGACGGCACCGACGTTGGCGCCGACCTTCACGTACCGTGCGGCCCTCGCCGAGAAGCGGTTTTCCTCGTTGCTCATGGCAAAGCGCATATCGGCACAAACGTGCGCCGAGGCAAGGGCGTTGCGCAGACGTGCGTCAGACGGCGACCTGGGTGCCGACCTCGACGACGCGGTCGGTCGGGATCTGGAAGTAGGTCGTCGCATCCTGCGCGCTGCGCGCGAGGGCGACGAACAGCTTGTCCTGCCAGACCGGCATCTCCGACTTGGGCGTCGTCCTCAAATTGCGCCGCGAGAGGAAGAACGAGGTGGCGCCGATATCGATGTTGAGGTCCTTGCGCCGGCATACGTCGAGGATCTTGGGAACGCTCGGCGTCTCCATGAAGCCGTAGCGGGCGACGAGACGGACGAAGGTATCGGTGACGCGCTCGACGGTGACGCGCTCGTAGCGCGGTACGCGCGGGACGTCCTCGGTGCGGATGGAGAGGATGATGTTGCGCTCGTGCAGGACGCGGTTGTGCTTCAGATTGTGCATCAGAGCGGTCGGCGCCGCGGTCGGGTCGGCGGTGAAGAATACAGCCGTTCCGGGGACGCGATGCGGGGGCTTGGCCTCGAGCTTGCGCAGCAGCCAGTCGAGGTCGGCCTCGTTCTTGCGCGTCTGCTTGGCGAGGAGGCGCGAGCCGCGCACCCACGTGACCATGATGAGGCCGACGCAGGCCGCCATCAGCAGCGGCACCCAGGCGCCTTCGAGGATCTTCAGCATGTTGGCGGCGAAGAACGCCTGCTCGATGAACAGCAGGGGCACGATCAGCGCAGCCGTGTGCCACACGCTCCAGCCCCACATGCGCCAGATGACGAAGAAGGCGATGAGCGAGGTGATCACCATCTCGGCGGTGACGGCGACGCCGTAGGCCGCGGCGAGGCTCGATGAGCTCTTGAACAGCATGACCATGAACAGCACGGCAACGAGCAGCAGCCAGTTGACGCGCGGCATGTAGATCTGGCCGGCCATGCTCTCGGAGGTGTGCTTGATGCCGAGACGCGGCAGAAGACCGAGCTGGATCGCCTGGCGCGTCAGCGAGAAGGCGCCGGTAATCACCGCCTGGCTGGCGATGATGGTGGCCGCCGTGGCGAGGATGACCATCGGGATCAGCGCCCACTCCGGATAGAGCAGGTAGAATGGGCTCTCGATCGCTTGTGGGTTGGTGAGCACCAGAGCGCCCTGGCCGAAGTAGTTCACGAGTAGCGCAGGCAGCACGAAGCTGAGCCACGCGGTCTGGATCGGCTTGCGGCCGAAGTGGCCGAGGTCGGCGTAGAGGGCCTCGGCGCCGGTGACGGCGAGGAAGACGAGGCCGAGGACGGTAAGGCCGATGACGCCGTGCTTGAGTACGAACTTGATGCCGTAGAACGGATTGAGCGCGACGAGCACGTCGGGGTTCACAGCGATGCTGGCGATGCCGCCGACGAACAGGGCTATGAACCACACCATTGTGATGGGGCCAAACCAGGCCGCCACCTTTGCCGTTCCGTGCGATTGCACAGCGAACAGGGCGATGAGGATTACAATGGCGAGCGGCAGGACGAGATGGTCGAACGCCGGCGAGACGAGATGCAGGCCCTCGACCGCCGACAGCACGGAGATGGCCGGGGTGATCACGGCGTCGCCGTAGAAGAACGCGGCACCGGCAATGCCAAGGCCCAAGATCACTGTGGTGCTGCGCTTGGCCACCTGCTGTCCGAGTGCCATGAGGGCGAAGATGCCGCCCTCGCCGCGGTTGTCGGCGCGCAGCAGGATGAAGACGTACTTCAAGGTGACGATGAGGAGCAGCGCCCAGGTGATCAGCGAGAGCACGCCGAACACGGCCTCGCGTCCGGCGAAGCTCGCGCCCTTGGCGGCGATGATCGCTTCCTTGAAGGCATAGAGAGGGCTCGTGCCGATGTCGCCGTAGACGACGCCGATCGAGCCGACAACGAGTGCCCAGAACTTCTCTTGCGGGATGCCTTCCGGCACTCCCTGGTCGGCGCCCCGTGCCACCGACTGCGATTGTGCCACGTCGGCACCTCACATCTAACTGGCTGCTGTGCAGCAATGGCGGGCGCTTCTAACCCCTAACGCCGCGCAATGGAATGTCCCATAACGGCTTGCGGCAAAGCTTTACAGCCTTGACTTTAGTCTAAGCTTCTGAAGCGGGAGCAAAGCGCGCGGGGGGCGGTCTGCCAAGCAAAGACCGTCCGCCCGCGTCGGCGCGTAATGTATGGGAAGGCGCAACGCGCCGTTCAAGCCCTTGCGTCGGCGGCCTCCAGCTCGTCGATCATGCCCTCGATCACCTTCAAGCCCTTGTTCCAGAACTCGGGTTTGGATGCGTCCAATCCGAAGGGGGCGAGCAACTGCGAGTGATGTTTCGAGCCGCCAGCCTTGAGCATATCGAAGTACTTGGCGACGAAGCCTGGGTGCGCCTCCTGATAGAGTCCGTAGAGGGAGTTCACGAGGCAATCGCCGAATGCGTAGGCGTAGACGTAGAACGGCGAGTGGATGAAGTGGGGGATGTAGGCCCAGAACACCTCGTAGCCGGGCTTGAGCTCGATGGCCGGCCCCAAGCTCTCCGCCTGAACCTCCACCCAGATGGCACCGAGCTGGTCGGGCGTCAGCTCGCCCTGCCGGCGCGCCTCGTGCACCTTGCGCTCGAAGGTATAGAACGCGATCTGGCGCACGACCGTGTTGAGCATGTCCTCGATCTTGCCGGCGATGAGAGCCTTCTTCTCGCGCGCATCGTGCGTCTGCTTCAGCAGTGCTTTGAATGCGAGCATCTCGCCGAACACGGACGCCGTCTCGGCCAGCGTCAGCGGCGTCGAGGCAAGTAGCGCACCCTGCGGGCGTGCGAGCATCTGATGCACGCCATGACCCAGCTCGTGCGCGAGGGTCATCACGTCGCGCGGCTTGCCCAGATAGTTGAGCAGCACGTAGGGGTGCACCGAGGGTACGGTCGCGGCGGCGAAGGCCCCCGGCGCCTTGCCGGGACGCGCCGGCGCATCGATCCAGCTCTTGTCGAAGAACTCGCCGGCGACCTCGGCCATCTGCGGGGCGAAGTCGTGATAGGCACCGAGCACGAGCTTTTGCGCCTCGGGCCAGGCGAAGGTGCGCTCGGGGCGCTCGGGCAGCGGGGCGTTGCGGTCCCAGTGGGCAAGGCGATCCTTGCCCACCCATTTGGCCTTCATTGCGTAGTAGCGGTGCGACAGGCGCGGATAGGCGGCGCGCACGCTGGAGACCAGTGCCTCGACGACCTCACGCTCGACCTGATTGGCGAGATGGCGCGCGTCAGCGACGTCCTTGAAGCCGCGCCAGCGGTCGGAGATCTCCTTGTCCTTCGCAAGCGTGTTGGTGATCAGCGTGAACAGCCGCACGTTGTCCTTGAACACCTTCGAAAGTGCCTCGGAGCCAGCCTGGCGCTTCTTCTCGTCGGGACTGGAGAGCAGGTTGAGCGTCAACTCGAGCGGCAGCGGCTCGGCCTCGCCGGCAACGGGAAAGCGGAGCGCAGCGATGGTCTCGTTGAACAGGCGGTTGAAGGCGCCGGACGAAGTCTGGCTCTTCTCGTGGAACAGGCGCTCGATCTTTTCCTCGAGCTGGTAGGGCTTCTCCTTGCGGACGTTCTCGATCCACGGCTTGTAGTGCGCGAGTTTCTCGTTCCCGAGCGCGGCCTCGAGCACGGAATCGTCGATCTGGTTGAGCTCGAGCTCGAAGAAGATGATGTCCATCGAAATGGCGGTGAGCTTTTCGGCGATGTCGCCGTAGAACTTGGCGCGCTCGGGGTCCGCCTGATTGCCGGCATAGTACAGGCCGGCGAAGGAGCCGAGGCGTCCGGTCAGCTCGACGAACTCTTCGAACTCGGCAATGGCCCGCG
>JAEXXM010000068.1 GCA_023405815.1 Pseudomonadota bacterium | reverse complement strand
AACCACTACGTCGGCCGGACGTTCATCGCGCCGGAGCAGCAGATCCGCACGCTGGGCGTGAAGCTGAAGCATTCGGCCAATGCCAGCGTCATCCGCGGCAAGCGCATCGTCCTCGTCGACGACAGCGTCGTGCGCGGGACGACGTCGAAGAAGATCGTGCAGCTCATGTATGAGGCAGGTGCGCGCGAGGTGCACATGCGCATCGCGTCGCCGCCGATCACGCATCCCGACTATTACGGCATCGACACGCCGGACAAGATCGACCTTCTGGCTGCGAACAAGGACCTTGAGGGCATGCGCCAGTTCCTTGGCGCCGACAGCCTCGCCTTCCTTTCGGTCGACGGCATCTATCGCGCCGTCGGGTTCGACTCGCGCGATCCGCGCGCGCCGCAGTTCACCGACCACTGCTTCACCGGCGAGTACCCGACCCCGCTGACCGACCAGAGCGGGCAAGCGGTGCCGCGCCAGCTGTCGCTCCTCGCTGAGGTCGGCTAAGTCAATCCGCACGAATTATTCGGCACCCTTCCTGTTCCCTCCCCCCTTGCAGGGGAGGGTCAGGGTGGGGGGGTGTCCACTATGTCGAATGTGGTGCACCACCCTCCCCCGCCCTCCCCCGTCAAGGGGGAGGGAGCGCTATCGCGCGATGCGCTTGCTTCATGCAGGGCGGACGGCTAGTCGTCAGTCATGACAAGCAAGAAGCCGCTCAAAGATCGCCTCGCCCTCGTCACCGGTGCCTCGCGCGGCATCGGAAGGGCAATTGCCTTGGGGCTCGCCAAGGCTGGCGCTCACGTCGTCGTCGTAGCGCGCACCATCGGCGCACTCGAAGAGCTCGACGACGAGATCCGCGCCGCGGGCGGCAAGGCGACGCTCCTACAGCTCGATATTTCGAAAGGCGACAAGATCGACCAGATCGGACCAACGCTCTATCAGCGCTGGGGCAAGCTCGACATCCTGATCGCCAATGCGGGTATCCTCGGGCCGTTGTCGCCGCTGCATCATGTCACCGAGGACGCCTGGAACGAGGTGATCGACGTGAACCTGTCGGCCAACTGGCGGCTGATCCGCACGCTCGACCCGCTGCTGAAGCGGTCGGACGCCGGGCGCGGCGTGTTCATGACGTCCGGCGCGGCGTCGGGCAAGTATGCCTACTGGGGACCCTACGCCGTGTCGAAGGCGGGGCTCGAGTGCCTTGTGAAGAGCTATGCGCACGAGCTCGCGGATACGAGCGTGCGCGTGAACCTTCTCAATCCCGGACCGGTGCGCACGAAGATGCGCGCGAAGGCGTTTCCGGGCGAGGACCCAAAGAAGCTGCCGGCGCCGGAAGAGCTGGTGCCGCTGGTCCTGGAGCTGGTGTCGCCCAGTTGCGACTTTTCAGGCGAGATCGTCAATTTCGTCGACTGGAAGAAGCACCACGCGGACGCGTGAACAGTGGTGTCATCCTCGGGCTTGTCCCGAGGATCCACGGCTCAGCTGGCTCCGAGGCAATCGTCGCTGTAGTGCCCTGCAACTCGCGTCGCGCAAGCGTTGGGTTGGGTCCTCGGCACAAGGCCGAGGATGACGGTTGAGTGCGATGCTAGTCGAACTCGATGACCATGCCGTCGTAGGCCGGCTCGACGCCGGGCGGCAGCTCGCGCCGCAGCGCCTCATAGTCGAGGTCGGTCGTCATGTGGGTGAGGATGGCGCGCTTGGGCTTGAGGCGGTCGATCCACTGCAAAGCCTGCTTGACCGAGAAGTGGCTCGGGTGCGCGGTGAAGCGCAGCGCATCGACGATCCAGACGTCCAGCCCCTGCAGCAGCGGCACCGAATCATCGGGGATGCCGCTCAAGTCGGGCGAATAGGCGAGGCCGCCGATGCGAAATCCGAGCGTGCCGATGTCGCCGTGGAGCTGCGGAATGGGAAGGGCCTCGATGGCGCCCGAGGGGCCTTCGACGCGGATCGGCGTCGGCGCATCGATGGGATGCGCATCGAGGATCGGAGGATATGCTGAGCCCGGCGGCTTCTCGAAGCAGTAGCCGAAGCGCCCCATCAGGCTTTGGCGCGTCGGCTCGTCGGCCCAGACGTCGATGCGCTTCTTCATGGCATAGGCGACCATACGCAGATCGTCGATGCCGTGGGTGTGATCGGCGTGATCGTGGGTGTAGAGCACGCCATCGAGCGCTGCGCAGCGCACGCTCAGGAGCTGCTCGCGCACGTCGGGCGAAGTATCGATCAGGACCGTCGTGTAGCGCGGCCTGCCAATGCGCTCCACCAGCATGCTGCAGCGCCAGCGGCGGTTCTTCGGGTTCGAGGGATCGCATGCGCCCCAGTTGGCGCCGATGCGGGGAACGCCGCCGGACGATCCGCAGCCGAGGATGGTGGCGCGATATCTCATGCGGCCGCGGTGCCGGAAACGTCCGGCCGCTTCACCTTGCGGAACAAGCGGAAGAAGTTGTCGGTCGTCGCCTCAGCAAATGCTTCGGCCGACACGCCCTTGACCTCGGCGAGCGTCGCAGCGGTATGAACGACATAGGACGGCTCGTTGGTCTTGCCGCGGAAGGGTTCGGGCGCGAGATAGGGCGCATCCGTCTCGACCAGGATGCGATCGAGCGGCACGTTTCTCGCGATGTCGCGCAAGGCATCGTTCTTCTTGAATGTCACGACGCCGGTGAAGGACACGTAGAGGCCGAGCTCAACGGCGCGGCGTGCAAGCTCGGGACCGCCGGTATAGCAGTGAAGGATCGCCGGGAACGCGCCCTTGGCGTGCTCCTCCTCGAGTATCTTGATGGTGTCGGCGTCGGCGTCGCGGGTGTGGATCTCGAGCGGCAGACCGGTTCGGCGCGCCGCCTCGATGTGAGTACGAAAACCCTCGGCCTGTGCCTCGGCCGATCCTTTTTTGTAAAAATAGTCGAGACCGGCTTCGCCGATGGCGACGACCTTCGGGTGCTCGGAGAGGCGCGCCAGCTCGTCGGCCGGGATGCCGCGCTCCTCGTCCGCGTTATGTGGATGGGTGCCGACCGAGCAGTAGATGTTGTCGTGAGCGGCGCAGATGTCGAGCAGCACCGGGATCTGGCGAACGCGCGTCGATATGGTGACCATCACCCCGACTCCCGCCTCGCGAGCGCGCTGCAGCAGCCCGTCGCGGTCAGCGACGAGCTGCGGGAAGTCCAGATGGCAGTGGTGGTCGACCAGCATCGGCGCTGCTCACTCCTGGCCCTTTGCGCCCTTGTCCTTCTTGGGCTTGTCCTTTTTCGGCTTCGGCTCCGGTTTGTCGCCGGCGTCCGCCTCCGGCGCGACGTAGCGCGGGAAGACGCCCGATGGCTCGGGCAGCACGGTGCCTGGGACGAGGCGGCCCGCCTCGCCCAGCGCCTTGAATGTGTGCGCTTCGTCGGGCTGGCCCAAGTACTGGAGCAGCTTTTCGGCGGCATGCGGTGTCACAGGTGCGACGAGGATGGCGACCTGGCGCACGACCTCGGCCGTCACATAGAGGATGGTCTCCATGCGCTTGGGGTCGGTCTTCTTTTTCGCCCAGGGCTCCTCGGCGGCGAAATAGCGGTTGGCGTCTCCGACGACAGCCCAGACGGCGTCGAGGTATTTGGTCACCGCCTGCCTATCCATCGCCTCGCGCGCCTTGGCATAAAGGGCGTCCGCTGCAGCGAGAATGGTCTTGTCCGCCTCAGTGAGATCGCCCGGCTCCGGTACGCGCGCGCCGCAGCTCTTGTTGATCATCGACAGCGAGCGCTGTGCGAGATTGCCGAGGTCGTTGGCGAGATCGGCATTGATGCGGTTGGCGATCGCCTCGGGCGAGTAGTTTCCGTCCTGTCCGAAGTTCACCTCGCGCAGGAAGAAGTAGCGCACCTGCTCGAGGCCGTAGGCGTGCACGAGGTCGAACGGATCGACGACGTTGCCGACGGACTTCGACATTTTCTCTCCCTTGGAGAGGACGAAGCCGTGACTGAACACGCGCTTCGGCAGCGCCAGCCCGGCCGACATCAGGAACGCGGGCCAATAGACGGCGTGAAAGCGCAGGATGTCCTTGCCGATGACGTGCACGTCGGCGGGCCAATAGTGCCAGAGCGGGTCGGTCTCGTCCGGGAAGCCGACGCCGGTGATGTAGTTCGTCAGGGCGTCGACCCACACGTACATCACGTGCTTGGTGGTGCTGCCGGCGCTGCCGCTTTTCGAATGCGGCACGGGGATGCCCCAGTCGAGCGTCGTGCGCGAGATCGACAGATCCTCGAGGCCGCCCCGGACGAAGCTCGTCACCTCGTTGCGTCGCTCCGGCGGCAGGATGAAGTCGGGGTTCTGCTCGTAGAGCGCCAGCAGCTTGTCCTGATAGGCGGAGAGGCGGAAGAAGTACGTCTCCTCCTCCGTCCATTCGACGGGCGTGCCTTGCGGGCCGCGACGGATGCCGTCAGCGCCGACCGTCGTCTCGGATTCATTGTAGAAGGCCTCGTCGCGGACCGAGTACCAGCCGGCATACGTCTTCAGGAAGATGTCGCCCGCCTTCTCCATGCGGCGCCAGATTTCCTCCGAAGAGCGATAGTGGCGCGGCTCGGTGGTGCGGATGAAGTCGTCGTTCGACAGGCCGAGAAGCCCCGCCATCTCGCGGAAGCGCTTGGCATTGCGATCGGCAAGCTCGCGCGGCGTCAGGCCTTCCTTGGCGGCCGTCTGCTTCATCTTGAGGCCGTGCTCGTCGGTCCCTGTGAGGAAATAGACGTCCTTGCCGTCGAGGCGCTCGAAGCGCGCGATGGCATCGGTGGCGATGGCCTCGTAGGCGTGGCCGATGTGCGGCTGGCCGTTGGGGTAGGAGATCGCAGTCGTGATGTAGAACTTCTGGCGCCCGCTCATGGACTAGGGTCCTTGGGTATAGGGATGCAGGGATGCGAGGGTCGGTTGCCGGGCGAGCCGGCGGCGCCGCATCACATTCGGGCGGGGCGCGGAAGAGGCTTACTGGTCCGGCGCTGCGGGTGCATCTCTCGGCGGGCCTTCTCTCAGATTGGCCTTTGGTCCTGTGCGGCGGCGGCGAGAGCCGCAACTGTCTCGATTACAAGGCTCTTGCGATCGAGGTTGAGCGCAAGGGTATCGGCCTTCTCGCGGGCTACTCTTTCCCACAGCGCGGCAAATGAGGCAAGCCGGGCTTCGCCGACGAGCCGGGTCGCGAGAGCCACCTCGTCCGGGCTCCCCTCCCCGGTCGCGGCGGTGCGGACGAGGCGCGCCAGGGTGTCCATCAGCAGCTCGAAGAAAAGGTCGAAGCGCGGCTGGGCCGCGACAGGTTGTAGCTCGTCCGAGAGGCTGTGCATGGCACGCCAATCGACACGCGGGAGCAGCTCCAGGAGGCGGTCGATCTGCTTCTGCACGGCAAGGCCGCCGGCGCCGAACAGGCCGAGCAGGCGGGCGACGCTGCCGCCCGAAAGGCGCTCGAGCGGGGCCCATTCGGCCTCACTTGGCGGCGTGACGCCGGCAGCGGCGAGCGCCTGCAGGGCGGCAGCGTGCAGATCGCTGTTTGCGAGCGGCGACAAAGCCATCATGCGGCAGCGGGAGCGGATGGTCGGGACCAGCTCTCCCGGCGCCGAAGAAAGAAGCAGAAACAC
>JAEXXM010000036.1 GCA_023405815.1 Pseudomonadota bacterium | reverse complement strand
CGTCTCGGTATTGTAGAGACGGCGGTTCGCGTATTTTTTAATGACCACCGCTTCTCTTTTGTCGGCTGGCGCGTCGGGTTTGTTCAACATTGCTGGGCCGCTGCAGAAGATTTTTGCACTGCGGCAGCGTAACACACCCCCCGGCGTCGGTGCCAGCCGTTTGTGTTGACCGCCGCAGCCATTTAGCGCATTAGCTGGCGGCAAGCCTAAGCTTTGGTAACACGCCGTTTAGCAACCCGGCCGGGCGAGGCCCCCGAAGTGGGCGGCGACGCCCCCCGTGTGGACGGTTCGTGGACGGACGGCTTCAAAAACTGATGCGCTAGAGGAGGCGCCTTCTCGGATGAGCGACGACAACACCATCGTCATTGCCAGCGCGGCTCGCACCCCGGTCGGTGCGTTCAACGGCTCCCTGTCGAGCCTGCCCGGACACGAGCTGGGCAAGGTCGCCATCACGGCAGCGCTCGAGCGCGCCGGGGTCCAGCCCGGCGAGGTTTCCGAGGTCATCCTCGGCCAGGTGCTCACGGCCGGCCAGGGCCAGAACCCGGCCCGCCAGGCCGCCATCGCCGCCGGCATTCCCGTCGACAGCCCCGCCTTCGGCATCAACCAGGTGTGCGGCTCGGGTCTTCGCGCGGTCGCGCTCGGCGCCCAGCAGATCCTGACCGGCGAGGCCAAGATCGTCGTCGCCGGCGACCAGGAGAGCATGAGCCAGTCGATGCACGCCGCGCACATGCGCAATGGCACCAAGATGGGTTCGGTCGAGTTCGTCGACACCATGATCAAGGACGGCCTCTGGGATGCCTTCAACGGCTATCACATGGGCACCACGGCCGAGAACGTTGCCCGCCAGTGGCAGATCACCCGTGAGGATCAGGACAAGTTCGCGGTCGCCTCGCAGAACAAGGCCGAGGCCGCCAAGAAGGCGGGCAAGTTCAAGGACGAGATCGTCTCCGTCACCATCAAGGGCAAGAAGGGTGATATCGTCGTTTCCGACGACGAGTACATTCGCGACGGCGCCACGCTCGACAGCGTAGCCAAGCTGCGCCCTGCTTTCGACAAGGCCGGCACCGTGACCGCCGGCAACGCCTCCGGCATCAACGACGGCGCCGCTGCCATCGTGCTGATGTCGGCTGCCGAGGCCAAGAAGCGCGGCATCGAGCCGCTCGCCCGCATCGTCTCCTGGGCGGTTGCCGGCGTCGATCCCTCTATCATGGGCACCGGGCCGATCCCGGCCTCCAAGAAGGCCCTGGAGAAAGCCGGTTGGACCGCCAAGGATCTCGACCTCATCGAGGCCAACGAGGCCTTCGCGGCCCAGGCCTGCGCCGTGAACAAGGGCGTCGGCTGGGATACGGACAAGGTCAACGTCAACGGCGGTGCCATCGCCATCGGCCACCCGATTGGCGCCTCGGGCGCCCGCGTTCTGACGACGCTCGTGCACGAGATGAAGCGCCGCGGTGCCAAGAAGGGCCTCGCCACGCTGTGCATCGGCGGCGGCATGGGCATCGCCATGTGCGTCGAGCGCGGCTGATAGTGCAAAGCATCCGCTCCGGCCATCGTTGGCCGGAGCAACCACCCACCCCTGATCAATCAACAAGAGACCATTTCGAGGGAGGTTCTTCATGGCTCGTGTCGCCCTGGTGACGGGAGGGACGCGTGGCATCGGCCACGCGATTTCCGTCGCCCTCAAGAACGCGGGCTACCGCGTCGCCGCTAACTACGCCGGCAATGACGCCGCCGCGCAGCAGTTCCAGGTCGAGACGGGCATCCCCGTCTTCAAGTGGAACGTCGGCGACTTCGACGCCTGCGCCGCGGGCATTGCCCAGGTGACGAAGGAGGTCGGTCCCGTCGATGTGCTGGTCAACAACGCCGGCATCACGCGCGACGCCATGCTCCACCGCATGACCAAGGAGCAGTGGAACGAGGTGATCAACGTCGACCTCGACAGCCTCTTCAACATGTGCCGCCACGTCATCGACGGCATGCGCGCCCGCTCTTTCGGCCGCATCATCAACATCTCGTCGATCAACGGCCGCAAGGGCCAGATGGGCCAGACGAACTACTCGGCCGCTAAGGCTGGCACGCACGGCTTCACCAAGGCGCTGGCCTACGAGAGCGCCAATAGGGGCATCACCGTCAACACCATCGCGCCGGGCTACATCGCCACCGAGATGGTCGCCGCCGTGCCGAAGGAAGTGCTCGACACCAAGATCATCCCGCAGATTCCCGTCGGTCGCCTCGGCGAGTCCGAGGAGATTGCCCGCGCGGTGACCTTCCTTGCCGCCGACAGCGCCGGCTTCATCACCGGCGCCTGCTTCGACGTCAACGGTGGACACTACATGGCGACCTGATCGCCGTTACCAACTTCCAAACGAAATGGCCGGGCATCGCGCCCGGCCATTTTTGTATCTGCGCTCTGCGCTGGGCTCAGCCCCTGAGCCGCGTGCGGATGATGCGCGGGTAGTCGTCACCCTGGTCGGCACCGGTCTGCGGCGCCTCGCCGTAGTTCCACCAGCGGTCCTGCCGCCCCGCTTCGCTTGTGTCGCCTCCATCCTGCGGCTGAACGGTGGCACTCATGCTCTGCGGCTGGCGAGACGGCTGACCGCCTGCGGAAGCAGCAGCACCCCGCTGCGCAACCGGGGCCGCGAACCACGCCTCGATCAGATCAAGCTCGTCTGCCGACAGGCTGAGCCCTTGGCCGCGGCAGCGCGCAACCACGAAGTTGCGGAAGCGCGAGGCAAAGAGGCTTGGGCTTGCACCCTGGTCGAACCAGGGATCGGCCTCGCTCACCACGTCGAGCACGAAGCGAACGTCGTCGCGGCGGATCTCGATGCCGACGTTCTCCGCCCGCTTGACGATGTTGGCCAGCGTCTGCTGACCGGCGAGGCCGTTGGCAGCGATCTCCTGCGCCATCACGTCGAACAGCGTGCGGTAATCCTGCGGCGACAAGGTCGGTGCCTGGCTCGCCTCGTGGATGCGCGCGATCGACTGCTGGATGGCGGCTGCGCCCTGAGCGGTGCGCTGTGGCCCGGCAGCAGGCTGACGCGATAGCCCCGGCTGGCCCGAGAGGGTATCGGGCTGTGCCGGGGCCAGCGGTGCGCGCTGCGCCGGGGCTGGCGCCCCGGTCTGCGCAGCGGCCGACCGCTGAGCGGGTGGAGTTCCGAGCAGAGGCGCGAGGGCCCTTTGGAACATCGGCGCATCGCCGCGCAGGTTGTCGGAGCCCATCGGCTCCGGCCGCAGCGTCTCCTGCCGCGGATCCATGCGGGTTTCTGCACGCGTCTCGATGCGCGGCGCATCGCCCTGAATGGCACGGTTCGCGTCGTAGACGAAGTAGGGCGGTTGGCCGGTCAGCTTGATGTCTTCCGGCAGCCCGCGCGCGAGAAGATCGCGGAAGCTGCCAGTGCCCCCCCAGGCCGAGCCGACGGTCTTGTCGTGGCCGAGCACGCGCACGCAGCGGTCGGCCAGCGCCTCGAGGGCCAGGGGCTGGTCGGCGATCCGCACGGCCTTTGCGACCTCGGCGAGAATCTCATTGCGCACCGTCTCGATCGACGCCGCGCTCGGCAATGCCTGCGGCTGGCCCCGCTCGGACTGGCTCCGGTTCGGCAGCTGCCCGTCGATCAGCAGGGCGAGGAAATCCGACTCGCGAATTTCCGCGTCGCAGATCGCAGTGTAAGGCGCCGCGGTGTGATCGTTCGAATAGACGACCGTGCGCCGTGCGTGCGAGCGCAGGCGGTGCAGCACCGGCGTGAAGTCGGCATCGGCGGAGAGAATGACGAACTCGTCAAAGCGCGTGTCGTGGGTGAGGATGTCGCGGACATCCATCACCATGCGGATGTCGGCCGAGTTCTTGAGCTGCGCCGTGAGCGGTGGGCAGTCGACCACCTCGAACCCGGCGCGCAGGAAGTGATGGCGCACGAACGGGAACGAGCTCATGTCGGTGGAGTTGTCGCTCTGGTTGCGGCGCGGCACGGGGTTGCCGTAGCAGCGGCTGATGGCGATGCGTCGGTCAGCTTCGATCGCCGGCGAGTTGGTCGGCGTCATCAGCGCACCCGAGGCGATCTCCCTGAGCCACAGGCCGGCATCCTTCGAGAAGCGCTTGGCGGCTTCCTCGTTCTTGCGCTTCAGCGACAAGTAGACGTTGTCGTAGTCGACGAACACCGTGGTCAGAATTGGCCCAGATGACTCGCGCTTCATAACCGGCATCCCCCGCGTGGCCGTAGAAAAATCCGTTGCGAGGACTTTTTCGTGAGTCGCTCTGAGGCGGCAACCGCTCCTATCCCTTGGCTAGGGGAAAACTCTGCGCTGACGGCCTCTTAGCCAGCTATTTGGCAATGCATTAACAGTGGAAAACGCCAATATGAGCTTTGCGCGCAACAACCCGATGAGCGACGTCGGCCACACCCTAAGCTCGCGGCGGAGCAAATCCCTGTTCCGCGAGCTCGAACGTCTCGAATTGGAAGCCGGGCGCAACCGTGCAGCCGACCAGCGTCCAATCTCCTAAGCTCTTCGCGCTCTGCCAGAAATCCGCCGGCACGATGCCTTGCGGGCGTTCGCCTGCAGCAAGATCTGGACCGAGAATCGACTCGGTAGCGGGACCATTCGGCGGCGCGATCGATAGCGAGAGCGGCGCGCCGGCGTGCCAGTGCCAGATTTCCACCGCGTCGACGCGATGCCAATGCGAGACTTCGCCCGCGGCAAGCAGGAAGTAGATGGCCGTCGAGGCCGCGCGCTTTCCCTCTCCGCGATCGTCGCGGAACGTCTCGCGGTAGTGCCCGCCCTCGGGATGCGGCTTCAGATCGAGAGCACGGATCACGTCCTGCGCCGTCAGCTCGGCCATGGCCTCAACTCTTGTTCTTGCGTTCGC
This sequence comes from Pseudomonadota bacterium, assembly GCA_023405815.1. Classification (GTDB taxonomy): domain Bacteria; phylum Pseudomonadota; class Alphaproteobacteria; order Rhizobiales; family Hyphomicrobiaceae; genus Hyphomicrobium_A. The sequence continues at coordinate 21,323 of JAEXXM010000036.1, read as the reverse complement.
GGATGGCGGCGAACACGTGCCAGTCGGGCGCATAGAGCATACCGAGCTTCGCGCGGATCGCCGTCACGTGCGGTCTGAGAAACGGATTGGTCTCGAGCTCGCGGTCGAGCCGCGTCGGCAGCGTCGGCTTGTTGTCGTCCCGCAGCCGGTCCACCTCCTTCGCGCGGTTGACGAGCGCGAGGTTGTCGGGCTCCAGCGTCAGCGCAAAGCGGGCATTCGCCTGCGTGTACTCGTGCCCGCAATATATCTGCGTATCCGGCGGCAGACGCATGAGCTTCTGCAACGAGCGCCACATCATCTCGGCATTGCCCTCGAAGATCCGGCCGGCTCCGAGCGCAAACAGCGTATCGCCGACGAACACGACTTTCGCCTCCGGGAGCCAATAGGCGATGTGCCCGATCGTATGGCCGGGCGTATCGATGACCTTGATGTCGAAGTTGCCGAATTTGACGACGTCGCCCTCGGCCACCTCGACGTCGATACCTGGGATTCGCTCGGCCTCGGCCTTCGGTCCGATGATGGTGCACCCCGTCGCCTCCTTCAGCGCGAGGTTGCCGCCCGTGTGGTCGCCGTGATGGTGCGTGACGAGAAGATGCGTCAGCTTCCAGCCCTTCTCCTCGGCCCGCGCCAGGATCGCCTCGGCGTCGGGCGCATCGATCGAGGCCGTGACGCCGGCCTCCGGATCGTGGATCAGCACGCCGAAATTATCGGAAAGGCAGGGAAATTGCTCGATTTCGAGCTTCGGCATGGGGACCGGCTCACTTCTGGCAGGGACGGCGACGGCTGAATCGTAGTCGCGCCCGCCGCTTTAGACAACGCGCCGCCGCATGCAAGGCTTGAAATGTCGGGCGAAGCCGTCAGATTGACCCGCGACGCAGTGGAACCTGCAAGCTGATGCTGCTGGACGTTGACGATCTGCTGGAGTTCTACGCGACGCCGCTCGGCCAGACGGTGCGGCGCCTGCTCACGCATCGCATCCGTGCGCGCTGGCGCGGCCTGCAGCAGTCGACTCTGATCGGTCTCGGCTATGCATCGCCCTACCTCGGCGCCTTCCGTGGCGAGGCGCGCGGCCTCGGCGCGATGATGCCGGACAGCCAGGGTGTCGCGCGCTGGCCGCGCGAAGGGGCATCGCACAGCGTGCTCGTCGACGACGATCGCCTTCCCCTGGCCGACGGCTCCGTCGACCGGCTGCTCGTCGTGCACTGCCTCGAGGTCGCCGAGCACACCCGCCACCTGTTGCGCGAGATGTGGCGCGTGCTCGCCCCCGAGGGTCGCGTGATCCTCATCGTCCCGAACCGGCGCGGCGTGTGGGCGCGGCTCGACAATACACCTTTCGGACAGGGGCGCCCTTACAGCCGGCGCCAGCTCGAGCAGTTGTTGCTCGGCGCCATGTTCACGCCGCTCGATTGGGGTGGCGCGCTCTACTTCCCACCGCTCGGGCGACAGATGCTGCTGCGTTCCTCGACCGCGTGGGAGCGTCTCGGCGCCAGCATCTCGCCGGCGTTCTGCGGCGTGCTCATTGTCGAGGCGAGCAAGGAACTCATCGCCCCCATCGGCAAGCCGGCGAAGGTGCGCGTGTTGCGCAAGCCCGTGCTGCAGACCGCCCCGGCGCGCCGCAACCGTATCTGACGACGCAGCGGCGGCCGCGCAGGGAGGTAGCCGGCGCAATTCAAAGACTCTAGTCCGCTTCGACGTAGCCGGGCACGCCACCGCATTCGGCAATCATCGTGTCGACTGGGCGCCTGGAATCGGACTTCAAAGCCAGCTCGTCGATGCACGCGATCATGTCGTCCGGGTTCATATCGCCCTTGTAGGGGAAGTTGCGCTCGAAGATCATCAGGCCGGTCCGATCCTTGACGATCTCCGGGGCTCGGCGCCAATCATGCGCCTTGCCCGTCATCAGCTCGGCCGCTGCCGGCGTCGCCTCTTCCAGGCTCCGAATATAGCCCTCCGCCCGCGCTGCGGATGAAGCCGTCAGCATCAGCGTCAGTAACACACACCGCATGCGTCCCACCCTTTTCAGCCTCTTCGAATTGGCGGATCGAGGAGCTTGTCCGCCGCCGATGCATCAGCCGGCTTCGCGGAAACTCTGCGCCGTCTGCAAGTCGACCGAGACGAGCTGCGAGATGCCCTTCTCCGCCATGGTGACGCCGAACAGCCGGCTCATGCGTGACATCGTCATCGGATGATGCGTGATGACGAGGAACCGCGTCGCCGTATCCGCGGCCATGCCCTCGAGCAGCCGGCAGAAGCGATCGACGTTGGCGTCGTCGAGCGGCGCATCGACCTCGTCCAGCACGCAGATCGGCGACGGGTTGGTGAGGAACACCGCGAAGATCAGCGACATGGCCGTCAGCGACTGCTCGCCGCCCGATAGTAGCGACAGCGTCGCCGGCTTCTTGCCCGGCGGCTTGGCGATGATCTCTAGCCCCCCCTCGAGCGGATCTTCTCCTTCGATCATCTCCAGCCGCGCCTCGCCGCCGCCGAACAGTGTTGCGAACAGCCGCCCGAAGTGGGCATTCACCGCTTCGAACGCATCCTGCAGGCGCTTGTGTGCCTCGCGGTTGAGCTGCCCGATGGCACTGCGCAGCTTCGCGATGGCGTTCTCGACGTCCGCTTTCTCCGTTTCGAGGCCGGCCGCCTGGATGCTGAGCTGCTGCAACTCATCGTCGGCTGCGAGATTGACGCCGCCGAGACGCTCGCGGTCGGCCTTGAGACCGGAGAGCTTGCGCTCGACGTCGGGGAGCGCAGGAAGCGTGCCCCCAACCGGGAACTGCGCCATCTCCAGGCAACCTTCCGGCGTGATGCCGAGCGTCTCGCGGATCTGGCGCGACACGTCCTGGCGCCGCGTGCGGGCGGATTCGAGCTTTGCCTCCGTGCGCGCGCGCCCTTCGCGCGCCTCGGACACCGCGCCTTGCGCGGCACGCAGCGCCTGCACGCTTGCCCTGAGCGCCGCATCGGCCTCGGCGAGAGCGTCGGCCGCCGCCTGGCGCTCGCGCTCGGCGTCCGATAGCGCGCTCATCAGCTTGCCGCGCTTCTCCTCCAGCATCGCCGGGACGTCGGCGAGGCTCTGCAGCTCGCTTTCCGTCTCGACGAGTCGAGCCTTCAGCGTCTCGATCTGCCGCTCTGCGCCCGACGAGCGCGTCGTCCAGCGCTCGCGCTCGACGCCGATCGCCGCGCCGCGATCCGCGCGCGCGCGTCGCTCGCGCTCGACATCGCTCAAGGCAGCGCGCGCCTCGGCAACCGCGCCGCGCCGCATCTCCGCATCGGTCTTCGCAGCGATGAGCAAAGGCTCGAGATCTTCCGCCGCGGCAAGCTCGGCGACCGACGCCTCGGCCTCGGAGAGCGCCTGCTGTGCCAGTTTCAGCTCCTCTTCGGCGCGTGCCTTCGCGCCCGAGACGGCGGCGAGCTTGGCTTCCGTCTCGCGCGCAGCGCGCTCGATCGTGGTGAGGCTGTCCCGCGTCTTGGCGAGCATGGCCTGCGCTTCTCGCCCGAGTTGGCGCAGGCGCTGTTCCTCAGCGCGTGCAGCGGCAAGCGCCTCCGCGGCCTGCTTCTCGGCCTCGGCGGTCGAGGCCGCAGCCGTGCGCGCCTCGGCTTCTTCAAGCTCCAGCGACGACAGCCGGTTGCGCTCGGCGAGACGCTGCGCCGCCGGCGTGACGCCCTCGGCAGCGGTGAATCCATCCCATCGCCACAAGTCGCCGGTGCGAGTGACGAGCCGTTGTCCCGGCTTCAGTGTCGGCTGCAGCTTCTGTCCCTGCTCGCGGCTAGCGACGATGCCGGTCTGCCGCAAACGCCGGTCGAGCTCTGGTGGCCCTTCGACGTGCGATGCAAGCGGCTCGACCCCGGCGGGCAGCGTTGGATCGGAGCGCGGCACTTCAACATGACGCCAGTGCACTGCCGCCTCCTCGGCCGCCGGCGCCTCGAGATCGTCGCCGAGCGCTGCGCCGAGCGCTGCCTCAAAGCCGGGCGCGACGCGCAGTCGATCGAGGATCGGCGGATACTGCGTCGGCCGCGTGCCGATGAGCAGCTTCACCAGCGTCTCGCGCTCCGCCCGCAGCGCCGCGAGCCGCAGCCGCGCTTTGTTGCCTTCTTCGCGCGCCGCATCGGACGCCATAACGAGCGTGCGCGCATTGTCCTCGGCGGCCAGCGCCTGAACCTCGAACTTGGAGATCTGCTCCGCGAGCTGCTGGCCCGCCTCGGTGATCTGTTGCAACTTGTGCGCATCCGGCGCGCGCCCCGCGATCTCGCGTGCCTGCGTCTCGAGCTCGCCGAGCTGACGCGTCAGCTTGGCGACGGCGCCATGCCGCTCGTTGAGGTTCGCCTGGGCGCTCTGCTTGCGCGCGCGCAGCTCGGCGACCTTGGTGGTCAGCTCCGCGAGCTTGGCTTCGACCTCGCGCAACGCTTCCTGCGCCGTGTCGAGGCGCGCGCGGGCGACGCGCTCGTCTTCGCCCGCCTCAGCCTCCGCCGAGGCGAGCCCCTCGATTTCCGCAGCGAGGTCGGCGAGGATCTGCCGCGCCTCCGATATCAGCGCCTCTTCGCGCGCCGTGTCGGCGGCGAGCTGCTCGGCGCGTGCCTTCAGCTCCTTCTCGCGCTCGGCGACGCGCTGTGCCTCGCGCTCGAAATTCTCCTGCTCGATGCGCAAGCGGGCAACGATGGCGGCGCGCTTTGCCTCCTCCTCGCGCAGCGGGTCCATGCGCTCCGCGCAGCTCGCTTCCTCAGCAAGCGCCTGCGATTCCGTCTCTGTCGCGCTTGCCAGTGCCGCCAGCGCATCGCGCAGGCGCCCCTCTTCGCCGTCGACGTGCGCCTGCGCGTCGGTCCAGGAGAGGTGCATCAACAGCGCCTCCTGGCGACGGATCTCGTCCGAGATCTCCTTGTAGCGCCGCGCCGCGCGCGCTTGCCGCTTCAGGCTCTCGACCTGACTGTTGAGCTGCCCCAGAATGTCGGTGAGGCGCGCGAGGTTCGACTCGGTTGCCTTGAGCCTCAGCTCTGCCTCGTGACGTCGGCTGTGCAGGCCGGCGACTCCGGCAGCGTCTTCGAGAATGCGCCGGCGCTGTTCCGGCTTGGCGTTGACGATCTCGCCGATCTGCCCCTGGCGCACCAGCGCCGGCGAGCGCGCGCCCGTCGCCGCGTCCTCGAACAGGATCTTCACGTCGCGCGCCCGTGCTTCGCGCCCATTGATGCGATAGGCGCTTCCTGCTTCGCGCTCGATGCGTCGCGTGATCTCGATGTGATCGGAGTTGTTGAACTCGGCCGGCGCGAGGCGAGCCGTATTGTCGAGGAAGATCGTCACCTCGGCGGAGTTGCGCGCCGGGCGCCCATTGGTGCCCGAGAAGATGACGTCGTCCATGGCGGCCGCACGCATGCTCTTGTGCGAGGTCTCGCCCATCACCCAGCGGAGCGCTTCCAAGAGATTGGACTTGCCGCAGCCGTTCGGGCCGACAACGCCGGTAAGGCCGGGCTCGATGATGAGCTCGGTCGGCTCGACGAACGATTTGAAGCCCAAGAGCCTCAGGCGCGTGATCTTCATAGCGGCTCCTAAGCGCGGATCATCTGCGCTTATCGCGTGAAGCGGATCATCGCGAAGCTAGCGCGGCACTCCCGCCGACGCCGTGGCGCGCCCCGCCAGGAGCGGATCGACCATGGCGCGAATGTCTTCGATCGAGAGCTCTTTCTTCACGAGCTTGTCCCCGACGAAGAAGTTCGGAGTGCCGACGACGCCGAGCTTGCGTCCGCGGTCCTTGACCCACTTCAGCCCGTCGATCATGGCTTGATTCTCGCGGCAGGCATCGAACTGCTGTCGCGTCATCCCCACCTGCGCGGCGACGTTGAATATGGGGTCGAGGCGCACTTCCTGCGACACCCACGCGGGCTGCTGCTCCATGAATTTGCCGAACAAGGTCATGTACTTGTCCGGCGGCGCGCAGCGCAGCGCGATGGTGGCGGCACCCGACGTCTTGCCGATCGGGAACTCGCGCAGGATGTAGCGCACCTTACCCGTATCGACGAACTCCTTCTTGAACTGCGGGTACGTCTTCAGATGGAAGTTGCGGCAGTGCGGGCACGTGAGTGAGGCGTATTCGACGATGGTGACCGGCGCGTCCTGTCGCCCGAACGACATCTCCGGCAGCGGCCCCGGCGCCATGACTTCGGCGAGCGTCGGGTGCTCGATCACCTCGCGCCCACCGACCGGCTTCTCCGTCGGGTCGGCGAACGGGTTGAAACGCTCCGGTCCGGCCTTCGCCGTTTCCTCCGTGGACGGATAGGGCGAGCCCGCGCCAGCCTCGGATTTGTCGGGCGTCAGCGCCGTCGTGTTCATCAGCGCGCTGCCCCCGCACCCAGGGAGCGAGGCCAGCAGCAGCAGCGCGGCGAGGACGCCCGTCTTGTTCACAAGGTTTGGCTCAGCTCTTGGCCAGCAGCGGCTCGATCATGGCGTCGAACTTCTCCATCGTCGGGCTGCCGTCGAGCTTCTTGCCGTTGATGTAGAAGGTCGGGGTAGCGCTGACGCCGAACACTTCCGAGGCGCGGGTGCGCCCGGCAGTGATCTCGTCCAGCAGCTTCTGGTCGGTCAGGCACTTGTCGAACGATTCCTGCGTGAAGCCCGCCTGTTTGGCGATCTCGAACAGGCGCGGCACCGGGTTACCTTCTCCGAACGCCCATTCGCCCTGCTTCTCGAACAGCACCTCGATCAGCGGAAACGCCTTGTCCTGGCCGGCGCAGCGCGCCAGCATCGAGGCTGCAGCGGCGAGGTTGTCGAGCGGGAATTCGCGGAAGATATAGCGGACCTTGTTCGTGTCGACGTACTTCTTCTTGAACTCGGGCCACACGTCCTTGGTGAAGTGCGCGCAGTGACCGCAGGTCATCGACGCATACTCGACGACGGTGACTTTGGCGTCCGCCGGTCCGAGCCCGAGGTCGGGCAGGCCGACCGGCTTCATCAGCTCTTCGACCGGAACCTCCGAGGGTCCCTTCTGCTGTTGCGCGGCCACCGGCAGCGCGGCGGCAGCGCCGAGCGCTCCCGCGCAGAGGACGGCGAGCACGCTCCGCCGCGAGAGCTCAAATCGGCCAAATGAGGACTTCGATGCGGACACGTCGGTGCTCCTTGAGAGAATTCGTTATGCGCCTTGGCGGCCCCGGGCTCACGCCCCGAGTAGCACGCTCCCGGGCGTCGGAATAAGGCAAAATCCGCCGCGCTCCAAGTGAAGGAAGCTTAATGCCCCGTTGAGGATCGGGAACGGCCTAGCGACCCTGGCCGCGCCGCGCCATGCCCGATTTGAGGGCGGTCAGCGCCCGGCGCAGGCGCTCGTCGCCGATGCCGGCCAGTTCCGGGGCCGCAACGATGGGCTGCCCCGTCCGGGAGGCCGACGCACTGGTGCCTCGATCGGGAAGCGGCGCCTGCAGGATGCGCAGCTCGCCCACCGCCCGATAGCCGAAATGCCCGTTGATCCGCTCCAGAAGCTGCTGGGCGCGATACTGCACATCCAGCGCCCGCGCCGGCTCGACGCGCACGATGAGCGTCGCTCCGGGGCGGCCGGCCTCGATCTCATCCAGCTCCTCGCCGAAGCCCACGCCGCGCGGCCATTTCAGCCGCTCCGGTGCCGTGAAGGCGGCCATGTCCTTGCCCACGATGACTTCCCAGTCGGTGATCAGGGCAGCAGCCGCAAACCCGTACTTCTCGAATGCCTTGTGCGTCAGCTTCGGCACGTAGCTTCCGACGGCGCGCGCCGCCACGAACCCACCCGAGCGCGTCGCGGCAGTGGATGGAGCACGAAAACGGGCGGCGTTGGATGCCATGCGGGATATACCGGCGCAGAGAGTTTCCAGCAGATGCTTCGACGCTTACCATCGACGGATCGATTCGCGGGCGCCGGGAGATGATCCCTTGACTGCTGTTGCGAGAAAGCAACTGCCGCTTCGGCCGGCCGGCCCCGACACCGTCGACGCATTGCTTGCCTGGTACGACGAGGAGCGTCGTGACCTGCCTTGGCGCGTCGCGCCGGGCAAGCGCGCCAATCCTTACCGCGTCTGGCTCAGCGAGATCATGCTGCAGCAGACGACGGTCAAGGCCGTCATTCCCTACTACCTGAAGTTCCTCGCCCGCTGGCCGACCGTCGAGGCGCTCGCGTCTGCGCCGCTCGACGACGTGCTCGCCGCCTGGGCCGGGCTTGGCTACTACAGCCGCGCGCGCAATCTGCACAAGTGCGCCGTCGTCGTGGCTAACGAGCTCGGCGGAAAATTCCCCGCGAGCCAGGCAGAGCTGCAGAAGCTGCCGGGCATCGGCCCGTATACGGCAGCCGCCATCGCCGCCATCGCCTTCAGCGAGCCGGCGACGCCCGTCGACGGCAACGTCGAGCGCGTCGTCGCCCGCCTCTTCGCGGTGCGCCAACCCCTCCCCGCCGCCAAGACGGAATTGAAGAGGCTGGCGGCAACGCTCACCCCTCAGCGCCGCGCCGGCGATTTCGCCCAGGCGATGATGGATCTCGGCGCCGGCATCTGCACGCCCAAGCGGCCCTCGTGTCTCGTCTGTCCCGTGCAGCAGGATTGCGCCGCCTCCGCCCACGGCATCGCCGAGCAATTGCCGATGCGGCTCGACCGCATGGAGCGCCCGCAGCGCGTCGGCTACGCATTTGTCGCTTTGCGCGAGGACGGCCACGTGCTCCTGCGCAAACGTCCCGAGGCCGGTCTCCTCGGCGGCATGCTCGAGGTCCCGGGCACCGAGTGGGGCGATCTGCTACCGCCGGCGAAGGAGGCGCTGCGTACCGCGCCAGTGCGCGCGGACTGGTGGGCGGTGCCGGGCACCGTCGTGCACGTCTTCACGCACTTCCGCTTGGAGGTCGTCGTCTACCGCACGCTGGTGCCTGCCGAGACGAGCCTCACCTTCTGGGCGGAGCCGGAGCGCTGCCAGTGGGTCGCGCGCCGTGACCTGCACGCCGCCGCGCTCCCCAGCGTCATGCGCAAGATCATCGCCCACGCGCTTACGGAGAATTAGCGTCCCGGGCGAGCTGCGATGCCCGCAAGTTGGAAACAGCGCGGATCGGACCCATCTAGAGCCAATGACCCAGGCCACGGTCGCCACCTATCTCCTGACGCGCCTCAAGCAGGCGGGCCTCAAGCACGTCTTCGGCGTTCCCGGCGATTACGTGCTGACGTTCATGGACCGGCTGATCGAATCCGGCATCGAGTTCGTCGGCACCTGCAACGAGCTAAATGCCGGCTATGCAGCTGACGCATATGCGCGTCTCAACGGCATCGGCTCCATTTGCGTCACCTGGGGCGTGGGTGGCTTTAGCGCCATGAACGCCATCGCTGGCGCCTACGCCGAGCAGGTTCCGCTCGTCGTTCTCGTCGGCGGCCCGCGCACGACGCAGCGGCGCTCCTCCATGCTGCTGCACCACAGCGTCGGCGATTTCGCCACCATGCAGCAGACCTATTCGCACATCACAGTCGCGTCCGTTCTGCTCGACGATCCGGCCGAGGCTCCGCATCGCATCGATCGCGCGCTCGCCCGCTGCCTTGCCGAGAAGCGGCCGATCATGATCGAGATCCCGGCTGACATGGTCGACCGTCCGTGCCCGGCGCCGGGTCCCTTCGTGCTCCCCGACCGACCGCACTCTGACGCGGACGCACTGGCCGAGGCGATCGAGGAGGCCATGGCACTGCTTCTCGCTGCCAAGCGCCCTGTCATCCTCGGCGGCGTCGAGTTGCACCGCTACGGGTTGATGCGCGAGTTCCACCGCCTGGTCGAGGCGAGCGGTGTGCCGGTCGCCACGACGCTGCTCGGCAAGGCGGTCCTCTCCGAGCACCATCCGCAGGCCATCGGTGTCTATGAAGGCGGGATGTCGCGGCGCGAGGTTCGCGACATCGTCGAGAAGGCCGACGTCCTCCTTTGCCTCGGAGCCTGGATCAGCGACATCTGCCTCGGCGTCCATACCGGGCGGCTCGAAGGCCGGCACATGATCCTCGCCAACTCCGGGCGCCTGAAGATCAGCCAGCACGTCTACGAGCAGGTTTGGATCGGCGACGTGGTCGCGGGGCTGGCCGATCGCATGCCTAAAGGTGGGCTCAGCCACCCGCCGTTCACCAGCGTGTCGCGCCTGCTCGACACCGGCTTTGTCGCCGAGCCAGGCCGCAAGCTCACCATCAGCCGCGTCATGAAGCGCATCAACGCCTTCATCGGCAGCGATACGACGGTCATCGCCGAGACCGGCGATTCGATCGTCGCCGCCGCCGACCTCGTCATGCACCACGACGTCGGCTTCATCGGCCAGGCGTTCTACCTGTCGATCGGCTATGCGCTCCCCGCAACGCTGGGCGCCTCCCTCGCCGACCCCGCACGGCGCCCGCTCGCCCTCATCGGCGACGGCGCCTTCCAGATGTCGGCGCAGGAGCTGTCTTCCCTGTGCCGCCGCCAAAGCAACGTCATCCTCCTGCTCATGAACAACGACGGCTACACCACCGAGCGGGTAATCCACGAAGGTCCCTACAACGACATCCAGCCGTGGACCTATCACCGCTTGCCCGAGGTGTTCGGGGGCGGTTGGGGAGAGCGCGTGACGACGGAGGACGAATTGGATTTAGCGCTCGAGCGGGCACGCGGCGCAAACCGCGGTCCGGCGCTGATCGAGATCGTGCTCGACCGCCTCGACACCTCCGATGCGCTGAAGCGCCTCGGTGCCGAGCTGTCGCCCGACAAGGAAAGGCAAGCCGAGATCGAGATCCCGGTCGCCGTGCCCACCGTTGCGCGCTGATCGGCGCTGTTTTTATTGCTTCGCTTGCTCGGGCGATTGCGGCATCGCCTCGATCTCCGATTCCTTCAGCGTGACCACGAGCCCGTTGGGCTTCGCCTCTTGGATCTGATCGGAGGTGATGTGATAGCGCTTGGCGCCCATACCCAGGAATGTCCCGGCATCGAAGTAGATGTCGGTGAGCCTGTTGTCGGGCCCGCGCTTGATCTCGATGATTTCCCCGACCTTCTGATTGTCGCGGCTGAAGATCGGTCGGCCGACCCAATCTTTCTCTTCCGCTTCCGTGACGATGATGTCGCGCGGCACCTGCATCGGAGTCTCGACCGCCGCTGGCGGCGCCGTGGCGACGTTCTGCTCGTTCGGGCGACCGAAAAGGTACCAGGCCAGCGCGCCCAGTGCGACGACGGCAAGCGCCGGCATGACCCAGCTCCATTCGCTTGCCGACCGGTCCCTCGTGCGGCTCATGCTGGCGACGCTCGGCATCTGATCGAGAATGCCGGTATCGCTGAGCTGCTTGGCAAAACCCGACGGCAGCGCGCGCGCCACGTTGCTCGCCTGCGATTGGAGCAGTTGCGCAAACCCTGAGGCATCGAGGCCGGCGCCACGCTGCTGCTGTCCGAGAACGCCAAGCACCAGCGGCGCGAGTAGACCCAGAACGCCTTTCGAGCCCGCCTCCCCGATGCCTGCGTACCTGGTCAGCGCCTGGGTAATTGCCGACACCGTGCTGCCGCCGAGCAGCGACGACAGTGAGCCGAGGCCCTGGTTGATGATGTCTCGCTCGCCGCCAGGTCCCGCGCTCGCGATGCTGGAGAGTACGCCTGGCTGCTGCTGCGCGACGGCGTCCGCGAGCTTCGTTGCTCCACCGGGCCTGCCGACCATCGAGATGAATGCCGCGAGCAGCCCCGGGATGCCGGCGTTTAGGGCCTTTTCAACCATCGTCTGGTCGATCCCCAGAGCAGATGCGAGACGCGACACGAGCTCCGGCGTGAGAAGCTTGGCGGCGCTGGCAACCAGATTAGTCGACATGGAGCTCTCCTTTGCGACGTTGCCCCCGAGGGTTCTATGCGGCACCGGTTCGTCCGCCGCCCGCCGTCGTCGCATACGAGCTTTAATGTGTTGTTGTGCCAGCAACGCAGACATTGCGAAAATGTGCCGATCAATGTGCCTTTCTGCTGTCGAGGCGCTGGGGCCCTCGGTGACGATAATAAGTGGTGGGCAGCGATCAGGCAGCTTCCGGGCAGGCTGCCCACGCTTTGGATCCGAGGCCTAGGAAGGCTCGCAGCTCGTCGATCTGCAGAGGCCGCGAGATGGCATAGCCCTGCACGAGATCGACAGACCCCGTCGAGCGCAAAAGGCTGAGCCGCGCCATTGTCTCGACGCCCTCGACGATGATGACGCGCCCTGAAGTCTTTATCATCTCGATGATCTGCACCAGCATCCGTCCCATGATGCTGTCCGGCTTCGACATCGCGAACGACCGGTCGAGCTTCACGCCCTCGACCGGCAGGTGCGCGACGCGCTCTATGTTCGAATAGCCGGTCCCGAAGTCGTCGATGAACGTCGGCACGCCGGCGGCCGCAAGCTCCTCGATCGCACTTTGTGCCTGCGAGAGGTCGATGTCCTCTTCTTCGACGAGCTCGACGGCAGCGCGCAGGTTCTTGTCGTGGCGGAATCTGCTCAGCCAATGAAGAAGGCGCGTGCTCTCGAAATCGCACGCAAAAATATTGAAGTTGACCAGCAGCGGCGTGCTCCGGGCCGGAAGCGTGCCCAGCTCCTCGTAGGCGCGATCGATCACCATCTGCGTGAATGACCGCGTTCGCTTGTACTCGGCAACGAGCGGGATGAAGCGGGCGGGCGACACGAGCGTTTTGTCGAAGTCGCGCCAGCGGGCCAGCACCTCGATACAGACGACCTCGTTGGTCTTGAGATCGACGATGGGCTGGTACGCAAGAACGATGGACTGGGCGTTGAGGCCCCGCTTGAACCGCTCGGCGAACGACCAATGCCGCGTCAACCACGAGACGACGCTTCCGGCGAGTCCCCAGGCAACGAGCGCCGCCGCCGCGACGAGAAGCGCCAGCACCGCTCTCCAGTCACGCGCCAAGGCTGCGAGGTCGGCCCGGGACGCGACGCAGAAGACGCTTTGAGGCGCACACGAGACGGCCGTCACGACCGCGGGTCCCACGTCGCCGCCATCCTCCGCGGCGACCTGCGAATGCAGTCCCCTTTCGCCGGCGAGACTCCAGGCTGCTCCTCTGGCATTGCTCGCAATGAGTTCCTTGGAGTGCCAGGCGTCCGGAGTGTCGAATCCGGTATACGGCGGAATGGCAACGGCAAAGTCGCCGAGCTGGGCGATCGTGCCGACGACGCCGGGATGGCGGAGCATCGCCAGGTCCCGCTCCATGCGCCAGCTCGCGTGTCCGGGCGCCGGTGCAGGAATATCTGCCAGGCCGAGCTCGACGGGGGGATCAAAGCGTGTTCCGTCTGCGCTGCAATGCGCCTTGCCGTCCGGCGCGTAGAGGAATTGGTTGAGGCCGTCGGGCAGGAACGCGACCGCCCGCATGGCAGCGATGAACTTTGCCGAGCACGGCTCCCCCGGCGCTTGCTCCAGCATCGTCATCGCCGATACGGCCGAAGAATGAACCGCTTCGATGCGCGCGAGCTCGGTTCGCTGATCCCTGGCGATATGGCTGTCGACCTGCCAGCGGATCACGCCGAGACCGGCACCGAGAAGCCCGAGGAATATGATGGTCCACAGGACTGCCTGAACGAGCAGCGGGCGGTGGCCAGCTATGAATCGGGCATACAACCGTGGCATCTGGCCGCCTGAAACGTTGACGTCTCCTTCGTATCTCCGGCCTAGTGAAAATACGGTGTTGACTGACGATCAATTCGGATCGATCTGGATTCAAATTGAAAGAGCCCTCCGGACGGTCGTCCGGAGGGCTCTTTCGATGTCAGCGTGCGGCCGAGTACCCGGGGCGGGCCTACTTGCCGCCCTTTCCGATCACAGCGACTTCGACGCGCTGCAGACCGGAGAAGCCGAGGGCATTGGCCGCTCCCTTGGAGAGGTCGATGATGCGGCCTTTCACGAAGGGGCCGCGGTCAACGACCGTCACGACGACCGAGCGGCCATTGCGCAGGTTCTTGACGCGCAGCTTGGTGCCGAACGGATGCGAGCGATGTGCGGCGACCATGGCGCCCGAGCTGTAAGAGCGACCGCTGGCCGTAGTCGACAGGTCCGAGTAGTGGGACGCAACGCCTGTCTGTGCATGGGCTGCTGCGAAGGGCAGCACGGCTGCGGCGGCGAACATTCCAGCGCGTAGGGCTTGCATGGGAACTCCCTCGATTGTTGCAGAAGGGGGCTTCGTTGCACAGCCAAACGGACGATGGAATATTCAGTTCTTTCAAACAGTTGAAACGTATTGCAATATACCTTTTGTTAACTACGGCCATCCCTGCAAACTCGGCGATGATCAGTCATCGGACGAGTGAGGCGCGCGCTGCAATTTGTCGCTAGCCGTTAAGGATCGTTTGCGTGCGCAGAAGAGGTCAGCGGGGCTTCCTGCGGGCGTTTCCTGTGCGGTCGTTTGCCGGAATCTGCCGCGTCGACTGGCGCAGCGCCTCTTTCAGCGACGTCGGACGCCCATGCTTTTTCAGCAGATCGCGGAAGGCTTCGTCGGCCAGCTCCTGCATGTCCTTCAGCGAGTCGCGCGAAAGCAGCTCGAGGGCTTGCAGCGTCTCGGGATCGAATTCGATGAGCTTGCGTGGACCGCGCGCATCTTGCGCTTCGATCGGCGCCGCCGCTGACTTCTTAGCCATTCCTTTCGCTGGCGTCCTCGATGCCATTGCCCGCTCTCGCAAGCCGATGCGTCAGGCGCGGCGCTTGGTGCTGCGTCTCGCGGCGGGGGCGCGTCGGCCGGCCGCGCGTCCCGGCTTTGACTTTCCGCCGCCGCTTTCGCCAATCGATTTGCGCAGCGCGCTCATCAGGTCGATGACCTTGGCCCCGCCTGGAGAGACTTCCTCGTGCGGCGCCTTGATCTTCTGGCCCTTCATCTTCTTGTTGATCAGCTCGCGCAGCGCCGTGGCGTAGTGGTCCTCGAACTGCTCCGGCTTGAACTCGCCGGCCTTGCGCTCGATCAGCTCGACCGCGAGATCGACCATTTCTTTGTCGGGCTTCAGCGACGGCACCTCGTCGAAATATTCACTCGCCTCCCTCAGCTCGTCGGCATAGCGCAGCATCTCCATCAGCAGCCCATCGCCGAGCGCTGTGATGGCGACGAGCCACTCGCGCCCGCCGATGGTGAGCTGTGCGAGTCCCGCCTTGCCGGTCTTCTTCAGCGCTTCGCGGATGACGACATAGCCCTCGGCCGAGTGCTTGTCGGCGGGTGTGACGTAGTATGGCCGCTCGAAGTAGCGGGCGTCGATCTCGGACGCGTCGACGAACTTCACGAGGTCGATGGTCTTCTTGCTCTCGAGCTTGACCGCGTCGATCTCGTCCGGCTCCAGCGTGATGTAGGTGTCCTGGTCGACCTCGTAGCCCTTGACGATGTCGGCGCTCTTCACCTCGCCGATGCCCTGCACCGTCTTGGTGTAGTTGATGCGCCGTCCGGACGGCTTATGGATCTGGCGGAAGGAGATTTCCGACTTGGTCTCGACGGCATTGTAGAGTTCGACGGCGATCGAGACGAGGGAGAGGCGCAGGAAGCCCTTCCAATATGCACGCGCGGCCATAGTAAGCTCCGCAACTCGAGGGAAACGCGGCCTCTACCTTAGGACGCCAATGATAACAGAAAAGTTCCTCTCCCCTAGAGAACATCGGTGCGCGCGCAATTGCTGATCCGCCCCGCCACGCCCGATGATCGGCCCGCGATCTGGCGGCTGCTCGAGCCGACGATACGCGACGGCGAGACCTTCGCCCTTCCGCGTGACATGCGCGAAGGCGAGGCCCTCGCCTATTGGCTGGCACCGGGCCACGCGGTGTTCCTTGCCGAGGTGGACGGCCACGCCGTCGGCACCTACTTCATCCGCGCCAATCAGAAGGGCGGAGGCGATCACGTCGCCAACGCCGCCTACACCACTGCCCCTGAGATGCGCGGCCGCGGGATTGCCCGGGCTATGGCCGAGCGCTCGCTCGAGGAGGCTCGCCGGCGCGGCTTTGCTGCGATGCAGTTCAACTTCGTCGTCAGCACCAACGAGCGCGCCGTTGGCCTGTGGCAGAGCCTCGGCTTCGAAATCGTCGGTCGCCTGCCGGGCGCTTTCCGCCACCCCCGCCTCGGCGAGGTCGACGCCCTCGTCATGTTCCGCCGGCTCTAGCCGGAGCACGCCATGGGTCTGTGACGGCCGATCGGGCGCGCATTGGCGCGGGGGCGTGGCATTGCGGTCACCCTTAGTTAAGCGACCGTTGTTACTTTCTCGAAACGAGGCGGACCCGGGGGGAAACGACATGTTCCGCGGTCCTCATCAGGATCAACGAGGAAGAACATGCGGATCACCTTTGCTCTCGGCTCGGCTGCCCTCGCGGCGATGACCCTCTTCGCGACCGCCGGTGCGGCCAACGCCGAGTTCTACCGGACGCCGTCGGGCGAGGTTAAGTACCGGCGCCCTGACCCTAACGCCAACACCCCCGTCCTGTTCTATTACCGCGGCTACGCCTACCCGTACGTCTCGGGCCTCGCCTATCGCGAGCGCACCGGCGAGCTGCTTCCGACTGACCGCCCGACGCGCATCCCCGTCCAGCGCTAAGCCTGAGCAAGCACCACTAGGTTGTCATCCTCGGGCCTGTCCCGAGGATGACAGCTATCCGCTTGGCTCCGACGCTTGAGAGCACGTTCAACGCTGGGTCCTCGGCATAAAGCCGAGGATGACAGCTAAGCGCGCGAGCAGTCGCTTGCGCGAATACCGACCGCTGGTTACTCCCGGCCGCCGCAGGCGGCGAGGGCGCAAGGCGCCCCGGCGCGAGCGCCGGCCGTCAGCTTGCGCGACGACAGCCGCGCACAAAGCTTCCCACCACTCGTGTCACCAAGAACTACTGATTTACCGCGACCGCTCCGTCATCGCCCTCGAACGTATAGAGCGAGGGATCGAACGCCGGCCGGATTCCCTTTTCGGCCAAGAGGCGCGAGCGCCGCTTCAGCAGCGGCAGGATCTTGTGCGCCAGCCAGATCGTGCGCCGCGTCGCGCCCGGATCGATGAGCTGGGACCGCGGTACCCTGAAGCCGCGCCACTGCAGGATGAAGCCGATCGGGATCTCCATCTCGTCCTGCATGGCGATCATCTCGGCGTAAAGCTTCGCCGCCGGCGAGATGATGGTGCCGAAGCCGTTGCGCGGCTGCGCCCAGCCGACGATGTAGAGGTTTTTCACGTTCGCCGGGAACGCGCCGCCGTAGACGTGCACGACGTCGTTCTCGATTGGCACGAGGTTCTTCGGCAGGAATGGGATCGAGTTGTTGAAGCCCGTCGCGGCGACGATGAGGTCGTACTCGCCGACACTGCCGTCGACGAAATGTACCTTTGTCCCTGAGAAGCGCGCAATGTCGGGCCGCGGCTTGACGCGGCCCTGGCGCAGATAGTTGAGCACGTCCGTGCCGAACGCCGGATGCCGCTCGAACAGCTTGTATCCCGGCTTCTGCAGGCCGTAGCGGCGATAGTCGCCGATGAACACGCCCACGATGGCGCGCAGGACGAGCCGTTGCAGCCAGACTGGCAGATTCCAGATCGGCAGGTCCGTGAGCGGCGTCCCGAATACCGTCTTCGGCAGGAACCAGTAGCCCGAGCGCAGGCTCCAGTCGCACGCGGCGCCGACGCGCGCGGACTCGCAGACGACGTCGCAACCGGAGTTGCCGCCGCCGAGCACCAGCACGCGTTTGCCGGCAAGCTGCTTCGGCTCCTTGTAGTCGGCCGAGTGGATGAGCGTGCCAGTGAAGCGGCCGGGATACTGCGGCATGCGCTTGTCCCAGTGGTGGCCATTGCAGACGACGACGCCCTTGTAGGTGCGCTCCTCGCCGTCGTCGAAAGTCACCTGCCAAGTCTCGTCGGCCAGCGGCACGGCGCGCACGACCTTGCGGCGCAGCTCGATGCCGTCGCTGATATTGCGATCGTGCGCGAAGCTTTCCAGGTAGCGCAGCATCTGCGCGCTGGATGGGAAGTCCGGGTAATGTGCCGGCATCGGATAATCCGTGTAGCCGGTCGACTTCTTCGACGAGACGATGTGCACGCCCTGGTACACGCCGTGCCGCCACAGGCCGCCGATGCCGTCGCTCGAATCCACCTGGTCGAAGGCGACACCGCGGCGCTTCAGTGCGTCGGCCATCGCCAAGCCGACAGGACCCGCGCCAATAACAAGCAAGCGGTCGGTTCTCACCGAATTGCGACGCATTACCCGCCCCGGGAATATGGAAATGAAAGCGCACTGACTTACGCCCGGACGCGCCGGCCGTCCACTGCGGTCTCGCGTCCCGCGCCGGGCAACGCGCCGCAATGGTGATTTGCATCAGGACCGCTTGCCGACCGGGCGCAAATGTCGCAAGCCGCCTCAGGCTACGAGGAAAAACCCCTGATTATTCAGCGGCAATTTGTGGTTGTGCGCCGCAAAGGCCGAGCTGGCGCTTGGCCTCCTCGCGCAGGATGTCGATCGGCTTGAGCTTTCCCTCGGCCTCGAAGTGCCAGTAGGTCCAGCCGTTGCATGCGCTCTTCCCTTGCGCGATGGCGCCGAGGCGATGGATCGAGCCTTGGTTACCGGCCCATGCCAGCGTGCCGTCGGCCTTCACCTCCGCCTTGATGCGCTTTCTAGCGTCCAGCAGCGTCGCGCCCGGCGTCAGCAGTCGCATCTCGATGATGGTGCCGAACGGAACCCGCGGCTCGGCGCGTTTACTACGAACGGTCTCGAGCGCCGACGGCGGCAGCGGCTGCACCCTGGCGATGCGCTCCTCGGCGGCCCGCGCATAGTCGGCATCGCGCTCGATGCCGATGAAGCGGCGGCCGAGCTGCTTGGCGACCGCGCCCGTCGTCCCCGTGCCGAAGAACGGATCGACGATGAGGTCTCCGGGCTTTGTCGAGGCGAGCAGGACGCGCTGCAGGAGCGCTTCGGGCTTCTGCGTTGGATGCGCTTTGCGCCCGCCGTCGTCCTTCAGCCGCTCCGGCCCCGAGCAGATCGGGAACAGCCAGTCGGATCGCATCTGCAAGTCGTCGTTGAGCGCTTTGAGGCTCTCGTAGTTGAACGTCGCCCGGGCCCGCTGGTCGCGCGCCGCCCAAATGAGCGTCTCGTGCGCATTGGTGAAGCGCTTGCCACGGAAGTTCGGCATCGGGTTCACCTTGCGCCAGATGACGTCGTTCTGAATCCAGAAGCCGAGGTCCTGCAGCACGACGCCGAGGCGGAAGATGTTGTGATAGGAGCCGATCACCCAGATGGCGCCGTCGGGCTTCAGGATGCGCCGGCACTCGCTGAGCCAGGCGCGGCAGAACTTGTCGTAGTCGGCGAAGCTCGCGAACTTGTCCCAGTCGTCGTCGACGCCGTCGACGCGCGTATTGTTGGGCCGCATCAGGTCGGCTGCGAGCTGCAGATTGTAGGGCGGGTCGGCGAAGACGAGATCGACAGAAGCGTCGGGCAGCTTCTTGAGGGCGGCAATGCAGTCGCCGACGATGACGCGATTGGCCGATTGGGCCACAGACGAACGACGCAGAACCATGGGAACGCAACTCTCACAGGTCAGGGGGAAGTACGCGCCTCCGAGAGCAGCGAGCTCCCTCAGCGCCGGGGAGTCTAGCTAAGCACGGACTCCCTTGACCAGTGATTTCTCGGTTGCCGATGCAGAGATGAGTCCAATCAAGCACTTGGCCGTGCTTGGGAATCTATACAACTTCCTCGTCTTCGACGATGAGCCCGAGCGCAAGCTGCACGGCGCGGAACGAGCGCCGGTGATGCACGGTGACGCCGAGCCGCTTGATGGCGTCGTGATGCTCGGGCGTGCCGTATCCCTTGTGCCGCTCGAAGCCATAGCCCGGGTGCTGCGTGCCAAGCTTCACCATGATCCGGTCGCGCGTCACCTTGGCGACGATCGACGCAGCGGCGATCGACAGGCAGCGCGCATCGCCTTTGACGACCGTGCGCGACTGGCACTTCAGCTTCGGCGCACGGTTGCCGTCGATGGCGACGAGCTTCGGCATCTGCGGAAGCTGCGACACCGCTTGCGCCATCGCCCACATCGTAGCGTGCAGGATGTTGAGCTTGTCGATGCGCTCGACGTCCGCGATGCCGACGGCGATGATCGATGTCGCCTTGATGCGACCGTAGAGGAACTCGCGCGCCTCCTCGTCGAGCACCTTGGAATCGTCGATGCCGTCGGGAATGCGCTCGGGATCGAGGATGACGGCGGCAGCCACGACGGGCCCTGCGAGAGGTCCGCGGCCTGCTTCGTCCACGCCGGCAACTGGGCCCCCGTGCAATTGCAGCTCCGCCGCCTCCAGCTCGAAGGTCGGTCGCGGTCTTATCTCGGCTGTCGCATTCCCCATGACCGGCGAAATTCGACCCGCCGGTGCCCCGAGTCAAAGCGCCGTGTGCACGCGCCTGGGGGAAACCCTCAGAAAAGCTGCATTTGTTGCCCGGCGAGCACGGGGCGCCGGAAGAGATCCGTGCGCAGTTCGCGGCGGTCCTCGTTGAGTCCGAGCCGCTTGAGGGCCAGTCGGAAGCGCGCGCCGATCTGCTCTGCGTAGGGTCCGGTCCCGCGCTGGCGCACCCCGAATTCCGCCGAGTAGTCGCGTCCGCCGTGCATCGACTGCATGAGATGCATCACGCGCTCGGCGCGGTCGGGGAACTCTGACGCCAGCCACTCGCGGAAGAGGACGCTGATCTCCAGTGGCAACCGCAGCATCACGTACCCGGCGGATCGCACGCCCGTCTCCTTCGCCGCTTCGAGGATATTCTCGATCTCGGTGTCGGTGAGCCCGGGGATGATCGGCGCCACCATCACCGTCGTCGGAATGCCGGCCTCGGCAAGCTGGCGCAAGGCGTCGAGTCGGCGTCGCGGCGTTGGCGCGCGCGGCTCCATCGCCCGCGCGATCTTTGCATCGAGCGTCGTCACCGACACGCACGCCCGCACGAGATCGCGCTTGGCCATGCTCGATAGGATGTCGATGTCGCGCGTGATCAGCGCCGACTTGGTGACGATGCCGACCGGGTGATTGGTCCGGTCGAGCACTTCCAACACAGAGCGCATGATGCGCCGCTCTCGCTCGATCGGCTGATAGGGATCGGTGTTGGTGCCGATCGCCATGCACGCCGGCTGATAGCGTGGGTTGGCAAGCTCGCGCTCGAGCAGCTCGGCCGCATTCGTGCGCGCATAGAGCTTGGTCTCGAAGTCGAGCCCCGCCGAATGCCCGAGGAAGCAGTGCGTCGGCCGCGCAAAGCAATAGATGCAGCCGTGCTCGCATCCGCGATAGGGGTTGATCGAGCGGTCGAAGGAGATGTCCGGGCTGTCGTTGCGCGTGATGATGGTGCGCGCTGGATCATCGAACACCGTCGTCTTGAACGCGTCGAGATCGCCAAGGCCCTCCCAGCCGTCGTCGAAGGTTTCGCGCCGCTCG
>JAEXXM010000082.1 GCA_023405815.1 Pseudomonadota bacterium | reverse complement strand
CCCCGCAAGCCCGCCAAGCGTGTGGCCTCGTTCCTTTCCGCGCTCGTGCGCATGAGCGCCGGCGAGGGTCGCGATCCCTCGCTCATCACCGACGAGCTCTCGTCCGGTGCAGTAGCCGAGCATCTTGGCCTCAGCCTCGACGCGCTTGCCGATGTATTGCGTGATTTGGAGGCGCGCGGATTGGTGCTCAGCGCCCGAGAGGGGTTGCGTATCACCGATCTCGGCGCACTCGAGCGGTTTGCCGACGCCGATTGACGGCTTCTGCCTATGCCCTAGTCCGCTCGCGTGGGCGGCTTCGACGTGACGCGCATCGTCGTCTCGAGGACCGCATCCTTCTTCGACCAGGCGTGATAGCCTCCGCAGGCCGGGCAGTGCACCGGCGCCGCCAGCACGTTCGGCAGTGCCGAAAAGCTGTCTCTGTCGGTATCGATGCCGACGGGAATGAGCTCATCGGTTGCCGGACAGCGGATCATGATCGCGCCCATGGCAGTCTCCCCCTCGACGCAATGGAAGTCCCCCGCGAAGCGCGGCTTCGCTTGATGACTCAACTCTCGTCTGAACCCCGCTCTTAGATTGTCGTCAAACTCGGCTAAATGATGTTCCTGCGGCCGATCCTCGCGAGGAACCTTCGACGCGAGCTGACGTTTTTCCGGCACTTCACCCCATAGGAGTGCCCCCATGAAGATCGAAAACCTCTCCGAGCTCTTCGTGCACACGCTGAAGGACATCTACTTTGCCGAAAAGCAGATCGTAAAGGCGCTGCCGAAGATGATCAAAGCCGCCGACTCCAAGGAATTGGCCCGCGCGCTCGAAACTCATCTCGAGGAAACGAAGGGCCAGATCGACCGCCTCGATGACGTGTTCAAGCTTCTCGGCAAGAAGGCCACCGGCGAGAAGTGTCCGGCCATCGACGGCATCCTCGAGGAAGGCGAGGAGTTGATGCAGGAGATCAAGGATCCCGACACGCGCGACGCCGCAATGATCGGCGCCGCCCAGGCCGTCGAGCACTACGAGATCACGCGCTATGGCACGCTCGTGTCCTGGGCCGAGTTGCTCGACCTTCCCGAAGCGGCCAAGCTGCTTTCGGCGACACTGAAGGAGGAGCACGCCGCCGACACCAAGTTGACGAAACTTGCAGAAGGCAAACTTAACAAGCAGGCGGCTTGAGCGAGCCACCCGAACTGAAAAGGCCGGGATTGACCCGGCCTTCCTTTGTTGGCCACGTCGATCACGGCAGCCGCCCGTCGCTCACTGCTCTCTAGGGCCGGCATCGCGCGCGCCACCATCACCCGAATCGCGCTTTGGCGGAGTGGCCTCGTCCTCGCCGTCGCCGATATCGACCACGAGCCCCTGGCTCGCCGCTGCGGCGTTCCCTTCCGCACGGCGAAGCGCCTCCAGACAGTCGCTGATGGCATCCGGCAGCCCATTGCCCTCATCGCTCAGCGCCTCCTTCAGTCGCCGCCCGATGAGATTCGTAAGCTCCCGGTTCTTCAGAGTTCCCACTTCTCCCGCCCAATGCTTGCTAGCCTTTCCTCAAGAACATTGAGACGCACGGAAAGTTCCAGCAGGCGCTGGCGGCAGCTTGAGGCCAGCGCCGCACTCAGGCAGGCCGCGCCAGGACGTGGCTCGCCGGAACGTCCAGCGTCCAGCACACGCCCCCGCGCTCGAAGCTGAGGTTCGCGTTGCCCTGTAAAGCACGCGCGGTCAGTTGCTCCGTCACCACCTGACCGAACCCTCGACGCGAAGGCTTGATCACCTCCGGCCCGCCGCGCTCGGTCCAGGAAAGGTGCAGCCGCTCACCGTCGCCTCCGTTGCTGCCGCGAACCCATCGCACCAGAACCCGCCCCTCGGGAACCGAAAGCGCTCCGTATTTGGCGGCATTGGTGGAGAGCTCGTGCACTGCGAGGCCAATGTTCTGAGCGGCCTCGGGCGTCACGATCAGGCTCGGTCCATCGACCTCGATCTGGCTCGACTGCTGATCGAGATAGTGACCGAGCTGCGACTTCACGACCTCCAACATCGAGGCGCCGCGCCAGTTGCGCTGCACGAGCAGATCGTGAGACGACGCCAGCGCCTGCAGGCGCCCCGAGAAGCGTACTTCGAAGTCGTCGACGTCGCTGCTGGCGAGCTTGGTCTGGCGTGCCATCGCCTGTATCACGGCAAGCAGGTTCTTCGAGCGATGCGTCACCTCGCGCATGAGGAGCTGGATGTGCTCCTCCCACCTCTTGCGATCTGTAATATCGCGCGCCGTACCGGTCATGCGCACCGGAATGCCCTCGGCGAACTGCGTGCGGCCCGTGGCGGAAATCCATCTCTCTGTTCCATCGCGCACGCCCGTGACGCGGTACTCGACGTCATACTCAGCCGGATCGTCAGGGTTCTGTGCCCGCCCGATTGCATCCGCCGTCGCGGCTTTGTCCGATGGATGGAGCGCGTCGATGAATACCTCGTAGGAGACGGGATCATCCGCGCTGAGCCCCCACAGCTCACGCATGCGCTGGTCCCACGTCAGTGCGCCTGTCCTGAGGTCCCAGTCCCACGCACCGGTCTCGGCCGAAGCTAGCGCGAGCCGTAGCCGATCCTCGCTTTCGCGCAGCGATCGCTCCATTTGCCGGCGCGTGTCGCTCGCTCCCGCTAGCGCCTCGCCGACGGCCCGCACTTCGAGGATCGACGAGCTGCGCGGAGCAACGCTGTTGCCCAAGCCGAGCTCGCGAGCATCCTTCACCAGCGCACGAACCGGATCAGCGAGTCGACGACCGAAGAGATAGGCCAGCAGGGCGGAAAGAAGCGCGAAGCTCAGCGCCAATACTGCAACGAGAGCCCACGACCGCTCGATTGGACGATTGGCGATGGTCTCGGGGACGGCCGCCAGTATGAGCCAGCCCGACTGGTGCGACTGCGCGGAGGAGCGCAGCACCCGCTCGCCCGAGTTGTCGTGGGCGCGCTCCAGTCCCCGGCCCGTATCCTGCTCGACGCTGGAATTGCCCTGCCATGGACTTCCCGCAACGCTCGGAAAGTCCCTCGAGCGCGCAACGATGATCCCTTTGCGATCAACGACCGTGGACACCCAGCCCGGATCAAGTTCCACCCGCTGCAGAATTTCGTAGATGCGGCGCGACGAGATCAGCGCGCTGAGGACGTAGATAGCTTTGGTGCCACGGCGCACGGCAACCGAGATGGTGAACGTTGGCGCCCCGCCCGCCGGTCCCATGGACAGGTCGGACACGACGGGCGCGGGGGCATCGCGTACGTCCTTTGCGACTATCGGTGCAGGCTCATTCTGCGCCGCCCGCTGGCTCTCCCACGGAACCTGAGTCGTAAGTAGTGTCTTGCCCGCGCGGCTCGTCAGAAAAAAGTCGATGCCTGAGATATCCCGCGCGGCCACCGCTTGACTGTAGAAGGCCTTGAGCTCGCCGTCGGTCAGCGCGGGCGAAGAGCCCAGCGCTATGAGCGTCGTCGTCGTGGCGGCAAGCTCACGGTCAATCGCGGTCGCGACGTCGCGCGCGACCGCGATGATATCCCCCTCCATGGCGCTGCGCTCCAGCGAGGCGGAGCGCAGGATCATCAAGCCGCTGAAAATCAGCGCCGGGATGAGCAGCGCCGAGCTGTAGAGCAGAAAGTGCGTCTGGATCGACCAGCCGGCCTGCCGCAGCCTCTCGAGCATTCTTGTCGACGTCCGCTTTATAGCCACCCCCCGGGTAGATATGGCTAACCACGCCTCAACGCATTGCATGCTGCCTCGTTCCCCACCCCCGCAGCGTCAGCCCCGGGCCGAAGCGCGGAACTTAATGGTTCGGTGGCTGTTATTGAGGCTTACGGACCTGATGTTATGGTCCGCGGCCGCATAAGGTGTCCCGTCAGGGGACCAGAGCTCGACGGTCGAAGGGGAGGCGGAGGGCCGCTGATGTCAGAGGAAAAAAAAGCCTACATGGGGGCCGCTTATGGTGCGCCTGAGCCTAAGCAGGCGGCGGCTGAGGGCGGGGGAATGCCTCCGACCGGGACGCCGCCTGGCAAGGAGACGGAGATCAGCCCCGGCAGCAAGCGCGCACGAGGGCAAACCGTTCTGCCTGGCATCCTCGGCAAGCAGCTTCGAGCCGCCTACGGCGAATTGCTGAGCGCCCCCGTCCCCGACCGCTTCAACGACCTCATCAAACAGCTTCAGCGTCAGGAAGCCGACATTCCAGCCAAG
Source organism: Pseudomonadota bacterium (assembly GCA_023405815.1). Classification (GTDB taxonomy): domain Bacteria; phylum Pseudomonadota; class Alphaproteobacteria; order Rhizobiales; family Hyphomicrobiaceae; genus Hyphomicrobium_A. The sequence goes on along the minus strand of JAEXXM010000082.1, from coordinate 75,118 downwards.
CCTCACGGCGAGGAGGAAAGCACGTGAGCGGCAACGCACACGACAGCAAGCTTCACGACGATCTCGTCGCCGCCATCCCCAACATGCGCGCATTCGCGATCTCGCTGTGCGGCAATCGGGACCACGCCGACGACCTTGTTCAGGAAGCCCTCGTCAAGGCTTGGAACCACCTCGACTCCTTCGAGGAGGGCACGAACCTCAAGGCGTGGCTTTTCACCATCCTGCGCAACGCCTACTTCTCCGAGCTGCGCAAGACCAAGCGCGAGGTCGCCGACAGCGAAGGTCAGCTCGCGGCCAAGCTTTCCGTGCCCGCCGGCCAGCAGGGACACCTGGATCTTGTCGATCTCAACCGCGCCTTGTCCAAGCTGCCTGCCGATCAGCGCGAGGCACTCATTCTCGTCGGCGCCGAGGGCTTCTCCTACGAGGACGCCGCAAACATCTCCGGTTGCGCCGTCGGCACGGTGAAAAGCCGCGTGAACCGCGCCCGCTCGCGTCTCAACGAGCTGATGACCGCGTTGCCGGAAGAACAGCCGGGCACCGAACGCACCAGCGAGTCCAGCGATACGCCTCAGCGTCGGCCCCGCGCAGCCCGCGCCGTCTGACCCGGGTTACGTTCCGCGCGCTCTATCATCAGAGTCAACAAGAAGGGCGGGCTCTAAGATCAGAACCCGCCTCTCTCTACTGCCGGCAAGAATGGTTGCAGGCCTACACCGACGCCATTTTCGCTTCGGGTCGGCGCGCCTTGTAGTCGAAGAACAGCGCCTGGCTGATGACTGCCTGCACCGTCTCGGTACGGAACGGCTTGTTGACGAGGAAGGTCGGCTCCGGCCGGCTGCCGGTCAGCAGCCGCTCCGGATAGGCGGTGATGAAGATTACCGGCACGTCGAACGACTGCAGGATCTCGTTGACCGCCTCCAGCCCAGAGCTGCCGTCGGCAAGCTGGATGTCGGCCAGCACGAGGCCGGGATGGTGCCGGGTGAAGGCTGCAACGGCCTCGGCGTGGGTTCGCGCGGTCTCCGAGACTTCGTGGCCGAGGCCAGTGACGAGGTCCGCAAGGTCGAGCGCGATCATCGGCTCATCCTCGATGATTAGGACGTTGGTTGCGACCTGCTCGGCGATCTCGGACGCCGCCTGATCGACCAGCGCCTTCACATCCGCCTCGTCGGTCCTAAGTATCTTTGCCGTGTCCGGGGTCGAGAACTCCTCGACAGCCATCAACAGAAAAGCCTGTCGCGCCCTCGGCGTGATCGCCTCGAGCTTTCGGTCGGCGGCGGCCAGCCTTTCGGAAACCGGCGCCTCGTACTTTTTCTGGTTCAGTCGGACCGAGTTCCACACGTCGAGGAAGCTCTGATAGGTGGCAACCCGCGGCTCCAAATCGATGGGGAACATCGATGGCTCAGCGGCGATCGCCTCCAGCATGGCAACGACGTAGGCGTCGCCGCTCTCCTGGCTACCCGAGAGAACGCGCGCAAACCGCCTCAAGTAAGGGAGCTGCGGCGCGATGATTTCTGAGATTGACATGTTCTCCCCTTTGCAGGCCGCCCATATGGTCGTTTCCGCACAAAACGCTTCGCGCCGGGCAAAGTTCCAGGCACCGCCTCCGCCGTCGCTCGCTCCGCGACGAGCGTCCTAACATTTTGATATGCATGATCAATATCTGCGAAACGCTAACCGCGACGCAAGAAACCACCGATAAACGACAAGATCACGAGGATGATCGCCACCCAAAAAAGGATGCGCGCCCCTTCGGTCGCTGCACCGGCCACCCCGCCGAAGCCGAAGAAGGCAGCAACGAGAGCTATGATCAGAAAGATGACGGCCCAGTAGAGAAGATTACCCATGACTTCCTCGTGTCGTATCGGTCAGGATCGGCGATGTTGGGAAACCACGCGCCGCCTCCTTTGTTCCGCACAACTCCACCGAGGAAGGAACAAATTGCCTTGCGTAACAGTTGACTCCGGCAAGCTCTTACCTCAATGCCCCCACCTGCCAGCAACGATATGAAGAAGCGCATCGAGGAGTTCGATTGGAGCCGAACCCCGGTCGGTCCAATCGAACAATGGCCTCCCTGTCTCAAGTGCGCTGTCGACCTCATTTCGGCATCGCCTGTGCCGATGGTCCTGCTGTGGGGCCCGCAAGGCATCATGCTGTACAACGACGGGTACGCCGCGTTCTCGGGAACGCGGCATCCCGAGCTCCTCGGAATGCCGGTCGTCGACGCCTGGCCGGAGGCAGCCGAGTTCAGCCAGCGCGTTCTCGACACCGCCCTCGCCGGTGAATCGCTGTCCTTTCGCGACAAGCACTTCACCCTCAATCGGCGTGGTGTGCCAGAAGACGTGTGGGTCAACCTCGACTACAGTCCCATACGCGGCGACGACGGAAAAGTAGTCGGCATTCTTGCCATCGTGGTCGACACGACGCCATGGGTTTTCGCCGAACGCGCCCAGCGCGAAAGTGAATCGCGCTTCCGCACTCTTGCCGACAACATCGCCGCATTCGCCTGGATGGCCGACGATGCCGGCAACATCTTCTGGTACAACAAGCGCTGGTTCGACTACACCGGTCTGCCGTTCGAGGAGGCGCGCCAGTGGGGCTGGCCGCTGCGCCAACACCCCGACCACGTCGACCGCACGATGGAGAAGATCAGCCGCTGCCTGACAACGGGCGAGGTGTGGGAAGACATCTTCCCGCTCAAGGGACGCGACGGAGTCTATCGCTGGTTCCTCTCGCGCGCGATGCCCATCCGCGACGACGCTGGAAAGGTCATCCGCTGGTTCGGCACAAACACCGACATCACCGAGCACCTCGAGGAAGCCGAGAAGAACGCCCAGCTCGCCACCATCGTCGGCACCTCCGCGGACGCCATCGTCTCCATGTCGAGCGACGGGCGCATTCAATCATGGAACCCGGGAGCCGAGCGCATGTTCGGCTACGCTGCGGACGAGGTGATCGGGGAATCGGAGCGGCTTCTGTTCCCCGAGGGCGCCGATGAGGAGTTCGAGGACAAGTATCGCCATCTTCTTCATGGGGAGCACATTCTCCGCGACACGGTGCGGCGCCGAAAGGATGGAAGCCTGCTCGACGTGAACGTCAACGTTGCGCCAATGCGCCGGGCGGACGGGCGCATCTTTGGCTTCTCTGCCGTCTTTCGCGACATCACCGAGCGCAAGCGCGTCGAGAAGCATCTGCGCATGGTGATGCGCGAGCTCTCCCATCGAACCAAGAACCTGCTCGCCGTGATCGTCGCCATGGTGCGCCAGACAGCACGCACCTCGACCGACGTCGCGGTCCTCCAGGCTCAGCTCATCCAGCGCCTGCAGAGCCTCTCCGCCTCGCACGACTTGCTCGTCGCCGAGGATTGGACCGGCGCCTCGCTCGAGGAGCTCATACGCGCGGTGCTGCAGCCCTTCACGGGCAACTCCGAGGAGTCGCTCGAGTGTCACGGCCTACCGGTATTCGTCAACGCGACGGCGGCCCAGAATCTAGGACTTGCGCTGCACGAGCTGGCAACCAACGCGGCAAAGTATGGCGCCCTGTCGACCTCGGCCGGCCGCGTGCGCGTCCGCTGGGGATTCGAGTCCGATGATGCCGGAGAAAAGCGGCTGGTGCTGCACTGGAGCGAGCGCAATGGTCCGCGCGTATTGCCGCCGAGCGTGAAGGGCTTCGGCCACGTCGTGATCGAGCGCGTCGCCGGCCAAGCGCTGAGCGCCAAGGTGGATTACCAATTCCACCCGGAGGGCGTGACGTGGTCGATTGCACTGCCGCTCGACTTTGTGGTGCGTTGGCGCAGCACTGCGGCGGAGGAAGCATCTGCCGCGAGCCAGCAGCCATAACAACCGAGAGGCGCCACACTCACCTAGGCAGTGCGCGCCTTGAGCGCCGAGACCAGCTTCGGCCATGTCACGTTGATGAAGAGGCCGAGCATGACCAGCGCCATCGCTTCGAGCTTCCAGGACTGCAGCGGCTCGCCGAGAAATAGCGCCGAGCAAGCAATCCCGAACACCGGTACGAGCAGCGTCATCGGCGCGATGCTGGCGACGGGGTAGCGACCGAGCAGCCATCCCCACACGGCATAGCCGAACAGCGTGTTTCCGACCGCCTGCCAGAGCACGGCCGACCACGTCGCGGCATCGGCCTGCACTATGCCGGTCAGCATCGCCGAGGGCCCTTCGAAAACGAGCGCTGCGGCGACCAGCGGCACGACGGAGAAGGGGCCCGCCCAAACGACATAGCTCAGCATGTCGACCTGCGGCGTCGATCGGATGACGATATTGGAGCCGGCCCAGCTCAAGGCCGCGAGCAGAACGAGGACAAGGCCCAACGGCGTCGTCATCGCATCCGTGTGCGCTACGATCAACGCCAGCCCCGCAACGGCGATAGCGAGCGCAGCGAGCTGGAACGGCCGCACGCGCTCGGCGCTCAGAACGGCCGCCAGGCCGATGGTGAAGAACACCTGCATCTGCACGACCAGCGACGCGAGCGCCGGCGTGATGTGGCCATTAATAGCGATGAACAGAAGGCCGAACTGACCACCGCCGATAAGCAGCCCATAGGCGGCAAGATTGCGCCACTGAACGCTTGGCCGCTTGATGACCAGCATCGCAGGGAAGAACACGAGCACGAACCGCAGTGCCGCGAACGTGAGCGGAGGCAGATGATCGAGGCCAATGCGGATCACGACGAAGTTCGAGCCCCACACCGCCATCACGGCGACGGCCAAGAGCACGTGGCGCAAAGGCACGTTGTCGGCCGCAACTCTCAACTCGCTCACGTCGGGTCGCCTCGGTCTCGTTTCAGGCTGCACGCTGCAGCTTTGGCTCGCCGGCGCGTACGCGCCGCGGCCCGAACCCATGCATGCGCAAAGACCACTGCATCCCTACGATGCTGCCCTTCACCGGTTGCAGCAGCACGAGGCTGAGAGCGATCGTCAGCGGAAACCACAAGGCGATATGCACCCAGATTGACGGCGCGAAAGAGGTCTCGACCCAAAGCAGCAGGCCAATGACGATGTGGCCGACGATCGACATGACGATATACGCCGGCATGTCATCGGCGCGGTGATGGTAGAGCTCCTCGCCGCAGACATTGCAGGTATCCTTCACCTTCAGAAACTTGCGGAACAGCGGCCCTTCTCCGCAGGCGGGACAACGGCATACCGCTCCGCGCATCACCGCTGTGCCCAAGGTCGGCTCGTAGGTGTCGTTCATCCCCATTCACCGTCGTTGTGGTTGGTCTGGCACCGCGGGAAACGTAGGGTATATTGTATGGCATCTCAACGCGCCATGTGACCACGCTTGTATGGATTGGATACCTACAATCAGCGACCGCAGCGGCCCGCTCTACCTGCGCATCGTCACCGCCCTCGCCGACGACATTGCCGCCGGGCGACTGCACCAGGGCCAGGCTTTGCCCACCCATCGCACCCTCGCCGCCTCCCTCGGCATCGACCTCACCACCGTGACGCGCGCCTACACCGAAGCGCGCCGCCAGGGACTAACCGAGGCGCACGTCGGCCGCGGCACGTTCGTCAAGGCTGGCATGCCCGCGCATGCGCGCCATGCACCCCCGCCCGGCATCGATCTTTCGATGAACATCCCGCCTCAGCCTGCGGAAGCGGATCTCTCCGCACGTCTCGCCAAGGCATTTGGCGAGTTGCGGACGGAGGGCAGGCTCGAAGCCCACCTCAACTATCAGCAGCCGGGAGGCACGCGCAGCGAGCGCGGGATTGCCGCCGAATGGCTGCAGCACCTCCTACCCGGTGTCACGCCCGAACGACTTATTTTAGCCCCCGGAACGCAAGCGGCACTGTTCTCGCTTCTGCTCGCTAACACCTCGCCCGGCGAGAGCATCTTCACCGAGTCACTGACGTATCCAGGCCTGAAATCCGCCGCGACCGCTCTGCGTCTGAAGCTTATCGGCATCGAGATGGACGCGAACGGCATCGTCCCCGATGCACTCGCGCGTGCGTGCCGGAGGCACGGCGAGGTGCGTCTCATCTATCTGATGCCGACCATGCACAATCCGACCACGGCAACAATCCCTCAGCGCCGCCGCGAGGAGCTGGCGCGCATCATCAAAAGGCGAGACCTCACCCTCATCGAGGACGACCCGTATGCGTTTCTCACCACCGGCATCACACCGCTCGCGTCGCTGATTCCCGAGCGCACGTATCTGACCGCCAGCCTGTCTAAGAGCGTCACGCCCGGATTGCGCATCTCCTTCGTCGCCACTCCCGGGCGCGACCAAGCCCTGCAACTCTGCAATGCTCTTCGCGCCAGCCTGCAGATGTCCGTGCCGCTTGCCCTCGCCGTCGCCACCCGTTGGCTGCGCGACGGGACTGCACACGCCATTATTAGGGCCGTATCCGCCGAGGCCGCCGCGCGTCAGAGCATCGCCGCAAAAGAGCTCGAAGGACACGCTTACGCGGCACACCCCTGGGGCCACCATCTTTGGCTTGAGCTCCCTGCGCCGTGGTCCAGCGCCAGATTTGCCGCACACTTGCAGAGGCGCGGGCTTGGCGTCGTCACAGCCGACGCCTTCGCGACCGGCGACGACGCTCCCGACTGCGTCCGCATCGCGCTTGGCGCGGCCCCGAACCGACCGACGCTCATAAGAGCGCTGGAGATCTTGCGCCAGTCGCTCTCTGCAGACGAGCTGGGCGAGCACGTCATCTGATCTTATGCTGAGCTGCCAAAGATTAACGGGTTGATCGAAGGTAGTACTCGAACTCGGTGCGCAACACAGCCCGCGCGGCAACACCACTTGATCGCAACGCATCCTTGGCATTCAATTGGAGCATCGCGGCCGCCGATGCATGCCCCATGAGCACCAAGAACGATCCGCCTCCCACCGATACGCAGGCCGAGCTCAAGCTCGCCGAGTCGCAGATGTCGACCATTCTCGCCATCGCCGCCGACGCCATCATCTCGCTCAACGACCAGATGCGGATCATGGTGTTCAACGAGGGCGCATCGTCGATGTTCGGCTACACCAAGGACGAGATTATCGGGCAACCGCTCGACGTTCTCATACCCGAACGCTTTCGCGGCGCGCACCACGCCCACGTCGCGAGTTTCGCCAACTCGCCGGTTGCCGCGCGGCGCATGGGTGAGCGCCAGGAGATCTTTGCCCGACGCAAGGACGGAACCGAGTTCCCCGCCGAAGCCTCCATCGCCAAGCAGGACATCGACGGTCACCCCATATTCATGGTGGTGGTCCGCGACGTAACCGAGAGGAAGCGCGCTCAGGCGGAGCTGGCAAAGGCCAATTCCGAGCTCGAGCAGCGCGTAGCCGAGCGCACGCGCGAGCTCGAGGCTGAAATCGGCCGGCGTGAAGCCGCGCAAGCCGCTCTGATCCAGGCGCAGCGCATGGAAGCGTTCGGCCAGCTGACGGGTGGCGTCGCTCACGACTTCAACAACCTCTTGACGATCATCACCGGCAACCTGGAGCTGCTGAGCAACGCGGCGGATCAGGTAGCGTCGCGAACGCTCGTCAAACGCGCGGCCGACGCTGCCGACATGGGAGCAGCACTTACCAAGCGCCTCCTCACCTTCGCCCGCCGGCGGCGCCTGTCACCTCAGGTGCTCGATCTCAACGAGCTGGTCCTCGGACTCATGGAGATCTTGAAGCGCTCTATCGGCGAGCCAATCACGCTCACGACGATGCTCGCCGGCAATCTCTGGAAGACAAAGGTCGACGCGAGCGAGGTCGAAAACGCCATCCTCAACCTCGCCATCAACGCACGCGATGCGATGCCGCATGGCGGAGCCCTCATCGTCGAGACGCGCAACGTCGCCGGCAGCGACCTTCCCTTCGACGGCGGCGGACGCGAGTTCGTGCTCCTCTCGGTCTCGGACACCGGGCAGGGGATGCCACCCGAAGTGCTGGAGCGCGCCTTCGAGCCGTTCTTCTCGACCAAGGAGCCGGGACGCGGAACGGGCCTAGGCCTCAGCACCGTCTACGGCTTCGCAGAGCAGTCCGGAGGCCATGCATCGATAGAGAGCATACTCGGAAGGGGCACAACGGTGGCCCTCTATCTCCCCCGCGCCGACTCCGCCGTGGCCCCCAAGCCTGCGCAGGCGTCGGGGCCGGTTCCGTTGTCCGAGAACAACGAGGTCGTACTCGTCGTCGAGGACAATGCGGAGGTCCGGGAGCTGACCTTGCAGCGCGTCGAAGGCCTCGGCTACGTTGCTCTCGAAGCCGAGAGCGGTCCGGCGGCGATCCGCATCATCGAGAAAGGCGAGAACGTCGATCTCGTCCTCTCCGACATAGTCATGGCAGGCGGAATATCGGGCTACGAGCTTGCCCGCTGGCTGGGTGAGCATGCGCCCGAGGTGAAGGTCGTTCTCACTACGGGCTATGCCGCGGAGGAGGCCCGCCACGACCCAGCCACCCATGGCGGCAACCCGATCCTGCGCAAGCCCTATAAGCGAGCCGAGCTCGCGCTGGCGCTTCGCGACGCCCTGAGCCGCGACAAGAGCTAGGCCCGCTTCACCGCCCCGGCGAAGACGTAGCCGACGCCGCGGACGGTCTTTACGAGTGCCGGCCGCTCGCTGTCGGGCTCGAGCTTCTTGCGCAGCCGCGCCACCAGCGCGTCGATGGAGCGATCCATCGGCGTCCAGTCGTGGCCCTTGAGCAGATCCATGATCTCGTCGCGCGACAGGACCCTTCCCGGCTTCTGCAGGAATAGCGCCAGCAGGTTGAACTCTGCTGTTGTCAGATCCCGCAGTTCGCCGCCCGGATCACGCACCTCACGCCGCAGCAGGTCCACCGCCCAGCCGTCGAACGTATAGCGCTCGCCCTCCGACTCGGCAGGCGCCCCCGGGGACACTGCTGCCCCCATGTACCGGCGCAGCACGGCCCGTACCCGGGCGACCACCTCACGCATGAGGAATGGCTTCGGGATGTAGTCGTCGGCACCGAGCTCCAGGCCGACGACACGGTCGATCGCGTCCCCCTTGCCGGTGATCATGATGATCGGAACGTTCTTGGCGGTGCGCAGCTCGCGCGCCACCTTGAGGCCGTCCTCGCCCCCCAGCTTCAGGTCGAGGGTCACGAGACTGATGGGGACCCGCCCGATCAGGGCTGTCGCCTGACCTCCGTCAGCGGCCTCTAGAACGGAAAAACCTTCGCTTTCCAAGCCAGTACGCAAAAGCGTACGCACCTCGGGCTCGTCATCGACGATGAGAATGGTCTGCCGGTCGGCTGCGGGCATGGGGGCTGGCCGGATGGGGCTGCGGATTCTCTGTTACATCCTGTCACACAAGCGCACAGAGAGGTCAAACCCCGGCGACGCCTTGACGCTACCTTGACCGGTGATTTTTTGGCTCCCGTCTATGGGTGATCCCGGTGACCAACGACCACAGCGATGGTAACCACTCCGCCTGCTGTGCCTCTTGCCAGAATGGGGCCCAAGCGCGGCCCCGTCTGGTTATCGGGGTATTTAACGATTCCGCGAGCGCCAACGGCGTCGCCGAGCGCTTGCGCGTCAGCTCGCCGGGCAGCGTTAATGTTCTATCGGGCGCGACGCCTATCCTATCGCAGGATATCGATGGTCTGCCGGCCTTGTCCCTGATGGGATGCGGGCGACTCTACCAGCAGATCACTCGGGAGCTGGAGTCGGGCGCATCGATCGTCATCGTCGACGCCCAGAGCCCGGAGCAGCAGCTCGGCATTTCCCGCGTTCTGCTCGAATCGAAATGCGACTTGCTGCTGACCCACGACGGCAGCCGCCCCAGGCACGCCGACTGATTGAGCTGCCCCGAACGCGCGAGGCGGCCTACTCCTCTTTAGCGGGCTCGTCGCTCCCCGGCTCCTCGTCCTGGATCGCACGCCAGCCCGCGCCCTCGAGATCCTCGAACTGCCCCGAGCGCAGCGCCCACAGGAAGGCGACCAGGCCCAATAACCCCAATGCCAATGCGCAGGGAATGAGCCATGCGAGCGAGCTCATTATGCCTTTCCTCGCCCAAGGCTGAGCTTTCTGCCGCGCAGTCTCAGTGCATTAGCCGTAACCGCAATGGACGACAGCGACATCGCGAGAGCGGCGATCAGCGGCGTCACGTATCCTGCCATGGCCAGCGGCACCGACACCACGTTGTAGGCGAGTGCAATAGCGAAATTCTCCTTCGCCATGCCCTGCGATGCGCGCGCGACCTTCAGAACCTCAATGACGGGAGCGAGAGGCTCTCCCTGGAAGACGGCATCGGATGCCGTCTGGCTGACGTCGGCGGCAGTCGATGGCGAGAGCGAAGCATGCGCCGCGGCCAACGCCGGCGCATCGTTGAGACCGTCGCCGACCATCAGCACGCGATAGCCGCCAGCCTTCAGCCTATCGAGCTCGCGGATCTTTCCGTCGGGGCGAACCTCCGCCAGCCAATTCTCGATGCCGGCCCCATACGCTGCGGCGCGCACCGCCTCGGTGCGGTCGCCCGAAAGCAACAAGACGCGGAAACCACTGTTCTTGAGTTCCCCGATGACAGCTGCTGCGTCGGAGCGCAGGGCATCTTCAAACCGCAAGGCAACGGGCGCAGCCGAACCCTCGCGAAACCACAGCGACGACGCCCCCTCATCCTTGGCGCCGGCAGCATCCAGCCCCACCCAAGCGGCCGATCCCAGCCGCCGCTCGGCATCCCCGGCAAGGGCCGAAAGTCCACTGCCGGGGTGCTCGGCGACGTCATGCGCGACTGCAAAGGCGAGGCCCCTTTCGCGCGCCGTGCGCGCGACCGCGCGCGAGTATGGGTGGCGACTGGCGATGGCGAGAGACGCTGCAGCCGCCAAGGTCGCATCGTCGATCTCGTGAGCGTTTGCCAGCGATGGCTCGCCTCGCGTCAATGTACCCGTCTTATCGAACACGACCGTATCCACCTCGGACAGGCGCTCGAGCCCGTCGGCGGCCTTCACGATGATGCCCTTCGCGAAGAGGCGCCCGGCTGCTGCCACCTGGACAGCGGGCACAGCCAGCGCCAGCGCGCACGGACAGGTGATGATGAGCACTGCAATCGCGTAGGTCAGCGACTGCTCAAAGCCCGCGCCGGCGATCAGCCAGCCGACCAGCGTAGCCGCCCCGAGAATATGTACGGCCGGCGCATAGCTGCGCGCCGCGCGGTCGGCGAGACGCACGTAGTGACCGCGCCCTTGCTCGGCCGCCTGCACCAACCGAGCTATATCGGCCAGTAGCGTGTTGTCGTCGGTGGCCGTCGCCTCGACCACGATCGCCCCGGCAAGGTTGACCGTGCCGGCATGCACGACATCTCCTTGCACCGCGGCCCGCGGTACGGTTTCGCCCGTGATCAGACTGGTATCGACGTGCGTCGTCCCGCTCAGGACGCGCCCATCGATCGGGATGCGCTCGCCCGCGGCGACCTGAATGCGCATGCCCGGCCTGAGCGCCCGCGCCGCCAGCCGCCGCACCGAGCCGTCCTCGCCGATCACGTTGGCCGACAATGCCTTGAGCCCGAGGAGATTCTCCGCCGCGCCGCGCGCACGCACGCGCACCTTCTCATCGAGATACCGGCCGATGAGCAGAAAGAACGTGAGCATGATCGCGGCGTCGAAGTACACCTGCTCGGTGCCGCGCATCGTCTGATAGAGGCTCATTGCCGTCGCCAGCGTGATGCCGAGCGAGATAGGCACATCCATGTTGAGATGGCCGGCGCGCAGCGCCGTCGCCGCCGAGCGGAAGAACGGTTGACCGGCATAGGCGATCGCCGGCATGGCGATGAGCGCCGACAACCAATGGAAGAGCGAGGCGGCCGACTTGTCCATGTCGCTGGCAACGCCTGCCCACACCGAGACGGACAAGAGCATCACGTTGGCGGCAGCGAACCCGGCAACACCCAGGCGTCGCAAAAGGTCGTCGGCTCGCGCAGCGGCACTTTCGTCTGCACTGCCGACCGACTCGGCCGCGCGGTACCCGGTGCGGTCGAGAGCCTCGATGAGCTTCTGCGGCTCTGTCGCCCGATTGTCGAACGTCACCGAGACGCGCTTGGCGGTGAGGCTGGCGCGCGCCGACGCGACGCCCGGGGTTGCTTTCAGAGCACGCTCGATACGACCCATGCAGGTGCCGCACTGCATGTTTTCGATAATGAGAGATACTGTCGTCGTCGCCGGCAACCGGGGGTCCGCATCACCCTGCCGAGCAGGTTCCGATGTGAGCGTTAAGGTCCGATCCATGCGCGCCTCCGCGCCTGGTATACAGGCTCGCCGGAGCTGCCTCCATCATAAGCGCTGAGATCGACGATCCACGCTCCCTCGCCCGCGGCGGGAAGAGCCGCTTCATAGAGTCCCGGGGCGGTCTCGGCCAGCGTAAGCTTCAGATCGTAGCGATCGGTGGCAGGGCGCCCGACAGTCGCGACGACATGTTTGCCGGCAACGGCGCCCTCAGCCTGGTCACGCAGAGCCACCTGCAGCCGCTGGGGCACGCCGACGACCTTGACCTCGTCCTTCCAGCCGAGCAGCGATTGCTGGGCATCCTTGGCGATGCTCTCGTTGTAGGCGATGCCCTTGCGGTAGGCGTCCGGCGTCTCGACGCCGCCGAACGTCGAGACCGCCCGGTAGATCATGAAGCCGTCGACGGCAGCGACCGTGGCGAAGAAGCCGACGAGTATCATCAGGACGTGACGGCCGCGAATGCCCTTCTTGGGTGCACCATTGGCTTCAGTCATGATTGGGCCCTCGGAACGTCGCGTCGTGATATAGCGTCGATCCATCTACCGCATCGACCACCGCAAAGCGGAACGGCGTAGCAGAGCCGGAAAGCTTGTCGCGCAGTGCCGCCGGCACCGTGACGTAGACCTTCAACGCCCTGAGATTGTCGGGAACGATGTCGATGACCGGCTTCTCGTCCTGGAACCCGACCACCTGCATGCGCGCGCCGTCGAGACCCGACAGCTCGAGACGCAAGCGGCGCACATCGTGCTCCTTGTTGAGCAGCTTCACGACGTAGCCGTTACGCAAGCTTCCGTCGGAAAGCTGCACGAACATCGGATTGCGGTCGTGCAGAACGTTGACCTCCAGCTCGGCGCGATAGAGCCAAGCCGTGAGCATCACGCCGCTGACGAGCAGAATCAATGCGGAATAGATCAGTGTCCGCGGCCTGACGAGCCGAACCGGGATTCGCTTATCATGCGTCGGCGCTTCGAGATTGCGGAAGGTGTCATAGGCGATCAGCCCTTTTGGCCGTCCGACACGCTCCATGATCTCATCGCAAGCGTCGATGCAAAGCGCACATTGGATGCATTCGAGCTGCGAGCCGTTGCGAATGTCGATGCCCATCGGGCAGACGGTCACGCACGCCGTGCAGTCGACACAGTCGCCACGACCTTCCCAGCTCTGCCCCTTCTTGTGCGGGCCGCGCGGCTCACCGCGCCAGTCCCGATACGATACGAGCAGCGAGTCGAGGTCGAACATGGCCCCCTGGATGCGCGGCCAGGGGCACATGTAGATGCAGACCTGCTCCCGCGCCACGCCGCCGAGCAGATAGGTCGTGCCGGTGAAAATGGCGAGAAACACGTAAGCCACCGTCGGCGCTTCGCCGGTGATGAGCTCCCGCGCCAATGTAGGTGCGTCGCGGAAATAGAAGACCAGCGCGCCACCGGTGGCGACGCCGATGAGAAGCCAGGTGAGATGCGTTCCCGACTTCTTCCAGATCTTCTCGAACGTCCACGGGCCCTGGTCGAGCCGAATGCGTGCGTTGCGATCTCCCTGCCAGATGCGCTCCACCGCAATCATCAGGTCTGTCCACACCGTCTGCGGGCACGCATAACCGCACCATACGCGGCCGGCGAGCGCCGTGACGAGGAACAGTCCCAGCGCTGACAGGATCAGCAGCCCGGTGACGTAGTAGAGCTCCTGAGCCCATATCTCGATCGGGCCGAAGAACAGACGCTGATGGGCAAAATCGAGAAGGAAGGCCTGGTCCGGCAGATTGGGTCCGCGATCCCAGCGGACCCATGGCAGCAGGTAGTAGATGCCGAGCGTAACGATCATCACAGCCCATTTGAGCTTGCGGAACGTCCCGTGCGCCAGCTTCGGGTAGACCTTCTGGCGCCCGGCGTAGCCGCTAACTCCTGATACGGCGATGTCGCTCGTTCGATTCATCATGTTCATAGGCGAATCTCGCCAGTGAGGGATCCTACTTGCCGCCACCCAACGAGTGCACGTATGCGGCCAGCATCTTGATCGTTACGGGATCGAGGCGTCCGGTCCAGTATGGCATGACGCCGCCCCTTCCGGTCTCGATCGTCTTCTCGATGTCGGCCAGCTTGCCGCCATAGAGCCAGATGCCATCCGTCAGGTTGGGTGCACCCATTTCTGGGTTGCCCTTGCCCTCTTCGCCGTGACACGCGGCGCAGTTGTCGGCGAAGATCTTCTTGCCGCGCTCGGCCGCCGCCGGATCGTTCGACTTACCGGAAAGCGACAGCACGAATTGCGCTGCATCTGATATTTCGGCGGGCTTCAAGATACCGTCAAGACCGAAGCGGGGCATCGCCATGTCGCGGGCCTCGGCATGACCCGAGCGGATGCCGAATTGAATCGTGCGCTCGATCGCCTCTGGCGTGCCGCCCCACAGCCAATCGTCGTCGTTGAGGTTCGGGTAACCAATCGCGCCTCCGCCGCCCTTGCCGTGGCAAGGACCGCAGTTGTCGCCGAACACCGCTGCGCCGCCGGCCATGACGAACGGCAGCAGCTCCTGGTTCTTCTCGATCTCGCCGACCGGCGTCGCCGCGATCTGCTCGAAGTACTTCGCCTGCGCCGCCTTGGCGGCAGCGACCTCTTGGGTGACCTCGCCACGCTGGCTGTAGTCCAAGACGCCCTTGGTGTACTCGCCGTTCAATAGCGGCCACGTTGGGTAGACGATCCAGTACCCGATCGCCCAGATGATGGTGGCGTAGAGAACGTACAGCCACCAGCGCGGCAGCGGCTTGTTCAGCTCTTTGAGATCGCCGTCCCAGACGTGACCGGTCGTCTCAACGCCGGTGACGCTGTCAATATCCTTGCTCGTCATCGACCGTCTCCCTCCGGTTCGTCGTTCTTGTCGTCGAGTGGCACCCGTGCCGCCTCGTCAAACTTCTTCTTGTTCCCTGGCCAGAAAACGTAGGCGATGACGGCTACGAACAGACTGACGAAGAGAACCAGTGCAACGGTCTGCGAAAGGACTGTTGCGGCTTGATATGACATGGCCCTGCCTCACCGAAGATTGGGTCCGGCTGCATCGAACTTGGCGAAGTCGACCAGCGTTCCCAGCATCTGCAGATAGGCGACGAGCGCATCGAGCTCGCTCGGATCGCCCCCCGCAACGCCGTCGAACTTGCGCACCTGCGCCTTCGGGTAGCGCTCGACGAGCGATTTGGCCTCGGCGCTGTCGGGCGATATCTGCGCCGCGACGTCAGCCTTTGCCTTCTCGATCATCTCGTCGCTGTAGGGCACACCCGCGATCCGCAGCGCCTGCATGCGTGCTGCGATGTCCGAGTAGTCGAGCTTGCGCTCCTCGAGGAATGGATACCCAGGCATCACCGACTCCGGCACGACCGAGCGCGGATTGCGCATATGATCGACGTGCCAGTTGTCGGAGTACTTGCCGCCGACGCGCGCGAGATCGGGACCGGTACGCTTCGAGCCCCATTGAAACGGATGATCGTACATGCTCTCGGCGGCGAGGCTGTAGTGACCGTACCGTTCCACCTCGTCGCGCAGCGAGCGTATCATCTGCGAGTGGCAGTTGTAGCAGCCCTCGCGGATGTAGATGTCGCGCCCCGCGAGCTCGAGCGGAGAGTACGGCCGCATGCCCTGCACCTTCTCGATGGTCGAGTTGAGCAGGAACAAGGGAGCGATCTCCACCAGGCCGCCGATCGACACCACGACGAGGATGCCGATCAACAGCACCAAAGAGTTCTTCTCGAAGAAATCGTGCTTCATGGCTCCCCTCACTCGGCAGGCATGGCTGCAGCTACGTGGCGCAGCTCAGGCGCCGCCGCCGTTTCCGGCTGTTCGGCAATGTCGGATGAAACCTCGCCGCGGATCGTCCGCCATACGTTGATGGCCATGAACACCGCACCGAGGACGAACAGCAGACCGCCCGTGGCACGGATCACGTACGGCCAGTGCATCGCCTCGACCGTCTCGACGAAGGAGTACTTGAGGAAGCCGAGGTTATCGTACGCGCGCCACATGAGGCCCTGCGTGATGCCCGACACCCACATCGCCGAGATGTAGAGGACGATGCCCACCGTCGCGGTCCAGAAGTGCCACTCGACGAGACGCAGCGAGTAGAGGCCGCGCCGTTTCCACAGCCACGGAACGAGGCAGTAGATGGCACCGAACGACACCATGCCCACCCAGCCGAGCGCACCCGAGTGCACGTGGCCAACGGTCCAGTCGGTGTAGTGCGAAAGCGAGTTGACCGACTTGATCGACATGAGCGGGCCCTCGAAGGTCGACATGCCGTAGAAGGCGACCGACACCACGAGCAGGCGCACGACCGGATCGGTGCGCAGACGATCCCAGGCACCCGACAGCGTCATCAGGCCGTTGATCATGCCGCCCCAAGAGGGCATCCACAGCATGATCGAGAACGTCATGCCGAGCGTCTGCGCCCAGTCGGGCAGCGCGGTGTAATGCAGATGGTGCGGACCCGCCCAGATGTAGAGGAAGATCAGCGACCAGAAGTGCACGATCGACAGGCGATAGGAGTAGACCGGGCGCTCCACGCGCTTCGGGATGAAGTAGTACATGATCCCGAGGAAGCCGGCCGTAAGGAAGAAGCCGACCGCGTTATGGCCGTACCACCACTGCGTCATCGCATCCTGGACACCCGAGAACAGCGAGTAGCTCTTCGCACCAAGGAAGGACACCGGGATCGCCAGGTTGTTCACGATGTGCAGCATCGCGATCGTCACGATAAACGCGAGGTAGAACCAGTTCGCCACGTAGATGTGCGGCTCGCGCCGCTTCCACAGCGTGCCGAGGAAGACGAGGAGGTAGACGACCCATACGATCGTCAACCACAGGTCGACATACCATTCCGGCTCCGCATACTCCCTCCCCTCGGTGACGCCCAGCACGTAGCCGGAGGCGGCGAGCACGATGAACAGCTGATAGCCCCAAACGACGAACCACGGCGCCCAGTAGCCGGCGATGCGCGCCCGGCTGGTCCGTTGCACGACGTACAGCGACGTCGCGAGCAGAACGTTGCCGCCGAAAGCGAAGATGACCGCGGACGTGTGCACCGGCCGCAAGCGGCCGAAGTTCGTCCACGGGAGGTCGAAGTTCAGAACTGGAAAAGCAAGTTGCCAAGCGATGATATCGCCGACGAGGAAGCCGACGAGCCCCCACATTACCGCAGCTACGGTGGCAAACTTGATTGGCCCGTCCATGTAGTGCGCTTGCTCGTCGGGGCCGCCGGCGCGCGGATTGGACAGCACGTAGTAGCCTGCAACAGCAGCCGCTATTAGGAACAGCACCCCGTGCAGACGTATGACTTCATCTTGCCCGAACAGCGCGAGCAAGGCACCGACGGCGGCTATGAGAACCGCCACTATGGTTGCCGTCGCGCCTGATAGAGCGATCACCTCTTCGCTGGTTGCCTTCATCGTCAAACCCTCGTCTCTCCCAGACGGTAAACGATAGGTGCGGGGAGCCCGGAACCCCATTGACGGGGATCAAGTCTGCGACGAATGCGCAGCCAATTTTCCGTACTTTCTCCTTCCGGAGCCCCGCCCTTTAGTCACTGTTTGAGTTCAATCAAATTGCGCTGCGGCGCACACACGCGCCAATGCGCTCCGTCGCTCGTCAAGCCGGCCGAGTTTGACGCAACCTGATTACCTGGCCAAGACAGAGAAACGGCGCCACCGGTTGGGATCGGTGACGCCGGATCATCCTGCCTACGGGACGTGAGGCTGGATACTACTCGTTCGCCAGATCGATGAGGCGCGGTAGATCGATGAGCTGCACGCGCGTGCCACCCTGCTCGATATCGATAACGCCCATCGTCCGCAGCTTCGTAAGCGTGCGGCTGACGGTTTCGATGGTCAGGCCGAGAAGATCGGCGATATCGCTCCGACGCATCGCCAGCTTGATCGCCGTGGAATTGGCCGAAGCCGTGCGCCGGTGCAGCGCGACGAGGAACGCGGCAACGCGCTCGATGGCACTGCGCTGCCCAACCGTGACCAACAGGCTGCGCGTGGCCGCAAGCTCCTGGCATACGGACTTGTAAAGCTTGAGGGCGAGGCTGGCGTCGGACTCCGCCATGCGCTCGAGAGCGCTGGCCGAAAGGCAGCGCACGCGCGACGGCACCGTCGCCTGAGCACTAAGGACGTGCTCGCCGAGCACGCCAAGCCCGATAAGATCGCCTGGATAGGCAAAGTCGATGATCTGGCGCCGGCCATCCGGCAAGGTCTTGTAAACCGCGATCACCCCGTCCTCGCCCCGGAACACGTGATCCCGGTCGTCCCCCTCGCAGAACACGTGCTCCTTGGCGACCAGTCGGCGGACTGCCGCGTGAGACATGCGCTCATCGAGAGAGCCGGCCGCGGGCGCCGACAGAGAGCGAGAGACGTCGACGGCCTGATTGGGGTGCACCGCAAGCATTCGTCTTCTCCGTCCTGGATCGTCTGTGATCGTTGAACGGATTAAACGGCACCCCTGCCGCACCGTTATGCCGGGCGCGTGACGTTTTGTAAGAGAGTGTAACAGTCGCTAGGGACAAGGCCGCTCCGATGATTTTTATCAAAGCGTCGGCGCCTGCTGGGGCCCTACCCTGCCGGGATGAAAACGTGCACTGACATTCGCGACCAGGTCCTTGCGGACGCCCGCCTCCAGAAGGAGATCAGCCATGCGCTTTTGGCCGTTGCCGACGCACTGGCCGCCGGCGGTGACCGCCGCATCGTGCGCATTCTGACGCGGACGCTGGAGGCGAGCTGGACTGAGCACGTCAGCTTCCAGGACGAAGTGGTGTTCCCTATCCTTGTCAGCCGGCACGGCAGCACGATCAAGGACCTGCTCCAAAGCCGCCACTGCGAGCACGTCCACCTGGCAAAGCTGCATGCCGAGATTGGTCACCATCTGGAGGAGTTGCTTGGCCCCGGCCACAAGACCGCCGACGGCCTAGAATCTCTGTTGAGGCGCACGCACGAACTGCGCCTGTCCCACTTAGAGTTTGACTTCCAGCTCAATGATCTGTTGCCGGAGGTGTTCTCTGACGCCGAGCGCACGCTTTGCGAGAAGTGGTCCAAGACCAGGCCGAACCTGCGATTTCCGCTCAACTTGCTGCGCAATGGCTCCCCCCCCTATCCCCACCTTGGTGGCGGCCGCGTGCACTGACGCAGGGGCCTTCAACACCCCGCGGCAGCTCCGACCGGTGCGTCGCATTGGCACTCGGCACCCCCACTTGATCGGCGTCAAATGGCACGCGAAGGCGCCGCACTAGCTTCCATCGCAAACCGACAACGTCGGCACGAAATAGCACGGTTAACTCCATGAGCCTCGAACTCGTGAAGCGGTACTCGGCACCAGTGCCCCGCTACACCAGCTACCCCACCGCACCGCATTTCTCGCCCGATATCGGACCCGACACCTACCGTGCTTGGCTCGCCGAGCTGCAGCCCGGCACGCGGCTGTCGCTCTATACGCATATCCCCTTCTGCGACGAGCTGTGCTGGTACTGCGGTTGCTGCACCAAGGCCGTCCGCCGCTACGAGCCGGTCGCCGAGTACCTGACGCCGCTCCATGCCGAAATCGCGACCATCGCCGGCCTCATCCCGGCCGAGCATGAGGTGATCCACATCCACTGGGGCGGCGGCTCGCCCAATGTCTTGGCACCCGACGACATCGAAAAACTGGCAGAGGCCCATCGCCACCATTTCCGCGTGCGCGATTCCGCCGAGTTCGCCGTGGAGATCGATCCGCGCGGCCTCGATAACGCACGCGTCGCCGCCTTCGCGCGCGCCGGTGTCACGCGCGTGTCGCTCGGCATCCAGGATTTCGATCCCAAGGTGCAGGCGGCCATCAACCGCCACCAATCCTTCGAGACGACGCGGCGCGCCGCTGAAGCATTCCGCACCCACGGCATCGCAGCGCTCAACGTCGACATCGTTTACGGGCTGCCGCACCAGACCCGCGCCAGTCTTCAGGACACGATCGACAAGGTGCTCGAGCTACGTCCGACGCGCATCGCGGCATTTGGCTATGCCCACCTTCCCGAACGTTTGAAGCACCAGCGCCTGATCGCGACGGCCTCCCTGCCCGATTCGGTCGAGCGCTTCGGCCAGGCAAGCCGTCTTGGGCGAATGCTCACCCGCGCCGGCTACGTGCGCATCGGCCTTGACCATTTCGCCCTTCCAGACGACCCGCTTGCCCAAGGCCAGCTCGCCCGCAACTTCCAGGGCTACACGACCGACACGGCAGAGGCCCTGATCGGATTCGGCGCTTCCGCAATCGGTCGACTGCCGCAAGGCTACGTTCAGAATCATCCGGCGACCGCCGAGTATGCCCGGCGCATCGCCGAGGATGGTCTCTCCACGGCGCGCGGCATCGCTTTGACCGACAACGACCGCATGCGGGGCTTCGTCATCGAGCGCCTCATGTGCGACCTCACCTTCCCGGCGCGCGAGCTGCGACAGCGCTATGGCAGCCAGTCCGAGGACATTCTGCGCGAGGCACAGGCCTTGCTCGAGGCGGACGAGGACCACCTGCTCGAAAGCGACGGCGAGGCCTTCCGCGTCACCGATCGAGGCCGCCCCTTCGTGCGCTCCATCGCGGCCTGCTTCGACGCCTACTTCAATCCATCGACGGCGCGACACGCACCGGGAATTTAGTGACGAGACCAGCCAACACGGGAGCCCACGATGAATGACCACTTCTGGCCGTCGCTCTACCCCGGCATCATCGTCGGCGTTCTCATTGGGTTTGCGACGGGCGGCATCGTTGCCATCCTGGTGTGTGCGCTCGGCGGCCTCGCAGGCTCGGTCGCGGCCTACTTCTTGACCACCTGGCTCGGCCTCGAAGAGTCGGCAGTCTCGCTGGCGATCCTCATCGCCGGAGCATGCGCCGGTGGCTATTTGGGATCGCAGGTTGCCACGCGCCTTGCCAAAGCACGCACACCCTAACGCAGCTCGGCGAGCGCGCGCTCGAGCCGTATCCACCCGTCCTCCGCGCCCGGCAATCCAAACCTCAGCCACGTCGGCTGGCTAGCGAACCGACGCACACAAATGCCCCGGCGCCCGAGGCCGTCGGCGACCGCATGCGCGTCCGGATGCAGCGCCAGCCTGAAAAGGTGCGTGCCCCCTGAGATATCAAATCCAGCGCCGCTCAGCAGCGCATCAAGTCTCTGGCAGTCCTCTCCAAGCCTCGCTCTCATTGTCCAGAGCCAATCGGTATCTGCGAGTGCTGCCGCGCCGATGGTCAGCGCCGGCCCCGATACGCACCACGGCCCGAGATCGGCGCGCAGTCTCTCGGCCAGCCCTTGGTGCGCAAGTGCAAATCCGAGCCGCAAGCCGGCAAGGCCATACGCCTTGCCGAACGAGCGCAGCACGATGGCACCTGGGGGCAGTGGAGGAGCGAGGCTCAGCCCCGGCTCGAAGTCGGCAAAAGCTTCATCCACCACCAGAAGACCATTCCGCTGCTCGAGCACCGCGGCGAGTCGGCACAGCTTCTCGCGTGCAACGGCGCGACCGGACGGATTGTTGGGATTCACCACGACGACGACGCGTGCCTCGCCGATGTCGTCCAGCGAGCCCCGTTCAACGACGCGGTGTCCGCAGCGCGCCCAGGCGATGGCGTGCTCGGCATACGTCGGGGAAAGTACGACGACATCGGTCGCAGCCAGCAAACGCGGCACGGCCTGGATGAGCGCCTGGCTACCCGGCGCCGCCACCACCATTCCGGCGTCGGCTACGCCATATCTGCGCGCCGCGGCGTCTCGAAGCGCCAACTCCGCCGATGGCTGCGGCAGCCGCGTCCACGCCTCCGCCGCCGGCGTGGCAAATGGATAGGGATGCGGATTGACGCCCGTCGACAGATCGATCCACGGCTCCGGCGCATCGGAAAACTGCCGCCGCGCGGCGTCGATGTTGCCGCCGTGAGCCACCGGTTCTAAGCGCACTGCCGTCATGCTAGCACATCGCTTCCTCGCCGCGTCCGGACCTCCCGAGTATGCATGTCTTTACGTCCCTGATTGCCTTGCTGATCGACGCAGCTTGCGGCTATCCGCAATGGATGTTCGACCGCATCGGTCATCCGGTGAGCTGGATCGGCCGGCTGATAGCATGGTGCGAGGGACGCTGGAACCGCACCGACCTCGCCTTCGGCCAGCGCCGCCTCAACGGGCTCGCATCCCTGCTTCTGGTCCTCGCTGTGGTGGGCGCGTTCTCAATCTGCTTCGAGATTGCCACCGAGGCCCTCTTGCCGGCGCCCTTGACAGTTGTCCTGCTCGGCGCTGCCGCAAGCACCTTGATCGCCCAGCGCAGCCTTTACGAGCATGTCGTCGCCGTAGCAGAGGCACTGGAGAGTGACGGCATTGCAGCCGGACGCCGCGCCGTCGGCATGATCGTCGGCCGCGACACCGCAGTCCTAGACGAAGCGGCAGTGAGCCGCGCTGCAATCGAGAGCCTCGCCGAGAACTATTCCGACGGCGTCGTGGCGCCGCTCTTCTGGATGCTGGTCGGGGGACTGCCCGGCGCCGCGCTCTATAAGGCTGTCAACACTGCCGACAGCATGATCGGCCACAAGAGCGAGCGCTACCTGGCGTTTGGCTGGGCGTCAGCTCGGCTCGATGATCTTGTCAACCTGCCCGCCTCCCGCCTCGCCGCGCTGCTGCTCACCACCGCAGCTGCGCTCAGCCCGGGTCTCGACGCCAGAGCCGCCATGCATTCCATCCTGCGCGATGCGCGCCGGCACCGCTCCCCCAATGCCGGCTGGCCCGAGGCGGCCATGGCGGGAGCGCTTAACGTGCGCCTTGCCGGTCCTCGCAGCTACGGTGGCACGATCGTCGATGACGTCTGGATGGGCTCCGGCAATAGAAACCTCTCTGCCGCCGACATCCGTCGCGCCTTACGTCTCTATCGCCTAGCCTGCCTCGTCCAAGGCGGTGTTGTCGGCCTCCTCGCCCTCGTCACTCTGCTCGCCTATTGATATGCGGCGCGAACCTCTCATGCGCCAGGGAAGTCCCAACATGCGCCGAATATGCGTCTTCTGCGGATCGAGCCCGGGCCGGCACGCCGAATATCGAGAGGCCGCTGCACACCTCGGCCGCCAGCTTGCACACAGCGGCATCGGCCTCGTCTATGGCGGCGCGTCGATCGGATTGATGGGCACCGTTGCCGACGCGGCGCGCGCGGCCGGCGGTGAGGTCCTCGGCGTCATCCCGCGCAGCCTCGTCGAGTTGGAGGTCGCTCATAACGGGCTCGATGATCTGCGCGTCGTCGGCTCCATGCACGAGCGAAAGGCGCTCATGGCCGAGCTGTCCGATGCCTTCGTGGCGCTGCCTGGGGGCATTGGCACGCTGGAGGAGATCTTTGAGGTCTGGACCTGGGCCCAGCTCGGCAGCCATGCCAAGCCTTGCGCCTTCCTCAATGTGCGCGGCTTCTACGACGCCCTTCTCGGCTTTCTCGATCACGTGGTCGAGGATGGGTTCCTGCACCCCGCTCACAGGGACATGGTTCTGGTCGAAAGCGACCCGCATGCTCTGCTCGAGGCAATCCGCGGCTACGTCCCGCCGACCGTCGCTAAGCTGATCAGCCGCGACCAGCGCTGACATCCTACGTCCGACGTGAAGATTGCACGCTCACCGGAGTTGCGAAGTGAGCAATCTCCCCCTAGCCATTGGGGCATGGGACAGCCAATTGCGGGCGGGCACGCCGACGACGATCAAATGCACGAGCACTTCTCGATGGCGCTCGATCCGCCTCTCATCATCGTGACGTTTGAGCGGCCTCAGCGCATTCTGAGCTGGGCAATGCTGCACCCTGGTCTGCAATTGACCAGACGCGTCGCATGGCTCGAGGTCCGCAACAAGGATCTGCCGCCCGACATCGATGCCGGCGAGGTGGTACGTGAGCGAATCTCCGCCGCCGGGCTCGACGATGCCGTCGTCCTCGTGACCTCGCGCGACATCCGCCGCTATCGCTATGCGCGAGCGCGCGTCGAGGATCAAGAGGTGCGCTGCCTGACGACCGTTGGATTGTCGAACAGCGAGCGCGTCGGCAGGCGGCTGCATCTGCCTCCTCCCTTCGCCGGGACGATCAACACACTTGTGCATGTCGCGCATCCACTCTCCGACGCAGCCATGCTTGAAGCCGTCTCGATCGCAACCGAGGCACGCACCGCAGCGGTTCTCGACGCCGGCGTGCGTCGCGGCGGCATGGCGATCACTGGAACGGGAACCGATTGCATCGCCATCGCGGCACCACCAGGCGGCGACCAAGTCCGCTACGCCGGAAAGCACACGGCCGTCGGCGAGGCCATCGGCGCCGCTGTCTATGGGGCAACGGCCGAGGGCATCCGCGACTGGAAACTCGATCCTGGTGCAGTCCATGATGACGCCGAGAAGGCCGCCGGCTAGGCGTTTGCGCACGGAATCCGGGTGCGGTGCTCGCTCGTCGCCCTAAGGGCGATTGGCCAACTGCGACATTTTGCGCTAGAGTTCCTTCCGGCTCGATATCGAGCCCAATAGGCGCAGAAAAGCGAGCGTGCGAGCCAATGAGTGAGCACGAGCCACACGGGACCGGATCGCAGCGTATCCCTCCGCTGCTGCGGTTCCTTGGACTGCACCTGGCACTCGGTGCGGCCATTGGCGTCGCGGTCGTGTCCGTTATTCTCCTCTCGAACCTTGCCGGCCTGAAGCGGCTTATCGTCGAGGCGCAAAATCCCTTCGTACCCCTTCTCCTGCTCTATACCTTCAACATCATCACGTTCTCCAGTGTGACGATGGGCATCGGCATTATGACAATGCCCTTGGAGAAGGCGGAAGAAGCGAGGAGGACGGAGGACGAGCCCGAAGCGGACGACCTGCATCCCCGGCTCGCCGGAGCCCGCGCGTCAAAGACCAAGCGGCGCGACTAGACGGACCTGCCGTAATTTTGTGCGGCAAACGGATCGTATTGCCGCACCCCTTTTAAAGAAGTCAGCAAACCACTTCGGAGCACAATAGCGCGGAGCAAGCACCTGCCGCCCGTTGTCCTACGGAGTCGCCGTTTTGAGCCGCAACGAGAAAACCGTGCTCGTGCTTCAGGGAGGCGGAGCCCTCGGCGCGTATCAGGCCGGCGCGTACGAAGCGCTGGCCGCTGGTGGCCAGACACCGGAATGGCTCTCTGGCATATCGATCGGTGCGATCAATGCCGCGATCATCGCCGGCAACCCGCCGGAGGCTCGCGTCGCCAGGCTGAGTCAGTTCTGGGAGCTCGTCTCCAGCCGGTTGCTGCTCCCACCGATTTCCGAAGACGACGTTTCCCGGCGCTTCTTCGTGGAAGCAAGCGCGGCCCTCGTGGCCTCGACTGGCGTCCCGGGATTCTTCGAGCCGCGCGTGCCCCCCGCAATCGTCATGCCCCCGGCAAGCCCCGAAGCTCTGAGCGTCTACGATACGCACCCGTTGCACGCCACGCTGCTCGATCTCGTCGATTTCGACCTGCTGAACTCCGGATCGACGCGTCTCAGCATCGGCGTCGTCGAGGTGCTGTCCGGCAATATGCGTTACTTCGATACTGGAAAAGGCGACAATATTGCACCCGAGCACGTCATGGCGAGCGCCGCCCTGCCGCCGGGACTGCCGCCTGTCGTCATAGACGGCAAGCCCTATTGGGATGGCGGTCTCGTCTCCAATACTCCGCTGCAGTACGTGCTCGACGGTACCGGACGGCGCGACGACATGTGCATCTTTCAGATCGACCTCTTCAGCGCGCGCGGCTCGATGCCCGAGACGCTGCTCGACGTCGCCCAGCGCGAAAAGGACATCCGCTACTCGAGCCGCACGCGCCTCAACACCGACGTCTTCCGGCGCCTGCAGACCATACGTCGCGCTATCAGGCGCCTCGAGCGCGTGCTGCCGGATGAGTTCAAGGCCAGCCTCGACTGGAAGCTGCTAGCCGAGATGGGCTGCGATGCGGCGATCACGATTGTTCATCTCATCCACCGCCGCGCCGCCTATTCCACCCACTCGAATGACTATGAGTTCTCCCGCTACTCGGTCGAGACGAACTGGCTCCATGGCCGCGAGGACGTCGAGCACACGATGCAGCACCCCGAGTGGACCAACCGCCAGCCGCCCAAGGAGGGCGTGACGGTGCTCGACTGCACACGCGAATTGGATGCCGCGAACGAGAGGAAGAGCGCATGAAGATTGCCGATGTCCGCAAGAACGCATTCGCCATGCCGCTGACAAGCCCGGCCTTTCCCCCCGGCCCCTATCGCTTCGTCGATCGCGAGTACCTCATCATCACCTATCGCACCGATCGGGAGGCGCTCGAAAAGGTGGTGCCCGAGCCGCTGACGTTCGACGACCCGATCGTGAAGTACGAATTTATCCGCATGCCGGACTCGACCGGCTTCGGCGACTATTGCGAGTCGGGCCAGGTCGTCCCGGTGAGGTTCGAGGGCAAGGCTGGCGGCTATACGCTCGCCATGTTCCTCAACGACGGGCCGCCGATCTTCGGTGGCCGTGAGCTGTGGGGCTTCCCCAAGAAGTACGCCAACCCGACCCTCAGCGTCGCCACCGACACTCTCGTCGGCACGCTCGACTACGGCCCCATTCGCATCGCCACTGGCACCATGGGCTACAAGCACAAGGCGCTTGACCTCGAAACGGTCGCTGCTTCGCTCGCCGTACCCAACTATCTCCTGAAGATCATTCCCCACGTGGACGGCACGCCGCGCATTCTGGAAATCGTCGACTACCGCCTGGAGGACGTCGTCCTCAAAGGCGCGTGGACCGGTCCGGCCGCGCTGGAGTTGCGCCCGCACGCCCTGGCACCCATCGCCGATCTCCCCGTGCGCGAGGTCATCTCCGCCACGCACATCCTCGCAGACCTGACACTCGGCCTCGGTAAGGTCGTCTACGACTACCTGAAACCCTGAAAGGAACTCTACTCATGAAGCTCGACGGTAAGATTGCCCTCGTAACGGGCGCGGCGAGCGGGATCGGCCACGGCATCGCCAAGCGCTATGTCGAGGCGGGCGGTCGCGTCGTCATCGCCGACCTCAACCTCGAAGCTGCCAAGGCAGCCGCAAAGGAGCTCGGCGACGAGAAAACCGCCATCGCCGTGGCCATGGATGTCACCAAAGAGGACGAGGTTAACGCCGGTGTCGAAGAGACGGTGAAGCATTTCGGCGGCGTCGACATCCTCGTCTCCAATGCCGGCATCCAGATCGTTCACCCGATCGAGGAGTTCCCATTCTCCGACTGGAAGAAGCTTCTAGCTATCCATCTCGACGGCGCCTTCCTCACCACCAAGGCCTGCGTCAAGCACATGTACAAGCAGGGCTCCGGCTCTCTGATCTACATGGGCTCGGTGCATAGCCACGAGGCTTCGCCGCTGAAGTCCGCCTACGTCACCGCCAAGCATGGTTTGCTCGGCCTCGCCCGCGTCATGGCCAAGGAAGGCGCCCAGCACGGCGTTCGCTCCAACGTCATCTGCCCCGGCTTCGTGCGCACGCCGCTCGTCGACAAGCAGATCCCCCAGCAGGCGCACGAACTCGGCATCACCGAGGAGCGGGTGGTGAAGGAGGTGATGCTCGGCGAGACGGTCGACAAGCAGTTCACCATGGTCTCCGATATCGCCGAGATCGCGCTCGTGCTCGCCGCCTTCAAGACCAACGCGCTCACCGGAGAGTCCATTATCGTCAGCCACGGCTGGCACATGAACTGACAGACGCCACTTTAGAGATCCGGGGCG
The DNA here is from genome assembly GCA_023405815.1 of Pseudomonadota bacterium. Taxonomy (GTDB): domain Bacteria; phylum Pseudomonadota; class Alphaproteobacteria; order Rhizobiales; family Hyphomicrobiaceae; genus Hyphomicrobium_A. The sequence continues at coordinate 47,240 of JAEXXM010000082.1, read as the reverse complement.
CCTGTCACGAGCCCTTCGAGCGCGAATTCCTTGCCTCGAAAAAACGAGTAGCCGTCCCCCACCGATGCCCAATAAAATAATTGGGCACGTCCGCCGACGGGGGAGACTGCTGGATGACCGTATTGCACGGAGCCCTGGGCCTCCTGGGCTTGCTTTCCATTGCCTGGATTTTCAGTGAGAACCGGTGGCACATTCCCATCCGCGTCGTAATCGCCGGCGTGACGTTGCAGATCGCGCTAGCTCTCCTCTTCATCAGGTTTCCACCCGCAACGAGCTTCTTTCTGGTCCTCAACGAGGCGGTTGCGGCTCTCCAGAAGGCAACCGACGCCGGCACCGCGCTCGTCTTCGGTTACCTGGGCAGCGGTCCGCCCCCCTTCGTCGCGACCCATCCCGAGTCGAGCTTCATCCTGGCCTTTCGCGCCTTTCCGCTGGTCCTCGTCATCAGTGCGCTGGCATCGCTGCTCCTCTACTGGGGCATCCTGCAGCGCGTCGTCGGGGCGTTGGCCTTCGTGCTCCGCCGCACACTCGGCATCGGTGGCGCGCTGGCGCTCGGGGGGGCGGTTCACATCTTTGTCGGCATGGTCGAGGCGCCGCTTCTGGTGCGCCCCTACCTCAATCGCATGTCGCGTGGCGAGCTCTTTGCCCTCATGAGCTGCGGCATGGCCGGCATCGCCGGAACCATGATGGTCATCTATGCGGCCATCCTCGGCCCCGTCATCCCCGGCGCCTTGGGCCACATTCTCATTGCCTCGATCATCAGCACTCCCGCCGCGCTCGCAGTTGCCGCGCTCATGGTGCCGTTCACGCCCGATCCACAAGAAACCGGCGAACTCTCACTCGCCGATGCGCCGGCCAGCAACATGGAGGCGATCGTCCGCGGCACCATCGACGGCATCGGCATCGTTGCCACCATCATCGCCATGCTGATCGTGCTCGTTGCGCTTGTGACCCTGGCCAACCTTGCATTGGGGCTCGTTCCCTATGCGACTGGCCCGATAACGCTGCAGCAGATTTTCGCCTACGCCTTTTGGCCGCTACTTTGGCTGATCGGCATCCCGATAGAGCAGCTAGGCGCGGCATCGCTTCTCATGGGCACCAAGACCGTGCTCAATGAGTTCGTCGCCTATATCAATCTGGCGCACCTTCCGCCCGAAGCGCTGAGCGAGCGGTCGCGCCTTATGATGACCTACGCGCTTTGCGGCTTCGCCAACTTCGGCAGCCTTGGAATCTTGGTCGGTGGCATGAGAGCCATGGCACCCGAGCGAAGGGATGACATCATCTCGCTCGGACCTCGTTCCATCCTTTCCGGCACGCTCGCGACGATGATGAGCGGCGCCGTCGTGGGAATGATCACCTAGGCTTACGCTGCTTCGGCTTCCGGCTCGGCGGGAGCAGTGGCGCGAATGAGGTAGTCGAAGGCCGCGAGCGAAGCCTTGGCGCCTTCACCCATGGCGATGACGATCTGCTTGTAAGGCACCGTGGTGCAGTCGCCTGCCGCGAAGATGCCCTCGGCGGATGTGGCACCGTGATCGTCCACCTTGATTTCGCCGCGGGGCGTGAGGTCTACGCTCCCCTTCAGCCATTCGGTGTTTGGCAGCAGGCCGATCTGCACGAATATCCCCTCGACCGCCAGCTCGCGCTCCTTGCCGGTGGTGCGTTGCTTGAATGTCAGGCCCGTCACGCGGGCACCGTCTCCCTTCACCTCCGTCGTCTGGGCGGAGAGGACGATATCGACGTTGCCGAGGCTCTTCAGCTTGCGTTGCAGCACATCGTCGGCGCGCAGCTTGTTGTCGAACTCGATCAGCGTCACGTGCGCCGCAAGCCCGGCAAGATCGATCGCCGCCTCGACGCCCGAGTTGCCGCCGCCGATTACGGCGACGCGCTTGCCCTTGAACAGCGGGCCGTCGCAATGCGGGCAGTAGGTCACGCCCTTGTTGCGGTACTCCGCTTCGCCCGGCACTTCCATCTGCCGCCAGCGCGCGCCCGTCGACAGGATGACCGCCTTCGCCCGCAGCGAGGCGCCGCTCTCCAGTCCGACCTCGAGCAACTCGCGGTCGCGTGAGATCGCCTTCGCTTTCTGCAGGTTCATGATGTCGACCTCATACTCCCGCACGTGCGCCTCGAGCGCCTGAACGAGCTTCGGTCCTTCTGTATGCTGTACCGATATCAGGTTCTCGATCGCCATCGTATCGAGCACCTGACCGCCGAAGCGCTCCGCCACGATGCCGGTGCGAATTCCCTTGCGCGCGGCATAGATTGCTGCCGCGGCCCCGGCCGGGCCGCCCCCGATGACGAGAACGTCGAAGGTCTCCTTCGCGTCGATCCTGGCCGCCTCCTTTTCGGCTGCGGAGCTGTCAAGCTTCGCCAGGATCTCTTCCAGGCTCATCCGCCCTTGGCCGAACAACTGCCCGTTGAGATACATGCTCGGAACGCTCATCACCTGGCGCGCCTCGACCTCCGCCTGGAAGTCCGTCCCGTCGATCGCCGTATGCTGCACACGGGAATTGAGCACCGCCATCAAGTTCAGAGCCTGAACCACATCGGGGCAGTTCTGGCACGACTGCGAGAAGTAGGTCTCGAAGGCGAAGTCGCCTTTCAGGCTGCGGATCTGATCGATGATCGCCTGCTCGACCTTCGGTGGATATCCGCCCACCTGCAACAGCGCCAGAACGAGCGACGTGAACTCGTGCCCCATCGGCAGTCCCGCGAACGTCAGCGAGATGTCTTCGCCCGGGCTCATCAGCGAGAACGAAGGGCGCCGCGCATCGGCACCATCATCCTTTAACGTGATCTTGTCGGATAGCTCCGCGATCTCGCCCAGAAGCTCCATCGTCTCGGCTGACTTTGGCGCGTCGCTGACCGTTGCCGTGATGTCGACGGGTCGGGTCAGCCGCTCCAAATATGCCTTGAGCTGGGTCTTGAGAGATTCATCGAGCATTTCTGGCTCCGGAACGATGGATCGCGAGCGGTAGCGGCCTCCCGCAATTGCGGGAGGCACCGCACCTCAGATCTTGCCGACGAGCTCCAGCGACGGCGCGAGGGTCTTCTCGCCCTCCTTCCACTTCGCCGGGCAGACCTCGCCGGGGTGATTGCGCACGTACTGCGCTGCCTTGATCTTTCGCACCAGCTCCTTGGCGTCGCGGCCGATACCCTCGGCGGTGACCTCCATGAGCTGAATGACGCCGTCGGGGTCGATGACGAAGGTGCCGCGGTCGGCCAGGCCTTCACCGTCGCGCATCACGTCGAAGTTGCGCGTGATCGTGCCGGTCGGATCACCAATCATCGCGTATTGGATCTTGCCGATGGTGTCGGAGCTGTCGTGCCACGCCTTGTGCGTGAAATGCGTGTCGGTCGAGACTGAGAAGACCTCGACGCCCAGCTTCTTCAGCTCGGCATGGTAATCTGCGAGATCGCCGAGCTCGGTCGGGCACACGAACGTGAAGTCCGCCGGATAGAAGAAGAAAACCGCCCATTTCCCCGCGATGTCGGCATCCGACACGTCGATGAACTTGCCCATCTTGTAGGCCTTCGCCTTGAACGGTTTGATCTTGGTGTTGATAAGCGCCATGCGTGTCTTTCCCGATTGTGCAGCTCGTCGTGGGGGCTCGCTAAAACTCGGGTCGAGCCGGGACCATTGCGCTGCAACATAAGTGCCACCGCCCCTCGTGCCTGGGCGTCAACTCGCCGCGCGACCCTGCAACCGCATAAGTGCCGTCTTGAGGACGGAGAAGAGCTAGGCATCCGCCGCGAATTTAGGCACAGCCGCTTTGGCTGGCATCGGAGTCCGCCAATACCGTCGACACAAATCTGTAGGATTCTCGACAAGTCGCGGCAGCGAGCCGACACACACACGGCTCACGCACCATCTCTGAGTTGCATCACCTCCGACCGGCAGCACACTTCGTGATGCGCGGCGGGAGCCACCGTGAAATAGTGGATCAATAGAAGCACCGCCGAGGAATGCCCCATGACCAACCCGCTGCCGCGCGCCTGCCAGAGCCTTAATGACCTCAACGTGGGCGATACGTTCCGCCTCGACTATTCGATCAGCGATGCCGACGTGCAGAAGTTCGCGGAGATCTCAGGCGACTTCAACCCGGCGCACTTCGATGAGGAATACGCGAAGGGCACGGTATTCAAGAACCGTATCGCCCACGGCATGATTTCGCTCGCCAAATTCTCCGGCATCTTCGGCATGGACATGCCTGGCCTCGGCGCCATCTGGGGCGCCCAGAACGTGAAGTTCCTCGCGCCCGTGCAGTTGAATGAGACCTACACCGCGGTCGCCATGATCAAGGAAAAGGGCGACAAGAACGTCATCTTCTCCTGCTGGGTCGAGGACAAGGACGGCAAGCACATGCTCGAAGGCGAGGGCGTCCTCTACCCCATCCCACAGAAGGTGAAGGACAAGCTGGAAGCCGACGGCGCCCTGCAGTCGCTGCTCGCCAAGTAGATCGCTTCGCGGCCCTTATTTGCTGGCGAGCCAGGCGCGCCAGCCGCCAAAGGCGGTGATGTCCTCCGCCCCCGCGATGGCGTGCGCCTCGCACAGAAAGCCTTTGACGCCGCTGCCGTCGGCGAGCTGCACCGTGCCGATGCCGAGCGGCGACGGGATGAGACCGACGAACGAGCCGAAGCCGGCCGCATCCATCTCCCATATCTCGACTTCGATGCCCCCACGCCCCGTTCCGTCGAACACGAGGCCCGGCTTCGGAGGTACCGTGCCGGGCAGCGCATAGAAGCTGTAGCCCGGCGCGGTGCGCGTCGTTTCGATGAGCCGCGCCTTCCGCTCGACGAGCTGCCCGTTGAGTGGCTGCCCCCTGAGGTGCGCACCGACGACGGCCACGCGATATCCCTCTGCCACCGTCTTTGGCGACACTCGGCTCGCTTCTGGCAGCGGCACTTCCGTGCCCCCAATATTCGCCCCCGGCAATGCCCGATGCAGCGCGTCACCGATGGTTGCAAGCTTGCCGTCCTCGAACGCTCGCCCAACCAACGTGACGCCGAACGGCAAGCCGTTCGCACGGAAGCCGGCGGGGACGGCCAACGCCGACAAATCCATCAGATTGACGAAGTTCGTGGTGAGGCCGAGATTGGAGTTCAGCCTGACCGGATCGGCGAGGACATCGGCGATCGTGTAAATGGTGCCCGACGTCGGCAGCAGCATGACATCCATCTTCGCCCACACGCGGTCGGCTGCGCGTGTTAGCGCGGCAAGTCGATAGAACGCTTTGAACGCGGAAACGGTATCGATTTTGTCCGCCCCGCAGATGATGCCGCGCACCACGTCGTTGATGGCTTCGGGTCGCGCGCGCGCGAACTCTTCAATCGCCGCCAGCCGCTCCGCGACCCACGGCCCCTCGTAGAGCAGCCGCGCCGCTTCGCGGAACGGCACAAAGTCAATATCGACGCGTTCGCCGCCGAGCGCCTCGAGCCGCTTCACGGCCTCATCGAAAATTGCAGAGGCCGCATCATCGCCGAGAAAGTCCGGCCCCTCCGCAGGAACACCGAAGCGAAACCCCTTCCGCAGCGCCTCGGGCGCTGTCGGCCGCGCCGGGACCCGCGAATAGGCGTCCTCTGCGTCAAACGCCGCAGCGGCGCCGAGCACCTTGTGCGCATCCCCGACCGTTCCGGCAAAAATCGAGACGACATCCTGCGTGCGGCATGCCGGAACAACGCCGCGCGTGCTGATGAGCCCCTTGGTCGGTTTCAAGCCGACGATGTTGTTGAACCCCGCCGGCACCCGGCCCGATCCCGCCGTGTCGGTTCCGAGTGAAAACGAAACGAGCCCTGCCGCGACCGCAACCGCCGATCCCGAGCTCGACCCACCGGAGATATGCTTGTCGCTGAACACGCTCGACGCGATCCCGTAAGGCGTGCGCGTACCGACGAGCCCGGTCGCGAACTGGTCCATGTTCGTCTTGCCGATCAGGACGGCTCCCGCGGCTTCCAGCCGCTCTATAACCGTCGCCGAGCGGTCGGGGGTATAGGCAAACTCCGGGCACGCACACGTCGTCGGCAACCCTGCGACGTCGATGTTGTCCTTGACCGCGAACGGGATGCCATACAGCGGGCCACGCGGCGCAGTGCGCGCCCGCTCGCACGCCACATCCTCGCTTGCGAGCGTGATCCAGACCGGACGCTCGCCGCGCGCGCGGATGCGGGCATAGACCTCGCCGATCACGTCCTGCGGCTTGAGCGTACCGCTGTCATACGTGGCCGAAAGCGAGGCGATGTCGAGCGATAGGATCATTGGGCCGCCTCTTCCGCCACCTCGGCGAGCACGATCAACGTCTGGCCCAGCGCGACTGCCCGCCCTTCCGTGCAGCGCACCTCATGCACGATGCCGTCGCGATCGGCGGCAACCGACAGCTCCATCTTCATCGACTCGATCACGACCAGGACCTCACCCGCCGCAACTCGCGCACCCGGCTCGACGGCGAGCTTCCAGACGCTCCCCGGAACGGGGCTAGGAACCGCGGCCATACCCGGGGCGAGCACGTCGTCGCCGAAATCAGGTGGCGGGCTCGAATCTGCAACCGCACCGGCCTGGTCGCTCGACTGCCAGCGAGCGCGTTCTGCCTCGAACGCCGACTGCTGGCGGCTCTTGAACTCGCGAATGTCATCGACATTTGCTGCCAGGAACGCCCGATAGTCTGCGAGGCTGAATGAGGTCGGCGTAACGCTGAGCGCCACCCTGCCATCGAGGAAGCCGTCACGGAATGCGAGCAGTTCGTTGGCCGCCACCGGATAGAACCTGATCTGATCGAAGAACCGCAGCAGCCAAGGATGGCCCGGCACGAACTCCCGCGTCGTGCGGTACGTATTCCAAACTTGGCACGTGCGGCCGACGAACTGGTAGCCGCCGGGCCCCTCCATGCCATAGACGCAGAGATAGGCGCCGCCGATGCCGACGGCGTTTTCCGGCGTCCACGTTCGCGCCGGGTTGTACTTAGTCGTCACCAGCCGGTGCCGCGGATCGACGGGCGTCGCCACCGGCGCGCCGAGGTAGACGTCGCCCAGGCCGAGAACGAGATAGCTCGCATCGAAGACGATCTTCTTCACGTCCTCGATGCTGTCGAGCCCGTTGATGCGGCGTATGAACTCGATGTTCGACGGACACCATGGAGCATCTGCGCGCACCGACTGCATGTACTTCTCGATCGCGAGCCGCGTAGCCGCATCGTCCCAGGATAGCGGCATGTGGACGATGCGCGAAGGCAGCTCGATGCCATCGATGTCGCCCATCCCGTCCTCGATGCGCGCAAGCTCCCCTAGCAACTCCGCCAGCGGCAGCGCGCGGCTGTCGTAGTGCACTTGCAGGGACCGGATGCCGGGAGTGAGATCCACGATGCCGTCGAGCTGAAGCTCCTCGAGCTCCGTCATCAGCACGTGCACGCGGAAGCGCAGCTCGAGATCGAGCGCGATCGGCCCGTATTCGACGAGCAGATATTTGTCGCCCGCGCGCCGGTAGACGACTCGCGGCCGCTCCCCGCTCGCTTCCCTGATCCCAACAATGCAATCGTCTTCCCCCAGCTTCGCCGCGGCAGGCTTGGGCAGCGGGCCGAGAGGCGCCAGCGTCTCGATCTGCGCGATCTGCCGGGCCTCGCGCTCGTAGGCTTCCGCCGGGCTGAGACGCTTGAATCGCACTTTGTCGCCCGAGCGAAGCTGCCCCATCTTCCACAGCTCTGCCGCGACGATCGTCACCGGGCAGACGAAGCCGCCGAGCGATGGCCCGTCGGGGCCGAGCACCACAGGCATGTCGCCCGTGAAGTCGACCGCACCGATCGCGTAGGCGTTGTCGTGGATGTTCGAAGGATGCAGCCCGGCTTCCCCGCCATCGGTGCGGGCCCACTGCGGCTTGGGACCAATGAGGCGCACGCCGGTGCGGTTCGAGTTGTAGTGAACCTCCCACGCCGTCGCGAAGAATGTCTCGATGTCGCCGTCCGTGAAGAAATCGGGGGCTCCGTGCGGGCCATAAAGAACGCCGATCTCCCACTCGCGTTCGATGCGCGGAACGAGCTTCTCCGAGAGTGGAGCCGTCGCAGCACCCGATGCAGCCGCGTCTCCGATGTGCAGCACGTCACCTGCCCGCAGCGCGCGCCCGCCATGGCCGCCGAAACGGCCGAGCGTAAACGTCGAAGCACTGCCGAGATATGCGGGCACCTCGATGCCACCGCGCACGGCAATATAGATGCGTGCGCCGGAAGTCTGCGCAGTGCCGACGGTGAGCGTCGCGCCGGCCCGTACCTCGACCGCCTCGTAGTACCTCACCGCGCGGCCATCGATGCTCGCAGCAGCCTCGGCACCTGCAAGACAAATCACAGCGCCGACGTTGAACTTCAGCGTCGGGCCTGAAAGCGTCACCTCCAGCCCCGGCGCGCCCGGCACGTTGCCGACGATCCGGTTTGCCAGACGGAACGATAGGTCGTCCATGGGACCAGACGGCGGGACGCCGACATTCCAATAGCCGACCCGGCCTGGCCAGTCCTGCACCGTCGTCTGGGTGCCCGGCGCGATGACCTCGATGGTCGCCGGCTGGTATTTGAACTCCGCGAGCGTTCGCGTCAGCATCTCGCCGCGCGCCAGCACGTCGGATGCAGCAAGCGCGCGAAGATAGGCGAGGTTGGTCTCGATCCCAGCGATCTCGGTATCGCCCAGCGCAAGCCGTAACTTCTCTAGCGCCTCTGATCGATCCTCGCCCTTGGCGATGATCTTTGCCAACATCGGGTCGTAGAACGGCGTCACCTCCGTGCCGCTAGCAACCCACGTCTCGACACGCGTTCCCTCCGGCCATCCAACGTGCGTCAGCAGCCCCGAGCTCGGACGGAAATCCTGGCCAGGGTCCTCGGCATAAAGGCGCACTTGAATCGAGGCGCCACGCGGCTTGATGTCTGCTTGCCCGGGAAGCACGAGCTCACCCGCAGCCTGGCGCACCATCCACTCTACGAGATCGACGCCCAGCACCTCCTCGGTCACGCCATGCTCGACCTGCAGCCGCGTGTTGACCTCGAGAAAATAGAACGCTCCGGTATCGCTGTCGTAGAGGAACTCGACCGTGCCTGCGCTCTCGTAACCGACCGACTCCCCAAGTCGCACAGCTGTCGCCCAAAGCTCTTGGCGCGTCGCGTCGGACAAACCCGGCGCCGGCGTCTCCTCGATCACCTTCTGATTGCGCCGCTGGGCCGAGCAATCCCGTTCGCCGAGAGCAAGGACGCGGCCCTCCCCGTCGCCAAAAATCTGCACCTCGATGTGACGCCCCCGCGCCACGTACTTCTCGAGGAAGATTCCGCCATCCTTGAAGTTGTTGCGTGCCAAGCGCTCGACGCGCTCGAACGTCGGCGCGAGATCAACCGCCCTCGACACAAGCTGCAGGCCGATACCGCCGCCGCCCGCTGTGCTCTTCAGCATCACGGGATAGCCGATGCGTTCGGCCTCTGCCTTGGCGCTCGCAATATCGGGGATAAGCCCAGATCCTGGAGCCAGCGGCACATTGGCTTTGGACGCCAACTCCCGCGCCTTGTGCTTCAGGCCGAACGCCCGCATCTGCTCCGGCCGCGGCCCGATGAAGCGAATGCCGGCCGCCTCGCACGCCTCCGCGAAATCCGGATTCTCCGAGAGAAAGCCGTAACCCGGGTGAATTGCTTCGGCGCCGGTCCTGCGCGCTGCTTCGAGAATGACGTCGGTGCGCAGATAGCTCTGTGCTGCCGGAGCCGGCCCGATGGCAATCGCCTCGCCCGCGGCCGATACGTGCGCCGCATGCCGGTCGGCCTCCGAATAGACGGCAACGCTCTTGACGCCCATTCGGTCGAGCGTGCGGATAATGCGGGTGGCGATCGCGCCGCGATTGGCAATCAGAACTTTGGAGAACATGCGCCTCAGCTCCCCTCGCCCCAGACCACGACCTCTATCGGCGTAGGGTTGTATGCGTTGCAGGGGTTATTGAGCTGCGGGCAGTTGGAGATCAGAACGATGACGTTCATTAGTGCCTGCATCTCGACGTACTTTCCGGGACCTGAAACGCCGTCGGCAAAGGTCAGTCCACCGTCCGGCGTGATCGGCACGTTCATGAAGAAATTGATGTTATGTCCGATGTCGCGCTTGGAGAGGCCGAGGTGCTCGTTCTCTGCGACCGCCAGGAGGTACGAGTCCCGGCACGCGTGCATCGACTTCTTTTCCAGCGCGTAGCGCACCGTGTTGCTTTCCGTGGCGCACGCGCCGCCCAGCGTGTCGTGCCGTCCGACGGTATCGGCGGTCACTTTCAGCATCGGTCGGCACAGATCAGAGAGAATGTTCGTGCCGACACCGATATAGACGTTTGCCTGCTCGCGGATCGTGTCCACAGCCGAGTAGCGCTCATGAGGGTCATCGGCGTTGAAGAAGAGCGTATCCGCCGCCTGGTTGCCCTCGAGATCGACGAGCCGAACCGTCTCTCCCTTCTTCACCACATCGAGGAAATAGGTGCCCGCCGGCACTACCTTGCGCAGGCGCGCGTCGGCAGGATCGAGAGTGCTTTCTTTGAGCATTGTCGCAATCCCTTTCACGAGCAGCAGCCGGCGTGGAATATGCGGTTGTTCTCGAATCCGCGCCGGTTCTCGGGTGCCGAGTTGAGGCAGAAGTCGTCGGCGCCAACGGGCGCGGCCACGCCGATCTCATAGGTCACAGGCTTGCGCGGATATTCCGACGATGGGTCGAACGGATGCGGGCAGGTGTGCAGCAGCACCAACGTATCCATCTCGAAGCGAAGGATGACTTTCGCGCCGGCGCGAGCCGCACTCTTATCGAGAGTCATGCTGCCGTCGTCGGCGACGACGACCTTGCTGAACCAGTTGACGTTCGCCGCGAGGTCGCGCCGGCCGAGACCATACTTGGCAGCTTCGACGAGCAGGCTGTCGTGTCCGTTCTGCTGCCAGTCGTTTCGAGCCGCCTGATAGCTCGCTCCGCCCCAACGCTTGGCAACGAGCACCTTAGTCGAGCAGCCGCAAACGGTATCATGCCAGCCGTGCGTATCCTCGACGATCGAGCAGAAGATGCGCCCCATGTCCGAGTAGAGACAGTGCCCCTTGGTCAGCTTGAACGTATGCTGGCACTTGAGCGTGTCCGGCGCGTTGTAGCGCTCGAGCAGTTGCGTCGGGTTGTAGAAGAGCATGCCAACGTTGGCGCCGCCTTCCTCGTCGATCAGCGTAAGCGTTGTCCCACGCCGCATGAGCAGCGACCAGTGCTTGCCGCCGGGCAGTGTGTCTCTGTAGACGGGTTCCGTCATTTCCATCCCCGTTTCTGTTATTGCCTGAGTCAAAGGATCGGTCGCTGCAGAGCCTCTTGCCCGAATGAGGAGAGAGGCGCCGCCTGCTCCGGGAGCTTCACCTCTCCGCGCGCGAGCCGCTCCTTCTGGTAGGTGAAGCTTTGCAGCGTCTGCGCATAGAGATGCTCGCCGGACTTCACGCTCGGACGCGCCGGCGCCTCGCTCGTCACGAAGCGCGACATGGGTGACACCACGGTGTCGTAGTCGACGGTGAAGAACAGCGGGAACGAGTACCGCTCCTCCTTGACCTTGCGCACGCGGTGGCTCGTCGCCACGAACTGCCCGTTCGTCCAAAGCTCGAGCATGTCGCCGACATTGACGACATAGGCACCCGGCTTGGGCGGCGCTTCGATCCACTCACCCGCGCCGTTGAGGACCTCGAGTCCGGCCGAGGTCGCGCGCAGCAGCGTGAAGCACTCGTAGTCCGTGTGCGCGCCGATACCCATGGCGTCCTTGGCATCTGGATTGAACGGATAGTGGATGAGCCGTAGCTGGCTCGGAGGCTTGGTAATGTAGCGGTCGAAGTAGTCCGGCTCCTCCCCGAGCGCCATCGCGAAGCCGCGGATCAGCGTCTTTCCCAAGCCGAAGACAGCCGTGTAATAGGCGTTTGCCGCTTCTTTGAAGCCCGGCAGCTCCGGCCACTGGTTCGGTCCCAGCATCGGCTTGCCCGCGACGTAGTCGGGATCGTCGGCGGGCAGGTCGATCGACATGTCGAAGGCCTCCTTCTTGTCCTTCGTGCCGCCGTAGAAGACCTCCTCGCCCTCCGGAACATAGCCGCGGTGATTGCGAGAGCGACCGATGTAAACCTCCATCTTCTTCTCGAACGGAAGCGCAAAGAATCGCTTGGTCGCGTCAAGGAGATCGTCGAACAGCTTTTCTTCGATCCCCGTGCCGGTAACGTAGAGGAAGCCGACGTCTCGCGCCGCCCTGCCCAGCTCCTCCGCAACGAGGGTCTGCGCGGCCGCATCCGCGCCATTGAGGGGCGAAATATCGATGACCGGAATATTCGTGAAATCGCGAGTTGAGCTCTGCATCGGTGACCTCGTTGATTGCTCAGCCGTGCGTGGCGAACTCGGCCTCGAACGCGGCAATATCGCCGAGCGCAGCCCCTTCGCCCTCCAACTCCATGACCCGCCAGGTCCGGCGCATCGCGCTGCCGTCGGCGGCGACGTCCGCTGTCGTGCAGCCGTCCTCTGCCGGGCCGAAATGCGGATCGAGATTCTCCCCCTCGCGGTACGGCAAGCTCGAGCGGGCGATGGTCCAAGCGCCGCCCTCCACAGAGCCGATTGAAATCTCGCAATCGACGAGTTCTCGTGCCGCCTCGAGCGATGCCGCCTTGTCAAGACCCTCGCTCAGCCGCGTACCTGCCGGACGGCTGCCGCTCGAGCCGCCGCGCGCGTACATGAAGGTCGTCCCGACGCGCACCAGGAACCCTTCGGCGCCGCTGATCGAATCCCGTAGCCGCGCTGCTGCGCTCGGCGAGGTTACTTCATCATCGCGGTGCCAATGCTCGATGTAGGGCGAATATCGGCCCTCCTCGATCATCGTCTCGCCTTCGAGCCAAAGCCTCCCGCTATCCGGCGTCGGAGACGGCGGCTGGAAGTCGAGCAAGCGCCGCCAGACGAAATATTCGCCGTCTTTCTCCAGACGTCCGGCAAAGCCTTCCTGCTCGGCGAGCCACGCGAGCTGCTCGCCCGTGAGGTCGCCGAGGTGTCGCACGCCGCCAAAGCTCGGCCGGTCAGCCGGCTGCCGCAGATCAGCGAACAGCGTCGGCCCCTGCAACCACCAGACGAGAGTCGTCGTGTCCCGCTTTCCGTCGGCTCCCACGAGCAGCGACCGGCTCCACAGACCTTGCATCTCCGACAGGGCGAGCATCGGATCGCACCTATACCTTCTTGTGTGGCTCTGGAAACGGATGCAGCTGCGGAATGAGCGCCGCGATGAGCTGCATCTTCCCCGAGATCACGCCACGCCGCGTGATCATCTCGTCGGCGATGTCTTGCAGCTTCCGCGCCGGCCCCTGAACGAGAATGACCTCCATCGTCTCGTTGTTGGCGAGGTGGATGTGCAGCGAGCTGATGACCTCGTCGATATGCTCGGACTGCAGTTGTGCGATCTTCTTCTGCAGCCCCGGCACGGCATTCTTGTAGTAGAGCGTTATGGTGCCGACCATGATGTCGTCCCCGTGCTCGCGCCTGTGCTCGATCAACGACTTGTGCAGCATGTCGTTGATCGCCTGCGATCGGCTCTGGAAGCCGCGATCCCCAACCATCGAATCGAGCTCGGTCAGCAGCTTCTCGGGCAGCGAGATGCTGATCCGGCTGACAAGGCGCGACTCTGGTTGAGCGGTGTTGAGCATCTTCCTCTCCCGCACCTCAGAAGAGGTGCGTGTAGCGCTCGATTTCCCACGGGCTGATCGCAAGGTGATAGGCCTCCCATTCGTTGCGCTTGTAGAGGATGAATTCGTCGCGCAATTCTTTGCCGAGCGTCTCTTCGACCAGCGGGTCGGCCGCAAACGCCTCTACCGCCTCTTGCAGCGTCTGCGGCAGGAACTCAATCCCGCGAGCACGCCGCTCTTCTTCCGAAATTGCGTAGAGGTTGTCCTCGTTAGGTTGACCGGGATCGATCTTGTTGCGCACGCCATCGAGGCCCGCCGCCAGTGCGAGCGTCGCGGCGAGATACGGGTTGACCGCCCCATCCGCGTTGCGCGACTCGCACCGGCCGCCACCGGCCGGCACGCGCACCGAGTTGGTACGGTTGTTTGATCCATACGAGTTGAACACCGGCGCCCACGAGAAATAGGCCATTCCGCCCTGGCGCACGAGACGCTTGTAGCTGTTGACCGTCGGCGCGAAGGCCGCGCACAGGGCGCGACCATGCTTCAGGATGCCGCCGATGAAGTGGTAGCCGGTTTCCGTGAGGCCGAGCCCGCGCGGATCGTCCTTGGGGTCGCATGCGAACGCGTTCTTGCCCGTCTTGAGATCTGACAGCGACATGTTGAAGTGCGCGCCCGTTCCCGTTCGGTTGGCGAACGGCTTCGGCATCATCGTCGCGATGAGGCCCTGCTCCTTGGCGTAGTGCTTGGCCATGAAGCGGAAGAACGTCACCCGGTCGCAGGTCGTCAGTGCGTCCGAATAGGCGAAGTCGAACTCGTACTGGCCGTTGGCGTCCTCGTGATCAAATGAATAGAGATCCCAGCCGAGGTTCTTGATGGCTGACGCCATCTGGTCGAGCCAGGTGAAGTTGTCGAGGAACCCTGCAACGTCGTAGCACGGCTTGATGAGCTTATCGTCGGGGTTGGGGATCGACAGCGACCCGTCGGCATTCTTTTTTAGGACGAATATCTCGCACTCGACACCGAGATTGAAGCCGAAGCCGAGCTTGGCAGCTTCCGCCATAACATTCTTCAACGCAACGCGCGTGTTGAGCGGATACGGCTTCCCCTGGAACGCGTTGTCGGCCGGCATCCAAGCGACCTTCGGCTCCCAAGGAAGCTGGATGATGTGGTTGAGATCGGGGATCGACGTGATCTCGTCGTCGTGCGGTGCCTGCCCAAGGCCATCGAGCGCGTAGCCAGTATAGCGCTCCGATCCATGCGCCATGTGTCCCAGGTGATCGATGGGTACGACCTTGCCCTTCGGCACGCCGTGAATGTCGACATACGCGCCGATGCAGTACTTGATGCCCTTCGCCTCGAGAATCTTCTGTAGCTGCTCGATATGCCCTGTCGCCGTCATGCTTCCCTCATTCACATCCGTGCTTGCCTACACTGTAGCTCTGGAGAAATAGGAGTAGCCGAGTGGCGGCTCCTCGCTCATCCCGCGTTCGACGATTGCGCTGAGGTCCTCGACCATCCACGCGAACAACTCTTTGCCCTGCTCGATGCTGCCGCTGCTCGGCGTGCCCGTGACGCCGTTGAGGCTCGTGCGATTGACCGGATGGGAGAACACCAGTCCTTCGGTTCGATCCGGGTCATCTGCCGCGCCGATCAGCTCCGGCCTCACGATTTCCGGCGCGACCGCGAGCACCAGAGACGTCTCGGCTGCGTTCGCATGCCAGTCATCGCCGTCAGCAAAATGCGCTTCCCGCACTCGAGGGCTCAGGTGCGCCGAATTCAGCACCGCGACCATCATGTCGTCGTGGTCGGCCCGCAGCATTTCGAGCGCGCAGCGCAGCGGGGCAAAGTTTGTCACATGCGTGTTGACGATGAACAGCCGACGCACGCCGCTGTGATAGGCCCAGTCCCCGATCTCCTTGACTACGTTGATGAGCGTCGTCGGCTGCAACGCGATCGTCCCGGGCCAGCGGCGGCTATGCCCAAGCGAGCATCCATAGGGTAGCGTCGGTAGCATCGGCACTCTTGTTCGCTCGGACACCGCCGCGCACAGCCGATCGGCGAGAACGAAATCCATTCCAGTGCCGAGATGCGGTCCATGCTGTTCCGTCGCGCCGACAGGTAGGATCGCGCACCCTCGCGCCCCCGCAAGGTCGGAATCGAACTCTGCCCATGTCCGCTCGGACCAAAGCATCGGCAAAACCCTATTCCACGTTGTCCGTTACGTCCGTCAGTCGAGCCAGCGCCGCGTGAAGGCCAGCGTCATCGTCCTCATCGTCCGAATGATCGCCGCCACGCGAATGAATGAGCTCGTCGAGACGCCGGCGCGTCGCCAAGAACTCCTCCGTGTTGACCTGGCTTTCGTGCCGCGGGCGCGGGACCGGCACCTCGATCATCTCGATCACCTCGCCTGGATGCGGCTTCAGCACCAAGATGCGGTCGGCGAGGAAGATTGCCTCATCGAGATCGTGCGTGATGAAGACGACGGTGATGTCGATCTTGCGCCATATCTCGAGCAGATGCGCCTGCATGCGCGCGCGCGTCTGCGCGTCGAGAGCACCAAATGGCTCGTCCATCAGCAGGATGCGCGGCTGGTTCGCTAGCGCGCGGACGATGGCAACGCGCTGCTTCATGCCGCCCGAAAGCTGGTAGGGATAGCTGTCGGCGAACTTCGAAAGGCCGACGAGGTCGAGCCACTGCAGCGCCTGCGCCTCGGCTTCCGTCTTTCCAGCGTTGTTCACTTCCAACCCGAACATCACGTTCTTCTTCACCGTCAGCCACGGGAAGAGCGTGTAGGTCTGGAACACCATGCCCCGGTCGCGCCCGGGGCCGACCACGGGCTTGCCGTCGAGCAGAACGTCGCCAGATGTCTGCGCCTCGAGCCCCGCGAGGATGCGGATCAGGGTAGACTTCCCGCATCCGGAGGGGCCGATGACGCATAGAAACTCGCGCCGATGCGTGGTGAAGCTCACGTCGCGCAGCGCGGTCGTCTCCTTCCCGCGCACGTTGAAGACCTTGTTGAGGTTGCGCACCTCGAGAATGACATCTCGCGCCTTCAGCCGCGCAAAACGCTCCCGCACGATGTCGGACTGATCGAGATAGCTCGTCGATGTTACCATCTTGTCCATCGCTACCTCGTCTCCCCCGTGCGATCCCAGGTGAAGAGTCGCTTGCCGACGAACGCCAGCGCCAGGTCTGTCGTCAAACCGAGGATGCCGATGATGATGATCGCGGCATAGACGTTGGAAAAGTCCTGGTAGCGCGCCTGCTGCGTGATGAACCACGTGATACCGGATGAGGTGCCGATGAGCTCGGCCACGATCAGGTACGTCCATGCCCAACCGAGCAGAATGCGCTGGTCGCGAAAGATAGCCGGCAGCACGGCCGGGATGACGACGCGCGAAAGCATCTGCCGCCGCTTGGTCCCAAGGGTCATCGCGGCCTCGACCAGAGGATAGTCCAGCGTGCGCGTCGTGTTGGCTATCACGAGGATCTGCTGAAACAGCGTGCCGATGACGATGATGGCGATCTTCGGTCCGTCGTAGATGCCGAGGATCGCCACGGCGAGCGCGCCGAACGCCGGAGCCGGCAAATAGCGGAAGAACTCGGTGAACGGCTCCGTCGTGCGCGAGACCCCCGAGTAAGCCCCGCACAGAATGCCGAGCGGGACGCCGATCATGGAGGAGATCACAAAGCCCCAGAAGATGATCTGCACGCTGTGCCAGAGGCTCTCGTGCAGCCACTTTCCGTCGCGCGTCTGCGGCGGCGTCGTGAATGAGGTGTAGAACGCCGCCAGCACCTGATGCGGCGCCGGCAGGTAGACCGGATTGGCGGGGCGGCCCATGGGCACGGCCGCCCCGCTCTGTCTTGAGGTCTCGACCTCTCGGTCGAACGTTTCGCGCGGCACCCGCATGCCGACCTTGAAGTAGCTGACGCTACCGGGGTCCGATACGAGGACCATGGGGTGCCATATCCACGGCACGTAGCTAACCGCGCACCACACCACGATCGGCAGCACGAAGGAGAGAACGGCGAAGAGCGTCCTCGACGTGGGCGACAGCGGCCCCCTGACCATGAACAACTTCGCGCGTCTCATCGATGCCCTCGAGCTCGAGCCGACCGAACAGTCCTGCCTGCTACTTGGCTGCCTCGTCAGTCAGCGACGGATCGATATAGGAGGCGACGTCCTGCTTCTCCTTGTAGACTTCGTACTTGATGTTGAAGTTGTCGACGATCTGCGTCGAGCCGTAGAGCGACTTGAACCCATCGCCCTTCTCGTAGACCTTTGCGCCCTCTGCGAGCGTCAGAAGCTTGGTGCCGCCCAGGAACGGCTTGTACTCCTCCGGCTTCAGGCCGACGCGTCCGGCGAGAATCTTCAACGCGTCGTCTGCAGTCTTCGGGTCGTTGATGTAGGCGACGACCTTGCCCCACACCTTCACCACTTTCAGCCAGTCGGCGCGACGGCTCGCGAGACTCGCGGGATTGACGGCCAGCACGTCGTAGATGAGACCCGGCTCGTCGGCCGACGTGTAGATGGCGGCTGAGCCGGGTACCAACTTGAGCGCCTGACCCGAGCTCGGCTGCCACGCGCCGATGGCATCGACGTCACCCGAGGCCAGAACCTGCGGCGTCTCGTTCGTCTTGGTGTTGACGAGCGTGACGTCCGACTCTTTGATGCCCGCCTTCTCGAGGCCATTGAGCAGCAAAAGGTGGTCGACGAAGCCGACCTCGAGGCCAACCTTCTTGCCGACCAGGTCCTTGAGCGTCTTGATCCCCGGCTTGGCGACAATCATGTCGTTGCCGTTGGAGTAGTCGTTGATGAGAATCATGACGCTCTTGGCGCCTGCTGCGCCGACCACCAGCGCGTCGCCATTGGTCATGCACACGGCATCGACCTTGCCCGCGCTGAAGGCATCCATCGACGGTACGTAGTCGAACCATTCGAACGCGACGTCGACGCCTTCTTCCTTGAACCAGCCCTTCTCGATGGCGACCTGCCACGCCACCCAGCCAGGCCAATCGCTATAAGCGATCTTCAGCGGGCTGGCCGAAGCCGCACCGAATGCTCCGGCAAAAAGAGAAAACGCGAGCCCGAGCACCATGCCCAGGCGAGACTTGCACCCCATGCCATCCTCCTTGCACACGTCAGCCGAGTATTACGAAACGAGAAAATCGTAATACTCATAGGCAAGGGACGTGCCAGGAGCCCAAGCGCATGTTTCTCAAGGATTTATAAGGAATCGCCGCTGGCGAGGGATGCGGGCTCTGCCCAGCAGGTAGTCGTCAATCGGTGAATAAATGAGCAAAATTCTCCGAGCGCGCGGCCGGGCAAGCTCAGCAGATGAGGTGGTGCTCCTTGGCGGCTGCCATCAGCTCCGCCAGGATTCCTACAGCGAGTGTTGCCTTGCTCTTGGCATTCTGGATCGTGCCTACTGGCGCGCGTATGCGAACCATATCGCCTTCCTTCACGCCGAGATCCATGAGAGCGCGGAGCCGCGCCCTGTGGGCGCCCCGACTACCGAGGGCACCGATATAAAAGCAGTCGCGCTTTAGGAGGCGCATTAGGAGCGCCGGCTCGACGTCGTGCTCGTGGAAGGCCAGCACCACGGCAGATGCGGAATCGAGCCTATCGACGACACTATCAGGCAGTTCGCTCTCGGAAATGACGTTTAGGCCCGCGTCCCGCACTTGATCGCGCGTGCTCTCATCCGGCGTCCACACCTCCGTGTCGAGCCCAGTTGCGCGCGCCAATGCCGCCAGCCCAGGAACAGCAGGCCCACTTCCAAGAAGCAGCAGGCGAGGATGCGGAAAATAGACGCGCCTGAAGTGATTGCCGCACCGCACGCTTTCTGCGCGCTCTTCGTCATTGAGAATGGTGATATTGCTCACGCCGCTCGCGAGATCAGTATCGAGCGCAAACCGGCGTCGAGCGGCAATGTGCAAGACGCTGGCACCGAGCAGCTCCGAGCTCATCGTGCAGTCGAACTGGAAATCAAGCCCGCTGTCGCACGGCAACCGGACATCTATGTACTTGGACCCGCGCCCATAGCGCACGAGACGGTTTTGCCCGGCGCGGATGACGTCCAGCGCCTCGATGGCAATCGACCGCTCGAGGCAACCACCGGAAACGTAGCCGAAGTATCTTCCATCCTCGGCGACGACCATTTGCGCGCCGAGAGGTCGCGGGGCCGATCCATCGATCCCTACGAGGGTCACGAGTGCGGCTCGCACCCCCTCGCAGCGCCACCTCCACATCACCGGCAGAACGCTCTCCTGCGCCAGCAGGCTGACCGGGCGGCTGCCTGGCTGCATTTCGATGTTCATCGCTTCAACGCAACGCTGCGCTCCCCCGAGGCTCCCGGTGCGACCTGCCATGAGACTTCAGGTCGGTCGGTTGATTTCCAGCTTCTTGATCCAGCGGTAGAGCGTCTGCCGACTGACGCTGAGCTCGCTCGCAGCGTCGGAGATGCACCAGCCATTTCGCTCCAGTACATCGACGAGGTCGGGCGCAATGACCTCCTCGCCCGCAACCGGACTGGCGCCATCTCCGGCATTGAGATCGAGCCATGTCGGAAGACGCGTATGCTCGATCTCGTCGCGGTCGGCGCAGGCGAGCGCGTAACGCATAGCGAGACGCAACTCGCGCATGTTGCCCGCCCACGGCTGGGCAACGAGAATTTGCAGCGCCTTGGGCGACAGACGCGGAGGATTATCGAGGCCCATATGTGCCGCCTCGATCGCCAGCGCAGAGAGGATCACATCGGCCTTATCCGCACGAGCGCGCAACGGCGGAAGCTCCAGCCGGATGCCGGCAATGCGATAGTAGAGATCCTGCCGGAAGCGCCCGTCGGAAACGAGCTTCGGCAGATCCTGGTGACTGGCGCAGATGACGTTGAAGTCGACCTTGGTCGGCTTGGTCGAGCCGAGAGGAACCACCTCGCTCTGCGCCAGGACCCGCAGCAGGCGCGTCTGCAGCTGCAACGGCATGTCGCCGATCTCGTCGAGGAACAGCGTGCCGCCGTTTGCTTCGGCGATGCGGCCCTTGCGTCCCTCCCGGCGCGCACCGGTGAACGTTCCCGTCTCGTAGCCGAACAGCTCGCTCTCTATGAGACTCTCCGGGATGGATGAGCAGTCGATGGCAACGAACGGACCATTTGCGCGCGCGCCGGCGAGATGGATACCGCGCGCAAACTCCTCCTTGCCGGTGCCGGTCTCGCCATGCAGAAGGATCGGAAGCCGCTTGTCGACCAGCTGCTTGATGGTGCGCAAATGCTCGAGCATGGTCGGGTCTCTGCCGGCTAGCGCCTCGAGGCCCAGCCAGTTCCCCTGCGCCGCCACTGGCGCACGCTGAGTACTGGACTGTGCCGGCTGCTTGGAGGCGCGCAGCGGCGAGGGGCGTCCGGCCGGCGCGATCAGACTCGCAAAGCACGGCCGATCGCTGCCCTTCACCCGCGCAATGCCGATGCGCTCGACGCTCTCTCCGTCTTTCTGGGGACTGCCGTCCTGCCAATTGATGTCGAGAAAGCCCGAAAGCGGCTTTCCTATCAGCGCCGCGCGCTCCGGAAGGCGATGTTCCGTCGTGCCGCCGAGTATCTCGACCGGTGCACCGTTGTCGTCGAGCGCGATCATCGCGCCGTTGCCCTTCACGGCGCAGTCGAGCCCCCACTCGATACGCAGGATGTGGCGATCCTTGTTGCGCTTGAGGAAATAGCGCCGCTCAATGCACCGGGTCGTTTCCACCAAGAGATCGAGCACGAAGAATTGCATCTCTTGCGGCAGATCGGCGACCGCCGAGGCATCGAGCGCGGCAATCACGTTGCCGGCGGCATCGAAGATCGGGGCGGCCGTGCATGTGAGGCCCAGGTAGGCTGGAAAGAAATGCTGCGAGCGGTGCACGGTCACGCCGCAGCCGGCGGCAATCGACGTCCCGATCCCGTTCGTGCCGGCATTCTCCTCGCCCCACGCCGCGCCTGCGCATACCCCGACGCGTCGTAGAGCTCGGTCGGCAGGAGCCGAGCTGAGCACGTCGAGCGCAATGCCGTTGGCGTCGGAAAGCATGATGACGTAGTTCGCCGATGCCAGGCGGTTCATGAGCCTGGCGATGTCCGGCTTGGCGACATGCGTCAGCATGTCGAGCGCGTCGCTCGCAGTCTTCAACTCCGGCTGCGTTACGATCTCCGGTCCGCTATGCCGGTTCGGATCGAGCTTGTGCTGCGTGACACAACGCTTCCAGGAGGAAACGACGAGACTGTCCCCTTGGCCAGCCCGACTGCCATCACGCGCGATCTCGTCGAAGATCTTCTTCGTGTGTACGTATTCGCGAGATCCTGACTGCCCGGCCTTTTCGTACTCCATCCCATCCATCTCGTCCCTCCCGACGAGCCACTTTTTTTTGTCGTAGCGATCCCTCAGCTCGCCAGATAGTCGCTCCGGCCAACCCGCAAGAGTGATGCCTCGAGCCTTTGGCTGTCTCGGCGAATTTCCTCGACGGTGTCGAAGGTGAACGCCACGTGGTTTGCGGCGGCTGCTTCGGCCGCCTTGGGTTTGCCCGCGAAGATCGCTTCCGCGATGGCCACGTGCTGAGCAAGAAGCTTCTCGCGCACGTTCGGCCGCTGATAGAGCTGCTGGCGGCTATAGAAGATGTTGCTGCGTAGCAATTCGACCAACGCTCTCATGATATGCAGCAAAACGGCGTTGTGAGCGGCTTCGTAGATGGCAAGGTGAAAATCGACGTCGGCCTGGGCTTCCTGCGTCGGATCCTCGAACTCGTGCGCCGTCTTGATCTGGTTAATCGCAGCTTGGATCGCCTTGCGGTCGAGCTCCGAGGCACGCATGGCGGCGTAGCGTGCGGCCTGCGCGTCGATGACCTGGCGAAACTCAAAATAGTCGGCGGTCGCCTGCGGGTTATCTTCCAGGAGAGACGCAAGCGGCTTCAGCAGCGGCGACAGGAACTGCGCGATGAAGGTCCCCCCGCGCGTCGTGCGCAGAAGCCCCCGCGCCGCGAGCATGTCGATCGCCTCCCGCAGTGAGGGACGCGAGACGTCCAGCTTCTCGGCCAGCTCGCGCTCCGGCGTTAGCCGCTCGCCCGGCCTCAACACCCCTTGTAGAATAAGCTTCTCGAGGTGATCAGCGATCGCCTCGGCGACTTTCTGAGGACGAATGCGTTCGGTCATTCGATCATCCGTGCGGACCATAGCTGGCACCAATTGTCGCAATGGTGCAATCTATGACCCAACGCTGTCAATAGAAACAATCTATTGCACCATAGAGCATGCGTGGTCTAATAATATTACCAATAGAACGGGCGGCGCATGTCGCGACCAGCCCGTCGTCTAACGGGGTGGAAATGTCGTGTGGTCTCAAATCTATGACCCATTCGGGAACATGCTGCTCTCCGCGGCGGCAGCGGCAGTGCCTGTCGTGGTGCTGCTGGGCGCAATCGCCTTCTTCGAGATAAAGGCCCACGTTGCTGCACTGCTTGGCTTGGGCGCAGCGTTGATCGTCGCCACGCTCGGCTTCGGTATGCCGCCGGATATGGCGGCACGAGCAGCAGCATATGGCGCCGCCTTCGGCCTGCTACCGATCGGTTGGATCATCCTCAACGTTATCTTCCTCTATCAGCTCACCAACGAGAACGGCGAGTTCACGTTGCTGCAGCAGAGCATTCGCAACATCAGCGACGACAGGCGCCTGCAGCTCCTCTTCATCGCCTTCTCGCTGGGAGCGTTCTTCGAGGGCGCCGCCGGCTTCGGCACGCCGGTCGCGGTGACGGCTGCCATGCTGATCGGACTTGGCTTCTCGCCCCTGTCGGCCTCCGGGCTGTCGCTCATCGCCAATACGGCACCCGTTGCCTTCGGTGCACTGGGCTCGCCCGTCATCGCACTTTCTGCCGTCACCGGGATCGACCTTCACGAGCTCAGCGGAATGATCGGCCGCCAGCTTCCCTTCTTCTCGGTCATCGTCCCCTTTTGGCTTATCTGGGCCTTCGTCGGCTTCCGCCGCATGTTGGAGGTTTGGCCGCCCGTGCTCGTCGCGGGCGTTTCTTTTGCCGTGCCGCAATACCTCGTCTCGAACTATCACGGTCCATGGCTCGTCGACATCATCGCTGCCGTCTGCTCGATGGTCTGCCTGGCGCTATTCCTGAAGGTCTGGCAGCCGAAATCGGTGATGACCGGTACCGACGGCAAGGATGTCGCGAGCACCCAACCCATCGGCGCATCGAGCGTGGGGGCCGCGGCGGTCGCAGCGGCGCCAGCATCACGCTGGGCCGTATTCCGCGCCTGGATTCCCTGGCTCCTGCTCAGCATCTTCGTGTTTGCCTGGGGAACCCCTCAGGGCAAGGCCTATCTCGACAGCCTCTGGATCTACAAATACCCGGTCGCAGGTCTGCACGAGCTGGTGCAGAAGGTACCGCCCGTCGTCGCCACCCCGCATGCCGAAGCCGCCGTCTACACATTCAACCTGCTGTCGGCGACCGGCACTGGCATTCTCCTGGCTGGCCTGCTGTCGGGCTTCGCGCTCGGGTTCGGCCCGGTCGGCATCGTGCGCATTTACGCGCGCAGCCTCTATCAGGTCCGCTACTCGCTGCTGACGATCGCCGGCATGCTCGCGATTGGCTTCGTGACGCGCTACTCCGGCACTGACGCAACGCTCGGGCTCGCTCTCGCCAATAGCGGCTGGCTCTACCCGTTCTTCGGCACTCTGATCGGCTGGCTCGGCGTCGCTCTGACCGGATCCGACACTGCTTCGAACGTGCTCTTCGGCGGCCTGCAGAAAGTCAGCGCCGAGCAGCTCGGCATCAACTCCACACTCATGGCTGCAGCCAACAGCTCCGGCGGCGTCATGGGCAAGATGATAGACGCCCAGAGCATTGTCGTCGCCTCGACCGCCACGCGTTGGTACGGGCACGAAGGAACGATATTGCGCTTCGTGTTCTTCCACAGCGTAGCGCTGGCCATGCTCGTCGGCTTGCTGGTGATGGGACAGGCCTACTTCTGGCCCTTCAATCTCCTTGTTCACTGATCGCATCGTTTGAGGTCGACGATCTCATGTCCGTGTCCGAAATCACCAGTGGCGCCGCCCACCCGCCCCCGCGGGTGGCGCTCTTCGTCACGTGTCTCGTCGACCTCTTTCGCCCCAGTGTCGGTTTCGCCGCCGTGAAGCTCCTCGAGGACGCTGGCTGCCTCGTTGAGGTTCCGCCTCGGCAGGTCTGCTGCGGGCAACCCGCCTACAACAGCGGCGACAGCAAGGCTGCACGGCGCATCGCCAGGCAGGTCATCGAGACCTTCTCCAGCTTCGATTTCGTGGTGGGCCCGTCGGGGTCGTGCATGGCGACGATCCGCAAGGACTACCCGGAGATGTTCACGGACGATCCCGAATGGAGTGCGCGTGCGACCTCACTTGCTGAACGAAGCTACGAGCTGATGTCCTTCTTGACCGATGTGCGTGGCCTTCGCATCGAGGGCGTCACCTATGAAGGGAGGGTGACGTACCACGACAGTTGCTCCGGGCTGAGGACACTCGGCATAAAGTCCCAGCCGCGCCGGCTCCTCGCGCAAATCGAGGGGCTCGAGCTGTCCGAGTTGCAGGATTCGGAGACGTGCTGCGGCTTCGGCGGCACGTTCTGCGTCAAGTATCCCGATATTTCTATCAAGATGGTCTCGGACAAGGTTGGCAACCTGGAGATGAGCGGCGCCGACACGCTGCTCGGTGGCGATCTCGGATGCCTTCTCAACATCACCGGAAGGCTGCGACGTCTCGGCAAGACAACCCGCGTCTTCCACGCCGCAGAGGTTCTCGCAGGAATCGCCGACGGCCCGGGAATCGGCGCGCCGGAGAAGTCCTGATGGGCATTCTATCGCCAAGCTTCCAGGCCCGCGCAGCGCAAGCCCTTGCCGATGAGGACCTGCAGCACTCCATCGCCAACCTCAAGGGCGGCTTCGTCGCCGCGCGCGCTCGTGCCGTCGCCGCGCTCCCGGAGTTCGAGGCGATGCGCGAAGCAGGGCGCGTCATCAAGGATCACACGCTCGCGAACCTCGACTACTACCTGACGCGCTACGAGGCCGAGGTCGTCAAACGCGGCGGCCAAGTGCATTGGGCCTCGGATGCGGAGGAGGCTTGCCGCATCGTGCGGGACATCTGCGCGCGCGTCGGCGCCAAGACCGTCACCAAGGGCAAGTCCATGGTGTCGGAGGAGATCGGGCTCAACGACGCGCTCGAGGCCGACGGCCTGGACGTGATCGAGACCGACGCGGGCGAATATATCGTCCAGCTCGCGAAGGAGACCCCCAGCCACATCGTCATGCCGACGATCCACAAGACGACGAGCCAGATAGCCTCCCTATTTCACGAGCATCATCGCCGCTACGGCTTCACCGAGCGCGTAGAGGACCCCGCAGAGTTGATCGGCCAGGTGCGGTCGATCCTGCGTGGCAAGTTTTTCTCCGCCGACGTTGGCATCACCGGCGCCAACTTCCTCGTGGCCGAGACGGGCTCGAACGTCATCGTAACCAACGAGGGCAACGGCGATCTCACCTCGACGCTGGCACGCGTGCATATCGTCACCGCCGGCATCGAGAAGGTGGTACCGACTCTCAACGACGCCGCCGTGCTGCTGCGCCTGTTGGCTCGCAGCGCACTTGGCATGGATGTGACGAGCTACGTTACCTACTCGACCGGTCCCCGCCGCGAGGGTGACCTCGACGGCCCAGAGGAATACCACGTCGTTCTCATCGACAACGGCCGCACGAAGATGCTGGAAGGCGCTTACCGGCCGATGCTCCGCTGCATCCGTTGTGCAGCATGCATGAACCACTGCCCCGTGTACCTCTCAGTAGGCGGCCACGCCTACGGCTGGGTCTATCCCGGCCCGATGGGCGCCGTGCTCACGCCAATGATCGCGGGACACGAGAAGGCCCAGGAGCTACCGCACGCCTGCACGCTCAACGGACGTTGCCAGCAGGTTTGTCCGGTGAAGATTCCGCTGCCTGACATGCTCCGGCGCCTGCGCCACGACCAGTGGGAAGCCGGCTTTATTCGCGGCAAGGCCCGGTGGGGCATTGAAGCGTGGGCGTGGCTCGCGACGCGCCCGATGCTCTATCACGGCGTAACGCGCATCATTGTTGCATTCGGCGGCTTGCTCGGGCGCTCCCGTGGCAGTTTCCGCCGCTTGCCGCTCGCTTCCGGATGGACCATCGGGCGTGATATGCCGGCGCCGCAGGGCGCGACCTTCCATGCCGCCTGGGCCAAAGCAAAAACACAAAGGTAGTACGTTGGGACGCGAGGAAATCCTGAAACGGATCCGAACAGCGCTCGGTGACCGCCAACGGTCGGATGCTGATGAAGCCGCACTCGCCGAGCGTATAGCGGCTCGCCCCGCCGGCCCCAAGGTGCATCTCGACAGCGATCTTCTGTCGACGTTTTTCGCCAAGGCCGCGGCCAACAACTTCACTATCGAACGCGTAGCCTCGCTGCAGATGCTCCCCCCCGCGGTACGCGCGCTGCTCCCCCGCGACGAAACCCCCGATATCAGCGTAGCGCCCGCGCTCAGCCCTGTCGAATGGCCCTCGGATTGGAGGATCACTCGCGGCGCCGGGCGCCCCGTCGAGCACCTGAGCGTGACACCGGCACTGGCCGGCATCGCCGAAACAGGCAGCGTCGTCTTGGCGTCTGGCCCTGACAGCCCCACGAGCCTAAATTTCCTTCCAGATCTGCACGTGGTCGTGCTGCGCGCCTCCGATATCGTGGCTCACCCCGAGGATGTCTGGCGCCGCATGCAGCGGGAGACCTGGCCACGCACCGTCAACGTGATCTCCGGTCCCTCGCGCACCGCCGATGTCGGAGGCATCATCGTTCGGCCGGCGCACGGACCCAAGCGTGTGCATCTCGTCATCGTTGATGCCTGACACGCTGCCTCCCGCAATGCGCTGATCGCACAAAGGTCCGGCGCTCATAGGCAAAAAAGAGGGGGCGACCGAAGTCGCCCCCAAGGCTGCGCGCGAGAATTCGGAGGTTTCCGCGCTCAGAAGAAGATGATGGCGCCGACGATGCCCATGTTGAAGTCCTCGAACTTCTGCTTCCCGGCGACACCGCTATCGACGAATGTAGCTTCGAGCTGATGCATGCGCCACTTCGCCCAAAGCTGCATTGACGCGGTATCGATGTCCTGCACGAGGCCTATGCCGATGCGGGTCGCTTCGGTGCCGCTGAGACTGACGGTGGTGTCAGCCGCGCCGCCGCACGCGTTGCTGATGCTGCCACCGACGCCGAAGAAGTCGGCGCAGAGGCTCGCGGTTCCCGCCGGATAGGCCGAATGCATGTCATGGTTCTGCCCGTACTCGCCGTAGATGTGCGTGCTGCCGAGCGAGACCCATTTCTGCGTGAGACCAGCCTTGATGTAGTAGTGCGAGTCATCCTGCGTGCCCGGCAGCGATGCCCCTTCCTCGCCATAGAGCGCGTGCACCCATAGTCCAGATGGGTTGTGCTTGATGAAGCCGCCAACCTGCGTGTAGGTGGCATCGCCGAAGGCCAGGTCCGTGGCCGACGTGTAGGCGCCGCTGAGGGCCAGTTGGAAGTCCTGCCACTCGCCTTTCCAACGCGCCGACACATCCCAGAAGTCGTCCTCGCCCCAGGAAGCCGACAGAACCAGGCCGCCGAAGGCAGGCGTATCGTAGCGGACGGCATTTCTGCGATCACCGGCGCAATCGCCTCCGATCCCGAGCTGCGTCGACTGGCAGAAGAACGCCAGATCCCACCATGTGGCGGACGAAAGGCCTGCGGCGCCAGAAAGGCCACCCTTCGGCCGCAGCCGGAAGGAAGCGCCGTCGAAGGTCACCGTGTTGGCGGCAATGAGCGTCCCCGACAGATCAGAATCGAGCGCCGCGTTATCCGAGGCGTGCGACTGCTTGCCGACCGTCAAGCGGCCGAGACTGTCGCTTTGCAGGTACCAATTGGAGTGAATGAGATCGATACCAGTGCCGACGTTCGAGTTGTTCTGATCGACCAGTAGCGCGTCCGTCGCATCGAGGGATACCGTCAGTTGATAGCCCGCTTTCCAGCCCGGGCTGATAATCGCCTCGCCGGCGAACGTGAAGCGCGTTGCAAGGTCAGGCGCCTGACCGTTGACATACACGTTGCTCTCGTTGCCGTCGTCCCAGTACATCACTTGCTGACTGAGGAAGCCTGAAATCGAGAATGAGACCTTCCGATTTCCCTTCCGAACCGTCGTGGCCTCGAGTTCAGCTATTCTTTCCTCCAGATCGGAGCAGCAATCGCCACCGAGATCTGCGGCCAAGGCCCTGTCACCTTGGATCACGCCCGCAGCCGACGCCATCATGACGATGGCGTAGCAGAGCATTCGATTTCCCCCACGCATTACGCTTACTCCTACGAATACAGTCGCGACTTCACGCGTCGCGTACTCTTTTGCGTACCCGAACGCACAGCGCGGGAACGCTTACGCAAAGCAAGGAAGGCAAGGCGTGTGCCAAGTTCAGCCGTGCACGCGCAGCATGCGGTGCGCCACGTGCTTCACCGCTCGTCGCTCAACTCGGACGAACGCGAGGAAATCATCATCTTGTCGGCATCTTCGCTCGCGGCAGCGACCTGACCGCGCCCGATGATCGCTACCCTTTCTCCCTCGCCCTGTTGCGCGTGAGTGACGCGAAGCGCGCCGTAGCCCCCGGAGCGCCGATCGCAGCTCTGTGACAGATCGACCCTCGGCGTGTAACGCGGCGCTGTCCGCGGACACGGCTGCGATGCACCGAGTGGGCAGGCGCCGAAAGATGAGATGCATCTATCGGCCCGAGAATCCGCACTGATTTCGGCAAGTCTAGCAGCACACAGGCCGAAGTTTCCCGATTGGCATGGTTTGTGCCTTTTCCCTTTGCACGGGGATTTCGTCGGTACGTTCGCCGCCGAGAGCCTCGCAAGACCACGCAAGAAAATCTTGGGGAGTAAGGATGCCGAAGGAGACAGCGACCGGCAGCATTGTCGGGCGAGAGGGGGAATGCGCTTGCCTCGGGCGTCGTGCGATCGTGAAAGGGCTAGCGCTTGCCGGTTGTGCGGCAGCCACGGAAATCCTTACAGGATCGGCGGCGTTCGCTGAGGCCGCGCGCAGTCAACGTCCGGAGCCCGGTGATCGACTGACATTCATGAGTGGCGATAACGAGGGGAAGATCGTTGCCCCCGCTGACGTGAAGCTCGGCGAAGCGCCTCTCCTCGCCTATCCGATGGACCCCAAGACGCAGACGGTTATTCAGTCGCGCGCCAGCCTCATTCTGCTCGTGCGCCTGAAGGAGGACGAGATCGGCCCGTCGACGAAGCCGCATTCGGCTGACGGCATCGTCGCGTACTCGGCCGTCTGCACACACAACGGCTGCCCGATCACGGGCATCCACGACAACAAGCGCATGATCGTCTGCAACTGCCACGGCTCCACATTCGACGTCGGAAACGACGGAGCCGTTGCACACGGGCCGGCCACGCGCAGGCTCGCAATGCTCCCGATCACCATCACCGATGGCGCGCTGGTTGTTGCGGGGAAGTTGGACGGACCGATCGGGCCGCCCGCGGTGTGAGCAGCAGAAGCCGCCACACGCCGACTAGACCAATCCAAAAAAGCTGGGAGGACATGATGAAACTACGACTACCCGTCGCGGCGCTCGCAATGACCGTCGCATCGGCTCTGCACGCGGCTGACTACAAGCCCGTCACGGATGCGCGTCTCGCCAACCCGGAGCCGGAGAATTGGCTGCTCGCCAAAGGCAACTATCAGGGATGGAGCTATACACCGCTCGACCAGATCACGACTTCGAACGTCGCCAAGCTGAAACCTGTTTGGTCAGCAGCTACCGGCGTGACCTCGGGGCACGAGGCACCCGCCATCATCAACGGCGAATACATGTTCGTCGCTACGCCGCGCAATCAGGTCTTGGCGTTCAACGCCAAGACCGGCCGGTTACTGTGGCGCTACCAGCGTGAGTTGCCCGAGGGCTTCAGCACGCTGCACATGACCAATCGCGGCGTGGCGCTCTGGGGAGACAAAGTCTACATCGCCAGCGTCGATTGCATGCTGACCGCATTGGATCCCAAGACCGGCACGAAAATCTGGGAGTCTCAAGTCTGCGATTGGCAGAAGGAAAGCGCCTATATCACCTCGGCGCCATTGGCCGTGAAGGGCAAGATCATCGTCGGCCCGTCAGGTGGCGAGTTCGGCGTGCGCGGCTTCCTCAAGGCGTTCGATGCCGAAACTGGCAAGCTCGCCTGGACGCGCTATTCCGTGCCCGCCCCCGGTGAGCCTGGATCTGAGACCTGGCCACAGGAAGGACGCTGGAAGGATTCCTGGAAGAACGGCGGCGGCACCATGTGGATGCCGGGCAACTACGACGCCAAGAACGATGTCATCTATTGGGGTGTCGGCAACGGCGCGCCCTGGCTCGGCGACCAGCGCCCGGGTGACAACCTCTATCTGGCATCTGTCGTGTCTCTCAATCCTGACAACGGCGATATCCTCGGCCACTTCCAGTACCATTGGAACGACTCCTGGGACTGGGCGGGCATGAACGCACCGACCCTCGTCGAGTTCGACCGCGACGGTAAGAAGGTCTCCGGCATGATCAGCGCGCAGCGCAACGGCGTGCTGTATTGGCTGGAGCGCGACGCCAAGGGCAAGATTACCTACGACAAGTCCAAGGGCTACGTGAAGAACACTGTCTTCAAGAGCATCGATCCGAAGACGGGGCGCCCGACCTACAACGAGGTCGCCGTGCCCGGCACTGGAAAAACGGCAACCTATTGCCCAAGTCTCTGGGGCGGCAAGGATTGGCCCTATGAAGCATACAGCCCGAAGACCGGCATGCTCTACATCCCCTTCAACGACAATCACTGCATGACGTTGACGGGAATGATCCAGCCCGTACTGCCGGGTCAATGGTCGGCCGGCGTCGACATCAATCGCCTCGACCTCAAGGTCGATGACAACTTCCCATACATCGGCGGTATCCAGGCCTGGAGTGTCGATGGTGGCAAGGAGGTCTGGCGGAATACCTACAGCGGGTCGTGGAACTGGGGCTCGATCCTCGCCACCGGCGGCGGCGTGCTCTTCGCCGGGGGCACCAACGACCGCATGTTCCGCGCTTATGACGAGAAGACTGGCAAGCTGCTGTGGGAGTTCCCGACGCCGTCGGGCATCATCTCGCCGCCGAGCAGCTTCTCTATCGATGGCAAGCAGTACATTGCCGTCGTCTCTGGCTATGGCGTCGACGCGCAGTGGATCCAGGGCAAGATGCACGACCAGGCCGGCTGGGAGAAGTCGGTCCCTGAAGGCGGATCGGTTTGGGTGTTCGCACTCGGCGACTGATCTTAGACGACTCCGACCCGCGGTTCCCTTGCACCGCGGGTCGGGGAATGGAGCAAGCAGTGGGCAACTTCTCGCGGGCAAAGGGAGGACAGCAATGCTCACCATCAGTGTGAACGGCAAAGACTATGACTTTGACGGCGACCCCAATACGCCTCTCCTTTGGTTTGTGCGTGACGAGCTTGGGCTCACTGGGACCAAGTACGGTTGCGGCGCCGGCCTCTGCGGCGCCTGCACCGTACATCTCGACGGCGCCGCTGTCCGCGGCTGCCTGACGGCCGTAAGCGATACCGCCGGCAAGAAGGTAACGACAATCGAAGGCCTCAGTCCCGATGGCAACCATCCCGTGCAGAAGGCATGGCGCGACTTGAACGTGCCCCAGTGCGGGTTCTGCCAGGCCGGTCAGATCATGCAAGCAGCCTCCCTTCTCGCGAGGAACCGTGCGCCGAGCGATGCCGAGATCGTCGAGGAGATGACCGGCAACATCTGCAGATGTGGATGCTACCAGCGCATTCACGCAGCCGTTCGCGTCGCGGCGGGAGGCGTATGACCATGCTGCATTACTTCGAGAAACAGAACCAATCGCCGGCCGCACCGCAGGCACGGGCCATCATCGAGAACGTCAGCCGACGCTCCTTCCTCGGCGGCGTGCTCAAGACGTCGGGCGTCGCGCTGGCGCTGCAGATCGTTCCCGGCGTGGCCGACGCCTTCGATGCTTACCCTACCGGCGGCGCCGGGATGCCACATGGTGTCGTCAGCGATCCTCACGTCTTCGTCGCCATCGAAAGCGACGGACAAGTCACCATCGTCGCCCATCGCTCCGAGATGGGAACCGGCGCCAAGACGAGCCTTCCCATGGTCGTCGCCGACGAGATGGAAGCCGATTGGTCGCGCGTGCGCGTCATCCAGGCTCCAGGCGACGAGCCACGCTACGGCAATCAGGACACCGACGGCTCTCGCAGTGTCCGCCATTTCATCCAGCCGATGCGCGAGTGCGGCGCGGCAATGCGCTTCATGCTCGAGGCCGCTGCCGCCGTGCACTGGGGCATCGATCGCTCGCTCTGCGCGTCCAAGAACCACGAGGTCGTTCAGCTCGCGAAGGGAGCCGACGGCAAGCTTGCGGAAACGAATAAGAAGCTCGGCTATGGCGAGTTGGCGACCATTGCCATGTCCATGCCGGTGCCGCGGCGCGATCAGCTCGTCTTCAAGAAGCCAAGCGAGTTTCGCTACATGGGCAAAGGGAAGACGCAGATCGTCGACCTCCACGACATCACTGTTGGCAAGGCCCTGTACGGCGCCGACGTGCGTCTGCCTGGAATGAAGTATGCGGTCATCGCCCGGCCTCCCGTCGTCGGCGGCAAGGTCAAGAAGCTCGACGCGAGCGAGGCCAAGAAGGTCCCCGGCGTAGAGGCCGTGCATCAGTTCGACGGGTGGAAGGCTCCGGCCAAGTTTGCTCCGCTCGGCGGCGTCGCCGTCATCGCCACCTCGACGTACGCCGCGCTTCAGGGCCGCGACAAGCTTGCGATCGAATGGGAGGACGGTCCCAACGCGGTCTACAATTCGCCAGCCTATCGGGAAGCGATGATCGCCGCGGCGAGAAAGCCGGGCAAGGTTATCCGCAATCAAGGCGATACCGACGCGGCCTTCGCCGGAGCGGCAGAGGTATTCTCAGGCGAGTACGTACAGGATCACGTCGCCCAGGCCGCCATGGAGCCGCCGGTAGCGCTCGCCCGCATCGTCGATGGCAAGATCGAAGTCTGGGCGCCCGTCCAGAGTCCCTATGGGACCCGTGAGGACATAGCCAAGACGATGAATGTCCCGATCGAGAACGTGACCGTGCACGTCACGCTGCTCGGCGGCGGCTTCGGTCGAAAATCCAA
This sequence comes from Pseudomonadota bacterium, assembly GCA_023405815.1. GTDB lineage: Bacteria > Pseudomonadota > Alphaproteobacteria > Rhizobiales > Hyphomicrobiaceae > Hyphomicrobium_A. The sequence goes on along the minus strand of JAEXXM010000082.1, from coordinate 13,371 downwards.
GTGCGACTTCGCCATCGAGGCGGTGCAGCTCTCGAAGTTGCTCGGCGGCGTGCCCGTGCGCGTACAATGGACGCGCGAGGACGACCTCCAGCACGCCTTTTATCACACGACGTCCGTGGAGCGGATCGAGGTGGCGCTAGACAAGTCCGGCAAGGTGACCGGCTGGCGGCACCGCACTGTGGCCCCCTCCATCATCTCGACCTTTGCGGAGGACACCGGCTACCAGTTCAAGATCGAGTACGGCATGGGCTTCGTCGATATGCCGTTCGACATCCCCAACATCCGCTGCGAGAACGGACAGGCATTTGCCCACACGCGCATCGGCTGGTTCCGCTCGGTGTCGAATATCCCGCGGGCGTTCGCAGTGCAGTCGTTCGTCGCCGAGCTCGCCCACAAGCTGGGCCGCGATCCAAAGGACCTGCTCATCGAGCTGATAGGCCCCGACCGCGTGATCGACGTAAAGACGGCGGGCATGCCTGAGGACTTCTGGAACTACGGCGAGCCGTATCCGGAGTTCCCGATCGACACGGCGCGCATGAAGAACGTCGTCAACGTCGCCGCGGAGAAGGCCGGCTGGGGAAAAACGCTGCCAGCGCGACAGGGCCTCGGAATCGCCGTGCATCGCTCGTTCGTCACCTACGTGGCGACGGTGGTCCACACTGTGATAGCCGACGACGGCACCATCCGCGTTCCGGAGGTCACGACGGCCATCGACTGCGGCTTCTATATCAACCCGGAGCGCATCCGCTCGCAGGTGGAGGGCGCTGCCGTGATGGGGATGTCAACCGCCATGTATAGCGGCATCACCTTCAAGGACGGCCGCGTCGAGCAGTCGAACTTCGGAGACTTCTCCGTCGCGCGCATGGAGAATTTCCCGCAGAAGGTGAACGTCCACATCATCGAGCCGACGTCCGAGGCACAGCATGCCGCCGGCGTCGGTGAGCCCGGCGTGCCGCCGTTCGCGCCGGCGCTGTGCAACGCCATCTTCGCCGCAACCGGCCAGCGGCTGCGCAGCTTGCCGACCGGGGAGAAGCTGAAGGTATAGCGAAGCCAGCCCCAGAGAATGGGATGCCGCCGAGCCGGCGGCATCCCCAATGACCCGCGAAAATCCTCGGATCCTTCCGTCGTGTTGCAGGCCCGCTGCACGACGGCCGGGAGACGTGCGCCCTGATCAAGGACCGGACCGATGCAGGATGAGACCAGCGACAAGCTGCGCGAGGAGCGCGAGTGGGAGGATGCGATCTCTTCGGTGATCGCATTCGACGGCGCCCGCCGCGCCGACGAGGTGCTTGGTACCGCGGTCGAGGCGGCGCGGCGCTCCGGCGCCCGCCTGCCGTTCGCGGCGCAAACCGCTTACGTCAACACCATTCCCGTCGATCACGAGCCCAAGCACCAGGGGCACATCGACGTCGAGCACCGCATCCGCTCGGCGATACGCTGGAACGCAGCCATGATCGTGCTGCGTGCCAACAAGGAATCCTCCGAGCTCGGAGGTCATATCGCCAGCTTCCAGTCCGCCGCCACGCTCTACGACACGGGCTTCGAGCACTTCTGGCACGCCCCGTCGGAGACACACGGCGGCGACTTGCTCTTCATCCAGGGCCATTCGTCGCCCGGCATCTATGCGCGCGCGTTCCTCGAAGGACGCCTCAGCGAGGAGCAGCTCTGCAATTTCCGCCAGGAGGTCGACGGGGCCGGCGTCTCCTCTTATCCGCACCCCTGGCTGATGCCGGACTTCTGGCAGTTCCCCACCGTGTCGATGGGGCTTGGCCCCATCATGGCGATCTATCAGGCGCGTTTCCTGAAGTACCTCAAGGGCCGTGACCTCCTCGACACCGAGAACCGCCATGTGTGGGTGTTCTGCGGCGACGGCGAGATGGATGAGCCCGAAAGCCTCGGCGCCATCTCCCTTGCTGGTCGCGAGAAGCTCGATAACCTCATCTTCGTCGTCAACTGCAACCTGCAGCGCCTTGATGGTCCGGTGCGCGGCAACGGCAAGATCATCCAGGAGCTGGAAGGCGTCTTCCGCGGCGCCGGCTGGAACGTCATCAAGGTCATCTGGGGCTCGAACTGGGACGAGCTTCTGGCGCGTGACACGTCAGGCAAGCTGCGCCACTTGATGGAGGAGTGCGTCGATGGCGACTACCAGGACTTCAAGTCAAAGGACGGCGCCTACATCCGCAAGAATTTCTTCGGCCGCTATCCGGAGACCGCGGCGATGGTCGCCGACTGGTCCGACGAGCGCGTCTGGAAGTTGACGCGCGGCGGTCACGACCCATCGAAGGTGTATGCCGCCTACAAGGCCGCCACCGAGCACCGCGGCCAGCCGACCGTCATCCTCGCCAAGACCGTCAAAGGCTACGGCATGGGCAACGCCGGCGAGGCGCAGATGATCATTCATCAGCAGAAGAAGATGGAGACAGACGCGCTGCGTCAGTTCCGCGACCGCTTCCAGGTGCCGGTCAGCGAGGCGGATATCGAGAAGCTGCCGTTCATCCGCTTTGCCGAGGACTCTGAGGAGATGCGCTACCTCAAAGCGCGCCGCGAAGCCTTGGGCGGCTATCTGCCCGCACGCCGCCAACGCTCCGAAAGCCTGCAAGCTCCGCCGTTGTCGGCGTTCGAAGCCCAGCTCAAGAGCACCGAGGATCGCGAGATCTCCACCACGATGGCGTTCGTGCGCGTGCTCTCGACCCTGTTGCGCGACAAGACGCTCGGCCCGCGCGTCGTGCCGATCGTGCCCGACGAGAGCCGCACCTTCGGCATGGAGGGCATGTTCCGCCAGTTCGGCATCTTCAGCCAGGTCGGCCAGCTCTACCGCCCGTCCGATGCCGGTGAACTGATGTTCTACAAGGAGGACAGCCGCGGACAGATGCTGCAGGAGGGCATCAACGAGGCGGGGGCGATGTCGTCGTGGATCGCCGCGGCGACGAGCTACTCCACCTCGAACTTTCCGATGATCCCCTTCTACATCTTCTACTCGATGTTCGGCTTCCAGCGCGTCGGCGATCTCGCCTGGGCCGCCGGCGACAGCCGTGCCCGCGGCTTTCTCATCGGCGGCACCTCCGGCCGCACGACCTTGAACGGCGAGGGCCTGCAGCACGAGGACGGCCACAGCCACCTCTTGTCGGCGACGATTCCCAACTGCGTGTCCTATGACCCGACCTACGCCTACGAGCTGGCCATCATCATCCAGAACGGCCTTCGGCGCATGCTGGAGCGCCAGGAGGACGTCTTCTATTACCTCACCGTTTTGAACGAGAACTACGCCCACCCCGCGATGCCCGAGGGCGCAGAGGACGGCGTCATCAAGGGCATGTATCTCCTCCGCAGCACCGAGGGGAAGAAGGGCGCGCACCGCGTGCACCTCATGGGCTCTGGCGCGATCCTGCGCGAGGTGATTGCCGGTGCCGATCTGCTCGAGAAGGATTTTGGCATTGGCGCCGACATCTGGAGCGTGACGAGCTTCACCGAGCTTGCACGCGAGGCGCAGGAGGTCGAGCGCTGGAACCTCTTGCATCCGCTCGAGACGCCGCGCGTCCCCTACATCACGCGGATCATGTTGCAGCGGCCAGCCGGGCCCACCGTCGCTTCGACCGACTACATGAAGGCATTTGCCGACCAGGTGCGCGCCTTCGTGCCCTACTCATACGGCGTGCTCGGCACCGACGGCTTCGGCCGCTCCGACTATCGGCGCAAGCTGCGTTTCCACTTCGAGGTCGATCGCCATTTCGTCGCCGTGTCGGCGCTCAAAGCCCTGGCCGACGAGAACAAGGTGCCATCGACCACCGTCGCCGACGCACTCGCCCGCTACGGCATCGACCCCGACAAGCCCAATCCGGTGAAGGCATGAGCCGCGCAACGTGGACTAGGAAGCAATGAGCACGATCGAGGTCAGGGTCCCGGACATCGGCAACTTCGCCGACGTTCCCGTCATCGAGGTGCTGGTGAAGCCCGGCGACAGCGTGCGCGCGGAGGATCCGCTCGTCACGCTCGAATCCGACAAGGCGACGATGGAGGTGCCGGCCCCGCAATCCGGTCGCGTCGCCGAAATCCACATTGGCGTGGGCGAAAAGGTGAGCCAAGGCAGCCTCATCCTCAAGCTGGAGCCGGAAGGGCAAGCGGAGAAGGCGCCGAGCAACGACAATCAGATGAAGTCTGCGCAAACTTCGACGCCCGCCGTTGCTAACGGCAGCGCGCGCGAAGAGGCAGCAGGTGCCGCCCCTGCACCGGGCAACACTCAGTCAGGTCCGTTTCCTGCGCCTGTCGACTTCGGCGGCATCTATGCCAGCCCATCCGTCCGCCGCCTCGCACGCGAACTCGATGTCGATGCGACCAAGCTCAAGGGCACCGGCGAGAAAGGCCGCATCACCAAGGAGGACGTGAAGCGTGCGCTCGCGGGCGGCGGCGCTGCGCCCGGTGCTGCCATTCCCACCATCCCGACGCAGGACTTCGCCAAGTTCGGGCCGGTCAGCGTCAAGCCGCTGTCGCGTCTCAAGCGATTGTCCGGCCCGCACCTGCACCGGGCATGGCTCAACATCCCGCACGTCACGCATACTGACGAGGCGGACATCACCGAGCTCGAAGCCTATCGCAAGGAGCTCGACGCCGGCGCCAGGGACAAGGGCTACCGCGTAACGTTGCTGTCGTTCCTGCTCATGGCGACTGTCGCGGCGCTGAAGCAGCATCCCGAGTTCAACGCCTCGCTCTCGCCCGCGGGCGACGAGCTGATCCTGAAGCACTACTATAATATCGGCGTCGCGGTGGACACGCCCGATGGGCTCGTCGTCCCGGTCATCAAGGACGTCGATCGCAAGCGCATCATCGAGCTCAGCCAGGAGCTGGCGGCAGTCTCGCAGAAGATGCGCGAGGGAAGGATCTCACCGGCCGACATTCAAGGCGCCACGTTCTCCATCTCCAGCCTCGGAGGCATCGGCGGTACCAACTTCACGCCCATTGTCAACGCGCCGGAGGTGGCCATCCTCGGCGTCGTGCATGCGCGCATGACTCCAGTCTGGGACGGCGACAGTTTCGTCCCGCGTCTCATGCTGCCGCTCTGCCTCTCCTACGACCACCGCGTCATCGACGGCGCCCTCGCTGCCCGCTTCACGCGCCGCCTGGCGGAAATCCTCGGCGACGTCCGCCAACTGGTGCTGTGATCATGACGCATCCCTCCGATATGGAAGCCGAGCTCCTCGTGCTCGGCGCCGGCCCTGGCGGCTACACGGCTGCGTTCCGTGCCGCCGACCTCGGCAAGAAGGTCGTGCTTATCGAGCGCGCGTCGGTGCTGGGCGGCGTGTGCCTCAATGTCGGCTGCATTCCCTCCAAAGCCTTGCTGCACGCCGCCAAGGTCATCGACGAGGCGAAGGACTTTGCCGGCGCGGGAGTGAGCTTTGCCGCGCCATCGATCGACCTCGACAAGCTGCGCGGCTGGAAGAACGATGTCATCAAGCGGCTGACGGGGGGCCTGGCGGCGCTGGCGAAGCAGCGCATCGTCACCGTCGTCAATGGCACCGGCCGCTTCCTCTCCCCTCACGTGATCGAAGTCGAACGCGACGGGGAAACGACGCGGCTCACCTTCCAGCAGGCGATCATCGCCGCAGGCTCGGAGCCCGTGCGGCTTCCCTTCCTGCCCGCATCCGACCCGCGCATCATCGACTCGACGGGTGCGCTCGAGATCGACGACGTACCCGAGACGCTGCTTGTCATCGGTGGCGGCATCATCGGCCTCGAGATGGCGACCGTCTATCATGCCCTCGGCAGCCGCGTGACCATCGCCGAGCTGATGGATCAAATCATTCCCGGCGCCGACGCCGACATCGTCAAGCCGCTCATGAAGCGGATCAAGGCGCGCTACGACAGCATCCTGCTCGGCACCAAGGTCACCAGCGTCGATGCAAGTGGCGCAAAGCTCGCGGTGACGTTGGAAGACCCTGCAGCACCGGCCACGCTGAGCTTCGACAAGATCCTCGTCGCCGTCGGGCGCACGCCGAACGGAAAAAAACTCAACCTCGAAGCCGCCGGCGTCACCGTCGACGAGCGGGGATACATCGGCGTCGACCGCCAGATGCGCACCAACATCGCGCACATCTTCGCCATCGGCGATATCGTCGGCCAGCCCATGCTGGCCCACAAGGCCGTGCATGAAGGAAAGGTTGCCGCCGAGGTCGCGGCCGGAAGGAACGTTGCCTTCGATGCCCGCGTCATCGCCTCGGTCGCCTACACCGATCCCGAGGTGGCATGGGTGGGACTGACGGAGACCGACGCTAAGGCCAAGGGCATCGCATTTGGCAAAGGCACGTTCCCTTGGGGCGCCTCCGGACGCTCTCTCTCCCTGGGCCGTGACGATGGGGTCACGAAAGTACTCTTCGATCCGGAGACGCATCGCATCCTCGGCTGCGGCATCGTCGGCCCAAACGCTGGCGACCTCATCGCCGAGGCCGCGCTCGCCATCGAGATGGGCGCCGATGCCACCGACATCGCCGCCACCATTCACCCCCACCCGACGCTGTCGGAAACCTTCGCTCAGGCAGCCGAGATGTTCGAAGGCACCATCACCGACCTGATGCCTGCGCCACGCCGCAAGCCCTGAGCGAATTCCCTTCCATCGATAAGAGCTGGCGCAAAAAGCCCTTCTCAAAAAAAAAAAACAAAGCCAAAACGCAGGCGCACTTTGCAGTAATGCGGATATCCTCCAGAATTTCTCCCGCCGGACCATTTCGCAGACGGTCAGACACACTGTAACGCGCCCAAGCCAGAGTTACACATCGCCCCTGAGCTGCGGACCACAAACACGATCGGAAAAAGAACAATCACCAATGATAATCAACTATTTATACGGGACCATTTTCGGTCAGAAAAACTAGATCGGCATTGGCACAACGATTGCAGTGAGCAGATTGCTGATATTGTCGGACGCTTAATTCGGCGACCGGCAGCATGAGTGTCGCTGCATAATTTGTCACGGGGGAAAGGGGAGGACGCACCGGCACCATCGAGACGCTTCTGCTCAGCATCTTGACTGCCGGGTAGACGGCCGGAGTTTCGCTCCATTGTCCGGCATTCTGACCTCCCAAACGGCCAGCGGTCGGTAGTCTCGTCGCCGACCGCTGGTCACTCCGTTGCATTCCAACCTTGGCGTCATCGCCAGCGTAGGCCGTCCAGCTTCTCAGGATGAGCCGTGAGTGAGCTGCCCAGTACGGCAGCCGTCTGCGTCCAATCTAGTTCGCCGATCATCCAATGAGCCCGGAGGCCATGCCTGACGGGGCGATGGCTTGCTGGTCGCTTCCAGCGAGACGGTCGGCTGCGTCCGAATGCTGAATGCAAAAAGAGGATACAGGGAATGGCCTCAAAGAACTGGCTCTGTTCGGTGGAGCGGCTGCCTCTGCGCGTCGCGACTACGGCGCTGGCGGCAGGTTGCGCGCTCCTGGCAGCTGAGCCCGCACGTGCCCAGATTGTGTTCGACGTCATCGGTCCGCACGAGTACGATCTGCCGGTGAATTTCGAACCCTTCAACGTCTTCGTTCAGTACGGCTACGTGCAGAACGACTCGCAACGCTGGGACGCCAACGGCGATCTCGTGAACGGCTCCGGCGCCCAGCGCATCGTCGGCCTTTCAAAATACGTCCACTTCTGGACGCCGGACTTCAACCGCAACATCGGCCTTGCCTGGGAGGTGATCCAGCCGGAGATCTCCATTCGCGACCGCGACGCCGTCGATCCGGAGAACCGTCGTCGCAGCGGCTTTGGCGACACATATACGGGCTTCGCCGCCTGGTTCAAACCGACACCCGAGTCGACATTCGGCATCCACTCGTTCGTCCAGATTCCCTGGGGCGACAAGAGCGTCAGCGACGGCAACTGGAAAAACCTGACCAGCTTGCTTTGGTACACGCCGCTGATCTGGGAACTCGATTGGACCGGCGATGCCGGCTTCATGTGGCAATCGCCGAACCTCGACGGCATCAAGCCGGGCACCACGTTCTACACCAACAACCGCTTCGGCTGGCGGATCAACCCTTGGCTCGAGCCCTTCATCGCCCTCGACTATGAGCACACCGACGCATACGACCTTGTGCCCGAATCCTGGGTTGTCGACGGCGGTCTTGGGCTAATGGTGTTCACCTACAAGGGCCAGTCGATTACCGGTCGCTACTCGACGAGCTTCAAAGGCCAGAACCACTCCGACAACAACAGCTGGAACCTCAAGTACGTCTACACGTGGTAGCGCGCGGTCGCGGCGTGGTAGACTTGACTCTACCGCGCCGCGCCACTCTATCGGACCCGATGTCGCTTACTTCAGGTACCAGCCCCACGGCTCTTTTGTCGTGTAGGCGGTAATCTGCTTGACCTCGAGGAAGTTCTTCAGACCCCAGGTGCCGAGCTCGCGCCCGACGCCGCTTTTCTTCATCCCTCCCCACGGCGGCTCGAGGAAGTTTGGCTGCGAGCAGTTAATCCACACGACGCCCGCCTCGAAGCGGTCGGCGACGCGCTCAGCCCGTTCGATGTCCCTCGACATGACCGCCGCGGCAAGACCGAACTCGCTGTCGTTCGCAAGCCTCACCGCCTCGTCCTCCGTGCTGAACGTCGCCACCGACAGCACCGGCCCGAATATTTCTTCCTTCCATATTCTCGCTTCAGGCGAGACGTCGGCGAAGATGGTGGGCTCGACGAAATAGCCGGCATTGAAGCCGGTTGGTCGCCCGCCGCCGCAAACGAGCCGCGCCTCGCGCTTGCCGATCTCCATATAGCCGAGCACCTTGTCGTACTGCTGTCGGCTCACCAGAGGGCCGAGCAATACCCCCTCGCCCATGCCGTCGCCGATCTTGATCTTCTTCGCCTCATCGGCGAGCCGCTCGATCAACCTTTCCGCAATCCCGGATTGGACGATCAGCCGCGACGTGGCGCTGCACACCTGGCCCTGGTTCCAGAAGATCCCGAACATCACCCATTCGACGACCTGCTCGAAATCAGCGTCGTCGAACACCACGATTGGTGACTTGCCGCCGAGCTCCAGGCTGACGCTTTTGACGTCGCGTGCAGCTGCGGTCGCTACCGCAATTCCCGTCGGCACGGAACCGGTGAATGCCAGCTTTCGAACGCCGGGATGCGCCGCGAGCGCCGCGCCCGCTTCCGCCCCGAGGCCAGTGACGACATTGACGACACCCGCCGGCAACCCGGCCTCCTGACAGATGCGCGCCAGCTCGAGTGCCGTCAGCGAGGTGAACTCGGACGGCTTCAGCACCAGCGTGCATCCCGCCGCGATGGCCGGCGCTACCTTCCACGCCGCCATGAGCAACGGATAGTTCCAGGGCACGATGAGCCCGGCGACGCCCGCCGGCATGTATTTGACCGTTGTCCTGAAGCGCGCATCCGGCACCGCGATCGGCGCCCCCTGGTTGTCGTCGAGCTCCTCGGCATACGAGGCATAGAGATTGAAGCAGTAGGCCGCGTCTGCAATGTCCCCCAGCGCCTCCGGCAACGGCTTGCCGTTGTCGCGCACTTCCATCTCGGCCAGTGATTGCTTCTCCGCCTCGATTCCCGCCGCGATCGCCCGCAGAATAACGGCGCGCTCGCGTCCCGTCGTGCGCGACCATGCCCCGCGCCCAGCCACCATCGCCGCAGCCACCGCCTTGTCGATGTCTACGGCTGTCCCCGCCGCGATTTGGGCAAAGACCTGCTCGTTGGCCGGGTTGATCACGTCCAGCTTGCCGCCGCCAATAGGCGCAACCCATGCCCCGTCGATGAAGTGCTTCGGCTCCATGGCCTCTCGTTCCGGTTAGAGCCGAGCGACTGCATCGGCAAATGCTGCGAGAAGGATATCGGCATGCTCGCGCCCGAACGGCAATGGTGGGCGAATCTTCAGGATGTTCCCGTTGAGGCCCGCGGTACCGATGAGGACGCCTTTTTCACGCATGGCGTTGACAATGCGCTCGGCGACGGCGGCATCTGGCGCCTTGCTCGCCTTGTCTCGTACTAGCTCGACGCCGCGATAGAGCCCCCCCCCCCGTACGTCGCCGACGACCGGCGAACCCGCTGCGACCGATCTCAACCCGCCGAGAAGGTACGCGCCCGTCGAGCGCGCATTCTCCTGTAACCCCTCCGACTCGATCGTCTCCAGAACGGCCATCCCGGCGGCTGCAGCGACAGGGTTGCCGCCGAATGTATTGAAATAGCCGTTGCGCGCGCCAAACTCTGCCAGGAGATCAGGCTTTATGGCGACCCCGCCCATGGGATAGCCGTTTCCCATCGGCTTACCGAGCGCGACGAGATCGGGCACGATCCCGTGTCGCGCGAAGCCCCACAGCGCCTCCCCAGTCCGCGCAAAGCCGGGCTGCACCTCGTCGGCAATGTAGAGCCCGCCGGCGACATGCACGACATCCGCGGTTTCCGCAAGGAAGCCCGCATCGCCCGGAAACACGCCGTCGCTCGAGAAGATGCTATCTGCAATGAAGGCAGCAAGCTTGATGCCGCGTGCCTGCATTGCAGCGATGGCTTCCTTGACACTCGCCGCAAAGCGCGCACCAAGCTCGGCAGAGCCCCCGCGATACGTGTCGGGCGCCGGCACCAGAAACACGTTGGGATTGCGCGGCTCCGAGCTGGCCGACGCCGGAGAGACCTCGGTCACCGCCGAAGTGTTCCCATGATAGGCGTTCTCGGTGACGATGAACCCTGCGCCCCCCGTCAGGGTGCGTGCAACGCGCATGGCAAAGTCGACGCTTTCGCTACCCGTGCACGTGAAGACGATGTTCGAGATCTCAGCCGGCATGGTACCGAGCAGCCGCTCGGCATAGGCGTAGACATTGTCGTAGAGATAGCGCGTGTGGGTGTTGAGGATGCCCATCTGGCGCGACACGGCCTCGACCACCGCCGGATGGCAGTGGCCGATCGAAGGCACGTTGTTGTAGGCGTCGAGATAGCGCGTGCCGTCTGCCGCAATCAGCCACACGCCCTCCGCCCGAACGATATGCAGCGGTCGCTTGTAGAACAGCATCGATGTTGGCCCGAACGTCTGCTGACGCCGCGCGATGAGCTGCTCGGTTTCCGGCTCGAGCCCGGCGGCCGAACGTGCGTCGAAAGCATTGAGCTCGAGAATCTTCTGGGTTCTGGCCACGGCTGCACCTCATGGAAAGTGCAATCTACCTGACGAGACGCCCTCCAGTCTTGACCGTTAACGGCACCCCTGTTCAATCCGCGGCAAACAAACGCCAACCCCGGTCAAGCGTCGCCGCCGTAGTTCGGCTAGCCTCGGGCGAATTCCTGCATGAACGGCACGGCGAGGTCCCCATGAGCTGGAAGTCGGAATTTCGCTCGATCTATTACGACGGCGCTCCCGAGCCCGCCGACCCTGACCTCGACCCGCCGCACACGGCATTGCTCGTTATCGACGTGCAGAACACCTACCTCGAACGACCGGACAGGGCCTCGCTCCCGAGTGACGAGCAGCGCCGCTATGATGCCTGGACACCCTTTCACGCGCGCATGCACGGCACCGTCATTCCGCGGACGAGCGAACTCCTGCGCCTCTTCCGTGCGGCAAGGATCGAATGCCTGTTCGCCCGCATTGCATGCCACACGCTCGACGGCCGCGACCGCTCCTTGTCCCAGAGGATGCCCGGGTGGAACAACCTGCTCCTGCCCAAGGACGGCGAGCCATCACAGGTCATTCCCGCCCTCGGCCCTCAGGGTGACGAGATTGTCGTCAACAAGACGACCGACAGCGCGCTTACGGGAACCAATCTGCGGCTCATCCTGACCAACCTCGGGATCAAGACGGTTGTCTGCTGCGGCATCTTCACCGACCAGTGCGTCTCCTCGACCGTGCGCAGCCTTGCCGACGAAAGCTTCTCAGTCGTCGTCGTGGAAGATTGCTGCGCCGCCGGCTCGGAAGAGCTGCACCGAAAGGAGCTGGAGATCATCAACATGATCTACTGCAACGTCATGTCCGCCGACGAGCTGAAGGCGCTCATGCGCCTTGGCTGAAAGGATCGGTCAAGTTCGCTTCCGTCAAGGTCAAAACGCAAACGTTGGCGAGGTGTAGCCTCGCAGAGGGCTAACGACGACACATTTCGTGGAGATATGCATGCTGACATCCATCGCCGGACGGTCGGTCATCGTGACCGGCGGCAGCAAGGGCATCGGCAAGGGCATCGCCAGGGTATTCGCCGGGAACGGCGCCAAGGTGCTCGTCGTGTCGCGCAGCCTTGCAGAAGCCGAAGCATGCGCGGCCGAGCTGGCCATGACCGGCGGCACGGCGAAGGGATTTGCCGCCGACGTCACCAAAATGGAGGACATGCAGATGATGGCCGAGGCGGCGGCAACCGCGTTCGGCGGCATCGACGTGCTGTGCGCCAATGCCGGCATATTCCCTCAGGGGCGCATCGAGGAGTTGTCGCCCGAGGATTGGGACACGGTGCTCGACGCCAACCTAAAGGGCACGTTCCTGTCGCTTAAGGCAACGCTGCCATACCTCAAGAAATCCAATCAGGGCCGCGTCGTGATCACCTCTTCGATCACCGGGCCGGTCACCGGTTTTCCCGGCTGGACGCACTACGGCGCGAGCAAGGCCGGCCAGCTCGGATTCATGCGCACCGCCTGTCTCGAGCTGGCAAAGTACGGCATCACCGTCAACTCCGTCCTGCCAGGCAACATCCTCACAGAAGGACTCGCCGCGTTGGGACCGGAATACGAGCAGTCCATGTCGGCATCGATCCCGCTGAAGAAGCTCGGCACGGTCGAGGACATCGGCTATGCGGCCCTGTTCCTCGCCTCCAAGGAGGCAAACTACATCACCGGTCAGACGATTATCGTCGACGGCGGACAGATTCTGCCTGAGAGCCTCGATGCGCTGAAATAGGCCCTAATTCCCGCTCTGGTCTTCGCGCAGCGACGCGCGCAGGGCACGCGGCGAGGTGCCGGTCCACCGCCGCACGGCCCGGCTGAACGCCGAAAGCTCCGAATAGCCGAGCAGAAACGCGATCTCGGACAGCGAGAGCTGCCGCTGCCTGAGATATGAAAGAGCAAGATCGCGGCGCGTTGCCTCTATGAGCGCGCTGAAGGACATGCCGTCGTAACCGAGCTCACGCTGGATGACGCCCACCGGCAGCCGCAGCTCGGTGGCAATGACCTCGATCGGGGGCGCCCCTTCCGGCAATCGCGCCCGCACTGCCGCGCGCACGCGATCGGCGACACTCGCACGCAAGTCCTTCCGTTCCGACAGGCGCTCGAGACAATGACGCATGTTGTACGAGGCTGTGTGAGAACGAAGGAGCGGCCAACCCACTGACACGACCGGGTGTCGGCTTGTGACCCTCAGATCGCTCCGAGCAGCTTCGGCACTCCGAGGATCGCCATCACCCGCTTCAGATTGTAGGC
>JAEXXM010000078.1 GCA_023405815.1 Pseudomonadota bacterium | reverse complement strand
GCCTACAATCTGAAGCGGGTGATGGCGATCCTCGGAGTGCCGAAGCTGCTCGGAGCGATCTGAGGGTCACAAGCCGACACCCGGTCGTGTCAGTGGGTTGGCCGCTCCTTCGTTCTCACACAGCCTCTCGGCAGAGCCGACTTCACAACGGAGTGGCGGCAGTTCAACGCCAGAAGCAGTTTGCATGTCTGCTTCTTGTATGAGGCTGTGTGAGAACTGGCGTCGGTGTCGATCGAGGACGGCACGCGGCGGGCGGTCGCCCCCTCACATCGCCCTCAGCAGCTCCTGCACTCCGAGGATCGCCATCACCCGCTTCAGATTGTATGCCAGCACGTGCAGCGCCATTTCGGTGGCGACGTGCTTCAGCGTCTTCATCTTGAAGTGAGTGGCGCCCATCCAGGCCTTGATTGTTCCGAACGGGTGCTCGACGGTTTGGCACCGTAACGACATCTTGTTGGGGTCGTCGTCGAGCCGCTTCTGAACCCGCTCGAGGACGCTCTCGTGCTCCCAGCGACGAACACGGCGTTCCTTGCTGGTGGTGCACCGGTCTTTGATGGCGCAGCTTCCACAAGCGTCTGTCCAGTACGAGTGCAACGTCTTTCCGGCCTCGGTGTTCGTGAAGCGGTACGTCAGTCGCGCGCCGGCAGGACAGACATAGGCATCATCGCCGGCGATGTAGGTGAAGTCGGCGCGATCGAAGCGGCCATGGGCGGCTGCGTTGGAGGTGTGGGGCTTGGGCACTGTGACCGGGATGCCCGCCTCTTCGCACGCCACGATCTCCTCGCCCTTGTAGTATCCCTTGTCGGCAACTGCCTCGACATCGTCGTTGGGCATCACCTTCCGCGCCGCAAGCGCCATCATCGACAAAGTCTCGACGGCGCTTTGCACATTGTAGCCGACCACACGGGGCTTTCTGCTCGTCGTCGCCATGGCGCGGGCGTCAGGATCCGTCAGCGAGACCTGCGTCTCACCACTTTGATCCATGCGCCGCTCAATCGCGTTCAAGGCATTGGCCTCTCGTCTGCAGTGGGCCAATTTCTTGATCGCGCGGGCAAGCCGAGCCTCCGGTACTGCCATGCCGGTCTTGCTCACCACCTCATCGGCACGGTCGAGCTCGACGAGATACTTTTCTATCGCCGCATCGATCTCTCCAAGACGCCGCTTGAGCTTCTCGCGCGTGAAACTCTTCGTCTTCGCGTTGACAGCTTTGAACTTGCTGCCGTCGATCGCGACGATGCTGGCGTCCAGGAGATCTAGCCCGCGGCAAAGGGCGACGAACTGCTGGCATACCTTGCGAATGGCGGGACCGTTGTCTCGCCGGAAATCGGCGATGGTCTTGAAGTCAGGTGCCAAGCGACCCGACCAGATCAGCTCCAAGTTCCTCCCGCACTCGCGCTCGAGGCCACGAGAGGACTGCACCTGGTTGAGGTACCCGACCTAAGTTCCCGTCAGCGGGAGAAAGGCGTCCCTGCCGGGACGATGGCGGTGGCGAGATCGCGAGAGGCTTTGCAGAGCACGTCCATGCAACTGCGTTTCACACATTGATCCGCCAGCGTCAGTCTGCGCCCATCGTGCGGCAGGTTCGCCCTGACCGCGAAGAGAACCATGGGCCCGGCAAGGATGATCACTGAGAGCTTGACACCCAGCCCCGGAATTAGGGAACAGCCTCCCGAGCAAGCCGACATTGGCGCGTGCAGCGGCATCCTTACGACTACGTGCCCGTCCATGTCCGCTTGGAGTCCAAAGTGGACGAAGAACTTGCCGCTAGAATCACGGCCGGATTGTTTCGTTCAGGAACTCTTGGCGGGTGATCGCGCTATCGCGAAACACACCGAGCATGCGCGAGGTGACGAGGTCGGTGCCGGGCTTCATGATCCCGCGTGCGGTCATGCAGAAGTGCTCGGCCTTCAAGACCACGCCGACGCCCTGCGGCTGCAGAACCGTGTTGATAGCGTTGGCGATCTGGGCGGTCATCTTCTCCTGGATCTGCAGGCGCCTGGCATAGATCTCGACGACGCGCGCGAGCTTGGAGATGCCGACGACGCGGCCGTTAGGGATGTAGGCTACCCACGCGCGTCCAATGATTGGCGCCATATGGTGCTCGCAGTGGCTCTCGAAGCGGACGCCGCGCAACAGGATCATCTCGTCGTAGCCCTCGGTCTCCTCGAAGGTCTTCGACAGAATCGCCTCTGGGTCCTCGGCGTAGCCTTTGAAGTATTCCTCATAGGCTCGTGCCATGCGCTGCGGCGTCTCGGCCAATCCATCCCGATCGGGATTTTCCCCGGTCCAACGGATGATGGTGCAGAAGGCCGCTTCGACCTCGGACATCGGAGGCCTACTTAGGGCTTCCGGATCAGGCCATTGCAGGTTCTGGCGAGCCAGCCGGTCACTTTGCGTCGACATCGATACGCCCCGTCATGCCAGGATGAAATTTGCAGTAGTAGGTAAACGTGCCCGCAGTTGGGATCGGTAGCCGCGCGGTCTTGCCGGCAGCAATAGCGAGATCCCATGCGCCGCCTTTGTCGGTCGCCGTGTGATCGACGAAGTCGCCGTTCACCCATTCGATCGTGTCGCCAACCTTTACAGTGGTCTGGGCCGGCGAGAACGCCAGGTCATTTATCGTGACCCGCACGATCTCACCCGCCGATGATGGTGCAGCCAGCAGAACCGCGATGAAGCTAGCAACCGCTAGGCGAAGCCAAGTTCCAGGCATCTTCGTCATCCTCATTAGACACACTTAGTGGAGTTGACTGGCGAGATGCCCGGCATGCTGCTCGTGGCCCTGAAATATCTTGAGACCGGTCTGCAGGAGGCTTTTCAGCTCGGCATTGCTGGCGTTTGGGATCAGTGTTGACGACAACGCCTCATTGACAGTCTTGTGGAATGCGACCTCGGTGTGGACGTAGGCTTTGTCGAATGCCGCGCCGGAGAGCTTGTCTAGGTCTACAAGCTTATCGGCTGCATCTTTGGTGAGGCTCTTGCTGGTCGCATTGTCTTCCGGTGTGACCTTGAGCTTCTTGACCAGCGCGAGCGCCTGATCGTTTACCGCCGTATGATCCTTGACCATGTTCTCGGCGAAGGCGCGCACATCCTTGCTCTTGGACTTCTGAAGGGCGAGTTGCGCGGCGTTGATGTCGAGATTCCCCGCCGTATAGGCGATGTGCGCGATCTGTGGGTCGGTTAGCTTGTCGGTCGCCTGCCCCGTCGATGCGGCCGCTACCCACAAAAATGCTGCTGCTGTACTTCCGATCGGAAAACGCATCTCTTATCCTCCGTTTTCTGGCGACCGAGGATCGGATCGCTCTCTTTCGAAGGATTGGATGCAGCGCCTCGAATAAAGTTCCCGATTCTAGTTCGAAGCGTTGAGACGGGCCAGGACGGCATTGGTGAAATGCGCGCAGCGTTGGCCGTCGAAGGGAAACACGTCGTTGAAAAGGCCACCGACGTGGTCAGCGAGCGACTCCTTCAGGAGGCGTCGCGCGCGATGCAGGCGCGTTTTCACTGTCTCTGGCTTAATGTCGAGCAATCCCGCGGTTTCCTCGATGCTCATGCCTTCGAGGACACGCGCGACCAGCACTGTGCGAAATTCTTGCGGCAGCGCGTCGATCGCTTGCTCTACGAGGCGGCAGATTTCTCGTTGGGCCATCGTGCTCTCCGGGTTGTTGGATTGCTGCGCGGCTCCGGGGAATGGGATCACCTGTGCTCCGTACGAAGCCTCAGGGGCGTGCGGCCGCTCACTGGCCGGCCGGTGCCGCAGCCGCTGCAGGGCCTCGTTAGCGACGATGCGGGTCAGCCATGTGGATAAACGCGAGTCGCCGCGGAATCCGGCGATATTGGCGAAAGCATGCAGGTAGGCCTCCTGCAAGACATCCTCGGCTTCCGTGTCGTCGCGAACGATGCTGCGCGCGACGCGATACAAGCGTCGATTGTGCGTCTGGATGATGGTGCGAATGGCACCTTCCTCTTTCCGCACGGCGCGGCGGACGAGTTCGCCCTCCGTCGAGCAATCTACGTCGATCTGGTACTCAGTCATCGAAGGGCTCTGTATATGACTACACACCAACGATTGGATGCAGGAACGTCCTAAAGGTTCCGCTTTAGGGCGTCACTTCGACCCATTTCATACGTAGAGTGCGGTTGCGACGCTTCCGAGAGGCCGGGTAATTTTCACCCAGATTGAACTTCCAAGCCTTATGTCAACGCGTCTCGTGCCGCATGTCTTCTCCCTTAGAGAAGTCCATGACTGCCTCCAATCGCACCGACCAGCGCAATAAGGCTCAACAGGAGCAGCATCCTGTGTACCCACTCCATCCGCCTGAAATCAGCCGGACCGGAGGAGCTGGCCATTCGGCGATGCAGGATCAGGGGTTCCACCACGAAGAGCATGGTCGCGAACAATAGCCAAACGAGCAGCATCGCGTGCATCCACCAGAAACGGGGATCGGCGTAGCGGCTCCACAGATCGGCCCGGTAAACCATCCAGAAGCCGCTAACGCCTGCGAGGGCCACCCAGATCCGGGCTTGCCACGCGAACCGCCCTTCGATCCGGTGAAACGCGGCGAACCTCTCCTCCGGCGGAGATCCCTCGCGGATCGAGGGCATCACCACCGTTGTGACGAAGGCGACGCCGCCGATCCAGAAGAGGACCGCGACGACATGGATGGCCCGGGCAATGGTGAAATCATCCATTGGTCAGCTGCAGCGTCGCAAAACTGGATCTGCAGGTGATGGTGCGCGATTTCCAGCGGGTCGGCGCCGGCCTGCTAGGCTCACGACATCATTGCGATCGCCGGCAGATTCCCACTTTATCGTTTGGCTAGCTTGGGACATCGCGCGTGCCTTTGTCGATGAACTTGACTGCTTCACTCCTCGACATCTCGTTTGACAGCAGAGCTGCCGCAAGAACGCAATGCCACTACCAACTGTCCACGCTCATCTGAATCAGCAGTATTGAAAGGGCAACCTCGTTGACCGCCCAAGCGATGGTAGCCGTGCGTGCTAGCGCGGTCCACAATTCTGGGTCGTAACCGAATGGACGCCCCTCAACGTTCTCAGCGCAGCGCCAAACGCTGACGAGGACCCAGGCCGTATAGGTCGCGAGGCCAATGAGCACTGCAATTAGGCCGGGTACAGGGACCCAATGTCCTAATCCAGCCGCTGCTGCGACAACTGCGAGCCCCAAGCTCAATAGTACGCCGTATAGCCAGTAGATCTTCCATAGCGGCCCATCGCCTCGCCAATAGTACGCAACAACAGTCATCGGCCGCGCCGTGTCCTCGGTTGCGTGACGAAGTTCGTTACCCACGGCATGCTCCAACTAGCTACAGTTAAGACCGTTCGTTCGCGACCAGGGCCAACAACTCACCACGGCATCTGTTAGCTTTAAGATGTCAACGGTTCGAGCGGATCAGTCTTAGAGTTTTGCTGCACGTTGCGAGCGCAGGCGTGGTTTGCATCTAATGCGCACTTGAGGTCGTCGATCAGGTCGGACTCGGCCTCCAGCCCGACGGAAAGCCTAACCAGGCTGTCGGTAATGCCAGCCACGCGGCGGGCTTCGGCCCCCATTCCGAGGTGCGTCATCGTCGCTGGATGCGCCACGAGGCTTTCGATGCCGCCCAGCGACTCCGCCAGCGTGAATACGGACAGACCTTCGACGAAACGTCGAACGGCGCCGACACCGCCGGCAAGCTCAAAACTCAACATGGCGCCAAACCCCGACTGCTGCGATTTGGCGAGGGCATGGCCGGGATGTGAGGGGAGCCCTGGGTAATACACAGCGGCGACGGCAGGATGGGCCTGCAAATACTCGGCGATCTTCGCCGCCGTGATCTGCTGGCGTTCGATGCGCGGAAATAAGGTGCGCAGTCCGCGCAAGGTCAGGTAGCAATCGAACGGCGAGGCGGTCACACCGCAGACGTTGGCCCAGGCCGCCAGGGTCTCCGCATCAGCCTTGTCGGCCGCAATGACGGCACCACCGACCACGTCCGAATGGCCATTGAGGTACTTCGTCGTCGAGTGGATGACGAAGTCCGCGCCAAATTGCATCGGGCGCTGCAACGCCGGCGACAAGAAAGTGTTGTCAACGGCAACCTTCGTACCCGCCGCCTTGGCGCGTTCCACAATCGACTGGATGTCGACGACGCGCATGAGCGGGTTGCTCGGCGTTTCGATCAGGAGCAGTGCAGGAAACTGCTCCAGTGCCTCCGCTAATGCCTTGGTGTCGTTCTGGTCGATGAAAAGCACATCAAACTGCTTGCGATCACGCCGCAGCGAGAGCAAGCGATGGGTTCCGCCATAGCAATCGTGCGGTGCCACGATGAGATCGTCCGGACCAAGGAGGCTCAGCACCAGATCGACCGCGGCCATTCCTGACGAAACGACCACCGCTCCCGCGCCGCCCTCGAGCTCGGCCAAAGTGCTTGCAAGAAGATCGCGGCTGGGGTTTGCCGTTCGCGAATAGTCATGGGCACGCGGGCGTTCGTAGCCTTCGAACGAGAAGGTGGTCGACAGGTAGACCGGCGGCGTCACCGCGCCGAAAGCCCTGTCGGTGGCGATGCCCGCATTCACCGCGATTGTTCGCGGATCTTTTTTCTTGTTCATGAACCTGTCCGACGCCGTGATGCGATCGCCAAGCATACCGCGAAATTTTCATCAATCGGCATGGGATCGTTCTATGGTTCGATAGACGTGATCTCTGACTGGGGCCAGCCTCGGCATCATCGCGAAACGCTATGGTCGCCCGACCGTACCGCAGGGAACGTCCCGCGATGGATCGCGATGCCCATTTGCAGCGACTCGGCGATCCGCTCGGCCCTATCGGCAAAGAGTGCGGCGGCGCCAGGCGGGCAGACCACCGCGGCCGTCGCGCGGAACAACGCGAGCCATTGCCTGAAATGCTCCGGAGCTATTTGCGGGATCTCGGCGTGCGCCTTCATTGGCGTGCCCTTATAGCGGCCCGTCATCAGTGTCACGGACGACCAGAATGCGCACAGCTTGTCTAGATGCGCGTCCCAATCGTCGATCGCGGAATTGAAGATGGGACCGAGCAAAGCATCCTGGCGCACACGCGCATAGAACTCATGTACCAGATCGCGGATCATCGGTTCGGTTACGCCCGCTTCGATGCCCGGTGCCTTGGGGTGCGGATCGCGCGTCATCGGCTGACCTTTGCCTTGCTCATGCGGCCTCCGCCCGGCGATGGAATTCGATCAGAAACCTCGTCTCTGCATCAAGCAGTTCGACATGGTGCAACGTCTCTGGGCCGATGACCGCCGTGCTTCCCTGTTCGATCACGAGCGCCTTTGGAGGGACAGCGTCTATGCAGTACCGCAGCCTGCCTTGCGCCACTCGCAGCAGACCCCAGACCCCCGCTTTGGTGCAGTGCGCGCTCAGCAGCGATTGGGGGACGGTCGTCGCCGTGTAGTGCCTTAGGCCTGGTGGTAGGGACGCCGCTATGCTTGCAGATGTCATGTCGCCACCTCCACCTTGGCTGGGTGGGGCGAGAAGTCCGCCAGCTTGCCTGGCAATCCGTTCTGCGCATCCGCGTCGGCGAGCGGAAGCTTCTTTCCGGTGATGTTCGGCCACTTGGCCGAATACTCGCGATTGAGTTCCAGCCAGGCGGCCGTCGCCCCGGGCTCGCTGTCGGGGATGATGGCCTCAGCGGGGCATTCGGGAACGCAGACGCCACAGTCAATGCACTCGTCGGGGTGGATGACGAGCATGTTCTCGCCTTCATAGAAGCAGTCGACGGGGCAGACCTCGACGCAATCGGTATATTTGCATTTGATGCAATTCTCGGTGACGACGTAGGTCATCGCTGGCACCGGCGCTCCGCTATTTCACTGCTTCGATCTTGCCGCACGCCACGGGGACCGTGACTTGCGCCGGCACGCCGGGCAGCGACTTCACCGACTCGGGAAGTTTCGCGTCGCTTGCGACGCCATGCACGAAGATCACCCGCTTGCCGAGATCGAGAACCGGCGCCTGGAACTTCTCCTTCAAGGCCTTCTCGAGTTCGTCGACCGAGTCGGAATGCCTATAGCTAGCGGCGCCCTTGTCATCTGCGACGGGATAGGTGTCGTTGGGGATTTCGAGCGTGACCGGATGCTTGTGGAACGGCAGCATGGTCGTCCCCGCGACAGCCTCCGTCTCGATCAGATCGATATAGCCGTCCCCGTTCGTATCCTCCCTGGCAGTTGGACAGCTCGCATCCTTGCCATTGGGGAAGCCGTGAAAGTGCTGCAAGTGCATCAGGCCCGGCGTGAGGCCGGCAAGCTCGATGGAGACGGTGAGCTTGCCATCGGCCACCTCAAGGTCGGCGTTTCCGCTTGTGGAGGTTCCGATTTTAGCCGCATTGAGGGGCTGCAGCTTGGCGACGTAGCGTTCCTCCGCGTTGCCGTTCGTCGCCGATAGTAGGATTAGGCAT
Source organism: Pseudomonadota bacterium (assembly GCA_023405815.1). Classification (GTDB taxonomy): domain Bacteria; phylum Pseudomonadota; class Alphaproteobacteria; order Rhizobiales; family Hyphomicrobiaceae; genus Hyphomicrobium_A. The sequence goes on along the minus strand of JAEXXM010000078.1, from coordinate 12,278 downwards.
GACGTCAGTGCCAGCAGATGGAATCCGGCGCGGTTCTGTCCCTTTGTCATGTCATCCTCCAATAGGTGCGCTGTCCACGGCAGCTAGGCCGTCACGGTCCAGATCACGGCGAGTGCGGTAAAGCCGAAGAGGACCGCGAGGGGGACGCTGACAATTTGCACTACGCCTTCCCAGCGACGGATGGGTCCGGTCCATAGGTCAACCATTACGCTTGTTCTGTGCGCTGTATCACGCTGCCAGCGTTGATCGCGTGCGGCTCTCACGCGGCGCATGAGGAGCGGGACGAGAAAAAAAGTCAGTGCGAATCCGATGCTGATGACGACGGCAAAAAGGGCATCGCCGCTACCGAAGAAGGTGAAGGCGGCCACGCCCAGGGCGCTCGCGTAAGCCAGCATCATGATCGGGCCCGCGACCGCGAGGAGGCCGTCGTCGTAATCGACAGCGCCCTCGCGGCCGGCCCGCTCGCTGTCCGCTGAGGGAGCGTTGTGCCCGATGCCAGGCCTTGGTTCTTGTAGATGTGACATCGGTTACCTCCTATCAGTCGGATTGAGCGGGATTTGTCAGTTCGAGGGGTGGGTGTAGTGATTTTCCGGGGTCCGGTCGGACGTCCCGAACGGGGTCCGTGCCACCTCGGTGCCGGCTGCCCCGGCGAGGCTCGCGCCGGGCGTGCGGTCGGGATGGCGATTGTCGGGCGTGCGATCGGAGGTCTTTTCCGGCACCAGGGTGGTTGCCTGCGCTTTCACCAAGGCAGGCTCGGGTTTGGCCTCGGCGTAGGCGGTCGACAGCGCGGCAAGCGAAAGGGTGGCAGCACATGCAATAAGTTTGAACATGGCGATTCTCCTGGAGTTCGAGGTGCGAGGTCCGAACCCTTATAAACAAACATCTAGAATGTATCTTTTAGCATGTCCATATAGCGTGCATCAATAAACCGTGAGGCAATTGGATGCAGCTCACCCGGTTCTCTGACTACGCCTTGCGCGTGCTGATGTTCGCTCACGCAGCGGGCGATCGACTTGTCACCATCGAGGAGATGGCTGATGCGTACGCAATTTCGCGGTCGCACCTGATGAAGGTGGTGAATACGCTGACCCGTGCCGGCTACCTGACCGCGGTTCGAGGTCGCTACGGCGGTCTGCGTTTGGCGAAGGCGCCCTCCGAGATCAATCTTGGCGACGTCGTCCGCGCAACCGAGCCAGACTTCGCACTGGTTGAGTGTTTCAGCACCGGCAATCAGTGCATCATCACGCAGCGCTGCAAGCTGCAAGGCGTGCTTCGCTCAGCGCTCAGTGCTTTTTTGGCCGAGCTTGACAGGCATACTCTGGAGAGCATCGCGCTGAGGGGGCGGGACTTCCCCGGCACGCTGAGATCGGCAAGCTGAATGGACGAGACATGGGTCGGGTTCAGATCAAGAGGGTGTACGAGCCGGCGGCGCGATCCGACGGCTTCCGCGTGCTTGTCGACCGCCTATGGCCGCGCGGCATCTCCAAGCAGCGCGCAGCTCTCGATCTGTGGATGAAACATCGCCCCCTCGACCGAGCTTCGCCGCTGGTTCGGCCACGACCCCAAGCGATGGAGGCAATTCAAGGCGCGATATCGCGCTGAACTGGTTGAGCAGGATAGTGCCCTTGCTCTGCTGCGATCGCGTGCGCGCAATGGGCCGGTGACGCTTTTGTTCGGAGCGGTCGGTGACGAAGTTCAAGCGGACATCGTTGGGCGCGCAGTTCAACACCGTGCCGGCTGAAAGCACAGGTCGGCTTACTCGGCAGCGCGACCGCTGCGACCCATTAGCGGAAGTTACCTGCTCGACGGTGCCCCCTTAGTTCCCATGTTTGCTTTCTGGCTAGGATCCTCACCGGCTTGCTTGGCTCATGTCGAGCAGAATTGAACCTGCAATCGGGTTCACCGCCAGCACGACTCATCAAGGGGGAGGATGAGCGGCACACCGGTATTCATCGCCACGATGCTGCCGACGCTTGCCTGTCCAGGCGGGTGCCCAAGAAGATCAAAAGACAGCCCGAGCGTCCCCAATTAGCGCGCCCCGACGAGCGGATGTTGACCTCAGTCAACCTTGGACCGGACACCTAGATGCGCCGTCAGAGCCGTAAGCTCCCGCGTATCGCCGGCGCCCGATACAAGGACCTTTACGTCATCCGTGCTCACTAAAGTCGAACTAATCGCCTCGTCATTCATGAGTGCGAACGCGGTTGAGAGCGCGTCGGCCGTGGTTGCCATATCTGCAACCACGGACACATTTCTCAAAGGCTCAGCGCATGTACCCGTCACTGGATTGAACAAGTGATTGCAGTGCCCTCGCTCATCAAACTGAAATCCATGCGCACCCGAGGTCGCGACGGCCCTGTTCATTGCGAGAATTTCGAAGCGTGAGACTTCGGCCTGCGCACCCTCGATCGCAATCCGCCAAGGCTGGCCGTCAGGACGCGCGCCGAGTGCGCGAATCTCGCCCATATCCACGAGGCAGTTCTTGATCCCGCAGGCTCGTAGACGCTCGACAACGCGGTCCGTGATGTAACCTTGCGCGATGCCATTGAGGGTCAACCCCATTCCCCGACGCGCAAATACGACCTTATCGCGGTCGAAGCGCACCTTCCCCCAGCCAACCAGATCAAGTGCATCTCTTATCTTCGCGGAAGACGGTCCCTGGGAAGCATCGCGAACAACCGCAAAATGATCGGCATAGCAGCGCCAGAGCGGTTGCACCGTAGGATCGAAGGCGCCGCCCGTTAGCCGCCAGAAACGATCGCACGAGGCCAGCAGGTCCGATAGCTCTGCGGGGGGAGCCAATAGCACGCCATTGCGGTTGAGCTCGCACAGCGTGGAATCTTCGCGGTAGAGACTGAATATCTGCTCCAGCCGCTGCGACTCGGCGACGACTTGGTTGATGAGGTCCGCCGCTGCGGCTCTGTCGGGATGGTGAATACGAATGGTAGCGACGCTGCCAAGCGAGATGCCGTGCCACTCTACCAGGGACCCCGCCGCGGCCCTCCTCGGCGCGCCGAACGGAACCAAAGCCAGTCCGGCCGCCGCAGCGCTGATCGTCAGGAACCTGCGTCTGCCGATTTTGCGCTCCATGCATCCTCCTAGGGTGATGGTGAGCCGGCCGGCGCGCCGTCGCCGTGACCCTTCAGCAATCCTGCACCCCCTGCGCCAGCCTCGGAGCCCAGCACATAGTTCTTGGGCATCTCTTCGAAACTTACAACGCGCCCCCCATTTTCAGAGGCAAATTTCTCCGCTGCAGCTCGGTCGGAGAAGGGAATTGTCTCCGGCGCCCCCATCCCTCCCTGCCTGCTGCTGCCGATGACGAAGAATGCCTTGCGCGCATCGACCCAGTTGGTGGGGCCTGGGCTGTCCCAGGATGGCGCCTTCGCCATGTCCGACACGTAGATGGCGCGAATGTCCTTGGCTTCGTCGGGCAGCATCGTAAAGGAGAAAGCGTCGCGAGCAGAGGAGAACCACATGGGCTCGCTCGAACTGGCGAGGATGATCTGACCCTTCGGGCCCTTGTGCTCGAGCAGGTTCATCCCGCAATAATGCCCCACCGCCTCGGCGGAGAGCGCGTGTGGGGCGGGAGGTGCCTTAGGCGCCTCTTCCGTGCATGCGGCGAGTGCCATCGTGCCGAGGGCGACGCCAATCAGGGCAAACGTCTTCATAGCTCCCTCCGGGAAAAGGCGAGGGCAGCGAGCCCCAGCGGCAGCAAGGCCCACGTCAAGAGCGCCGCCAGCAGCAGCGGAGGACCCAGCGTCATCGTCTCGGCAAGCCCCGCCATTCCGGAGAACAGGCTGACGTTGGCGGAGCCGGCGAGATTGAACATGCGATAGATGTCGGCTGGATTGGCAAGCAGGAGCGCGCTCAGGACGCCAGCAGATATCGTGCGGCCCTGATCGACGACGAGCAGGCCAAGCAGGGCCATGTCGTAGAGGACAACGAAAAGCAGCCAAATCCCGATGGCAATTCCAGCCGCAGTGGCCCGCTCGCGAACGAGCGCACTGATGAGATACCCGATGGCGATGAACACAGCACCCAACAGCACCGATGACCCGATCATCATGGCGAAGGCGGTCAGGCTGTCAGCGTCGATCTCTGTGCCTGAGGTCGCGAGTAGGATTACGGCAGCGCCGTAGCCGAGGACGGTCGCAAAAGCGAGGATCGCAAGGTGACCAATGAATTTGCCGAGCAGCACCTGCCAGCGCCCGACGGGGTAGCTTAGGAGCAAGAGCATGGTGCCGCGCTCGATCTCCCCCACGATCGCATCGTGCGAGATCAGAAGCGCAATCAACGGCAGGAGGAAGATAGTGAGGCTCGAAAGACTGACGATCACCACATCGAGAGCGCGCACGCCGACGGTGCCCGTCGGTGCGCTGCCGAGCAGGGTGAGCGTCAGGGCAAGCGCGGCCAACAAAAGCGTCGTGGCGAGCACCCAGCGATTGCGCAGGCTCTCCTGGATCTCCTTGCCGGCAATCAAAAGCATGTTTCTCACTGCGCCGCGCCCCTCTGCAGGAAATGGGCGTAAACCTCGTCGAGCGTAGGTGGCACCACGTCGACGTCGACGATGGGAGCACCAGCGCCCGTTACCTGTCGCAGCAGCGCGATCTTGTCCTCCGCAACGGCATCGATTTCGACGATGTGGCCGTTTACTTGGCGCCAGCTCGGAAGTGCGCCAAGCCAGTTGGGGATGCCGCTGGCGCCCTCCGCGACCGTGAGACGGATCTTTGAGGGAAGCCGGGCAAGGTGCCGCAAGTCATCGAGCGATCCGTTCGCCACCATCGTCCCCCGGTTCATGATGATCACGCGCCCTGCTCGCTCGCCGAGCTCGGCGAGGGCATGCGAGGAAAGCACCACCGTCGCTCCCCGGCTGCGCAGCGCCTCAACAATTTCGTAGAACTCGAGGCGCAAGGCCGGATCGAGGCCCGTAGTTGGTTCGTCCAGCAGCAAGACTTGCGGCTCTCCTATGAGGGCCTGCGCCAGGCCGAGACGCTGTCGCATGCCTTTGGAGTAGGTCCCGACCCGCCGTTGGGAGGCCACACCAAGGCCGACCTGATCGAGCAGCGAAAGCGCCTGCGCGACGGGTTGTTCCTTTAGGCGCGCGTAAAAGGAGAGCACCTCGCGTCCGGTCAGCGCCGCATTGAAGGACACGTTCTCGGGCAGATAGCCGAGGCGCCGCCGCGCGGCGAACTCGCCGGCTGCCGGGTCTTCGCCCAGCACGCGGATTGTCCCCGTCGACGGACGGACGAGGCCCAGCATGAGCTTCAACAGCGTCGTCTTGCCGGCACCGTTGTGACCGACGAGCGCGATAATTTCCCCCGCATGCAGATCGAAGGAGACATCGCGCACCGCTTCGATCGCTCCGTAGTGCTTGGTCAGGCTCCTGATCTCTACGGTCGACATCAGGATCGACCTCCGCCTTCCCCAGTCCGCCGAGGGGGCGACATCAGGGGGTGGCTGTCAACGACGCCTCCCGGAAGCAGCGCGGGAAACTGGGTCTGTGCCCAGCGAATGATCTGCACTGCCGGACTGTTGATGAGCACTTTGGCCTGCGGAACCGACCATAGGACTTTGTCGATGAGATCGTTCGGCCGGTAGGCTGCATCGGCGATCCCGTCACCGTTGAGATCAAACGCCGGATTATCGCTCCAGTAGTTGCCGCGCCCGTCTTTCGACCATTCAAGGTAGCGGGTACCGACGTACTTCACCTGATTGCGGTTGTTGACGAAGGAGTTGCCCGAGATCTCGTTGCCCTCGGAGCCAGCGGTGAAATGGATGCCGATCTCACACCCTTCGAACCGGTTGCCACGGAACCGGTTCTTGTTGGCGTTGTAAATGAACACGCACTTTTCGGGTCCGTTGCGTGCTCCTGCCGCAAGCATCGGTGCCTGCATCACGTCGGCCGTCTGCAGCCCATGCTCAGCCGCTTCCCTGCCGCGCATGCCCGGACTGGCCCAACGCTCCGCCGGCTGGAGCCGGCCTCGCACCTCGTTGCCGGCGATCTCGGAGCCGTTGGCAAAGTTGAAGAGTAGCCCCCGGTCCCGGTCGCCGTCGGAGACGTTGTCGGTGACCTTCAGGCGGTGGGAGTACATGATGGCGAAGCCCGCGGTGTTTCCCGTCGAGATGTTGTCGCTGACCTCGCTGTCGTTCGTGTACATGTAGTGGATCGCGAAGCGCAGGTCGCGAAACCGGTTGCCCTTGAAAACGTTGCCCTTGCTCGCGACGCTGAAGATGCCGTCGCGGCCGAAGCGGATATCATTGTCGAGCACCTTGGCACCCGGCGCGTTCCACACCGATACGCCGTTGCCGGCCTCGTTGACGCGGCCCTCCTTGATACCGACGATAATGTTCCCGCGCGCGACCGCGTTCTTGGCGCCGTGCAGGTAGATGCCGTAGAGATTGCCCTCGATCCGGTTGCCTTCGACGAGGGCATCCGTGGCGGTTTCTTCGACGAACACTCCAGCGTCCATCTCTTCGAGGTTCGTGCCGGAGCCGCGGATGGTGAGGTTGCGGACCACGGCGTTGGGGCTCGCAATGGTGATTACGCTACCGCGGCCCGAGCCTTCGAGCACCGCGCCCGGCGCCCCTTCGAGCGTCAATTTGCGCGTGAGGCGGACCGGGCCGCGATGGCGACCCTCCAACACAATGGTGTCGCCATCGGCGGCCTTATCCAAAGCCGCCTGCACGTCCGGCTCCCCGGGGATCAGCACGACGCGTTCCGCGTAGGCGACCGGACCCGTGCAGACGGCGAAAACGAGCGCCCATGCCAGACGGCAGAAGGCCCGGGCCATCGCTAGACGTTCCGTGGCTCGACCAGCATGCGGCCTTTCATCTCCATGTGCATGGCGTGACAGAACCACGTGCAGAAGTACCAGAAGACGCCGGGCCGATCCGCTATGAAGGTGACGGACGACGTCTGCTGCGGTCCGATCTCCATGTTGACGCCGTAGTTCACGATGCAGAACCCGTGCGTCAGATCCTCGACGTCATCCACGTTGGTGACGCACACCGTCACCTCGTCCCCCTGCTTGACCGTGAAACTATCCAATCCATAGGAAGGGGCGGACGAAGTCATGTAGACCCGCACCTTGTTGCCGTCGCGGATCACTTTCGAGTCGGCTTCCAGCGTGATGCCGTCCGCCTTGGCCTGCTTCACCGTATCGGCGAAGAACGGATCGTCTCTCTTCCAGACATGGAGCGGAGTGATCTTCGATCGATGCACGATCGTTGCATCGTGCGGCTCGGCAAAGCTCGGCCCATCGTGGACGAGCACCATCTTGTCGCCTGAGATGTCGATGAGCTGATCGTTCTCCGGCTTGAGTGGGCCAACATTCAAGAACCGGTCCTTCGAGAACTTGTTCAGTGAGATGAGCCATTTTCCATCAGCCTCCTTGGTCTGCCCCATGGAGGTGTGATTGTGCCCGGGCTGGTAATGCACATCGATCTTCTGGATAATCGGATTGACCTTCTCGCCCTTGAAGGCGCGCTTAGCGGCGTCGATGTTCCATTTCACGACCTGGCTGTCGAGGAACAGCGTGGTGAAGGCATTGCCCTTGCCATCATAGGCGGTGTGAAGCGGGCCAAGTCCCAGCTCGGGCTCTGCCACAACTGTATCCCGTGGTTGGATCTTGTCGTCGAAAAGGTCGTCGAACTTGCGCACATCGAACACAGTGACCGTCGGCGAGAGCTTGCCGTTGGCGACGACGTGAATGCCATCGGGGGCCGTGTTCATGCCGTGCGGGCTGTTCGGGACAGGCACGTAGCGGGTGTAGGGGGAGCCATGTCGCCCGTCGATTACGGGCACTCCATTCATCTCCTTGAAGTCACCCTTCTTCACCGCCTCTTCGATGCGCTTGATGTTGAAGATCGTGATCCAATCCTGCTCCTTCGCCATCGTTTCGGCGAGAGTGACGCCCTCTTCGGAATTGTAGCAGGTGGAGAAGCAATACTTGCCCTGGTAGTCCGCGTCGACATTGTCGAGGTTGCCGTCGACGATCACCTGCCAAGCGACCTTCATGGTTTCGCCGTCGACAGCGCTAAACACGGAATGGTACTGCCTAGGGTCGTCAAGCACCTTCCCATCATTGGGCAGCGGCACTCCGTCCTCTCCATTGCAGAATACGTATCCTGTCTTGGGATACTTCTGCACGCGCAGTCCATGGACCGTATGTTGGTTGGGGAGCTGGATGATCTTGTCGCATTTCATGATGTCGAGGCGTATGCGGCAGACGCGCGTGTTCGCCTTGTCGTTGGCATAGAGATAGCGGCCGTCATACGTGCCGTCGGTGAATGAGACGTGCGGGTGATGCAAGTCCCCGTTCATGTAGGTGCCGCCGCGGGTCTTCAGGAAATCACGCGCTTCCGGCGTAAGCCCCTCCGTCAGCACCTTCAGGCTCTCGTTGGTCTGGCCCCAGCCGGTGGCGCTGCAGCGGTTGAACACCGGAATGCGCATCAGCTCGCGCATGGACGGGAGGCCCAGGATCCGCACTTCCCCCGACTGACCGCTGGATGAGAATACGTAATACTCATCCAACTCACCCGGCCGAACCTCCGTCGTTCCGTGTGGGCTTGCTCCGCCTTTCGCAGGCGCCGGTTGCGCTTGAGCCTGCGTGCCGTCACTGAAGCGGGCAAGACCAATGCCGCCCGTGGCCCCGACTGCCGTGGCCGCCACTGCCGTCCCAAGCATGCCTCGCCGCGTGAATCCGCGCTTATCGTTCTGATCAGTCATGGGAACCTCCTTCTCCGCGTGTCGGCCAAAGCCTAATTTTAGGCATCCTGAAATTCTGCGACATGAGTTTGGTCAATCGGCCGATAGCGGGTTGACCTGGTGCGGGGGCGCTATCGCGCATGGAGGGAGACGATAGCGCCTCGCGTTTCGCTCGCTTGAGCCGGATCTGGATCATATGGGGGCAGCGGTGATCGTCCCAATAGAGCTCCTGGCAATGCATACAATAAATGCATTCATTTACATTGATGTGTCCTTCCGGATGAATTGACTGCACCGGGCATTCGTTCGCGCAGCGCTGGCAGGGCGAGCCGCATTCGGGCCATCGCCGCAGCCATTCGAACATGCGTATGCGCCCGGGGATCGCCAGTGCAGCGCCGAGCGGGCAAAGGTAGCGGCAGAAGAAGCGCTCGATGAAGAGCCCAGTGCTCAGCAGAAGCACCGCATATGCGACGAAGGGCCATTCGCGCATGAACTTCAGGACGATCGCGGTCTTGAACGGCTCGACCTCGGAGAGCTGCTCGGCGAAGGCGATCGAATAGAGCGACATTCCGAACAGGAACAGGAATATGATGTATTTGATGGGCCATAGACGTTCGTGCAGATCCCACGGCACGCGGATCTGCGGGACGCGCAGGGCCTTGGCGACGTTGTTGGTGAGCTCCTGCAATGCGCCAAAGGGGCAGAGCCACCCGCAGAAGGGGCCGCGTCCCCAGAACAACAGCGCGGCCGCCACCGACGACCACAAGATGAAGATGAGTGGCGAGGTGAGGAAGTACTCCCAGTTGAAGCCTGTGATCAGCGAATTGGTGAAGGTCAGAACATTGACCACGGAGAGCTGCGCGTTGGCGTACCAGCCGAGCCACACCAGAGTGAACAGAAGAAACCCGCGACGTACCCAGGTGTAAAGGTTGGGTCGCCGGACGAGCTGGTTCTGGAAGAAGAAGATAGCCGTCAGAACGAGGATGGCTACGCCGCTGACCGCAACAGATGCGGCGTTGCGGTGCCACATCTGCTTCCACAGCGGCTCCTCGCTGTCGATGTGCGGGCCAGGACCCGCACTGGGCGTTGCTTGTCCATCGCGCGCTGTACCTGCCGGCGTATCGGCCGCCACTTTCGGCGGCGGCTGCTCGCGCTTCGTGTATCGTTCCGGCAACGTGTAGCCGAGATTGAAGGTGAGGAACGCCTTCTCGCGCGCGCCCGTGGCGCGCTGCACGAGCAGTTGCAGCTCCCATGGTTCGGTGGGATCAAATGCGAAGTCCTCGGGAACCGTGAACAGGCCGATCTCGCGCAAGGCCGGAGCTCCCGCGGCGGCAAGGTCACCGAGACGCTCATGATTGCGGTCGCGGAAGCGAGTGCCCGAGCCGTCCTGCAGCAGCTCGATGCGGTCGAATATGCCACCGCGCACATAGCCCGACCCCTTGAACGAATAGATTCCGTCGCCCGCAACGAGAATGGCCTGCTGTCCGGGCTTGAGCCGACGGAGAAGCTGGTCATACCCGCTTTCGCCCAAGAGGCTCTTTCCGATCGTCGGCACGCTGACCAAGGCTGCATAGAGGTCGATGAAAATCTCGTGCGAATCACCGGCCTCCGCGTGCTTTGCGGCCTCCTTGTTGCCGGACTTCTCGAACGCTTCATTGACCTCCTCGACAGTGAGGCTGAGCCGGCGGATCGAGCCATCGCCGAGCAGGCTCGCCCAATCCCGGATCTCGCTTTGGCCGAGGTCGATCACTCTCTTGGCGACCACTTCGGCACCAGGCCCAGCGGGTGCGGGCGACAAGCGACCGCTACGCACTAAGCGCACAGCCGAACGCACGACGCTATCAGCCATTACCAGAACGGTGACGGTGGCTCCGCTCACGATGTCGGGCTGTGGCGGGCGCTCCTTGCCGGCGGCTATCGGTGCGACCGACTTGCCGACGAGCTTGTTGATCGCCTCCACCACGCGACGCTCGGGCACGCCAACGAGAACGATCGGCTCCTTGTGCTCGACAAGCTTGAGGCCCGTGATGACACCCTCGGGGTCAATACCGATGAGCATGCTCACCGGCTTACCCGAGTAGCCGATCGCGCCAGTGAAATCCGTGTTCAGGTAGACGTAACCGAGCAGCCGATCGCCTGCGAAGACAGGCAAGATCGGCGGATCGCCTTGCGGCTCTCCGAAGCGGGTACCCTGCTTGAAGAACTCCTGGGGCGTTGCGCGTACCGCAAACTCGCTGAGACGCGACGCGGCGGCCGCAACGTCAGAATGCCACAGCAGAAAGACAGCCACGAGAATTCCGGCTGCGCGTCCAAGATGGCCGCAAAGCCGAGACGAACGCTTAAGATTGTGCCAGCATCGCATATAAGGCTCGTACCATCTTCCGCCCTTGATCAGTTGATCTGGGATAAGGGGTGGGGCAAGCTCTGATCTCAGCGCTTCTGGGGTTAAGATCGTGTCATCATTGAAGGCCGAACCGGCCGGACCTGTCAGATCGCTCGAAGAGCTCTTTGCCATCGCGCACGCGATGGAGTGCGACGCGGTGGCCAGGTACACTGAAACCGCTGCTCAGTTGCGTCAACAGGGCGGCGAGCAGCTCGCCGGCATTTTCGAACACCTCGCCGACGTCGAGCGCAGTCACGTTCACCAGGTCACCGTCTGGGCCGAACACAGCGAGCATGCCGAGCCCTCCAAGACCCCGCTTCCGTGGACCATTCCCGACACATTCGATGCGCCCCCCGGCGAGATGGCGAAATCGAAGCTTCTCACTCCTTACCGAGCACTGGCGTCCGCAGTCCGTCACGAGGAGCGTTCGTTTGCATTCTGGACCTACGTGGCAGCCCACGCCGATAGGACGGACGTCAAGGAGGCTGCCGAGCAGATGGCCCTCGAGGAATTGGAGCATGTATCGCTTCTGCGCCGCGAACGGCGCAAAGCCTTTCATGTCGAGGGAGAGGCGGCCAAACCGGCTTCTGTACCCATCGCCCTGAACGCACTTGCCGCATTCGAGCGGCACCTTGCGGAGGCGATCCAGCAGCGTCCCGAAACCGCGGCGGGTGTCCAATTTGCCGCGTCCATCGTGACCGATGCGAAGCGCGCCGCCGCGATGCTGGAGGGGATGGAAGCAGCGCGCGGGCCCGCTCCGGCCATGCCACCTCTGCCGTTAGGTGCGGAGGCTGATCTGGTTGCCGTATCCGAATACTTGGTTGATGCCTATTTGCGTCTCGCAGAGATTTCGACAGAAGCAGAAACACTATCGGCCGCACAGAAACTAGCGGCAGTAGCGATCTACCGGCTGGCGACCCTGAGAGCAGCCGCTTCCGGAATTGATGGCCACTGAGGCCCAGTCTGCCAACGCCTCTCGAGCCCGGAAAGCCAACCTATCGAAGACCCAATCGCTGCAGTACCTGGCGGCGGAGACGACTTCCCAACTCTTTAGCGCAGGGTGAAGGCCGTTATCGCGCCAAGGAGCACGAGGAACACCAGCGACGCATGTCTTTGACGCTGCCTGTCGAGGCGGCCCTTGCCGGCCCCATAGTCGAACCGCTCATAAAGAACCGAGCCGCGGGGAAA
>JAEXXM010000072.1 GCA_023405815.1 Pseudomonadota bacterium | reverse complement strand
GGGGAAGACGGTCGGTCAGCAAGCGTGCCGGGTGGGGCGGCGATGGCTGCTTCCAAACCAAACAAGCATGAGGGCCAGGACCGCCCCGCTCCCGTTTTCAACCTCCCGGGCCGACGGCCGCGGGCGGATGTCGCACGCCCGTTCGGCGCTGCAGCGAACGTGGCGCCAAGATGACGATCAAATGACGTCGCAATTGCGCAACAGTTGGCGAGCAGCTTCGCGCCCCAACGCCACGGGCGGCCTTCGCCGGTGGCAAGCGGGGGCCCGCTCGGCTAGCGTGCGCCTCACGGGACCGGTGGGAGTAATGAGTATGCGTTGGCGTCCTTTGGCTCTGGGCATGGCCGCGAGCCTTTCTTTTGTCGTTGCGGCCGAGGCGCAGCAGGCGGGTGCAAAGCGCGTCGCCGCTGCCGAGCCGCTGCCGGCGGTGGCGCCTCCGGTGACGCCAGCCCCCGCACCGCAAGATCCGATCGGCATCGCCCTGCAGCAGAAACTCACGCCGGTGAAGGCGCGCGCCGACGATGCCGAGGCCCAGGACCGCGCGGCGCTCGTCGGATTCTACGCCTCGCGAATCTATGCGCCGATCTGGGTGACGAGCACGGGTCTCAATCCCAAAGCCGCGGCTGTGATCGCCGAATGGGGCAAGGCCGACGACTGGGGCCTTGCGGCCGCCGACTTCGCGCCGCCGGTCGTCACCGCAGCGGCTGGCGACGCGCCCTCGCCCGACACGCTGGCCAATGCCGAGCTCGCCATGTCGCTGACCGCGCTCAAGTACGCGCGCTATGCCCGCGGTGGCCGCATCAACGATCCGGCAACGCAGCTCTCCTCGTACCTCGACCGCAAGCCGCAGCTCATCGAGCCGAAGATCATCATCGAGAAGCTCGCCGGCGCCGATGCGCCCGACGCCTATCTGCGCTCCCTGCATCCGCAGCATCCGAGTTTCGAGAAGCTGCGGCAGAAGATGCTCGAGATGCGCCAGGCCAAGGCGCAAGAGGAAGTCGTGCAGCTCCCGCCGGGAAAGGTGCTGGCGCCGGGCAAGAGCGACCCGCAGGTGGCGCTGCTGCGTCAGCGCCTCAAGGTGGCGCTCCCGGAAGGGGCTGATCCCAACCTCTACGACGACGCACTGAAGGCTGCCGTCGTCGCTTACCAGACCGAGGCCGGCACGCGGCCCGACGGATACGTCGGCAATGCGACGCGCGCCCTGCTCAACGATGTCGAGACGCTGAGCCCGCAGAAGCTCATCGCCAACATGGAAGAGTGGCGGTGGATGCCGGACGATCTCGGCGACCTCTACGTCACCGTCAACATTCCCGAGTTCACGCTGCGCATCGTCAAGGGCGGAGAGGTGATCCACACCGAGCGCGTGATCACCGGGCTCGTCGACAAGCAGACGCCAGTGTTCTCCGAGACGATGAAGTCGATCGCGTTCCAGCCGCGCTGGAACGTGCCGAACTCGATCAAGGTCAACGAGCTGTGGCCGAGCCTTGCGCGCGGCGGCACCTATTTCCGCCGCCAGGGCCTGCGCGTGTCGCAGAACGGGCGCGAGATCGACCCCGACAGCGTCGACTGGGCCTACACCGACATCCGCAACTACGACGTCTACCAGCCGCCGGGCGCCAGCAACGTGCTGGGCGAACTGAAGTTCAACTTCCCCAACAAGCACACCGTCTACATGCACGACACAAACGCCCGCGGCCTGTTCGAGGAGGCGAGCCGTCCGTTCAGCCACGGCTGCATGCGCGTGCGCAACCCTCGCCGCATGGCGGAGATCGTGCTCGGCGAGGACAAGGGTTGGGACGCGGCCAAGATCGCTGACCTGATCGCCAACGGGCCGCCGAACAACGAGGTGCCGATCGACCGCAAGGTCGGGGTGCACATCACGTATTTCACCGCGTGGGTCGACGACAAGGGCGAGCTGCAGACGGCGCGCGACGTGTACGGCCATGAGAAGCGCATCGCACTGGCGCTGGAAGGACGCTGGTCGCAGATCGCCAAGGGGCCGAACCACCTTGCTCCGGTGAAGGCACCGGAAGGTGTCTCGTATGCGGGCGGAAATCCGTTCAAGAGCGTCGGCGACTTCATCAACCAGGCGCTGGGCGGTTTCTAAAGTTGGAGCAATTCGGTTAGTCGCGACAGCGGCTTAACTCGATCCTCCGTTGCCACCGTATTGCCGTCTGGGGGCCTATTTGCGCCCCCATTCCACCCTTAGGAAGTCAGTTACCAATCATTAATGGTTGGCGATTAACCCTGAGGGAACGTGAATGCCGGTCGCATGCCGGCGCCCCGCTTGGCGCAACGCGCCGGGGTCGCCACGACCGGTCAGAACACGGGGTGGGACGTTGGTATCGCGTAAAAAGGCTATCCTCGGCTCGCTGACCGCCGCGATATTGGGCTTGAGCGCCGGCTCGCCCCACGTCGTCGCCGCTTTCGGGGCGACGCGTACGATCTCCTTCTATCACATCCACACCAAGGAGACGCTCACCATCACCTACAAGCGTGATGGGAAATACGACAAGGACGCGCTGAAGAAGATCGACTGGATCATGCGCGACTGGCGGCAGAACAAGGCGATCGAGATGGATCCCAAGACCATCGATCTGCTTTGGGAGATGCACACCGAGCTCGGCAGCAAGGAACCGATCCACATCATCTGCGGCCACCGCTCGGAAGCGACGAACAACATGCTGCGGCGGACGGTCGGCGGGCAGGCGAAGAAGAGCAAGCACATGACCGGGCAGGCGATCGACGCCACGTTCCCGGACATCCCCCTAAAGCAGCTGCGCTGGTCGGCGACGATCCGCCAGGTGGGTGGCATCGGCTATTATCCGACCTCGGGCGTGCCGTTCGTGCACGTCGATACGGGGCCGGTGCGCGCTTGGCCACGCCTGCCACGCCAGGAGCTGGCGATGCTGTTCCCGGACGGGCGGACGCAGCATCATCCTGCCGATGGCGGATCGATCAGTCGAGACGACGTGCGCCGCGCACGCCAGAACTCCGAGCTGTCATCGCAGATGGCTGCGTTCTTCGAGCGTCGCAATCATCCGCGGACAGAAGCCGAGATCATGATGGCCGAGGCGGGCGTCACCGCTCCCGCTCCCGCTCCCGTCCTCAAGTCGGCTCCAGCTCCAGTGCGGCGTCCGGCGCCGGCAGCGCAACCCGAGGTGCGGGTTGCGGCGCTCGAGACGGAAGCTCCTGAAGCAGTGCAGGTTGCTGCGCCGACACCGAAGCTCACGCAGGCGCCGCGTGCCGCCGCGCGTCCGCCGATGGACGCCGATCGCGGACGCCTCAATCAGCTCGTGACGCTTGCATCGCTCGATCCGACCGAGGCCCTCATTCGTCCGCGGCCCCCGGCTGACAGCGAGCGCCGGCGCCTCGATGCGATGGTGACATCGGCCGCGCGCGAAGCGGATTCCCCGGTAATGGCTGCGCCCGCCGGCGCGCGCGCTGCGTCGGCTTCCGCCAGGCAGCAACCGCAGCAGCAGAGCCAGGGCGGCAGCTGGGTGCCGGCGCCCGAGTTCGACGACGATCACCCGGAAGAGCTGTCGTACCGGCCGTTCCCGGTCGCGCCGCTGCTCACTCAGTCAGCTTCGGCCGACGACGAGGCGCTGGTGAAGATCGTGCATCCGAACCTGCAGCGCACGCTGGATATGCTAGACGACAAGGACATCGTGCTACCCATGCGGCTTCGGACCGGCGAGCAGGTCTCAGGCGTCGCATGGGCACAGCAGTTCCACGGGAGCGCGGTCGACTTCTCGGCTCAACACAACGACGACGCGGCGCGAGTCGCATCGGGGCTCACGTCGCGGCCGGTCAGGACGACGACGCGCTGAGCGGGCGCGTGTGGCGCGGATTCTTGCGCCCTGGCGGAACGCAGCCTTGCGACCAGGCGTGCTTGATGAGCCGCCCGAGCTCGTGGAAGTCGGCGGTGCGCGGCGAGGTCGAGCGCCAGGCGAGACCGACGGTGCGATACGGCTCCGGATCGACGAAGCGCGTCAGCGCGATATCGCGGCCGCGTTCCTCGACGTTGAGGCACATCTCGGGCAGCAGCGTGATGCCGTACCCGGCGGCGACCATTTCGGTGATGGTCGACAGGCTGGAGACGCCGAAGGTGTTGACCGTCGAGACCTGCTGCAGGCTGCAATAGGTGAGCGCTTGCTCGCGCAGGCAATGACCTTCCTCGAGCAGCAGCAAGCGCTCGTGCTCCAGGAGGTCCTTCGTTGCCCGCACACGGCTGTTGAGCTTGCGTGCGGCAGGCAGCGCCAGCAGGAAGCGGTCGTCGAACAACGGCAGCGTCTCGATCTCGGCCTGCACGATCGGCAGCGCCAGCAGCAGCACGTCGAGCTTGCCGTCGGAGAGCTCCTGCAGGAGCGGCATGGTCTGTGTCTCGCGCACATGCAGCTCGAGCTGGGGGAAGCCTTCGCGCAGCAGCGGCAGCAGCGGGGGTAGCATGTAGGGCGCGATCGACGGGATCACGCCGAGGCGCAAGGAGCCCGACAGCACGTTCTTGCAGTGCTGTGCGTACTCGACCATTTCGTGCACGTCGCCGAGGATGCGTGCGGCGCGGGCGGCAATCTCGCGCCCCTTGTCGGACAGCAGGACGCCGGAGCGCGTGCGCTCGACCAGCACCAGCCCCAGCTGCTCCTCGAGCTCGTGGATCTGCATCGACAGCGCCGGCTGGGTGACGGAGCACGCCTCGGCGGCGCGGCCGAAGTGCTGCTCGCGCGCCAGCGCATCGAAATAGCGGAGCTGCTTGAGGGTGACGTGCGGAGGCATAAGAAACTCTGATCCGATGCCGAACAATATACGATTAGAACTTATGCATTGAGCTGTCTATACGGGGTGCCGAGCCCGGGAGCGCCGCATTGGCGTTGTGCACCGGGAAAACGACCGGCGGGGCCGGGGGAAACTCCGCCCCTCAGCCGCGGGCGCCTCGGCGTGCCGCTGTGAATTTCTCCGGTCGGGTCGGCAGCTGACGTGGCTTGGTTGCCGGCTAGCGCGCGTCGGCAGTCACGGGGGCGACCTTCGACCTTACAGCGACGCCCCAAGGGTAGCGCCCCACTTTGATCGACTTGATGGGGCGCAGCGCATCGATGTCGATGACGGTGACGTCATTGGAGACACCATTGGTCGTAAACAGACGATCCTCTTCGGGCGTCACGGCCACGTGCCACACGCGCTGGCCGACGAGCAGGTACTTGGTGACCGCATAAGTCTGTGTGTCGACGACTGCCAAGCGGTTGGCGGGGCCCAACGCGACGAATGCGATCGCCCCGCCTTTGGCGAAAGCAAAGCCGACGGGCTGAATATTTTCGCGGGCAACACCTGGGATATCGAAAGCGATCTTTCGCTCCACGGTCATGGTTGCCAGGTCGATGATCGAAAGTGTGCCGCCGATCTCGGAAGAGACCCAGAGCCTCTTGCCGTCGGCCGTGAACTCCGCATGGCGCGGACGTTGATCCACCAGCACGTTGCCTACTACCTGGAACGTCCTGGTGTCGATGATGTGCGCCATATTCGTGGTTTCGGACGTGGTAACGGCGAGACGGCCATCCGGCGACACCGCCATGCCCTCGGGCTCCACACCGACATCGATTTGGCGCACCACCTGCCGTGTGTCGACATCGACGACCGTCGTCACTGCGTTGTCCTCGTTGGCAATGAAGAGGCGCTTGCCGTCGGGTGCCAGCGCAAATTGCTCGGGATCGGCACCTGAAGGCAGGTTGTGCAGGAGCGTCTCGGTCTCGACGTCGTACACTTGCACTGCATCATCGTCGCTCGCGCACACGAACAGATGCTTGTGGTCGCGTGCGAGCAAGACCCCGCGGGGACGTTTGCCCACTGGAAAGGTGCGCACGACCTTGAGCGTCTCGCTGTCGATCACCGAGACCGTATTGTCCTTTTCATTGGTGACATAGAGGTCGTGCGCCCGGGTGGGCGTCACGGCGAGGAGCGCCAGTACTATGGGCAACATCCTCCGCACGGTGCGTTCCTCCCGAATTCTTCTTGTGCCGACCAGATGCGCCAGCAGCTCGTGTGAGGAGGGGGGCAAGTTCGGCCCATGCGTCACTGGCGTGGCGGCGCAAGCGAGCCCTCCCTTTAGAAGCAATACGTAGCGAGAGCGATGGTTCGGCGAAATGCGACATTGGTAGGGAGCCACAGAGGAACGTGGCGTCGGCAGACCATTTGATGTCTGAATTAGACCAAATGGCAATTTTCGTTGCCACCCTTCAACGCTACGAATGAGGATGAGGAAACGAACATAACAACGAAGAAATCAAGGAGCGCTTTATATGAACGCCGCGCGTCTATTCGTGGCGATTGCCGCGTGCTGTCTTCTTGCTTCACTCACAACGCGCACCCTTCACGCTCACGGTGACGTGACGCCACAACCCATCGAGACCACGGGGCTCGCTCCGCTCGGGGCGGAATGGCTCACCGAGAACCCCTACCGGGGTAACGAGCTTGCGAAAACGATCGGCGCTTCGGGCTATAATCAGAATTGTGCCCGATGCCATGGGCTGGAGGTCATCTCAGGGGGACTCGCACCCGATCTGCGCTATCTCGAAACCGGCAACGTGGGGGACGAGTGGTTCATCGAGCGCATACGGCACGGCGCCAAGAAGTCGGACGGCGCGACGGTGATGCCCGCCTTCGAATCGATCTTCAGCCAGGAAGCCATGTGGGCGATCCGCACATTCATCGAATCCCAGCACGTCGATTGAGGCTCGCCCATGCTCACGCTCGGGAATGCCTTTGTGGTGATTGGTAGCAGTCTGTTTGCGCTCCTTGCCGTTTCCTCATCTGCGCTCGCGCGACCCCTTGATGAGGTCATCGAGAGTAAGGTCCTGCGCATCGTCGCCTATCGCGACAACGCGCCGTTCTCCTGGGTGGAGGGTGGCGAAGCCAAAGGCATCGACGTCGACTTAGGGCGCGCGCTCGCCAAAAGGCTAGGTATTGCGGCCGATATCATCCTGCGCATGCCAGGGGAGAAGCAGGACGATGATTTGCGCGTCAACGTTTGGAAAGGGCCTCTGACGGGCGGCGGCGTTGGCGACGTGATGTTACATGTGCCCTACGACCGGGAGTTCGCACTTCGCAACAGGGAGGCGGTGGTCGGCAATCCCTATTTCGAGGAGCGCATCTCGGTCTTCGTGCATCCTGAGCGACGCGCTGCGGGCTTCGATTTCGGCGCCTTCAAGAAAGAAAAGATCGGCGTTCAGCTCGGTACCGCGGCTGACTATTTCCTGATGACCTACGAGGGTGGAGCTATCGCGCAAAACGTGGCTCACCACGTCATGCCCATCGATGGGGCCAAGCGCTTTCTCTCTAGAGAGACCGCGGCGCTGATGGGAACCCGCGCCAACATCGAGGGCTTGCTGCACGCCCTCAACGGAAAGGCGCGCATCCTAGAGCCTTCCATGCCGGGCATCGTGCGAACGCGGTGGGTGATAGCCATGGCTTGGAAGGAGAACAGTCGCGATCTTGGGTACGCCCTTGGGCAGGCGCTCGAAAAGCTCAAGGTCTCGGGAGAGTTGCGTGCGATTTTCGCCCGCTACAAGGTCACCTATGTCCCCCCTCCGGAGCCTTAAGACATGCAATTTATCGGGCTCGTCGCGTAGAAGAGTTTTCCGCGTCCAATTGCGTGCCGCACGTAAAATGCGGAACGCATTATCTTGTGTGCCGCCGGCAATATTGTCGATTTTTCTGATTTTGATTCATTTCCAAATTGTGGTGCGCAAATTTTGAAAATGAGTCGGGAATATTAGACCTTTTGCCAATTATAAGTCTGGCAATCCCGCGATAGCTTTCATTCGGCTCTGGCTTCGGGCGCATAGAGACGCAGATTCAATAACGAAGCGGGCAGGAAACCAACCGAAGGGATTCGCTATGAAGACTTGGAAATGGTTTGCGAGCGCTAGTACGCTCGCCACGTCGCTTGCAGTCGGGGCTCCGGTCTTGGCCGACGTCAGCATCAATGACGTCATCAATGATGCGGCGACGACGGGGGATGTCGTAACCGTCGGGCTCGGCCCGCAGGGACAGCGCTACAGCCCGCTCGACAAGATCAACAAGGAGAACGTCGGTCAGCTGGCCGCCGGTTGGGCCATGTCCCTCGGCGGCGAGAAGATGCGCGGACAGGAGACGGCGCCGCTCATCAAGGATGGCGTGATGTACGTGACCGGGTCCTACAGCCGCATCTGGGCCATTGACATCAAGACGGGCCGCGAGCTGTGGGAATACGATCACCGGCTGCCGGAAGGGATTCTGCCATGCTGCGATGTCGTCAATCGCGGTGCTGCGCTGATCAACGACAAGGTCATCTTTGGCACGCTCGACGCGAAGCTGGTCGCGCTTGATGCCAAGACGGGCAAGGTCGTGTGGACCAAGCAGATCGAAGACTTCAAGGCCGGCTATTCCTACACGGCCGCGCCGTTGATCGTTCCCTCGCAGGCCCACGGCCCGCTGCTGGTGACCGGTGTATCGGGCGGCGAGTTCGGCATCGTCGGCCGCGTCGAGGCCCGCAAGGTCGACAACGGCGACCTCGTCTGGTCGCGTCCCACCATCGAGGGCCACGTCGGCACGTTGAACGGCAAGCCCTCCACCACGACGGGAAAGGCGGGCGAGACATGGCCTGGCGATCTGTGGAAGACGGGGGGCGGAGCCACATGGCTCGGCGGCACGTACGACCCGGACACCAAGCTGATCTTTTTCGGCACGGGCAACCCTGCGCCGTGGAACAGTCACATGCGCCCGGGCGACAACAAGTGGACGTGCTCGCGGCTCGCCATCGACCCTGAGACCGGCGAGATCAAGTGGGGCTACCAGACGACGCCCAACGACGGCTGGGACTATGACGGCGTGAACGAGGTGGTCTCGTTCGACCTTGACGGCAGGAAGGCTGCTGCCACAGCTGACCGCAACGGCTTCTTCTACGTGCTGGACCGCACCAACGGAGCCTTCATTTCAGCCACGCCGTTCGTTGAGAAGATCACTTGGGCAAAGGAAATCGGCAAAGACGGCCGGCCAGTGTTCGTTGACGACAATCGGCCTGGCAATCCTAAAGCGTCGGCTGACGGCAAGATGGGCAAGTCGGTGTTCGCCGTGCCGAGTTTCCTCGGCGGCAAGAACCACATGCCGATGGCCTATAGCCCGGTGACGAAGCTCTTCTATGTGCCATCCAACGAGTGGGGCATGGACCTGCAGAACGAGCCGGTGACCTATAAGAAGGGTGCCGCCTACCTCGGTGCTGGCTTCACCATCAAGCCCATATTCGAGGACCACATCGGCGCGCTGAAGGCAATCGATCCGGCCACGGGCAAGATCGTCTGGACCTATAAGAACAATGCTCCCCTTTGGGGCGGCGTGCTCACCACCGGTGCAGGGCTCGTGTTCTTCGGAACGCCTGAAGGCGAGTTCAAGGCCCTCGATGCAACGAACGGCAAGGAGCTGTGGAGCTTCAACACCGGCTCGGGCATTGTCGGCTCTCCCGTCACCTGGGAGCAGGACGGTGAGCAATACATCTCCGTTGTTTCGGGCTGGGGTGGTGCAGTTCCGCTGTGGGGCGGCGAGGTTGCCAAGACCATCGCCAATCTGAACCAGGGCGGCATGGTCTGGACCTTTAAGCTGCCGAAGAAGCTGGCTGCCAATTAGCGCCGGCCTCCTCCGTCAGGCGCAAAGCAGCCGGGGCAAGTGGGCTTGACCTGCTTGCCCCAAATTCATTGTCCCGCGGGGACGGAACTCCTCGAGCTCATGGATCTGCATCGACAGCGCGGGCTGGGTGACGGAACACGCCTCGGCGGCGCGGCCGAAGTGCTGCTCGCGCGCCAGCGCATCGAAATAGCGGAGCTGCTTGAGGGTAACGTGCGGAGGCATAAGAAACTCTGATCCGATGCCGAACAATATACGATTAGAACTTATGCATTGAGCTGTCTATACGGGGTGCCGAGCCCGGGAGCGCCGCTTTGGCGATGTGCACCGGGAAAAAGACCGGCGGGGCCGGGGGAAACTCAGCCCCTCAGCCGCGGGCGCCTCGGCCGAGCGCCGAATCGGGCCGAGGCGCTCTTCTTCTTTGCATAGCTCTGCCCGCTGTCTCGCCGCGCGGTAGATTCTCCGGACAGTGAAAAAGGGCCGGTCCCACGGGAGCCGGCCCTTTGAAGTGTGTTCGGAAAGAAGCGGGGATCAGTAGATCAGCTTGAGCAGCTCTTGGCCTGCCGGGGACGCCAGCTCCTTGGCGTCGATGGTGCCATCATCGTCAGGGTTGGCGGCCTTGAATTTGGCTTCGACGACAGCAGCGTACTCCTTCTCGTCGAGGGTGCCGTCGTTGTCCGGATCGGCGGCCTTGATGGCGGCCTCGTCGAGAATGCCGGTCAGCTCCTTGGCGTCGAGGGTGCCGTCGTTGTCGGGGTTCAGCTTGGCGAACTTGGCTTTGGCGCCGGCCTGGGCCTCGGCGAGGTCGATGGTGCCGTCGTTGTCGGGGTCGAGCGCCTTGAGAGCGGTTTCCACATCTGCATGTGCCGCAGCGGTGGCGGCAACGAAAAGAGCGGATGCAAGCAGCTTTGCCGCGAGTTTCATTTATGGGTCCTCCTCAAAATGAAAGGCGTCGAAATGGACGCTGAGTTAATCTTGTCATTGCGCGATGCGTAGGAATGCGTGGCAAAGTGTACCGGGAAAAAATCCCATTATAATTCGGGAATATTTGGAACTCGCAGACGCGATCAATATCGCGCCTGCTTGGATTACGAGTTCGCGAGCCTTTGCAGGGACTTGCAGCAAGGATGCAAGGTTTCTTCGGAAGCAATGCGTTGGATTTGACGAAGAGCGGGCGCGGCACTTTTATTGCCGATGAAGATTATGTCGGCGCTCCGGGAGGGAAAATTTCCGGATGCTCAGGCGTCGGGCTTCGAGAAAGAACGAAGCACACGATAGGCGGCGACAATTAGCAGGACGATGCTCGCGGCCAGGGTGATCCAGTCGAGATCGGTGGCGGCGCCCCTGATCACCTTGGCGAAATAGATGACCACGAAAACACCGAAGACGGCGACGTAGGCGAGCTGAGCGATGGTGACGCGCGGAGGAGTTGTCTTCTTCATGGTCCGAGGCTCAATCCGGTGCCGGTGACGGGCGCATCATCGGCCGGCGGACGCCAGTCGTCTACGCTGCAAGGACGCAGCAGAGCGAGGAGCACACGGCCTATCCTCGGCATGCAAACGAAATGTATCTTGTGGAGACGATGGTGGAGCCAAGCGGGATCGAACCGCTGACCTCTTGCATGCCATGCAAGCGCTCTCCCAGCTGAGCTATGGCCCCGACCGTTGGGACGTCCGAAGGCCCAGGTCGCCCTCGAACGAGTTGGCCTCTCTAGTGCCTTCCCCGCAAAACTGCAAGGGCGAAGTTGGCGCCGCGCCAAGGGGTGCGGGAGAGGCCCAATTGCAGTGGGTAGAGAGGAGCTTACGGCTCCTCTTCGCCCTCGACAGGACCGCCGACGATGTCCGACACGTTGCCCTCGTCCTCCTCCTCTTCGAGGAAGGTCTCGTCGGCATCGTCTGCACCGGCCTCCTCAGCCTCGTCGGCCTCGACGTCGACCAGCGCGTCCTCGGCCTCGGTATCGGCGGCCTCAGTCTCGAACTCCGGCTTCTTGATCTTGCGCGGCACCTTCTCCTCGGCGACCGCGGCTCCGGCGACCGGCGAGTGCGCGATAGTGTACTTGGTCCCGCATATCGGGCACACGATCGGGGTGCGATTGAGATCGTAGAAGCGGGCGCTGCAGTCGCCATTCTGGCAGGTGCGCTTGGTCCCGCGGTCTTTATTGGTCGCCATGGAGCCAACCTTGTTTCGTCGAAGGGGGATTTGGCGCGGTCTGCCACATGGCCCGAGGCTTGTCAAAAACAAAGCGGTATTGCCCTGGGCGACGTTGACAGTGGGCTGGCCCGTCGGCTCTATCGCGCGCAATATCCTGCGCCCCGCCCGCGACTTTCCGCCAATGCTGGAGCCTTGCCGCTTGTCCGCCGACACCGCGATCGCCACACGGCCATTGTCCGCGCACACCTCGGGCCCCCTCAAGGGCCGTGTCCGGGTGCCGGGCGACAAGTCGATATCGCATCGTGCGCTGATGCTGGGGGCGCTCGCTTCCGGGGTCACGCGGCTCAAGGGGCTGCTCGAGGCCGAGGACGTGATCAACACGGCGAAGGCGCTCACCGCGCTCGGGGCGCCGATCGAGAAGACCGGCGCGGAGTGGCACGTGAAGGGACGCGGCGTCGGCGGCCTGCGGCAGCCGGAAGGTCCGCTCGATTTCGGGAACTCGGGCACCGGCACGCGGCTGATGCTCGGCATCATTGCCGGGCACGACATGACGGTGACGCTGGCGGGCGATGCCTCGCTGAGCCGCCGGCCGATGGGGCGCGTGCTCGCGCCGCTGCAGAAGATGGGGCTCGAGATCGAGGGCGGTCGCGATCGCCTGCCTCTGGTGGCGCGCGG
The DNA here is from genome assembly GCA_023405815.1 of Pseudomonadota bacterium. Taxonomy (GTDB): domain Bacteria; phylum Pseudomonadota; class Alphaproteobacteria; order Rhizobiales; family Hyphomicrobiaceae; genus Hyphomicrobium_A. The sequence continues at coordinate 142,519 of JAEXXM010000072.1, read as the reverse complement.
CTCGGCGAACCTCGTGCCGATCGAATACGAGCTGCCCGTTCCGTCGGCGCAGGTGAAAAGCGCGGTCCTGTTCGCGGGGCTGCATGCCGCCGGGGAGACGAGCGTCATCGAGACCGAGGCGACGCGGGATCATACGGAGCGGATGCTCCGGCACTTCGGCGCCGAGCTGAGCGTGACGCCTGACGGCGGCAAGACGCGCATTACCGTCAAGGGTGATGCGGAGCTGAAAGGCTGCGACGTCATCGTGCCTGCCGACCCGAGCTCGGCTGCATTTCTCGCGGCCGCCGCGACGCTGGTTCCGGGATCGGATGTGACCATCGAGGGCGTGCTGATCAACCCGACGCGCATCGGCTTTTACGAGGTGCTGCGCGAGATGGGCGCCGATGTGTCGTTCATCGACGAACGTGACGAAGGCGGCGAGCCGGTCGCCGACATTCGCGTTCGCCATGCTCCGCTCAAGGGCGTCAGCGTCGCTGCGCATCGGGCGCCGAGCATGATCGACGAATATCCCATACTGGCCGTCGTCGCCTCGTTTGCCGAAGGCGAGACGCGCATGGACGGCCTCGCCGAGCTGAAGGTGAAGGAGAGCGACCGGCTGGCGGCGACCGTCGCAGGGCTTACGGCCAATGGCGTCGCCGCAATCGCCGAGGGCGACATGCTGATCGTCAAAGGGGCGGGCGCAGTGCGCGGCGGGGGCACGGTTGCTACACACCTCGATCACCGCATCGCCATGGCGTTCCTCACCATGGGCCTCGCTAGCCGCCAGCCGGTGACCGTCGACGACACGTCGATGGTGGCGACGAGCTTCCCGGAGTTCCTGTCGCTCATGCAGGGCATCGGTGCGCGCTTCGGGACCAGTGCGGGGCAGGCGCGATGATCATCGCCATCGACGGGCCGGCGGCGTCGGGCAAGGGAACGCTTGCCAAACGTATCGCCGATCTCTGGGGGCTGCCCTGCCTCGACACCGGCCTGCTCTATCGGGCCGTCGGGCGCGATGTGGCCGTGCGCGGGTTCCGGCTCGACGATCCTTGGGCGGCGCTCGCCATCGCACGCAGCCTCGATCCCTCCGAGCTCGCCGATCCGGAGCTGCGGACGCCAAAGGCGGGCGACGCGGCTTCCATTGTCGCGCGCATTCCGCTCGTCCGTGCCGCGCTTCTCTCCTATCAGCGGGACTTCGCCGCCCAGCCGGGCGGGGCGGTGCTCGACGGCCGGGACATCGGCACGGTGGTCTGTCCAGGCGCTGACGCCAAAATCTATGTGACGGCCCGTCCCGAAGTGCGCGCCAGGCGTCGCTACAACGAATATTTGGGCCGTTCAGAGCCGGTGACCTACGAGGACATCCTGGCCGACATCCTGAAGCGGGACGAGCGGGATGCCTCGCGCGGAAACGCCCCCATGCGGCCGGCCGCGGACGCCTGCTTGCTCGACACTTCGGACTTGGATATAGAGGCGGCATTCGACGCCGCTGTCGGATTGATCAAGAGGAAGATCGGCCAATAGGGGGCCCGAAACGGGTTCCCAATTCGTATTGGCAGGGCAGAAGGCCCATCACAGCGGTTCAGCGATCTCAACACACCGTCGGCAGGAGACTGTCCGCACACGCGCGTCGTGGCGGGGGCCTTGCCGCAATCCGACATCCCATGGGCCTCGCCGGCCCGCGAAAACTATTCGAAGGAGCACTCACAGTATGCCCGATACCGCATTTGCCAAGGAGTTCAACCCGTCGCGCGACGAGTTCGCCGCGCTGCTCGCCGAGAGCCTAGCCAAGGAAGACCTGTTCGAAGGCAGCGTCGTCAAGGGCAAGATCGTCGGCATCGAGAAGGATCTCGCCGTCATCGACGTCGGCCTGAAGACCGAGGGCCGCGTGGCGTTGCGCGAGTTCTCCGTGGCCGGCAAGCCGGCCGACCTCAAGGTCGGCGACGAGGTCGAGGTGTACCTGGAGCGCGTCGAGAACGCGCTCGGCGAAGCGGTGCTGTCGCGCGACAAGGCCCGCCGCGAGGAGAGCTGGACTCGCCTCGAAAAGATGTTCGAGAAGGGCGAGAAGGTGACGGGCGTCATCTTCAACAAGGTGAAGGGCGGCTTCACCGTCGATCTCGACGGCGCCGTGGCCTTCCTTCCCGGCTCGCAGGTCGACATCCGCCCGGTGCGCGACATCGGCCCGCTGATGCATCAGCCGCAGCAGTTCCAGATACTCAAGATGGATCGCCGTCGCGGCAACATCGTCGTCTCGCGCCGCTCGGTGCTGGAAGAGACGCGTGCCGAGCAGCGCGCCGACATCGTCGCCCGTCTCGAGGAGGGCCAGGTCATCGACGGCCTCGTCAAGAACATCACCGACTACGGTGCGTTCATCGACCTCGGCGGCATCGACGGCCTGCTGCACGTCACCGACATGGCCTGGCGCCGCGTCAATCATCCGTCCGAGATCCTCAATGTCGGCGACACGGTGAAGGTGCAGATCATCCGCATCAACCCGGAGACGCAGCGCATCAGCCTCGGCATGAAGCAGCTGCAGGCCGATCCGTGGCAGTCGATCGAGGCGAAGTATCCGGTCGGCGCGCGCGTCAAGGGCACCGTCACGAACATCGCCGACTACGGCGCGTTCGTGGAGCTGGAGCCGGGCGTCGAAGGCCTGATCCACGTCTCGGAGATGAGCTGGACCAAGAAGAACATCCACCCCGGCAAGATCGTCTCGACGAGCCAGCAGGTGGAGGTGCAGGTGCTCGAGGTCGACGCCAACAAGCGCCGCATCTCGCTCGGCCTCAAGCAGACCCAGGACAATCCCTGGGAGTCGTTCCTCGCCGCGCACCCGAAGGGCTCGGTGGTCGAGGGCCCGATCCGCAACATCACCGAGTTCGGCCTGTTCATCGGCCTCGATGGCGGCGTGGACGGCATGGTGCATCTCTCCGACCTCGACTGGACGAAGGCCGGCGACGAGGTGATCAAGGACTTCAAGAAGGGCGACAACGTCAAAGCCATCGTGCTCGACGTCGACAGCGCCAAGGAGCGCATCTCGCTCGGCATCAAGCAGCTCGCCGGCGATCCGATCGACTCGCTGTCGAAGTACAAGAAGGGCGACACCGTCACCTGCAACGTCGTCGCCGTGCAGGAGAATGGCATCGAGGTGAAGACCGCCGACGGCGAGCTCACCGCCTTCATCAAGCGCTCCGACCTGTCGCGCGACCGCTCCGAGCAGCGGCCTGAGCGCTTCAACGTCGGCGACAAGGTCGATGCCTTCGTCACCAGCGCCGACAAGGCCGCGCGCCGTTTGTCGCTGTCGATCAAGGCGCTCGAGATCGCCGAGGAGAAGCAGGCCGTGGCGCAGTACGGCTCGTCCGACTCGGGTGCTTCGCTGGGCGACATCTTCAAGGCCGCCATCCGCAAGCGCGACAACGAGGGCGGCGAGGACGACAAGGAGTAAGTCCGCCCAACGAAGAATGGCGGTCACGACAACTTAAGGCGCGGCAGGGGGCAACCCCTGCCGCGCTAGCATTTCGGCAAGGCTTTGGAACCGGCTTCTCTTGTCGGCTCTCCAATCCTTGCATAACGTCGCGGCGCCAGGGACGCCCGTTGCGGCGACCCTCGAGGTCGGAGCCCTAGATGACGGCAGATATCGATACCGTGCTGGACAGGCGTCGCTTACGCCGCCGCCTCACCGTATGGCGCGCCCTGGCGATAGCGGCCGTCGTCGCGGCGCTGTTCGCAATGGCGGCCGGCGGCGAGGACTGGTCGAGCCTCGGATCGAAGCAGATCGCGCGGGTCGCGATCTCGGGCACCATCACCGAGGACCGCGACCAGCTCGAGCTCCTGAAGAAGATCGCGGATTCCGACAAGGCCGCGGCGCTGCTCGTGTTCGTCAACAGCCCGGGCGGCACGACGACTGGGGGCGAAGCGCTGTTCGGTGCGCTGCGCGAGGTCGCCAAGAGGAAGCCGGTCGTCGCCCAGTTCGGCACCGTGGCTGCCTCGGCCGGCTACATCGTCGGGCTCGGGGCCGACCACATCGTCACCCGCGCCAATACCATCACTGGCTCGGTCGGCGTGCTGATCCAGTGGCCGGAAGTGAGCCAGATGCTGGACAAGCTCGGCATCAAGTTCAACGAGATCAAGAGCGGCGACCTCAAAGCCGTGCCCTCGCCCTTCGAGCCCCTGAACGAGGAGGGCCAGAAGGTCACACAGGCTATGATCGACGAGGGGTTCCGCTGGTTCCTCGGCCTCGTGGAAGCACGGCGGGGAATCAAGCCGGACCAGATCCCCGGTCTCAGCCAAGGACGCGTGTTCACGGGCCGCGAGGCGGTGCAGCTCAAGCTCGCCGACTCCATCGGCGGGGAGGACGAGGCGGTCGAGTGGCTGCGCAAGGAGCGCAACGTCGACAAGGACCTCAAGGTCGTCGACTGGAAACCGCAGACGGCCGACACTTGGGGGCTTTTCGGCTCGCTCGGGTCGGCGGCAGCGAGCTTTTTCAACCACACCTATTTAGGACAAATGCTGGCACGGGACCCCTCGGTATCGGGTCTTGGCCTTGACGGGTTCATTTCGGTTTGGCACCCTTCGGAAAAGTAATAGATTACAGTCATTTGCGGGCGGGGCAGGCGATGATAAAGTCAGAGTTGATCCATAAGATCGCGAGTACCAATCCTCATCTTTACCATCGCGACGTGGAGCGTATCGTAAAGGTCGTGTTCGACGAGATCGTCGAGGCGCTATCGCGCGGAGATCGCGTGGAATTGCGCGGTTTCGGCGCATTTACCGTCAAGCATCGGGCCGCTCGGCAGGGCCGCAACCCGCGCACCGGCAGGTCGGTCTCGGTCGCCGAAAAGTTCGTGCCCTTCTTCAAGACCGGTAAAGAGCTGCGCGATAGGCTCAACCGTGGCAAGGAAAGCCATTAACCGAAACTCGAGGCGTGCACCGTGCTGAGGCGGATCGTCTGGCTGCTCTTTGCATTTCCGGCCGGGCTGCTGCTCGTAACCCTCGCCGTGGTCAATCGCCACGAGGTGCGCCTCGTGCTCGATCCCTTCCGCCCCGAGAACCCCGTCATCTCGCTGGCGCTGCCGCTTTACGCCTATCTCTTCATCGCCGTGCTGGTCGGTGTTCTGTTGGGCGGTGCCGCCATGTGGCTGAGCCAGGCCCGATGGCGCCGCAATGCGCGCCAGCATGGCCGGGCCGCCGCCCGATGGCATGCCGAGGCTGACCGGCTGACGCGCGAGCGCGATGCCGCTGCCGCCGCCGCCACCAAGCCCGCGAACAACCGCCCGCGGCTTGCGGCTACCGGCACCTAGACGCTCCCGCGCCAGTTGCGACACCGGCCGCGCAATCGACGCGCGCCGATACTATCTTTCATCACGATACGGATAAGCGGCGAGGATCACGCTGCAACGATGAGCACCGAAGTCAAAATCTGCGGCCTGCGCGACGAGGCGGCTCTCGAGGCCGCGCTTGATGCCGGAGCCGATTACGTCGGCTTCGTCTTCTTTGCGCGCAGTCCGCGCAACATTGAGCCGGCCGCGGCGCGGGCGCTCGCCGACAAGGCGCGCGGTCGGGCAAAGATCGTCGCGCTGCTCGTCGATCCCGACGATGCTCTGCTAGACAATGTCGTATCGGCGGTCGAGCCTGACGTCATCCAGTTGCATGGCGCGGAGACGCCGGCGCGCGTCGGCGAGGTCGCGCGGCGGTTCAAGCGAAAGGTGATGAAGGCCATTCCAGTCGGCAATGCTGCCGATGTCGAGGCGGCGCTCGCCTATGCCGACACCGCCGATCGCATCCTTTTCGATGCCAAGCCGCTTCCCGGAGAAGCCGGCGCGCTACCAGGCGGCAACGGCGTCGCGTTCGACTGGCAGGCGCTGGCCGGCCTTAATGGGAAGATCGACTTCATGCTCGCGGGCGGGCTCAACCCGGAGAATGTCGCCGAAGCCGTGCGGCTGACGGGAGCGCCGGCGGTCGACGTCTCCTCGGGGGTCGAAAGCCGGCCTGGCGAAAAGGACCCCCAACTCATCCGCCGCTTTATTAGCGCGGCAAAGACGGCTAAGCAGACCCCTTAGTGAAGGCTCCTCAGCGGGCCCAAAGGAACAGCGATGGCGACGGCGAGCGATAAGGCGAAGGACGCCAAACTCAACACTCTGCGCGGGGGACCCGACGAGCGCGGGCACTTCGGCATCTTCGGTGGCCGCTTCGTCGCCGAAACGCTGATGCCGCTGATCCTCGACCTGGAGAAGGCCTACAACGAGGCCAAGGCCGATCCAAAGTTCAAGGCCGAGCTCGACTACCTCAACACGTACTATTCGGGGCGTCCGAGCCCGCTCTATTTCGCCGAGCGGCTGACCGAGCATCTCGGTGGCGCCAAGATCTACTTCAAGCGCGACGAGCTCAATCACACGGGCAGCCACAAGATCAACAACTGCCTCGGCCAGATCCTGCTCGCCAAGCGCATGGGCAAGACGCGCATCATTGCCGAGACGGGTGCCGGGCAGCATGGCGTCGCGGTCGCGACCGTGTGCGCGCGTTTCGGACTGCCGTGTGAAATCTTCATGGGTGCCACCGACGTGCAGCGGCAGAAGCCGAACGTCGCGCGCATGCACATGCTGAAGGCGAAGGTGAACCCGGTGACAAGCGGCGCCGGCACCTTGAAGGACGCCATGAATGAGGCGCTGCGCGATTGGGTCACCAACGTGCACGACACCTACTACATCATCGGCACGGCCGCCGGCCCGCATCCCTATCCGGAGCTGGTGCGCGACTTCCAGTCGATCATCGGCAAGGAGGTGCGCGAGCAGATGCAGGCTGCGGAGGGCCGGCTGCCGGATACGCTCGTTGCCTGCATCGGCGGCGGCTCGAACGCGATCGGCCTGTTCCATCCGTTCCTCGATGACGAGAGCGTGAGGATCTACGGCGTCGAAGCCGGCGGGCACGGGATCGACGTCGAGAACGGCCACGCAGCGTCGATGACCGGCGGGCGGCCGGGCGTCCTGCACGGCAATCGCACCTACCTTCTGCAGGACGCCGAGGGGCAGATCCTCGAAGGGCACTCGATCTCGGCCGGCCTCGACTACCCGGGTGTCGGACCTGAGCACTCATGGCTGAAAGATACGGGCCGCGTCACCTACGTGCCGGCGACCGACAAGGAGGCGCTCGATGCCTTCCAGCTCTGCGCGCAGCTCGAGGGGATCATTCCGGCGCTCGAGCCGGCGCATGCGCTGGCGTTCGTGAAGAAGCTCGCGCCGACGTTGCCGAAGGACAACCTGCTCGTCATGAACATGTGCGGCCGTGGCGACAAGGACGTGTTCGCCGTCGCCGGCTACCTCGGCATGGACATCTGACAGACATGACCAAAGAGACGCGTATCGATCGGCGCTTCGCCAAGCTGAAGCGTGAGGGGCGCCCTGGCCTCGTCACGTTCATCACAGCGGGCGATCCCGACCTCGAGACATCGAAGAAGATACTCGGCGGCCTACCTGCTGCCGGCGCCGACGTGATCGAGCTCGGCATGCCGTTCTCAGATCCGATGGCGGACGGACCTGCGATCCAGGCGTCGTCGCTCCGGGCGCTCAAGGCCGGGCAGAAGATGCGCGACACGCTGGCGATGGTCTCCGAGTTCCGAAAGAAGGATGACGAAACGCCGATCGTGCTGATGGGCTATTACAACCCGATCTATGTCTATCCGAACGAGCGCTTCCTCGCCGACGCGTTGGCGGCAGGCGTCGACGGGCTGATCGTCGTCGATCTGCCTCCCGAGGCGGACGACGAGCTTTGCCTGCCGGCGACCAAGGCTGGCCTCAATTTCATTCGCCTGGCCACGCCGACGACCGATGCCAAGCGTCTGCCGGCTGTCCTCAACAACACGTCGGGCTTCCTCTATTACGTGTCGATCACCGGTATTACCGGGACGGCCGCGCCCGACGTTAACAATGTTCACACTCATGTCCGACGGATCAAGGACGCCACGGCCCTTCCCGTCGCGGTCGGTTTTGGCGTAAAAAGTGCCGACCAGGCGAAGGCACTGGGGAAGGTTGCCGACGCGGTCGTGGTCGGCTCGGCGCTAGTCGGGGCAATCGAAAAGAGCCTCGGCGCCGACGGCCGCTCCACTAGCAAGACGGTTCCGGCTGTCCTAGATTTGGTCGGCTCGCTGGCTGCCGCGTTGCGCGGCGCCTGAGCCCAGCCGAAGCCGCAGGTTAACCGCTTTAATTGCCGCAGTGCGGCAGGAAGCCTATAAGCGCGATAATTAGCGGGGTGTTCGGGCCTATGTGCTAGGCTTGAAGCCCTTGAAAAACAAGGCAGACACCTCCGAGATAGTCGGGCCATGTCGAGAGGCCAAAGAGCGTGAACTGGATTAACAACGTCGTCCGGCCGAAGATTCGCAGCTTCCTGACGACGAAGCGCGAGGTCCCCGACAACCTTTGGATCAAATGCCCCGAGACCGGGCAGATGGTCTTCTACAAGGATCTCGAGGCGAACCAATTCGTCGTCCCCGGCTCGGACTTCCACATGCGCATGGCGTCCGACGTGCGCCTGCAGCATCTATTCGACGGGGGCCAGTTCACGCGCGTGCCGGTGCCCCCGGTGCCGCTCGATCCGCTCAAGTTCCGCGACGGCAAGAAGCGCTACACGGAGCGGTTGCGCGATGCGAAGGCGGAAACGAACCTCGAAGACGCCGTCCTCGTCGGCGAGGGCAAGCTCGATGGCATGGAGATCGTCGCCGCGGCGCAGGACTTCCGCTTCATGGCCGGCTCGCTCGGCATGGCCGCGGGCGAAGGCGTGATCGCCGGCATGCTGCGCGCCATCGAGAAGAAGACTCCCTTCATTCTGTTTGCCGCGTCGGGCGGCGCGCGTATGCAGGAAGGCATCCTGTCGCTGATGCAGATGCCGCGCACGACCATTGCCGTGCAGCGCCTGCGCGAAGCGAAGCTGCCCTACATCGTGGTGCTCACAGATCCCACCACCGGCGGCGTCACGGCATCCTATGCGATGCTGGGGGACATCCACATCGCCGAGCCGGGCGCGCTCATCTGCTTCGCAGGTCCGCGCGTCATCCAACAGACAATCCGCGAGAACCTTCCCGAAGGCTTCCAGCGCGCCGAGTACCTGCTCGAGCACGGCATGATCGACATGGTCGTGCATCGCCACCAGATGCGCGAGACGCTGAGCCGCGTGTGCCACCTGTTGATGCACGTGCAGCCGGTCAAGCACGCCGACAAGAAGAAACTCAACGGCAAGTCGCACACCAACGGCAGCACCATCGAAGCGCACCTCATCGCGCAGCGCACCTCGACGGTGCCGGCGGTCGAGCCGGAGATCCTCGGACCCGAGGAGCGCTTCGACCCGGCGCGGATCGAGCAGCGCGAGACGGATCACGGCAACAACGACGAGCCGACAACGCGCTCGCTTCCCAAAGACAGACAACACTGATGCCCATCGCCATGCCATTCCGCTTCACCGCCGGGCTGTCGGTCGGTGGCGGCCGCGCGCTATCCGGGCCGTCGACGGCGGACCGAGCGTAACGGCGGGAGGGCCGCATGCCGACGAGCGCAAAGCTCCTCGCCGAGATGAAGCTTCTGCATCCGCTGCTGATCGACCTGTCGCTCGGCCGCGTCGAGCGCCTATTGGGCAAGCTCGGTGATCCGCACAAGAAGCTGCCGCCGGTCGTGCACATCGCCGGCACCAACGGCAAGGGTTCTGTCACGGCCTACCTGAAGGCGATGCTGGAGGCGACCGGCGCGCGCGTGCACGTCTATACGTCGCCGCATCTCGTCCGTTTCCACGAGCGCATCGAGCTTGCCGGGGCGAGCGGCAAGGCGGCGGCGATCGGCGAGGATACGCTGGTCGACGTGCTGACACGCGCGCGCGCGCTGAACGGCCACGATGACGTCACGCAATTCGAGATCACGACGGCAGCCGCGTTTCTCGCCTTCGCCGAGCATCCCGCCGACGTGCTGCTGCTCGAAGTTGGCCTAGGCGGGCGGCTCGATGCGACCAACGTCGTCGAGCGACCGGTGCTTGACGTCATCACGCCAATCTCGCTCGACCATGCGGAGAAGCTCGGAGCGACGCTTGGCAAGATCGCCTACGAGAAGGCCGGCATCCTGCGCAGCGGCGTGCCGGCGGTCGTTTCGCAGCAGGAGCCGGAAGTCGAGGACGTGATCCGGGCCGAGGCGCTGAAGGTCGGCGCGCCGCTGATCGTGTGGGGCGAACACTTCGACTCCTACGAGCAGCGGGGACGGCTGGTGGTGCAGTCGGAAGACCTGCTGCTCGACCTACCGCTGCCCTCGCTCGTCGGGCGGCATCAGATCGTCAATGCGGGCACTGCCGTCGCGGCTGCCTTGCGGCTCGGATCGGCGCTGCCTGACCTTGGGCTCAGCGAGCGGGCGATCGAGCAAGGGCTCACAGGTGCGCGCTGGCCGGCGCGCATGCAACGGCTCGATTCAGGTCCGCTGCCGTCGCTGCTGCGACCGTCAGCCGAGCTGTGGCTCGACGGCGGGCACAATCCGGCGGCGGGACGGGCGCTGGCGCAGACGCTGGCCGACTTGGAGGAGCGCTCGCCGAAGCCGCTGCACCTCATCGTCGGCATGATGGGATTGAAGGACGCGGCGGGGTTCCTGGCGCCGTTCCGCGGACTCGCCAGCCACGTCGTCACCGTGCCGATTCCCGGCGCGCACGAGGCGCCGCATGCGCCGGAGACGCTGGCCGAGACGGCGCGCGAGGTCGGCCTCAAGGCAGAGAGCGCGAACGATATCGTCGCGGCGCTGAAGCGCACGGACGCTTACGAGCAAGGGCCGAAGCGCGTGCTCATCTGCGGCTCGCTATATCTGGCCGGGCACGTGCTCGGGCTCCAGGAAGGCGTCGAGCCGCAAGCGAACTGAGTGGCGTCGTGGCCGCATGTCATCCCGGCACTCGTTGCCGGGATCCATCTATCAGCGTGCGCAGGTCCAAGCGGATGGCTGGATCCCGGGGACAAGCCCCGGGATGACATCAATGAGCTTGGCGACTCCGATGCTGGGTCTGCGGTCGCTTCGCTCCCTTGCCCGGGGTGACAGAACGCATTCACGCGCGGTCGACGAAGGTGTCGACGACGCGCTTTTTGCCCGCCTCGTCGAACTCGATGGTGAGCTTGTTGCCGTCGACGTCGGTGACGGTGCCCAAGCCGAACTTCTGGTGCATCACGCGCTCGCCGCGCCTGTAGCTCGCCGGCTCGCTGGAGGAGGCGACCAGCTCGCCCTCGATGGTGAGCGGCCCGCGCTTCTTGCGCTGATCGGCGGGGCTCCACTTCTTCGGCTGCTCGCGCGTGCGCTCCTGGGCGCGCTGCCAGCCGGGTGTATCGTAGTGACCCTCGAACGGCTCGGCATCGTCGAAGCGGCTCCTGGCATAGCCGGCACGGCCGAACGTGCCGCCGAAGTTCTGGTATGCGCCGCCGAACGGCATCTTGGCCTCGGCGACCTCGACGTGGGCCTCGGGCAGCTCGTCGACGAAGCGCGAAGGGAGCGCCGACTGGTAGAGCCCGCGGTTGCGGCGGTTCTGTGCGAAGGAGACCTTGGCGATGCGCTTGGCGCGCGTGATGCCGACGTAGGCGAGGCGGCGCTCCTCCTCGAGCCCGGCCTGTCCGCTTTCGTCGAGCGAGCGCTGGTGCGGGAAGAGGCCCTCCTCCCAGCCGGGAAGATAGACGACCTCGAACTCGAGGCCCTTGGCGGCATGCAGAGTCATCAGCGAGACCTTCTCGCCGTCGTTCGCCTGCTCGGTGTCCATGACGAGGCTGACGTGCTCGAGGAAGCCCTCGAGGGTCTCGAACTCGTGCATGAAGCGCACGAGCTCCTTCAAGTTCTCCAGCCGCGACTGGGCCTGCGGGCTCTTGTCCGCCTGCCACATGGCCGTGTAGCCCGATTCATCGAGGATCAGCTCGGCGAGCTCGGTGTGCTTCATGGTGACGATCTGGCTGCGCCAGCGCTCGAAGCTGCGGAGCAGATCGGTCAGTGCCTTGCGCGCCTTGCCGGGCAGTTCCTCGGTCTCGATGATGAGCTGCGCCGCCTGATACATGGGGATGGAGCGGGCGCGGGCAAGCTCGTGCACGCGCTTCACCGAGGTGTCGCCCAGACCGCGCTTGGGCACGTTGACGATGCGCTCGAACTTTAAATCGTTGGCCGGATTGGCGGTGATCTCGAGATAGGCGATGGCGTCCTTGATCTCCTGGCGCTCGTAGAAGCGCGGGCCGCCGATGACACGGTAGGGCAGCCCCATGGTGATGAAGCGGTCTTCGAAGGCGCGCATCTGGAAGGAAGCGCGCACCAGGATCGCCACCTCGTTGAGCGGCTGGTTGGAGCGCTTCTGCATCGCCTCGATGTCGTCGCCGATAGAGCGCGCCTCCTCCTCGTCGTCCCAGACGGCGGTGACCGTCACCTTGGTGCCGAGCGCGCCGTCGGTGAACAGGGTCTTGCCGAGACGGCCCTGGTTGGAGGCGATCAGGCCGGAGGCGGCGCCAAGTATGTGGCCGGTGGAGCGGTAGTTGCGCTCCAGACGGATGACCTTGGCGCCGGGAAAGTCCTTCTCGAAACGAAGGATGTTGTCCACCTCGGCGCCGCGCCAGCCGTAGATCGACTGGTCGTCATCGCCGACGCAGCAGATATTGGGCGAGCCCTGGGCGAGCAGGCGCAGCCACAAGTACTGGGCGACGTTGGTATCCTGGTACTCGTCGACGAGGATGTAGCGGAAGCGGCGCTGGTAGTCGGCGAGCACGTCGGGATGCTGCGTGAAGAGGCGCAGGTTCTCGAGCAGGAGATCGCCGAAGTCGCAGGCGTTGAGCTCTTTCAGGCGTTGCTGATAGGCGGCGTAGAGCTGGGCGCCCTTGCCGGCGGCAAAGCCATAGGCCTCGCCGGCTGGCACCTTGTCCGGCGTGAGGCCACGATTCTTCCAGCTATCGATGAGACTGGCGAGCTGGCGCGCGGGCCAGCGGTCCTTGTCGAGACCCGCGGCCTCGATCACCTGCTTCAAGAGACGGATCTGGTCGTCGGTGTCGAGGATGGTGAAGCCGGACTTGAGACCCACCAGCTCGGCGTGACGGCGCAGGATCTTGACACCAATAGAGTGGAAGGTGCCGAGCCACGGCATACCCTCGACGGCGCCGCCGACGAGGAGGCCAATGCGGTCCTTCATCTCGCGCGCGGCCTTGTTGGTGAAGGTGACGGCGAGGACCTGCCCGGGGAAGGCGCTGCGCGTCGCGAGGATGTGGGCGATGCGCGTCGTCAGCACGCGCGTCTTGCCGGTGCCGGCGCCGGCGAGAACGAGCACCGGGCCGTCGAGCGCCTCGACGGCGGCGCGCTGCTCGGGATTGAGACCTTCAAGATATGCGATTGCCGCGGTTGCGGCAGGGGACGCGCCTTGGAGCGCGCGCGCGGAGATGGATTGGCGTGGCGGTGGCGGCGTCGCCGCGGGAAGGTCGAATGGAGGATCGTCGGCCTCGCTTCGCGGTGCAGGAGCCCCGGCCGTTGCTGGTGCCGCAGGGAGATCGAACGGAAGCTCGTCCGCGTCCTCCGGGTGGGTCGCGTTCGCCAAATGTTTTCTGCTTTGCACCATGCTTCCGAACTATAACACCGCGCCAGAAGGGGCAACGCCCGCCGCGTCGCCGCCCACACCAGATATGGGCTGCCGGAGCTGGAATATGGGGACGGCCATGCCGATATGCGGGTTAACTTAGGCGGCTGTGGCGCCATTTTTCTGTTGTCACGGCGTGCCATCGTGGCGGGATCGTGATCAAGACGAGGACAAGCGAATAAGCTAGAGTGCGCGCAACCGAAGCGGGCGAGTACCTTGAGCCAGATCACCCGCGGCGTCATCGGCTCGGAAATTGAGACAGGTCGGCTGGGGTGCTGGGAGCGCCTCCGGCTCCGTGATGCTTGCAGAGAGGGCCGGATAGCGATCCGGCTCCTGAAAGGTTAGATGAGCAACGGGCTTCTCTATATCGCGGGGCTGATCTCGCTCGCCCTCGCAGCGCTGTTCGCCGTACCCTATTTCGTCGACTGGAACGGCTATCGCGGCGTATTCGAAGAGGAGGCGACGCGTATTCTCGGCCGCGAGGTTCGCGTCGGCGGCAACGTCAACGTGCGCCTCTTGCCATCGCCGTACGTGAGCTTCGAGAAGCTGCGCATCGCCGATCCCACAGGATCAACCGGAGAGCCGTTCTTCCGCGCCGAAAGCTTCACCATGCGCCTGTCGGCGCCGCCGCTGCTCAAGGGCATCATCGAGGCGAACGAGATCGTCCTGGAAAAGCCGTTCGTCCGCCTGGCGGTTGATGCCAACGGCGAGGGCAACTGGCGCAGCTTCTCGGTGGCGGCCGGCTCGCTGCCGTTCGTGCCTGCCGGCGTGACGCTCCAATCAGTCAAGATCAACGACGGGTCGATCGCTTTGCACGGCCCAAAAGGCATCGGCTTTGCCGAGATCGGTGGCCTCAACGGCGAGCTGAAGGCGGAATCGATCGACGGTCCGTTCTCGTTCAAGGGCGCGGCGGAGACCGCGGTCGGAGAGCGTGAGGTGCGCGTTGCTACCGGCCCGGTGGAGCCCGACGGAGGGATACGCTTCAAGGCGACTGTCCGGGGCACGACGCGCGATTCCAACGTGTATGCGATGGATGGGCGCGTCGCCGACATGAAAGGGCGGCCGCGGATCGACGGCGAGCTTACCGCCAAGCTGATGCTGGCGGCGGGCGAGCTTCCGCTGGCGACGACGACGTCGATGACCGCCGGCGGCAAACCTGAAACGCCACTCATCGACTTCAAGGCGCGCATCGCTGGTGATGCGCAGGGCCTACGCGTCGACGATATCGCGCTAGCGTTCGAGCATGTCGGGCAGCCTCAGCTCATCGCCGGCTCCGCCACGGCGTCGTGGGCCGAGACGCTCAAGATCGATATGGGCCTCTCATCGCGCTGGCTCGATCTCGACAGGGTGGCGAAGTCGTCGAACGAGACGGGCGCGCCATTCGATACGGCGCGCAATTTCATCCTCGCGATGATGGAGGCGCTGCCGAAGAACGCCGACAGCAAGGTCTCGTTCGATCTCGATCAGGCCACACTCGGCGGTGAAGCGGTCAGCGGCATCAAACTCGAGGTGATGCGCAACCAGGGCACGCTGCGGCTCGGCAACCTGCGGGCCGGACTGCCGGGCGGCACACACCTATTGCTCGACGGCGCGGTCGCCGGTGATGGCGCGAGCGGGCAGGCATTCCGAGGCGACGTCACGCTGCACGGTACGAGTCTGGCGCGCTTCCTCGACTGGGCCGGCAAGGATAAGGGCCTGGCCGAGGCCGTGCGCAACGAGGGGCCGTATTCGCTGCAAGGCAATCTCGCCATGACCGAGCAGGGCGTCGACCTCACCGAGGCGGGCGCCGAGATCGGCGGTAGGACGATCAACGGCGAGGTGCATTACAGCAGGAAGGATCGCCCCAGCCTCGCGGTGTCGCTCGAGGGCAGCGAGATCGACGCGGGCCAGCTATGGCCGGCCGGTGTCGCCGGACTGAAGCATGTGCTGGCAGGCGATTCGGCCGAGACCGATGCCAAACCCAAGTTCGCGTGGCTCGATCCGGCAGCGACCGATCTGCATCTGCGCCTGCGCGCGGGAGAGCTGCTCACCGATCACGGGAGCCTGCGCGACGTCGGCATGGACATCGGGATCGAAGGCGGGAGCCTCGCCGTGCGCAGTTGCTCGTTCGAGTCTGCGGACAAGCTGCGGGTGGATATCGAGGGCAGCGTGGCCGACACGATGAAGAGTCCGCGCGGATCGCTGCATTGGATCGTCGCTGCGCCGAACAAGGACGCCTTTGCCAGCCTCGTGCAGCTATTCGACCTTGCCGATGAATCGCGTCGGCAGGCGGAGACGCTGGCCGCCTTCGCTCCGTTGCGTCTCGCGGGAACCGTTCAGCTCGGCCAGCGCCAGCCGCAATCGGCCGACGTATCCATCGACGGCAGCGTGCAGGATGGCGGGCGTATCGTGCTGACGGCGCTGCTCGACGGAGGGCTCGACAACTGGCGTGCGGCACCGGCCGATATCACTGCGACGATCAATAGCTCGGATGTCGCCGCGGTCTGGCGGGGAATGAGCGCACGTGGTCCGATCGGCCAGGAAAGCGGGTCGCCCCACGCCGGAGAGATATTCCTCAAGGCGGTGGGCACGCCGACGAAAGGCATGACGACGACCGCATCGGTGAAGGCACCGGCGCTGTTCCTTGGCTACGACGGACGGATCACGCTGCCCGATGACGGCAGTCGCGGCATCGACGGCGAGCTGCGGGTCGCCGCGCGCGGCTTTGGTGACGCCATGGCGGTTGCCGGTCTTGGCAATGGCATGTCGCTCCAGGAGACGCCGGTTTCCGGCACGCTCAAGATCACGTCGGCCGACCATGCGTTCGAGCTGAAGCCGCAGGGCCTGACCATCGGCGGCAGCAAGCTCGACGGCGCCATCGCGCTCTCCTATCCCAGCGAAGGACCGGCCATCGTCACGGGCGAGATCAGCGTCGATGCCGCGACGATCCCGGGCCTCCTGGCGCTGGTGCTCGATCGCAAGCAGGCGGCGGAGGCGCCGGCCGCAGAGCCGCTGACCGCAGGAAAGACGATCTGGCCCGAGCACGGTTTCGACTTCGCGGCCCTCGATGGCGTGGAGGGCAAGCTGCGGGTCGGGTTCGGCACGCTCGGGCTTGCCGACAACATGGCCATTGCCAAGGCTCGCGCCGAGCTGGAAGTCGCGCCAGGCAAGGTCGTGGTCAGCAATCTGGAAGGCAAGGTCCTGGGTGGCGATCTCAACGCCAACATCGCTCTCGGCCGCGCGCCGGGCGGAGCCGATATCAAGGCCGATCTGCGCATCAACGACATGCAGATCCGCGCGAAGGGCGAGGAGAAGGCTTCGCTGCAGCTCGAGTTTTCTGGGCGTGCCTCGACGCCGGGAGCGCTCATTTCCGTGATTGCGGGCAAGGGCGAGCTGCAGCTCGGCGACATCGCATTGGCGGCGCCGACCCCGCTGGCGGTCGTCGCGGCGTCCGAAGCGGTGCTCAACGGCGAAGCTGGCGGCAGCGGCGAGCAGCTTGTGGCGGCGCTGCGCACGCACATCGATGCGGGACAGGTCAAAGTCGGACCGCGCACGATTGCGATCGACGTTGCGGACGGGGCCGCCAAGCTGGCGATCGTCACGCTCGATTCGGAGGCGGGCACGACAAAGGTACAGACCACGGTCGATCTCGCTTCGCTCATCGTCGACAGCGCGTGGGTGGTCGAGCCGCGCGGGCCGGACGTTCCGCAGACCGAGAAGCCGCGTCACGGCGCATTGCCGAGTGTTGGCGTCGTCTACACGGGATCGCTGGCCAACCTCTGGTCGCTGGAGCAGCGGATCACCGCCGAGCCGTTGGAGCGCGAGCTCGCGATCCGCAAGATGGAGCTCGATGCCGATCAGCTCGAGCGGCTGCGCAAGGCCGATGCCGACCGGGCGCGGCGCGACGAGGAGCGGCGCCGGGCGCTTGAGTCCGACGAGAGCACGACGGTGCCGCAAGAGCCGCCCGCCGGAGCAGGAGGGGCCGTGTCGGCCGATCCTCCGGAGGCAGTCGCTCCGGTCGATCATTCTGCAGCCTCGCCGGACCCGGCGGCTGCGCCGGCGATTCCACCGAGCAGTGCCAGCGCGGCAGGCGTCTCGGTGACTCCCGCTCCAGGCCAGGAAGGCCAGACGTTCGGCGGGGTTCCGACAGCTGATCCCGGCGCCGCGCCCACGGAGGCGGGAAGCATCGCGCCGCCTGCTGGGCAGGGCTCGGGCTATCGTCCTCGTCGCCCGCAGCGGCAGGTGCAGCCGAACGAGCAAGTGCTGCGCAATCTCATGAATACCAACTGACCAGACGTCTCGTGTCGGCGCCCAGCGATTGACTCAGCCCGGCGGCGACAATGCGCGCGTGCGATAGTAGTCAAGGATCCAGACGCGGACGGCGCTGGAGAGGCCGGCTGAGCCGCGCGACTTGTCGATCGCGGCAATGAGTCCGGCGAGCGAGGTATTCTCGCGCGCGGCGACCTGCTGCAGCGCCTCCCAGAACGGCGCCTCCATCGAGATCGAGGTGCGATGGCCCTTGATGGAAAAGGACCGCTTCAGCGGACGGGCTGCGCGTCGAAGCGGCTGGTGCTCTTCGCTGACGCCCATGTCAGGCCCCTGGCTCCTCGGGGTCGCGGCGCAGGGCATCGAGACGCCGGGCCGTCAGGTCGCTCTCGGCGCGCTCGGCCTGCCGCTCGTGTTTCGGGCGACCGAACTTGGCACGGTTCTCGGCGGCGCGCGCTTCAGACTCCTGCCGCTTCCTGGCCTTGCGCGCGCGGCGCAGGTTGACGATCTCGGCGGTCATTCGATCAAAACCCGAAGAATGCTATGTCCAAGGCGCGCTGAATCGCCCAGGCTGACTCTTGGACGTTGCCGACTATTGCGCCGATCTCGCTTCGGCGTATCGCCGCCATCCTTTCCACGAACAAGAATGCAGGGCGGTCGTCCAACCATATCTCGGGATGGAGCCGCGGATGAGATTCGCGGGGAAGTTCGGCCAGCAAGGGAGCGACGATCAACGTGGCCAAATCGTTGAGTTCGTCATGCTGCAACACGACAACTAATGTGGCATTCCTTGGCCGCTCGCCCGAACCGAGGCGGCAGATGTCGAACTGGTGGATCAGAATTGGCGAAGCTCATCGGACAGCAGGCCATTCCTACTCACCTCTTCATTCCAGGCTCGAATGGCTTCTGCGTTTTCTTTCCGCCAGACCTCGGCTCGCTCGTTCTTCATGCGGACGGCCGTCGGGGTCGACAGCCGTCGCAGCAAGGCATGCTCGACGAGTTCGACGAAGTCGACCCCTTCGCCCTGGGCTTCGGTCAGGAGATCGGAATTGACCTCGACTGAGATAATAGTGGGCTTTTCCATTCGGAACACCTCTCAGGCCGCGCCATCATACAACCTGCGCGTTCAATCGCAAATTCTTTGGTCGGTCAGTCCGGTCCGATCATCTTGCGCGGGTCGACGATCTCGTCGAACTCCTTGTCGGTGACGTAGCCGCCGCCGACCGCCTCCTCGCGCAAGGTAGTGCCGTTCTTGTGCGCGGTCTTGGCGATCTTTGCCGCCGCGTCATAGCCGATCTTGGGCGCGAGCGCGGTAACGAGCATCAGCGAGCGCTCGAGGCCGGCCTTGATGTTGTCGACGCGCGGCTCGATGCCGACGACGCAGTTGTCGGTGAAGGAGACGGCGGCATCGGCCATGAGCCGCACCGACTGCAGGAAGTTGTAGGCCATCACCGGATTGTAGACGTTGAGCTCGAAGTGACCCTGACTGCCGGCGAAGGTGATGGCGGCGTTGTTGCCGAAGATCTGCACGCAGACCTGAGTCAGCGCCTCGCACTGGGTCGGGTTGACCTTGCCGGGCATGATCGAGGAGCCGGGCTCGTTCTCGGGTAGCGACAACTCGCCGAGGCCGGAGCGCGGGCCCGAGCCCAGAAGGCGGATGTCGTTGGCGATCTTGAACAGTGCAGCCGCCAGCGTGTTGATGGCGCCGTGAGACATGACCATCGCGTCGTGGGCGGCGAGCGCCTCGAACTTGTTGGGCGCTGAGGTGAAGGGCAGCTTGGTGATGGCGGCGATCTTCTCTGCAACCTTCTCGGCGAAGCCCTTCGGCGCGTTGAGGCCGGTGCCGACGGCGGTGCCGCCCTGGGCCAGCTCCATGAGCGAGGGCAGCGTCTGCTCGATACGCTTGATGCCGTTCTCCACCTGCTGGGCATAACCGGAAAACTCCTGCCCGAGGGTGAGCGGGGTTGCATCCTGGGTGTGGGTGCGCCCGATCTTGATGATGTCCTTCCACGCCTGCGCCTTGTCGTTCAGCGCATTGCGCAGCTTCTGCAAGGCCGGGAGGAGCCGGTGCACGATCTCCTCGGCGCAGGCGATGTGCATGGCCGTCGGGTAGGTGTCGTTCGAGGATTGGCTCATGTTGACGTGATCGTTCGGGTGCACGGGCTTTTTCGAGCCCTGCTCCCCGCCGAGCATCTCGATGGCGCGGTTGGAGATGACCTCGTTGGCATTCATGTTCGACTGGGTGCCGGAGCCCGTCTGCCAGACGGCGAGCGGGAAGTGATCGTCGAGCTTGCCCTCCATAACCTCCTGTGCGGCCTTGACGATGGCCTCGCCGACCTTCTTGTCGAGGCGGCCGAGCTCCATGTTGGTCTCGGCGGCGG
Source organism: Pseudomonadota bacterium (assembly GCA_023405815.1). Classification (GTDB taxonomy): domain Bacteria; phylum Pseudomonadota; class Alphaproteobacteria; order Rhizobiales; family Hyphomicrobiaceae; genus Hyphomicrobium_A. The sequence goes on along the minus strand of JAEXXM010000072.1, from coordinate 122,330 downwards.
CGCGCTTGACGATGCCGAGCGCGCGCACGACGGGAAGCGGCTGCTTCTCCCAGCCGATCTTGAAGTTGCCGAGCGAGCGCTGGGCCTGGGCGCCCCAGTACCTTTCGCAGGCGACTTCGATGGGGCCGAAGGTGTCGGTCTCGGTGCGGGTCTTCTTGGCGGTCATGCTGGCGTCCGTATCTGCATAGATCAGGTTTATGCGGCCAATAGCACGCGGCTCTGCCGCGCAACAATGATCCAATCGTCAGGGGACGTGTCGGGCCTCGATCGGCGGCAGGCCGCAGTGGCTGCGCGCGATGGCACAGGCCTCATCGCCGGGCTGGCATTCGTGGCAGACATCGGGCCTCAGCGCATAGACCGTGCATGAGGTGGAAACGCCGACTTCGCCGGCCAGGGCACTGCACCGGGTGCCAATACAGCGCATCCCCGCCATACTTGGACAGACCAGCTCCTGCGGCAGCCGGGCGATGGTCTCGTCGTCCTCCAGCGTGAAGCGCGGCCAATCGGCCGAATATGCACAGCACGCACCGCAGGTATTGCACGGCGAGGAGTTTGTCGACGCGCCGGTCATCAGTCGCGCAGCATGGCGAGCGCGGAGCGCCGGTCGGAGGGCTTCAGTTTGAGGAAGGCGGCGCGCGCTGCCTGATGTCGCGCTCAGAGCCGCTGTCGAAAGCGGTCTGCAGGGCAATGGTGGTCGGGTGCTGAGGGCCGCAGATGAAGCCGAGCGCCTTCGCGAGCCGGCCCATGGCCGCGCGGTCTATCGCAGGTTCTTGCATGGCCCCACTATAGGGCGAGGGATGCGCCAGGGATAGCGGGGGGCAGAACTGAAAGGTGGCCCCCATGAAGAGGGCCACCCAAGCAAATCAGCGGATGAAGAAGTAGATTCCGGGGCCGCGCCGCCGACGCCGGAACCGACGCCGCCTCCGGCGCCGACCGATCCACACTCCGAAGCCCCTGCGACGGCGCCGCCGCCAGCGGTGGGCAGTCGCGGGCGTCGACGTGGTCGCCAGCGACAATGTGGAAATGCCGGCAAGGCTGAGGCCGTAAGTGCCGACCGAGCCGAGCCCGTAAATCACGATCATGGCCACCGCAGCGCAGACCGCGACGATACCACGCCGCAAGCCGCTACCCAGCAAACGCAGACCGTGTCCAACTGCCTTAGTCGTGGTGACGAGTGAGTTCGTCATTCGAATGCCTCCGGCCCGTTACCGCGGCGAACCGCGGTTCATCAGCAAGAATGCAAGACGCCATCCGCCGATACGGAAGGCACCCCGACGTACGATCGTTGAGATGATAAATTATTGCTCTTTTTTGTGGCGATGCCAAGGAGAACGTGTCGAAAATCCGCTCGAGGTGCGTGCGAGCACACTGACGTCGGACAGTCGAGCGCAGCGGACGGAACTCATGTCGAAGAAGCACACATACGTTCTCGGGATCAACGCCTACGACCACGACGTCAGCGCTTGCTTGCTGCGCAACGGAAAGATCGCCTACGCGATTTCCAAGGAACGCATCACGCGCGAGAAGCACGCCACGGGCTTCTATCAGAAGGCGATCGACTACTGCCTCGATGCCGAGGGCATACGCTTGAGCGACGTCGATCTCGTGGTGCGCAACTGCTACGTGCTTCCTGTCGAGGACATGGAGGAGCGGCTGTCCTACGAGGATATTCCCGAGTTCCTCGATGCGAACGAGCGCAAGACCGCAGTGAAGAGCCCGCTCTATCGCGCCAAGTCCGACAAGGTCATAACGGTCTCGCATCATCTCGCGCACGCCTACAGTGCCTTCGCGGCCTGCCCGTTCGAGGAAGGCGTGGTGATGATCGTCGACGGCGTCGGCAACTACGCCTGCGACGTCCGCGAGCAGGGGCAGCTGACCGAGGGCGTCGCGCCGCTCGCGCGTGAATCGGAGAGCTACTACCGCTTCAAGGGTACTCAGCTCGAGACATTGAAGAAGGTTTGGCTCGAACCAACCCGGGGCTTCCTCAGCGACGAGTTCTTCTTCATGGGCGGCCTCGGGGCGCTATACAGCCGCGTATCGAGCTACATCTTCGGCGACTGGAACAAGTGCGGAGAGGTCATGGGGCTCGCCCCCTACGGGCGCCCGGACCAGCTGCCGCCGCTGATGCGCATGGAGGGAGGCGAGCTGTCGGTGCCGGAATGGACGGCCGCCTTCGACAAGCTCTGGCTGCCGGAGCTCGACCCGGACTGGGAGAAGAGCCGCAACAAGGCGCACTGGGAAGACCTCTCCTGGCGCGTTCAGCACGACACCGAGACGGTGCTCCTGCAGCGCGCGCGCTGGCTCAAGGAGACGACCGGAGCAAAGAACCTGTGCATCGCTGGTGGCGTGGGTCTCAATTGCGTCGCCAACGGGCGCCTCATCCGCGAGGCGGGCTTCGACAATGTCTGGATACAACCCGCGGCTGGGGACGACGGCATCGCCATCGGCTGCGCCTACTACGGTCACCTCAAGATCAAGGGCAATCCGCGCTCGTTCGTGATGACGCACGCCAACCTCGGCCGGGACTACGGCGAGAAGGATGTCGATGAGGCGCTGAGAGCGGGGCTGGCGCGGCTGGAGACCCAGGTGCAAAAGAGCGGGGACATATGCGCCGATGCGGCGAAGCTGCTGTCCGAGGGGAAAGTGCTCGGGTGGTTCCAGGGGCGATCAGAGTTCGGGCCGCGGGCGCTCGGCAACCGCAGCATCATCGCCGATCCGCGCACCGCGGAGATGAAAGACATCCTCAACAGCCGCGTGAAGCACCGGCAGGCATTCCGTCCCTTCGCGCCCATCGTCATTGCCGAGCGGGCGGCGGAGATATTCGAGGGTGAGGAAGAATCTCCGTTCATGCTGGTCGCCAAACGCGTGCGGCCGGAATGGCGGGACAGGATCCCGGCCATCGTGCACGTGGACGGGACGGCACGCGTGCAGACGGTGCGGCGGGAGAGCAACGAGCGGCTCTATGAGCTGCTCGAGGCGTTCGAGAGGGTGACGGGGGTGCCGGTACTCCTGAACACCTCGTTCAACGTCAAAGGCGAGCCGATCGTCGAGACGCCTCAGGATGCCGTGCAGTGCTTCCTGACGACCGGCATCGACTACCTTGCCTTACACGACAGGCTGGTGTCGAAAAACGTGATGCACAAGGTGCTCTCGCCCATACTCGACATGTATTCGGAGGTCTCGACAATGGTACGGACGGGCCTGCAGGCCGACTGACGGCTAGTCGGCCTCGGCCGTGGCGAGCCGCTGCTTCTCCCGCTCCATGAAGGTGCGGCTGGCGCGGCTCTGCTGTTTCTCGATGTACATCTGCTTGTCGGCCTCGACCATCAGATCCTCGATGCTAGCGCTTGCATGGTCCGTGGCAGGGTTGAAATGCGAGAAGCCGACGCTGAACGACAGCGGCACGGCACCGGGCGTCTTGTTGTACTCGGCCAGCGACTGCACGAGCTGGCGGCGGATGCGGGCTGAGAATGCGGTTCCGGCCGCGATGGCGAGAACGATGAACTCGTCACCTCCGAGCCGGGCAATGACATCGGAGGCGCGGAAGGTTCCGCGCAGAATTTCTGCGGTCTTGACCAGCGCCTGATCGCCGAACTCGTGACCCAACTCATCGTTTATGCGCTTCATCCCGTCGAGATCGACGAAAGCCAAAGTCAGGCTATAGCCTGCGCGGCGGGCGAGCTTGAGCTGCTCCTCGGCAATGGTGATGAATCCGCGCCGATTATAGAGGCCGGTGAGGGTGTCGGAGAGGGCGAGGCTCTGCAGGGTAGCCATGAGCCGGTGGCGCTCCTGCGCGTAGCGGATGACGCGCAGGAGCAGCGACCGGTCGATCTGCGCCTTGACGAGCCAGTCCTGGGCGCCTGCACGCAGGGCCAACAGTGCCAGCTCCTCGTCGTCAACTCCGCTCAGGGCGACGATCGGCACGCTGGCGTGCGTTCTCTGAACCTCCTCGATGGCGTTCGCGCCGCCGCCATCGGGGAGCGCCAGATCGACAAACGCCAAGTCGAAATGCTCGCGGCGCAGATGCGTCAGTCCACGCATCAGGCGCGACGCGACGGTGACGGAAAAGCGTGGATCAGGCTTCAAGAGAACGCGAATGAGTTGGGCGTCGCTGACCGAGCTTTCGATGAGGAGAACCCTGATGGTGCCGTCGCAAACGCCAGCGGAATGGGAGATGGTCCCCATCGTTCGGTTTCCCTCTGGTTACCCGCCACCCGTCCTGGCGGACTGAACTGCTTGGGGCCGAATGCTGCGAATGCCGACATCGCAACAAGACCCCAGCTAGATTGCGCACAGTTCCCGACGTCTCCGCCGGCATTCTGACAATGTCGTTGCCATGCGCTAAACGATATACGCTGTCCTTGATCGGATCGGCCCGCAGTCAATTTCAGGTTGTGATGGGGGCGCGTTTTGCCCACGCTTTGCGTGTGCTTTCGTCCCCTCTCGAGATTCGGTCGCAAGATGGCTGAGCTTCCAGAAGGTTTGATCGACGGCTTCGCGCGCTATCGGCTTCCGGGTGACGGCGTCATGATCGACGCGCTGGTGGGCGGCTCGGGGGCGCCACTACTACTGTTGCACGGCTATCCGCAGACCCGGGTCATCTGGCGAGCCATCGCGCCGGGCCTTGCAGAGCACTTTACGGTCGTCATTCCCGACCTCAGGGGATACGGCCGCTCCGACAAGCCGCCCGGTGACAGTGAGCACCTCACCTATTCGAAGCGTGCGATGGCACGGGATCAGCTTGCAACCATGCGGGCGCTCGGGTTCGATCGGTTTGGGGTTGCCGGGCACGATCGCGGCGGCAGGGTGGCGTATCGGCTAGCGCTCGATCACCCGGAGGCGGTCACGGCGCTGGCGGCGCTCGACATCATCCCGACGGTCGACGTCTGGGCGCGGATCGATGCCGACGGCGCCATGGGGATGTACCACTGGTTCTTCCTCGCCTGTCCGCAGCCGCTGCCAGAGAGGCTGATCGGCGGCGATCCGGATTACTTCGTAACGACGACGATGCAGAGCTGGGCCGGGCCTGGATTCACCTTCGATCCGGCCAATATGGCCGACTACGTGGCTTGCTTCCGAGAGCCGGCGGCGATCCACGCGAGCTGCGAGGACTATCGTGCCGGCTGGGGCATCGATCGGGTGCTGGACGAGGCAGATCGGGGATCAAAGAAGATCAGCGTGCCCGTGCTCATCATCTGGAGCGAAGGGTTCAGCGTCGCCCGGTCCGAGCCGCTGAAGACGTGGTCCGCATGGGCCGAAAACGTCGTTGGTCACGCAGTGCCCGGCGGGCATTTCGTCTGCGAGGAGCAGCCGCAGCGGGTCGGGGCGCTGCTGCGGGAGTTCTTTGCGGCGAGCGCCGCTTGAGTGGGGCCCAGAGGGTGTTCGACGTGCACTGGGGAAGCAGGTAGCCGTGGTCGAGACTGCCGGCAATCGCGCTGCGCGTGTGCCGCCGGCCATTTATGCGCCGCAGACCGCGGCGGGTCGATCTCGAATGGAGCCACGTGCAGCAAACCGCGGCATCAGCGAACAAGTAACCATCCCGCAGCTGCGTCTGCGCTTGTTGTGGACGCGGGATCGGCGGGCACTCCAGCCGGCGCAGACGCATGACGACTGACTGACAGCACCACTTCACCGAACGACAATAGGTCCGGTGCCGGCGGAAGCCGCTACGGCGACGGCGCGGCGTCGCGGCGTAGTGCAACAGCGGTGGATGACCAGCTTCAGGCATGGGCTTCTCGATCGCCAGACGAGATGTTGTAGCGATTTATTGCGCGCTCGTCGATGCTTACGAACGTCGCGACGGCGTCCACGCATCATGAGCGTCGCAATGCGCACATCGCGCGGTCGCATTCGCGATCGCTGAGGGCGAGGCGAATGTCGTTGTCGCGTTCGCGACGCCGTGAAGATTCGAGATGGAGCGATCGCCGATCGCGGCATCGCCGTCGATGCGTAGGAGTGCCTGTTCGAACGTCTCCGGAATGTCCAAGGCGTCCATGCCACGGCGATTTCTGACGCAAGTCGCGTGCCCTCGGGACAGCGGCAGGCAACTTGCATCGTCGGCCTAATAGGCCGCGCACGTCGCGAACACGACATTCGGAGACATCAATGACGACAATCGAGAAGACTGCCCTTAGCCGCCTCAATCAAGAGGGGCGTCTCCTGAACGCAGTGTTCAAGGGGCCGACGACCAAGCCGGGACGCTATGGTTTCCGCGGCGAGATTGCGCTCAAGTTCCAGACGCAGGTCGCAGACGAGAAACGGCCGCCGGACTATTCAATCGAGCAGGTCCTTACCGTCGTCGAGGAAGGTGAGCCGACCATTCCCGTGCTCGTCGGCTACCTGCACTCCTTCGCCTACCTCGAGGACGTCACCAGGGTGCTCGGCGATCTTTTGGCCGCCGACGGGACCTACGTGATGTTCTGCAACAACATCGATCTCCTCGCCAAGTACAGGGTCAGCATCAACGGCATCACGTTCCAGGTGCTGCCGTGCGACGAGACGACCGTCTGGAAGGAGACTCTGGAGCTGGTGGGCATCGACAAGAACGACATCAAGAAGCTCGATTCGGGCGGAAAGCTCGACTACGTGCTCGATGCCGTGCGCAGCCTCGATACCTCGTTCGAGCCGATCAGCGTCGAGCAGGGCATCCAGCGGATGGAGCCGGTTAAGAACCGGAACGAGAACCGCCCTGTATGAGCCTGCAGACTGAACGACATTGATCGCCCACTAGCGCGCGGCCTTCGCCTGCTTGGCGCGCACGGTCTCGAATGCGCGTTGAAGCTCGGCGAGGACGGAACGGCGGGGAGCCGGCGCGCCGAGATGGATGGCGCGCAGCTCGGTCATGAACGCCTCCCATAGCCGCGGTCCGCCGTCGAACAGCAGGCGCGCGCGGATCGACAGCTCCTCGGTGACGGGCGTGTGGCGCGTACCCCAGGCGCCCATGTGCGCCAGCAGCGGCACGAGCTCGATGGCCGGCTCGGCGAGCGAGTAGATGGCCTTCTGCTTGTGCGTGGGGTCGTCGCGCCTGGTCAGAAGGCCGGCCTCGACGAGGCGCTTCAACCGGTCGGCGAGGACGTTCGAGGCGATGCCTTCCTCGGAGCTCTGCAGCAGCTCGCGGAAGTGCCTGCGATTGCCGAACATGATGTCGCGGATCACGATCAAGCTCCAGCGATCCCCCAGCATCTCAAGCGTGAGGTTGATGGGACAGCCGGAGCGTTGGGCAGCTTCCACGTTCGTCGGGCCCTCGAGTCGCCACTGCTTGCAAATTAGGATCAGTCAGGGTAGAGGACAACTGATTGCATATTAGAAGCAGTTGCTGCTTGGGGTGGCGTGCATGGGCAAGCTTCGCGTTCACAGTTTTTCCGTTTCGCTAGACGGCTACGGTGCAGGCCCCGATCAGAGCCTGGCCGATCCGCTGGGCGTCGGCGGCAGGTTGCTGCACGGTTGGGCGTTTGAGACGCGCGCCATCCGAAAGATGTTCGGCAACGAGGGCGGGTCGACGGGAGTCGACAACGACTTCATCGAGCGTGGCTTTGACAACGTCGGCGCGTGGATCCTGGGTCGCAACATGTTCGGGCCGGTCCGCGGCTCATGGCCAGACGACAATTCGAGAGGCTGGTGGGGCGACGACCCTCCTTACCACGTGCCCGTCTTCGTGCTGACCAACCACGCGCGTGCGCCGATCGAGATGCAGGGCGGTACGACGTTCCATTTCGTCACCGATGGCATCGAGGCGGCCCTGGAGCGCGCCCGTGAAGCCGCCGGCGGCAAGGATGTGCGGGTGGGTGGGGGTGTGGCAACGATCAGGCAGTATATCGCTGCGCAGCAGATCGACGAGATGCACATTGCGGTCGCGCCGGTGCTGCTCGGCTCGGGCGAGCCGCTCCTCGCCGGCATCGACCTGCCAAGGCTCGGCTACGACGTTGCCGAGCACATCGTGACGCCGGGCGTCACTCATGTCGTGATCACAAGGCGTACTGACCGGCGCGCGTAGGCGCCAATGGGGGAAATCATGGCACTGGCGCTCTACGGTCATCCATTCTCATCGTACACGCAGAAGGTGCTGATCGCGCTGTACGAGAACGCCACGCCGTTCGAGTTCCGCTGCATCGGTCCGGATGCGCCACAGCACGTGGCCGAGTGGCTGCGGCGCTGGCCGCTGCGGAAATTTCCCATGCTGGTCGATGGCGAGCGGCAAGTCGTCGAGACGAGCATCATCATAGAGTACTTGCAGCTCAGGCATCCCGGGCCAGTGCGCCTGTTGCCCTCCGACCCGATGGCCGCGCTCGATGTGCGCTTCCTCGACCGCTTCTTCGATCTGCACGTGATGGAGGCGATGCAGATTGCGGTCGATAGTGCGCTGGGGCGAGTGCCGGTGAAGAGCGAGGAGGGGCTGGCAATCGCCAGGGAAAGGCTGGAGCGCGCCTATGGCTGGCTCGAAGGAGAGCTTGCCGGCCGGACTTGGGCCACTGGTGAGGATTTCACGCTGGCGGACTGTGCAGCGGCGCCGTCTCTGTTCTATGCGGACTGGACGCACCAGATTCCTGACGCCTATCCCGTGCTGCGCGCCTACCGCGCGCGCTTGCTCGCGCGCCCGTCCTTCGCCAGGGCGGTGGATGAGGCGCGGTACTTCCGGCCGAACTTTCCATTGGGCGCGCCGGACCGCGACTGACACAACATTGATAAAATTTGTCGGCGCGCCCTCGCGCCGTATGGCGCGCAATGCGGCAATAGATGCTGGGCATAATCAAAATCCGGTGGTGCTGACATATATCAGCGCCATATACTCCTCGCAGCCAACCCTGCGCGAGGAGTAAGCCAGCATGATCAATCTTACCGTCAACGGGTCGAAGGTTTCCGTTCCCGTCGAGGACGACACGCCGCTGTTGTGGGTCATTCGAGATGTGCTCGGCATGACCGGCACCAAGTTCGGCTGTGGAATCGGCCAATGCGGCGCGTGCACCGTGCATGTCGACGGAGAGCCCCGCCGCTCGTGCCTGACGCCAATCTCGGATGTGGCCGACCGGGCAATCACGACCATCGAGGGCATAGGCGCGACGAAATCGGGCAAGGCGGTGCAGGACGCATGGCTCGACCTTGAGGTGGTCCAGTGCGGCTACTGCCAATCGGGGCAGATCATGAGCGCCGCGGCCATCATCGAGATGACGCCCGAGCCGACCGATAACGATATCGACCAGGGCATGTCGGGCAACATCTGCCGCTGCGGCACCTACGTGCGTATCCGCGAGGCGATCAAGCAGGCGGCCAAGGCCGCCGCGGGCAAGTGAGGTGCGCCATGTTGCATGAAAAGACTGCAATGAGCGCTGGGGTCTCCCGGCGGCGGTTCCTCAAGGCGAGTGCTGCGTTCGGTGGCGGATTGCTCATCGGTTGGGTGGACGTTGCCGAGGCGGAGCCCGGCAGCGCGCCCGTGCACGAGTTCGCTCCCAATGCCTTCATCAGGATCGACCGCGACGGAAAGGTGACGGTCATCTCGCCGTCGATCGAGATGGGGCAGGGAACCTACACGGCGCTGCCGATGCTGGTCGCGGAGGAGCTCGATGTCGACATGAGCTCGGTTCATGTCACGCATTCTCCGCCGAGCGACAAGCTATACGGGAACCCGGCCGTCGGCGGGGCGCAGATTACCGGTGGCTCGACGGCGATCCGCGGCTTCTACAAGCCGCTGCGCGAAGCGGGAGCTGCGGCGCGCGCGATGCTCATCGCGGCGGCCGCGGCCAAGCTCGGTGTCGATGCTGGCGAGCTGACGGCCGAAGCGGGGCAGGTCGTCCACGCAAAGAGCGGGCAGAAGATCGGCTACGGGGCGCTCGTCGATGACGCGGCGAAGCTTCCGGTGCCGAGCGCGATCGTGCTCAAGGACCCGAGCCAGTTCCGCCTCATCGGCACGCCGGCGAAGCGGCTCGACGGACCGGAGAAGGTCAACGGCGCGGCGAAGTTCGGCATCGATGCGCAGGTGCCGGGCATGAAGGTCGCCGCAATCGCGATCTCGCCGGTGTTCGGCGGAACAGTCGCCTCGGTGAACGAGGCGGCGGCGCTGGCGGTACGGGGCGTCGTCCAAGTGGCGAAGATCGATGAGGCCATCGCCGTGATAGCCGATCACTACTGGGCGGCGCGAAAGGGTCTCGAGGCGGCCGACCCCAAGTTCAACGGCGGTCCGAACGCGTCGCTTTCGACGGCCGATGTGGTCGCGGCCCTGGCCAAAGCATCCGAGCGCGAGGGTGCCGTCGCCAAGAAGGAAGGCGATGCGGCGGGCGCGATGGCGAGCGCGGCCACCAAGGTGGAAAGCGTCTACGAAAACCCGTTCCTCGCGCATGCGACGATGGAGCCGCTCAACTGCACCGTCCATGTCACCGACAGCGGCTGCGACATATGGGTAGGCACACAGGTTCCAGCCAACACGCAGCTCGCCGTTTCGGAAGCGCTCGGCATCGAGCGGGACAAGGTGCGCATTCACAATCATCTGCTCGGCGGCGGCTTCGGGCGCCGGCTCGAATTCGACTTCGTCGTCCTGGCCGCGCGCCTGGCGAAGCAGTCGAAGGACCCGGTCAAGATCATCTGGAGCCGCGAGGAGGACGTCCAGCACGACATGTACCGGCCGTATTACTACGACCGGATCAGCGCGGGGCTCGACGGCGACGGCAAGCTCGTCGCCTGGAAGCATCGGATCACCGGCTCGTCCATCGTGGCGCGGTTCTTCCCTGCCTGGTTCAAGGGAGGTCTCGACATCGACGCGGTCGACGGTGCGGTCGAGCTGCCGTACGACATTCCCAACGTCTTCGTCGATTACGTGCGCGAGGAGCCGCCGGGAATTCCGACGGCGTTCTGGCGCGGCGTCGGGCCGACGCGGAATGCCTACGTGGTCGAGAGCTTCATCGATGAGCTCGCTGCGGCGGCAAAGAAGGATCCGGTCGAGTTCCGGCGCGAGCTGACGGGCAAGCATCCGCGTGCGCGTCACGTGCTCGACCGCGCCGCCGAGTTGTCGGACTGGGGCTCGCCGCTGGGCGATCGGCGCGGGCGCGGCGTGGCGCTGCTCTATGCCTTCGGCATGTATCTCGCCGAGGTGGCGGAGGTCACCGTCTCGAAGAGCGGCGAGGCGCACGTCGACCGCGTGGTTGCGGTCGTCGACTGTGGTCAGGTCATCAATCCGAACACGGTCGAGGCGCAACTACAGAGCGGCATCATCTTCGGCATCAGCGCGGTGCTGTGGGGCGAGATCACGCTGAAGGATGGTCGCGTCGAGCAATCGAACTTCGACAACTATCGCGTTCTGCGCATCGACGAGGCACCGAAGATCGTTGTCGAGATTGTCAAGAGTAGCGAGGCTCCGGGCGGCATCGGCGAACCCGGAACATCGGCGCTGGCGCCGGCCGTCCTCAATGCGGTCTATGCGGCGACGGGCATCCGTCTGCGTAGATTGCCGATCGAAGGCGCTTCGGCGGTGCTGCGATCATCGTAGTCAAAGCAGGACCGGCAGCGATCAAGCATCGCTGCCGGTCAGCTCGTGCGTGAGCGTCAATGCGTGCCCGGCTGGTCGCGCATCGCCTTGGTAGTTAGATTTCCGTCCTCGGCCTTTGCGGTAGGGTTGGAGGTCTGTCCTCCTGAGGTTCCAGGAAGGTCCTTCATCGCCTTGGTCGTGAGGTTGCCGTCACCCGACTTGACCGTGGGCGTCGACGTCGAGCCGCCCATGGTGCCGGGCAGATCATTCATAGCCTTGGACGAGATGCTGCTGTCCTCGACCGCCAGAGTCATCGTGCTGGCGGCAGCGAGAAACAGGGCTGTCAAAATCGCTTTCTGCATATTCGATCTCCATCGTTTCTTGTCCCCAGGCAGCACTACGGCTGACGCGACGGAGCCGTTACGGCGATTCTTTTTTGGGCGGCGTGTAACAACAGTGCGCCAGCATTTTCCGGCGCCCGAGAATATTGGCATCGTGCGCGAAACAAAAAAATCGACGGCTCCCGGGGAGGTGCCGCCGAATTGGTTATCGATCGCTCGATGAAGATGAGCGCTATTTGCTCATCTTGTCGTCGCCTTTCATCATTTGGTCGTCGTGCATCATCTTGTCGTCGGCCTTCATGCTTTCGCCGGCATCCATCTTCTGATCGCTCATCATGGAATCGCCGCTTGGCCGTTGGGGTGGCGCGGCCTGCATGCTCGTCGCGTCGCTCATGGGCGATTCATCGCTCATGGCGCCCTGCTCCGCGGCGGCTGCAAATGTGGTGGAAAGCGCAAGCGCAAGCGCGCACAGAATTGGCTTCTGCATTGGTATCTCCTTTGGGTTCGTCCCGAAGGAAACCACGCAGCGAGGGGCTTTCCAGTTACGCCGGAATATTTCGCTTCGCGGCTGTAACAGTTCACGACAAATGGATCGCGTCGGAAACGAGCTTCTGCAGGCGTGGATCATCGAGCTGGAAGAACGCCGTTTCGATGCGCTGCGTCAGCTCGGGGCGGGCGAGGAAGGCGCCGATCCTGTCGGCGGCCTGCGGATGATCCGCGAGATAGGGAGAGTGGAAGTACGTGCGGTTGGTCTCGCGGATGACCTTTTCGCGCAGCGCCGCCATGTGGAGGGCGGCGAAGGGATCGGGTGCTCGGTCCCATGTGGCGAGCACGCGAGGAAGGTCGCCGTGTGCGGTGACGACGAGCGTCAGCACGTCTGAGATGTCGAAGGCGAGGCGCCAGCCGACGGGCCACTCGACGAGGTCGGTGCGCTCGAGGCTTTGCAGCATCAGCTCGTCGAAGAAGCGATCGATGAGGGCGCATTCGCGCTCGGGCCATTTCGCGCGCCAACCCGAATAGCCGAGCCGGCGAAGGCAAATGTCCAGCCCGCACGTATCGGGAGGATCGTCCTCGGCAATGAGCTCGAGGTAGCGCGGCAGGAAGTAGCGCATCTCGCGCGCGACCGGCCCATCGTCCCAGTTGTGCGCAGACGCTGTATACTCGGCAAGCAGGCCTGCAGGGATCTCGCGCAACGGCGTCTCGAGGAGAAGATGCTCGTTCTCCTCGCTCATGCAGGAATTGCAGTGGCAAACGCTGAGCGAACGGCGAACGCGGTAGCCGCCAAAAATGTCGTAGGCGTCTTCGACGAGATTGCGCAGGGATGGGCGCATGTGCCAGGTCACCTCGTGCCGGCGCATCCGTAGCCGCCGGTTTGCGCGCGCATCCGAACTCGCCTTCTACCTGCGCCAGATGATACGCTGACTTTTTTACGTGACGAATTGTTGGATTGAAGTCCAGGGAGGTTTTTCAGATGAAAGTCGGTGCTCTTCTTATTCTCGCCGCGGTGATCTTGGTTCCTCTTCCGGCATCATCGGAAGGGGCATGCGCGTTGGTGTGTCCGCCCGACACCAAACTCGACGCCCAAAAGTGCGTTTGCATCGATGCGCGTGGAATGGCGCTCGACACAAAGACGCAGGCCACCTGCACGACCGATCTATGCCCCGATGGCTCGCCGCGCGATCCAAAAACGTGCGCGTGCCCCGACAACACCAAGTGATGCAATCAGGACGTCAACTATCGGCCCGGATGCACGGAGTATCCGGGTTAGGCGGGTAGCGGCTTGGCGATCACTTCTTGCGGAAGGCGTCGAGGCGCACGATCTGGGCGCCGCCGTTGTCCTGTCGCGGCTTGTCGTCGCTCTTTTCGGCGCCGGCCGTCGGCGGCATCGCGGCGGGCGCCGGCTGCGGCTTCAACTGGGTCGGCTGAGTGGGGGGAGGCTGGACCGGCGTGACGGCGGGCTGCGGGTCAGTCGCGCCGGGCTGATCGGCCTTCGCCTTGCGTGGCACGCGCGGCTTCTTGGGAGCGGTAGATCGGAGCGTCGGCCGGCCGCCGGCGACGCGCTCTGGTGCGCGTCCGGCGAGGCGCTGGCTCATGCTCTCGGCCGATTCAGGACCTGAATCGGGCTCGTCGAACTGCAGCCCGTAGCGGACGCTCGGATCAAAGAACACGCGGATCGCCGTGAACGGCACCACGAGGCGCTCGGGGATGCCGTCGAACGTCAGCTTCACCTCGAAGCCGTCGTCGGTGACGGCGAGGTCCCAGAAGCGATGCTGGAGGACTATCGTCATCTCGGAAGGATATTTGTCCTTCAGGCGTTTCGACAGCACGACGCCCGAGGCGCCCGTGTCGAACGAGATGTAAAAATGATGGTCGCCAGGCAGGCCCGACTTGGCCGCCTGGGTGAGAACCGTGCGCACGACGCCACGCATGGCGTCTTGCGCTAAAGTCTCGTAATCGATCGTCGGCTCGGCCGGCATCGGTCTCGCTTGTGGTCCCCGATCGTGCTCCCCAAGCCGCTGAATCCCTCGGCTCGAGGCGGAAAGTGGAGGGCTTCTGTTGCCCGGTGCCCTCCCGACCGCGCCTTACCCGGCTAGGGGCAAGGGCTTCAAGTTCAGACCTTTCGCACTGCGTTACGCAGCGAGAGCGGTCTCAGCATAGTTGTCATTGGCAACTATTCTGAATGGCCCGATGACGGCGGAACCATGCCGAGCGAAAGCAAAGCCCTTTACACCTTCGTCGATCCTAGTTCGCCCCCATCAGATGCCGCCGCGGAGTGTCCGCGACCAATCTAACGTGCCGGCCCGACCCAGCGATCGTGCTTTTGTCGGCGGCATTTGGTGGAGGCGCCGGGTACTGCCCCCGGGTCCGATCGGCTTATTACGACCGCGTTTATCGCCATAGTCGGACGAATCCGACACGCTCAATATAGAGGCAGACGCGGCAGAAAAAAAGCCTGTGTCCTCCGCGACATGTCGAGGGAGGCCGATGACGGATGCGTGCAAGGGGCCGGTAAGCATGTCTCTTCGCCTGCTTAGACCATGCTGGGCGCACCATTATGGCTCGGCTGCGGGCGCGGAATGCATGCTATAGGGCGAAGTCTCAATAATGCCGTGCGCGTTGCGCCGGCGCTTCGCCCGGAGCCGCAAAACTGTCAGTTCCATCGATCGAAGAGAGCTTTTCCGACAACGGTCCCGCATACGTGCCACGCACCGGATGGCCGGCATGGGCGGTTTTGCCCGCCGGCGTTGCCATCTTCGCCGTCGCCTCGGCTGTTGGCCTTGTTGCGTCCGTCGCAGTCGGCGCGCTGATCAGCCAGGGGGCGGAAGGCCCAATGCCGGTCGAGGCGCCGCTCGAGGTCATCACCGCTTGGCTGGCCGGGCTGCAGATCGGTCTCGTCGGCTTGACCATTCTCGCCGCCGGGTTCTTCTCCTCCAACCGCTGGGAGACGCTCGCGCTGCGGCCGCCGCGGGGCGGCTGGGGCGTGCTCCTGTGGGCTCTCGTCCCGATGTTCCTGGTGACGGGGGCCTGGACGGCGCTGGTCATGTGGTGGCGACCAGAGGTGGTAATCGGCGACCTCAAGGTCTTCAAGGAGTTGCTTACAGGGGACACGGCGCTGATGGCGCTGCTCGTCATCGGCGTCGGAGCGCCCCTGTCGGAGGAGCTATTGTTCCGCGGCTTCCTGTTCTCGGGGCTCGCCAAGTCTCGTCTGGGCCTCGTCGGGACAGGTATTCTGACCGCCGTTCTGTGGACGGCACTGCACTTCGGCTACTCGCTGTTCGGGTTGATCGAAGTGCTCGGCATCGGGCTCTACTTCTCGTGGCTCCTCGTCAGGACAGGCAGCGTCTGGGTGACGATCTTCTGCCATGCCGTCTACAATTCTGTGGTCGGGCTGGTGCTCTACTTCGTCACTTTGCCGGTCTTGCCCGGATAGGGCATCCCCTGGGCTGGAATCGCCCTATATTGAGATCATGCAGCAGTACCTCGATCTGATGCGCCGCGTGCGCGACGCGGGCGTGCAAAAGACCGACCGCACCGGGACCGGCACGCTCAGTGTGTTCGGTCACCAGATGCGCTTCGACCTCGCCGACGGATTTCCACTGGTGACGACGAAGAAGGTGCATCTGAAGTCGGTGATCCACGAGCTGATCTGGTTCCTCGCCGGCGACACCAACACGGCCTACCTCAACCAGCACGGCGTCAGCATCTGGGACGACTGGGCCGACGAGAACGGCGATCTCGGCCCCGTCTACGGAAAGCAGTGGCGCTCGTGGGCGACGCCTGACGGGCGCACGATCGATCAGATCACAGAGATCGTCGAAACCGTCAAAACCGATCCCGACAGCCGGCGGATGATCGTCTCGGCATGGAATCCGGCCGACATCCCCGACATGGCGCTGGCGCCGTGCCACTGCCTGTTCCAGTTCTACGTCGCCGAGGGGCGGCTTTCGTGCCAGCTCTACCAGCGCTCAGCCGACATCTTCCTCGGCGTGCCGTTCAACATCGCGAGCTACGCGCTGCTGACGATGATGATGGCGCAGGTGACGGGGCTCAAGCCGGGCGAGTTCGTGCACACGTTCGGGGATGCGCACCTCTACCTCAACCATCTGGAGCAGGCTGACGAGCAGCTCAAGCGCACCCCGCGGGCGCTGCCACGCATGGAGATCAATCCAGAGGTGAAGTCGATCTTCAAGTTCGGATACGACGACTTCAAGCTCACGGGCTACGACCCCCATCCGCACATCAAAGCCGACGTCGCGGTCTAGAGACGCCGAGCATGCGCATCACCATCGTCGTGGCAATCGCCGACAACGGCATCATCGGTCGAGATGGCGGCTTGCCATGGCGCATCTCGTCCGACCTCAAGACCTTCCGGCGGCTCACAATGGGAAAGCCGCTGATCATGGGGCGGCGCACATTTCAGTCGCTGGGCAAGCCGCTGGACGGGCGGGACAACATCGTCATCTCGGGTGACCCGGACTACCGGCCTGACGGCGCGCTGATGGCGGCGGACTTCGACTCCGCCCTCTCGCTCGCCCGTGCGTGCGCGGAGAAGCGCGGCGTCAACGAAATCGCCGTTGTCGGGGGGACGGCAGTATTCGCGGCTGCGCTTCCGATCGCGGATCGCATCTACAAGACGGAGGTGCATGGCGCCCCGTCGGGTGATGCCGTGTTCCCGGAGGTCGATTGGAGCCAGTGGCGCGAGGTCGCGCGCGAGGACCTGCCGCACGGCCCGAACGACGACGCGCGGGCGACGCTGGTGGTTCTCGATCGCCGCTGAGCACTTTGCCAGGTGAACATTTGGCAGTGCAGCGCGATTTAGGCCGCGCTCGCATGCTTGAAGGTGGGCCGCGGCCACCAAATCTTACGAGCGTGTTTGCGCTGCGAGGACGCCCTGGCCTATAAGCGACTTTCAACCTTCCCGCCAAGGATCTGGGAATGGGTTTCTCGGCCGGACGCATGGCGCACGCCGGCCTTGGCGGCACCCCATAAAGCATTGAAGGATCTCTATAAATGCCCTGGAGCAATCAAAGTGGCGGCGGCGGCTGGAAAAGCGGCGGCGGCAACGGTGGAGGTCCGTGGGGACAGGGGCCGGGCGGCGGCCAGCCCCCCGACCTCGAAGAGATGCTGAAGAGGGGCCAGGACAAGGTCAAGCAGGTCATGCACGGGGGCGGCATCCCAGGGCCCCTCCTGTTCCTCGTCGCGGTCGTCGCCTGCTCGGTCATCGCCTGGCAAGCGTTCACGTTCCGCGTCAACCCGGACGAGCTCGGCGTCGTGATGCGCTTCGGCAAGTATGTCGGCAAGTATCCGCCGGGTCTGCACTTCCGCTGGCCGTATCCGATCGACGAGGTGCGGCTGCCGAAGGTGACGCGCCAGAACATCATCGAGGTCGGCCGCGTGTCAGGCGTGCGCACCAGCGGGGGCATGCGCGATTCGCGTGACGAGAGCCTGATGCTGACGGGCGACGAGAACATCGTCGACATCAACTTCGTCGTCTACTGGCGCATCAACGACGCCGAGAAGTACCTGTTCAACATCCAGAACCCCGATACGACCGTGAAAGAGGTCGCCGAGAGCGCGATGCGCGAGGTGGTCGGGCAGTCGAACATCCAGCCGATCCTGACGCAAGAGCGCCAGAAGACCGAGGAAGCGGTGCAGTCGCTGATGCAGAGGACGCTCGACAGCTACGGCGCGGGCATCCAGGTCGACCAGGTGCAGCTGCAGAAGGTCGATCCACCGGCCGAGGTCATCGACGCGTTCCGCGACGTGCAGGCCGCACGCGCCGACAAGGAGCGTCTGCAGAACGAGGCCTATGCGTACTTCAACAAGGTGGTACCGGAGGCGCGCGGCGACGCCGAGCGCATCATCCAGGCGGCCGAAGGCTACAAGCAGCAGGTCGTGAACGACGCCACCGGCCAGACATCGCGCTTCACGCAGGTCTATGAGCAATACAAGAACGCTCCCGAGGTGACGCGCCGGCGCATGTTCCTCGAGACGATGGAGCGCGTGCTCGGCGGCACCGACAAGATCATCCTCGACAGCAAGGGCGGATCGGGCGTCGTGCCCTACCTGCCGCTCGACAAGCTGCAAAGCCGCAGCCCCAATTCCGACGGAGCAAACTGAACATGCGTGCGCTGCTTGCTTTGCTGATCATCGTCGCCGGTCTTGCGACCGTCGGCATCTATACGTCCGCCTACATCGTGCACCAGAACGAGCAGGCGCTGATCTTGCGCTTCGGCGAACCGATGCGCGTGCGGACGGAGCCGGGACTCTATTTCAAGCTGCCGTTCATCGACACGGTCGAGATCTACGACAAGCGCATCCTCGATCTCGACAGCCAGCCGCAGGAGGTCACCGCAGCGGACCAGAAGCGTCTCGTGGTCGACAGCTTTGCGCGCTACCGCATTGTCGATCCCCTGAAGTTCTACCAGACGCTGCGCTATGAGGAGGGCGTGCGCTCGCGACTGCAGCCGATCATCGATTCGGCGCTGCGCCGCGTGCTCGGCGGCGCCACGTTCCAGGACGTGGTGCGCGACAAGCGCGAGGAGCTGATGAAGCGCATCGCCAAGCAGGTGAACCAGGAGGGCAACGAGTTCGGCCTCGAGGTCGTGGACGTGCGCATCAAACGCGCGGACCTGCCGGACCAGAACTCCAAGAGCGTATTCGAGCGCATGCGCGCCGAGCGCCAGCGCGAGGCCGCAGAATTCCGCGCCCAGGGTACGGCCGAGGCGAACCGCATCAAGGCGACCGCCGACCGCGAGGCGACGGTCATCCAGGCGGAAGCGACGCGCAAGGGCGAGGAGCTGCGCGGCGCCGGCGATGCCGAGCGCAACAAGATCTATGCCGAGGCATTCAGCAAGGACCCGGAGTTCTTCGAGTTCTATCGCTCGATGCAGGCCTATGAGCGGGGTTTGAAGTCGACAGATACACGCCTGCTGCTGTCGCCCGACAGCGACTTCTTCCGCTACTTCTCCGATCCGCACGGCAAGCCGGCCGCGTCGGGAAGCTCGGCGCAGCCGTCGCGATAATGGCCGATCTCATCGTCGGCATCGGACTCGTTCTGGTGATCGAGGGCCTCCTGTGGGCCCTCGTTCCCAACTTCGCCAAGCGGCTGATGGAAGCCGCCGCCTCGGTGCCGCAGAGCTCGCTGCGGCTGGCGGGGTGGACGTCGGTCCTGATCGGCCTCGGCCTCGTCTGGATGATCCGAGGTTGAATGCTCCAGGGGGACGTGCTTCGTCGCGTTGACAGCCGACGCGGCTTGCCATCCACTTGCCGCGACCGCTGGCTATTTGAACGCGAGAAGGCGGCGCGCGCGGCGGTTGTCCGGTCGAGACCGGCAGGAGAAGAAGGACGATGCTTGGGATGACGGCATGCAGCATGCGGCGGCGCGGCGCTGAGCTCCATGCGTTGATTTCTCGGCGCTCGGCAATCGCGCTCGTGTGCGGGGCGCTGACGATGCTGCCGGCCGCGGCGCGCGGGCCGGAATCGGTGGCGCCGATCGCCGACGGGCTGATCGAGGCGGTCGTCAACATCTCCACGAGCCAGGCCATCAAAGGGCCGCAGGGGCTGCCGCTGCCGAGCGTGCCCAAGGGCTCGCCCTATCACGAATACTTTGAGGACTTCTTCGACAATCGCGGCGGGCGCTCGGCGCAGGACCGCATGGTGTCATCGCTCGGCTCCGGCTTCATCGTCGACGGCAAGCAGGGCATCATCGTCACGAACAACCACGTGATCGACGGTGCCGAGGAAATCCAGATCAATCTCCACGACGGCTCGAAGCTGAAGGCCGAGCTGCTCGGCAAGGACACAAAGACCGACATTGCCATCCTGAAGGTCACGCCCAAGTCGCCGCTGAAAGAGGTGAAGTTCGGCTCCTCGCAGGCGATCCGCGTCGGCGACTGGGTGATGGCGATCGGCAATCCCTTCGGGCTCGGCGGCAGCGTGACGCTGGGCATCATCTCGGCCAAGGCGCGCAACATCAATTCCGGTCCATATGACGACTATCTGCAGACCGACGCCTCGATCAACAAGGGCAATTCGGGCGGACCGCTGTTCAACATGGACGGCGAGGTCGTCGGCGTGAACACGGCGATCATCTCGCCGACGGGCGGATCGATCGGCATCGGCTTTGCCGTGCCGGCCGATACGGTAGCGCCCGTGGTGCAGCAGCTCACTCAGTACCATGAGGTGCGCCGGGGGTGGCTGGGCGTCAAAATCCAGTCGGTGTCTGAGGAAATCGCCGAGGCGCTGGGCATCCCTGAGAACGCCGGTGCGCTGATCGCAGCCGTGACGCCGGACGGCCCCGCGGCCAAGGGCGGGATCGTTGCGGGCGACGTGATCATGAAGTTCGACAACGAGGA
This sequence comes from Pseudomonadota bacterium, assembly GCA_023405815.1. GTDB lineage: Bacteria > Pseudomonadota > Alphaproteobacteria > Rhizobiales > Hyphomicrobiaceae > Hyphomicrobium_A. The sequence goes on along the minus strand of JAEXXM010000072.1, from coordinate 101,679 downwards.
CGTGAACAGCATGCGTAGCCTGCCGCGTCTCGTGGCGCGCGCGCCGATCGACAAGCAGGTCCCGGTCGACATCCTGCGCAAGGGCGAGCGCAAGACGCTGCAGGTGACCGTCGGACGTCTGTCGGAGGACGAGGAGAAGCCGGCCGAGGGTGGCGAGAAGTCGTCGGCCGAGGGCAGCGATGTCCTGGGGTTGAAACTCTCGGTGCTCACCGATGCGCTGCGCTCCAAGTACGGCCTCGACAAGAATGTCAAAGGCGCCATTGTCGATGCTGTGGATCCCAAGAGCCCAGCGGCGGGCAGCATCAAGGCAGGAGATGTCATCGTTCAGGCCGCGAACGAGCCGGTGTCAGGACCGCAGGATGTCACCCGCCGGATCGAGAGCATCAAGAAGAGCAACCGCAAGTCGGTGATGCTCGAGGTCGAGGACGCCAAGGGCGCCCACAGGTTCGTCTCGGTGCCGGTCGAATAGGCCACAACAGCCGGCCCCGCGGTCGCGGCAGCGGCGGGGGCTCAGGCACAACAACCAGGGAGCCAGCTCGTGTCGAACCGCCACGGCCTCATCGACACCATCATCGACAGCCTCGCGCCGGTGCATCGCGACGGGCACAAGTTCATTGCCATCGCAGCCGGCCTAGCGCTGCTGTTCTTCCTCATCTGGCCGCCGCTCGCGTGGGTTTGCGTCGTCGCCGCCATCTACATCGCCTATTTCTTCCGCGATCCAGATCGGGTCACGCCGCAGCGCGAGGGGCTCATCATTGCGCCGGCGGACGGGCGCATCGCAGCCATAGAGACCGTGACGCCGCCGGCCGAGATGGGGCTCGGCCCCGAGCAGCGCGTGCGCATCTCGACGTTCCTCAGCGTGCTCAATGTGCACATCACGCGCTCGCCGGTTTCAGGCAAGCTCGTGCGTTCGATCTACATCCCGGGAGCATTTCTTAACGCTGCCCTCGACAAGGCGAGTGAGGAGAACGAGCGCCGGGTGATGATCATCGGGAAGCCCGACGGTACGGAGATTGGCGTGGTGCAGATCGCCGGTCTCGTGGCGCGGCGCATCGTGCCGTTTGTCCACGAGGGTGATAGCGTAGGGGTCGGCGAGAGGCTGGGGCTCATCCGCTTCGGCTCGCGCGTTGACGTCTACCTGCCGCCGGGCAAGCATGCCTTGGTTGCCGTCGGCCAGCTCGCCAATGCGGGCGAGACCGTGCTGGCGGACTTGCAGTCGACCGAGCCGGAGCGCGTCGCACGGCGGAGCTAGTGTGATGATCGAGAAATTCGCCGCCACGGGACACTAGGCATGGTCAAGGTCAGGCACTGGCGCAGAGGTTTCAGAGATCAGGAGGCATCCGGCATGGACCCGGTTCTTCCACGATTGGAGCGCGAAACGCGGCGGCGGCGGCGGACGCCGATGTTCCGGCATCAGCGCGTGCCGGTGCGCATGCTGGTGCCGAACTTCTTCACCCTGCTCGGGCTTTGCGCCGGGCTGACGTCGATCCGCATGTCGATCGAGGGGCGGTACGAGCTGGCGCTGGCGGCAATCGTGTTTGCGGCCCTCTTGGACGGCATCGACGGCCGCGTGGCGCGGCTGCTGAAAGCGTCGTCGCGGTTCGGTGCGGAGCTCGACAGCCTCGCCGACTTCGTCAACTTCGGCGTGGCGCCCGCGTTCCTGATATTCACCTGGGGACTGGGGGACCTCAAGAGCCTCGGCTGGATCGTCGTGATGATCTTCGCGCTCGCCTCGGCGCTGCGGCTTGCCCGATTCAACGTCGCGCTCGATAGCGACAAGCCGAAGTGGGAGGCGGCATATTTCAGCGGCATGCCGACGCCGGCGGCAGCCATCGTGGTGTTGCTGCCGGTGTTCATCGAGCACCTCGGCTTCGCTTCGATCCGAACCTCGACGCTGATGCTCGACGTGGTCCTCATCTACACGCTCGTAATCGCGTTCATGATGGTGTCGACCATCCCGACCTTCTCCGGCAAGCTGCTGGGCGAGCGCATATCGCGCGAGTACGTGATGCCGCTGTTCATGCTCGCGGTCGGCTTCGTGGCGCTGCTCGTCACCTATCCGTTCGGTACGCTGACGGGCGCATGCCTCGTCTATCTCGCGACCATACCCATCAGCTGGCGGCGCTATAGGCAGATGCTGGCGGCGTCACCAGCGCCGGGGGCGGAGGAGCCGGAGCCCGGCCCGCGCCGCGTCGTCGCCATTCGCTCCGGCGAGCCGCCGGCGCGCTGACCCACGGTCAGCGCTGCTGGCGCTGGATTAGTCGATCGCGAAGAGATTTCAGAGCCGAGCCCGGCATCTCCTTTTCCTCGACGGTGGTGTCCTGTCCGGCGTCTGCATGCTGGTGCGCTTGAGCGTCCCGGCGCGGACCGGCCGCGGCGGTATTTGCCGGCTGATGCGATGCTCGGGACGTGCCGTAACTGCCTGCCGTCTGGGCCGGGCGCGAAGCGTACGGGGGTTGCGCTTCTGCACGGCGCGATGGCTCGCCCGCAGCATGAGGGGGGCTCTGATCGGGTCCGAAGGCCTCGGCGAGGAAGGCCGGATGCGGGCCGAGGTCGAGGCCGGCGGCCATGTCGGAGGCGCGCCATCTCTCGACGACCTGCTCGAGGAAGCCTTCGTCGCCGACCGAGCGCTGCCAGTGCTCGGTGAAGCGCGCGGTCGTGGAGCGCGGGAGGCACTGGGGCGGAAGCTCGTCGAACTTGATGCGCACCGGAAGGGCGACGCCGTCGCCGAAGGCGAGCGCCTCGCGCTGACCGAGCGAGGGCAGGAACTCGAGCAGGCCGGAGCCCGTGTCGGTGATGGCCGAGGTGACGATCTCCTGGTCGCGATCGTTCGACATGCGCAACGCGAACACGGTGTTGCACTGGGAGAGGATGGTGGCATCGACCTCGGCGGGGCGCTGGGAAACGATGCACAATGCGACGCCGTACTTGCGGCCTTCCTTGGCGATCTTGGCGATGGCGCGCTTGCACGGCTCGAAGCCGAGATGGTCGGCGGCGGGCACGTAGCGGTGCGCCTCCTCGCAGACGAGGGTGAGCGGCACCTTGCCGTCGCTCCAGTGGGCGAAGTCGAAGGTCATGCGCGCAAGAACCGAGACGACGACGTTGATGATCTCGGTCGGCAGGCCGGTCAGCTCGACGATGGTGATGGGCTTGTTGTTGACGGGTACACGGAAGATGCGGCTCAGCACCTGTGTCATGCCGTCGTAGACGGTGAGCGAACCGAACATGAAGGCGTAGCGGCCGTCCTGGGAAATCGCATCGATGCGCGCGCGCAGGTTCCGATAGGGGGAGAGATCGCGCTTGTTCTCGAGCTTACCCATGCGCTCGTCGATCAGGCCGGTGATATCGGAAATGCGGTACGGCACCGGCGTATCGACGGTGAAGCGCGCCTGATCGGGCATAACGGCGCGGCGCATGACCTGGTTGTCGCGCGCGCGGCCGGCGCTGTAGCGCGCCTTGGCGATGGGGATGAGCTCCTGCAGGATCTCGATCTCGGCCTTGCGCGAGGGATCGGAGATCAGCACCTCGACGACCTCCTCAAAATTGAGGAGCCAGAAGGGGAGCTGCATGTTACGCGGGCTGATGACCTCGGCCCATTCGCTGAAGGCGGTGGCGTACTCGTTGTGCGGATCGAGCAGGACGATGTGAGCGGCGGGGTTGCGCTCGAGGATGGAGCGCAGAATCAGCGCCGTGGTGCACGACTTGCCGGTGCCGGTCGTCCCGAGGATGGCAACGTGCTTGCCGAGCAGCTCGTCGACGCGGATCATCGCGGGAATGGTCGAGTCCTGGCGAATGGTGCCGACGCGTACCGAGCGGCTCGGCTCGCCGCAGAAGGCGGCCCCCAACTCGGCTTTGGAGGCGACGCGCACGCGATTGCCGAGCGAGGGATAGGCCGTGACGCCGCGCGCGAAAATGTTCGCCTGGCCGGTCTTGTCGCGCCACAATTCGCCGACAAGGCCGAGCTCGGCGATCCAGATCTCGCCCTCGTCGTCGCGATGCGCCGTCGGTACCGGGACGCTGAGTGCCGATACGATCGCGAGCACGACCGTGTTCGGCGTGTCGATGGCGAGGAGCGTGCCCATGTCGGGGCGATCGGGGCGTCCCTGGCCATCGTTCTTCTGGCTGTCGAGGAGCACGATGGACTTGGAGCCGGTGACCGAGACGATGCGGCCGATCGAGCCATCAGTGCCAGGCGTAGGGCGCGCGGCGTGCGGCATGGCCAACTGAAGGTCTGCTGTTTCGCTCACGACGCTTGTTCCTGATTGACTGAGCCGAGGTCGGATTGAAGGGTCGGGATGCTCACCTCGACGGACGTGCCCTCACCCTTAGTGCTCTTGATGCTGAGAGTGCCGCCGTGGAGCTGTACCAGAGCCCGCGCGATCGGCAGGCCGAGGCCGGTGCCCTCGCGCCAGCGCGCGTGGCTCGAATCCACCTGGCCGAAGGGCGTCAGAGCGATGGAGATTTCGTCGGGCGTCATGCCCACGCCCGTGTCGCGAACGCTGACGAGGATCGCATTCGGCCGAGACTCCGCGGTGATGCTGACCGATCCTCCATTGCAGGTGAACTTCAGGGCGTTGGAGATGAGATTGGTGAACACCTGGCGCAGACGCACGCTGTCGCCGCGGATCGCCGGCAATTGCCGGTCAATGCGTTCCTCGAGACGCACGCCGGCATTCTCCGCCATGAGCCGGAAGGAGGAGGCCGAGGCGCTCAGCACCTCGCTGATATTCACCTCGCGCGCCTCCATCACGCATTTGCCGCTCTGGATCTTGGAGATGTCGAGGATGTTGTTGATGACGGCGAGCAGGTGCCCCGCCGCATCGTGGATGAGGTTGGCGTAGTCGGCCACCTCGGGATTCGAGAGCCGGCGCTCGTTCTGCTCGGACAACAGCTTTGAGAAGCCGATGATGGCATTGAGCGGCGTGCGCAGCTCGTGGCTCATATTGGCGATGAATTCCGACTTCACCTTGCTGGCGAGCTCGGCCTCGACGCGTGCCGACCGCTCGGCCACGCGAGCGCGATGACGCAGTATCGCATCGCCCAGGAGCGAGGCGTACTCGTTCATGAGGGAGGCCGGCTTCTGGCGCGAGAGCGGTCCGCTGAACATCGCCTGGATAATTTGCGCAAGTTTTCCGGCGACGGTAGTCGGCGAACTATAACGACCGGTTAACCGGCGTCTGCTCCTGAGACGAACAAAGGGTTTAGCGCCGTGTCGGGGCGGTACGGGTGCGGCCCGATGAAGGGGCTCAGCGGGTCACGAAACGGAACGGGACCTGGAGCTCGAGAGGGCCGCTCGACACCTCGCCCGGCAGGGGCGGGAAGGGAGCTGACCTCTCGAGCGAAGCCATCGCGGCATCGTCGAGGAGCTTGGAGCCGGAGCTTTGGATGATGGTGCGTGAGAGAAGCTCGCCGCGCGAATCTACCGTGAAGCCGAGGAGGACGGTCCCGGTCTGTGTCGAACGCGGGTTCACCTTGTTGCGGTGGAGCTTCTTGGCAATCGCGCCCATGTAGAGGCGGCGCGCGGTGACGTCGCTGCCGGAGAGCTTGGAGCCGACATTCTGCTGTTCGGCGGCAACCGTCGGAGCGACCTCCTGCGTGGTCACCTCCTGGGGCTTCTCCTCCTCGATCGGCTTCTCTTCCCTGACCTCGACGGGAGCCTCGGCGGTCGCCTCGGCCGAGGTGATGATGTCCTTGAGCTCCGGCTCCTTGGTCTCGACGGGCTCTGCAGCCGTCACCTGCTTCACCGGGGCGATGTCGACGGTCTCGACGACCTCCTCGGCGCCGCCAAGCATCGATGAGCCGTCGAGGGTGATAGTCAGCTCGGAGCTGAAGGAGTCGGAGCCGGAGCCTTCGTCGAAGGCCGTCATCGCCGGCTCGGCGGTGATGAACGCCGTCGCAAGCGCAGCATGGCCCGCGAGGGAGAGCAGCACAGCGATGGGGCGAAGGACTTGCATGGCGCCGTATGTCGTCGAGCTAGCGGTTGGCCGGCGGAGCGGATGCGGACTGTGCCTTAGCGAGCAGGGAGACCCGCGCGTATCCGCTTTCGCCAACGAGGGTGAGAATATTCATGACGTCGCCATAGGCGGCCTTGGTGTCGCCGCGGACGTAGACGACTGCATCCCCCTCGCTGGCGCGAATGTCTCGCAGCCGGGGAACGAGCGAGCTGCGATCGATGAACTCGTCGCGGATCTGAAGACGGCCGTCGGGCGTCAGCGTCACCACCATGGGCTTCTTGGCCTGGCCAACGCGCGGCGCTGTCGTCTTCGGCAGCTCCACGGGAACGCCGGCAACCATCAACGGCGCAGCGACCATGAAGATGATCAGCAGCACGAGCATCACGTCGACCATGGGCGTGATGTTGATCTCGGCCATCGGCCGATACGTTGCGCCGTCCTCGTCGTCGGCCTGCGGAAGGTTGACCGAGGCGCCCATCAGATGCCCTTCCCTGCACGCATCGGCACGACGGTTTCAGAGTGGGGCCGGGACATCGACTTGGCGATGGCGACGAGCGATGTCCCGGCGCGCGCTGCAAGGCGTCCGAGGGATACCGAAACGGCGTTGTAGGCCATGACCGCCGGAATGGCCGCGGCAAGACCGAGAGCCGTCGCCAGCAGCGCCTCGGCGATGCCGGGGGCGACGGTGGCGAGGCTCGTATCCTGCTGCTGGCCGATGGCGGTGAAGCTGTTCATGATGCCCCAAACGGTGCCGAACAGTCCGATGAACGGGGCGGCAGAACCGATGGTGGCGAGGAACGGCAGGCCCGACTCCTGGCGCTGCAACTCGCTCTTCAAGGTGCCGCGCAACGCGCGCTCGACGCGCGCGCGCACGTCGCTGCGATCCTCACCGCGCGAGGCGCCGTCGATCAGCTCCTCCTCACCCGATGCCAGGAGCCTCTTGACCAGACCGCGCTCGCTGCCGCTGACAGTGCCAGTCTTGGCGATGTTCTCGAGCCGGCCGATCTGCCGGCGCAGCCAACTCAGCCGCACCATCTTCTCGAAGATGATGGCCCAGCAGACGACAGAGGCGAGCGCGAGGCCGATCATGACCCCTTTGACCACCGGGTCGGCCTGCATGAACATGCCGTAGAAGGAGTAGTCAGGTGCAGCGGCGGCAGAGAGCAATGTCACTATCGTACCCTTCTACTTGGAAATTTCGACCTTTGTCAGCGACTTCACCTTGAGGCGCGCGAGGCAGTCCTGCACCGGACCACTCGAGGCCTTGCACTCCATGACGTCGTTGACGAGGAACTTGCCGATGGTCTCGCAGTCGGTGCCGTCGAGATCGAACAGCTTGACAGTGCTCTTGTCCGGACGCACGGGCGCGAGATCGAGCGCGAAGCGGCGCCCGATGATGCCGTCGGTCTGGAAGAGTACGAGGTCGAGCTTGAAGGCATCGTAAGAGGTTTGCGTCGGATTGGTCACGACGACGTAGGCGCGGCAGCCCTTGTCGGACTTCTCCAGCTTGTTCAGCTCGACGGAGATGCCTTCGCCGGTATTAGGCTGGGCCTGCGCAGGCGCATCCTCAGCATGAACGAGGCCAGTGAATGCCGAAGCAGCCGCGAGTGCGGCGAGAAGCGAGAGAGAATTAGAGGTCATCTTTTTCATTGTTCGCAACCAGTCCTGTTGATCAGAGTGCTTCGGACGCACGGCATATCGCTCACTCATGTCAAGGACTGGAGTGGCAACTTAGCTTGCTCAAGGCAGCCCGAGTGCGTTGATCGTCCTGACGTGCTGGTTACATTGCATTTGGCTTCTGCATCTCGCCTTTTCCTCCCTCGGCCGATCGCTGCATATGGGCGCGTCGGCTCTGTTGTTCGGCTTCTAGCGACGTCGTAGTTGCCGCGAGGAACTACTCTCCGTCTCTGTGCCGTTGGATGAAGTAACACTGCGCAGATCATCCCTGTCAAACACGGAAAAACAAGCTCGCGTGATCGGGAAATATTCCTATAAGCATCGGGAATAATTCCCGATTTCGATGCGCTTGGGACACACTGGGGTGGGGTTATAGTGTTGCCACCGGCTGCAACCTTGACCGCAATGTGGCCGCGCACTTTTCTAGCCTCAGTTAATTACGTCGGGCTTCAAAAAATATTCCGGTCAACGGAAAAGTTTGGAGGCCGGGCGACGACCGGAATGGGCCCGCGAGCGGCGGCGGTTCGCACATGAAGGCCCAGCCGGAAAACGGTCGGTGAGTTAGTCACCTCGCGTACTCTGGGGGAGTGAAGTGATGCGTTCCGCGTCTGCGTTTGCGTACGTATTGTGTCTTGTGGGTCTCGCGTCCGCATCGGCAATAGCCCAAGACTCCGGCGGCACCGCCGCCCCGCCGCCGCCCGCTGCGAGCGGCGTCGAAGAACTTCCGGCCGTCGAGGTCGTGCAGGATACGCCCGCCAAAAAGGCTGCGCGCGCCAAGAAGAAAGCACCCGCCGTGTCGCCGCTCAGCAGTGTCGCCAGCGCGCCGTCGGGCGGGACGTCGGCGGGCGCCGGAGCTCAAGCGGTTCCCACGTCGGCGCCGATTACGGTGCCGAGCGCCGTCACGAACGTGACGGATAGCGAAATCGAGCACGAGGGCACGGGCTCGATCCAGCAGACGCTGCAGCAGAGGGTGCCGGGCGTCATCATCTCCGACGCTGCCGGTAATGCATTGCGCTCCGAGTTGTCCTACCGCGGCTTCGATGCCTCGCCTGTGAGCGGCCGCGCGCAGGGCGTCGCCGTCTACCAGAACGGCGTGCGCATCAACGAGGCCTTCGGCGACGTCGTGAACTGGGACGCGATCCCGAGCAACGCCATCAACTCGATGTCGGTGGTCAGCAACAACCCGTCGTTCGGTCTCAATGCACTCGGCGGCGCCGTGAGCATCATGATGAAGGACGGCTTCAGCTACCAGGGCGGCGAGGTCGACTTGATGGCTGGCTCGTTCGGGCGGCGCCAGGTCGGCATCCAGGCCGGTGAAGCGTTCGGCAACGCGGGCGTCTACGTAGCCGGCGAGTGGTTCGAGGACGACGGCTATCGCGACTTCTCCGAAAGCGAGGTGCGACGGTTCTACGGCGACATCGGCCTCAAGGGCACCTTTGCCGAGGTTCATTTCAATCTGACGGCGGCCGACAACCACTTCGGCGCGACGGCGGCCGCCCCCGTCGAGCTGCTAGATCGCAGCTGGAGCAACACCTTCACTTCGCCGCAGACGACCGACCTCGAAGTCTACATGCCGACGCTCTCGGCGTCGGTGAAGGCAACTGACACGCTGACGTTCTCTGGCGTCGGCTACTACCGCCGCTTCAAGAACCGCGTGGTCGACGGCAACGTGACCGAGGCGGAGGAGTGCGGGAGCACGCCGGCTGGGGGCGTTGGCGGCGTGGACTATCTCTGCCTTGCAGGCGCCAACCCGGGCGATCCAGAGGAGCCGCTCTACGATCAAAACGGCGATCCTATCGCGATCGACGACGTGGCAGATGACGACGATCTCGTCGGCTCGATCGAGCGCCTCGCCACCACGAGCGAGAGCTGGGGCGGCGTGTTCGAAGGCCAGGAGCGGGCCAAGCTGTTCGGGCTTCGCAACCTGTTCATTGCCGGCGTGTCGTATGATCACGGTCGCACGAACTACAAGACGTCGAGCGAGCTGGGCGAAATCCAACCGAAGTACGTCGTCGATGGATCGGGCTACTTCGTCTACGATCCGTTGGAGCTTGCCCCGCGCAACCTCAACGCCGACAACACCTACTGGGGCGTCTATTTCTCCAACGCGCTCGACGTGACCGACGAACTGACGGTGACGGTGGGAGGCCGCTACAATCGCGCCACCATTAAGCTGGAAGACAACACTGGCCGTTTTCCCGACCTCAACGCGACGAACACGTATGAGCGCTTCAACCCGATGGTAGGCGGCAACTACAAGCTCCTGAAGGGCCTCTCGCTCTATGGCGGCTACTCGGAATCGAACCGCGCGCCGACGCCGGCGGAACTCGGCTGTGCCGAGCCTACGTCCCCGTGCCTCATCGAAAGCTTCCTCACCGACGATCCGCCGCTAAAGCAGGTGGTCGGGCGCACGGCCGAGCTCGGCTTGCGTGGGCAGGGCGTCGACATTGGCGGTCGCTATACGTGGTCGGCGGGGCTGTTCCGCACGCTGGCCTCCGACGACATCCTGCCCGTCATGACCGGCAACCGCCTCTACTTCGTCAATGCCGGCGATACGCTGCGTCAGGGCGTCGAGCTGTCCGCGACGTACGAGACGCGCAAGTGGAATGCGTATGCCTCCTACGCCTACGTCGATGCGAGCCTGGACAAGTGCAATGATCCGAGCGGCGTGTGCGCCTTCCTCGAAGAGGGAGATCGCCTACCGGGCATTCCGCAGCACCGGTTCAAGGCCGGCATCGAGTATTCGGTGACATCGCGCTGGAAGGTCGGCACCGACCTCGTGGCGGCGAGCGACTCGCCGTTCTTCCCCAACGAGGTCTCGGACGATCTGGGGCTCAACTCGAAACTCGACAGCTACGCGCGTGTCGACCTCAACACGTCCTATGACGTCACCGACAACGTCCAGATCTACGGTCTCATCAAGAATCTGTTCAACTCGAAGTACGGCCTCTACGGCACCTACTTCGAGGCCGACGAGGTGACTGACATCGACGACGAGCTGGGAGGTCCCGGGCTAAGCGATCCGCGCAGCATCTCGCCTTCGATGCCGTTCGCGGCGTACGGCGGTGTGAAGGTCAAGTACTGACCGCCCGAACGATCAGCGACGACCACGACGAGCCCTCCTCACCCCCGTGAGGAGGGCTTTTCATTGGGCGAGTTGTGGAAAGCCGGTGAGTTGCGTCGGGGCAACTTTTCGCGAGCGATACACAATTACGTTCTAGTGGCGAGCTTGACGCAGCCGCCGGCCCATTACCCAATTCTTGGCGTCTTCCAAATTGAGTCGCGGCGTAAAGCAAGAGAAATTCGGGAAAAATTCCCGGTCATCGCGCGACATCTATCCCAGTTCTCTAGTGGAGTTTTGCAGGAGTAGCGGCAGGCGAAATTTTTCGAGCTCTGAGGGGGCGAAATGAACGGCAGGGGTTTGAGACGGCTAGTGCGTGCGGCTGGCGTGTCGGCGTTGCTCATTGTTCCAGCGAGTGCGCAGCAGGCCACAACCCCGACACCGCAGCAGGCTCCTCAATCGACGACCCCTCCCGCGGCGGCGACGACGACACCGGCACCATCCGGGACGCCCGCGCCCAGCACGACGCCTCCCGCAACGACGCCGAGCACGACCGCGCAACAACCGACGCCGCCAACACCAGCGCCCGGCGCCAATCAGCTTCCGCCCGTCGACATCATCCAGAAGAAGGCGCAGCCGGCGCCGAAGGCCGCCGCCAAGAAGCAGGCGCCGAAGAAGCAGGTCGCCGCGCCCCAGCCGGCTCCGGCGCCAGTGGCGCCTCCGGAGCCGCCTCAGCTCCTCGACACGCCGGCGGTGTACCAGGCAGGTGAGGGCGGCATCGACAGCGGCACGGTGCAAATGTCCCCGGTGGAAGGCAGCGCCATCCCGATCGGCAAGTTCCCAAGCGCGGTCGGCCGCGCCAGCGACGCGGACATCGCGCGCACCGGCTACACGTATGTGCCGGAAGTGCTGCAGCAGACGGTTCCGGGCGTCATCCTCGAAGACGCGCAGGGCAACGTGTTCCAGCGCAACCTGCAGTTCCGCGGCTATGAATCATCGCCGGTCAACGGCGTGCCGCAAGGGCTCGCCGTCTATCAGAACGGCGTGCGCATCAACGAGAGCTTCGGCGACATCGTCAATTACGACTTCCTGCCCGACAACGCGATCAGCGGCATGACGCTCATCGGCGCCAACCCGGTGTTCGGTCTCAATGCTCTCGGCGGTGCGCTGACCATCATGATGCGCGACGGCTTCAATTATCAAGGCGCCGAGCTCAACGTCATGGGCGGCTCATTCGACCGCTATCAAGGTGCACTCACGGTCGGCGGACAGAGCGGGTCGTGGGGCGGCTTCATGGCCCTCGAAGGCATTCACGACGGCGGCTATCGTGACTTCTCGCAGTCGCGCATCCGCCGCATGTATGCCGACATCGGTGCCAAGGGCGACGGCACGGAGTTCCATTTGAATTTCACCGGTGCGGCGAATTTCGTCGGCGTTACAGCCGCTGCCCCTGTGCAGCTCCTGGACCTAGACTGGAGCAACACGTTCACATCGCCGCAGACAACGAAGAACCAGGTGGCGATGATCTCGGCTAACGGCAATATCGAGGTGTCGCCCACATGGTCGCTGCAGGGCGTCGGCTATTACCGGTGGTTCAAGCAGTCTCACGTCGACGGCAACATCTCTGAGGCCGAGGAGTGCGATGCGCCCTTCGCCGGTCTTCTCTGTTTCGAGGGCGAGTTGGCGGGTGGCGTCGGCCCCGGGGTCAATGCGGATGGCACGATTCCGGCCGACATCGCCGATCCACTCGGGTCGCTCGATGAGACCTCGCAGGAGACGAACAGCTTCGGCTTTGCCGGCCAGGCCGTGAACAAGGACTACATTGCCGGCTACAAGAACCAGTTCCTCATCGGTGCCAGCTACGATCAAGGCAATGTCGCCTATGGCGCGACGTCGACGCTCGGCACGTTCGCGCCGCAGTTCGTGGTCACCAGCCTCGACATTCTGCTCACCGAGCCCGACGAGGTCTCGCCGCGCAACCTGTCGACGACCAACAACTATGTCGGTCTCTACTTCTCGGACACGATCGACCTCACGAGCGAAATCGCGTTGACGGTTGGCGGTCGCTATAACTTCGCGCGCGTGATAATCGAGGACAACACCGGGAATGCGCCGGAGCTCAACGGCAACAACTCGTTCCAGCGCTTCAACCCGATGGTCGGCGGCACGTACCTGCTGCACCCCGGTCTGACGCTGTTTGCGAGCTACGCCGAGGCGAACCGCGCGCCGACGCCGGCCGAGCTTGCTTGCGCCGATCCGGAATTCCCGTGCTTGCTGGAAAGCTTCCTGACGGCCGATCCGCCGCTCGAGCAGGTCGTCTCCCACACTTGGGAGCTTGGCCTTCGCGGCAAGATGGAGGGGCACAACAACGAGCGGTTCGAATGGACTGCCGGTCTCTTCCGCGCCCTCAATACCAATGACATTTACACGGTGGCCGCACCGATCACCGGCCGGGGCTACTTCGACAACATCGGCGACACGCTGCGGCAGGGCGTCGAGATCGGCGGCCGCTACGTCGATGAGCGCTGGATGATCTACGCAAACTACGCGCTGGTACACGCGACCTTCCAGTCGAGCTTCCTCCTGCCATCCCCGAACAATCCGGCGGCGTTCGAGTGCGGCGAGGACGACGGGGAAGCGATTACCTGCGTGCAAGTCAACGATGGCGACCGCATCCCGGGCATTCCGCTCAGCCGCTTCAAGACTGGTTTCGATTACCTGATCATGCCGCAGTGGCGCTTCGGTGCCGATCTCGTCGCCGCCTCGAGCCAGGTATTCTTCGGAGACGAAGGCAACGACACCGCGCCGCTCGCTGGCTACGCCAAGGTCGACCTGCACACCTACTACGACCTCACCGAGAACGTGCAGCTCTACGGCCTGGTCTACAATCTCTTCAACTCGCACTACGGCCTGTTCGGCAACTACTTCAACCTCGACGCGGCGAACGAGGCCTCGGAAGCGAACCCGGCGACGGGCGCCGGCTTCTTCACCAACCCGCGGACGATCACGCCGGCACCGCCGCTGGTCGCCTACGGCGGTGTGAAGTTCCACTACTGACCACAGGTGTCATCCTCGGGCTTGTCCCGAGGATCCACGGCTGGGCAGGCGCCCGCGATGCAATCTTTCGACGGGCGTCGGAGCAAGGTGAGGGTTGGGTCCTCGGCATAAAGCCGAGGATGACAGTGAGCGATGGGCTGGACGAGCTCATTGTGGCTTAGTCTACCGAGCGCGCCGGCAACCCCGTTGCCGGTGCGTTGCGTTGGAGCGCTACATCTGCGTGACGTAGGCGCGCTCCTCGATCACGTCGTACTCGCAGACGGGGGAGGTTTCACCGCTTCCTAGAGTTAGGACGACGTGGGGGTGCTTGAAGCGCGCGGGCCACCGCTCGCTGGCGAGGTCCCAGATGCGGACGTCGATGTTGGAGCGGCCGATGACGAGATCCACCGAGGCAGGCCGCGTCCAGAGCGGGGTCTCGCGGCCGGAGATGGGGATGTGGGCACTCTGGCAGGCGGCCATCGCTCGCTCGCGATAGGCGCGGATCAGCGCTTCCCCGGCGCCGTCGCGATAGAGGCGCTCCTGGGTGAAAATCTTCGCTCCCGCCAGCACGGCGAGCGTGAGGACGAGGGCTCTCAGCATGTCGGACCGGCTCGACCGGGTGATGGGCTGCCCACGGCGACTTGCCGCATCGCAGCAAGCAGGGGCCGCTACAGTTTCTCCCGGGTATGGTGAAGAAAGCGTTGCGATGCGTATCGCAGCGCTTGTCAGGGCGCCGTCATTGCGGCATGGATCGCGGCCACATCTTGAACGGTTCTCGAACCAAATCCCGCAGCAAGTTGGAATACCCGGGGAAGGACACGACCCATGAGCAAGAAGAAGATCCTGATCACCTGGCCTCTGCCGGAGGCCGTCATGGCTCGCGCCCGGGCCTCCTATGACGTCATCGCCCATGGCGACAATCCCAAGATCACCGTCGACGAGATGCTGGAGACGGCCAAGTCCGTCGACGCCATCCTGCTGACTCTCAACGAGAAGTGCCCGAAAGCGGTGATCGACAAGATCCCCGAGAACGTCAAGTGCATCTCGACGTTCTCGATCGGCTTCGACCATATCGACCTCGAAGCCTGCAAGGCGCGGGGCATCAAGGTCGGCAACGCACCGCATGGCGTCACGGTGGCGACGGCCGAGATCGCCATGCTGTTGCTGCTTGGCGCCGCACGCCGCGCCGGCGAGGGCGAGAAGATGATCCGCACCCGCTCCTGGCCCGGCTGGCAGCCGCTGCAGTTGGTTGGCCAGCGGCTCGATAACAAGAAGCTCGGCATCTACGGCTTCGGCAAGATCGGCCAGGCGCTGGCGCAGCGTGCGCGCGGCTTCGACATGGAAATCCACTACTACGACATCTACCGGGCGAAGCCCGAAGTGGAGGCGAAGTACAACGCCACGTATCACGACAGCCTCGACAGCCTGCTCAAGGTCTCGCAGTTCTTCTCGATCAACGCGCCGTCGACGCCGGAGACGCGCTATTTCTTCAACAAGGACGTGATCGAGAAGCTGCCGCAGGGCGCCATCGTCGTGAACACGGCGCGCGGCGACCTCGTGAAGGACGAAGACATGATCGCGGCGCTGAAGTCGGGTCGTTTGGCCTATGCCGGCCTCGATGTCTTCGCGGGAGAGCCCAAGATCAACGAGGGCTACTATGACCTGCCGAACACGTTCCTGTTCCCGCATCTTGGCTCGGCGGCCATCGAAGCCCGCAACCAGATGGGCTTTGAAGCGCTCGACAACATCGATGCGTTCTTTGCCGGCAAGGATATGCCGTTCAAGCTCGCCTGATTCAGCTCAGGTTCGCCCGCATAGAGTCGATGCCGCCCATACTTCGTGTGGGCGGCATCTTCTTTTTCTTGCCCAGGCGAGGGGCCGAGGGCTAATTCAAAGGTAACAATATGGGGGGACGCTCGGGGGATGGTGTGAACGTCGCCGTATCGCTCAACGGGGTTGAGCGGCGGCACGAGGAGGAGCACTGCCATGGAACCTTATGAGCAGACCACCACAGGCGCAGCTTCGGAGCAACGCAAGTCCAGCTTCGGCGACACAGCCGTGTGGCTGCGCGGGCTCTACATGCTGCTGCTGGCGGTGGCATTCGGCATCGCCCAGACGCTGCTGTGCGTAACGGCGATCATCCAGTTTCTCTGGTTGCTGTTCTCGGGCGAGCCCAACAATCAGCTCACCAGGTTCGGCTCCTCGCTGTCGCGCTGGTTCAGCGACGCGGCGCGCTTTCTTACGTTCGGCAGTGACGTGAAGCCGTTCCCCTGGGCGCCCTGGCCGACGGCCGAGTAACGTCAGCCAGTCATCTCATCGGTCAGCCAGCGTGCGGTCCGCAGCAGGCGTGCATCGTCGTGTCTCAAGGCGACGAGCTGGACGCCGACGGGCAGGCCACGTGCCTCAAGCAGCGGCAGCGATACCGTCGGCATGCCGAGGTATGTCCATAGTCCATCCATGATCGGGCTGCCGGTCGAGGTGAAGCCTTCGGGGGCCGGACCCATGGCCGCGGCCGTGAGAATAGCGCTGAAGCCGCGCAGCCGTGCAGCGACGGCGCGGTAGGCAGGCTCGCGGCCGGTGATGGCGCGCAGGTATGTCTGGGCGCCGACGGCGCGGCCTTCGTTGAGGCGCTGGGTGAGGCCAGGCGAGACGAGATCAGGCGCCTCGTCGAGCAGCGGACCGTAGTAGTGGGCGTTCTCGGCGAGCTGGACGATGCGCTGCCATTCGATGGCGTCGGCGAGCACCGGCATGTCAATCTCGACGGCGCGGTCGCCGAGACGCTCGACGAGCGAGGCGAATGCAGCCCGCATGTCCGCGTCGGCCTCGGACCACGGCGGCGGCTTGACGAAGGCAAAGCGCGGCGGGACCGGCGGGCGGGCGCGCGCAGTGCCGATCAACCCAGGGCGGCTGCGGCGGAAGCTCACGGCATCGTCCGGGTCGAGGGCGGTCATGCAGTCGGTGATGAGGGCGAGGTCCTCGACCGAGCATCCATAGAGGCCGACGGTGTCGAGCGTGTGCGATTGCATCAGGACGCCGCCCCGGGGGACGAGCCCGAGCGTCGGCTTGAAGCCATAGACGCCGCAGTAAGAGGCGGGACGGATGATCGAGCCTGCTGTCTGGCTCCCGAGCGCGGCGGGGACCATGCCATCGGCGACTGCGGCGGCGGAGCCGGCCGACGAGCCGCCGGGCGTGTGGCCCAGGCTTGCCGGATTGCGCGTGCGCGCGGGCGTGAGCAGGGCGAGCTCCGTCGTGACGGTCTTGCCGATGATGATGGCGCCGGCGGCGCGCAGTGAGGCGACGCAGGCCGCGTCGCGCTCGGGACGCCGCCCTGCAAAAACGGGCGAGCCGTTCTCGGTCGGGAAGTCGCTGGTGTCGAAAATGTCTTTGACGCCGAGGGGGACGCCATGCAGCGGGCCGATATCGTCGCCTGCGGCGAGGGCTCCGTCTGCCGCGTGGGCCTGTTCCAGGGCGAGGTCCGGGTCGAGGTGCTCCCAGGCGCCGACATCGGGCTCGCGAGCGGCTATGCGGTCCAGGCAGGCGCGGACCAACTCGACGGAGGAGATGGCACCCTCGCGGATCGCCTGCGCGGCCATGGTGGCCGAGAGCGCAGTCGGGTCACTGGGTAGCGGTCGGCTCATACTTTAGTTGTCTCCTCCAGGGACCCCGAAGCCACAGGGGCGTGTGGCCTCACGCCTTAACCCCTTAGCGACCTGCGCCATTCTGCTCAATCCTGGGGCAGGTGGCTTGACGGCTGTTTGCTTTCATTCCTATAGCTGCTCCTTTCGCAGACAAAAGAAAGCCTCGAGGGGTGCCTCGTGCCCGGTTTCGACTGGGGTGGCGCCACAAGGGGATACTGCTGCGAAAATCGTGGAGCACGCCGAGGGGACCGCATATGGCCAATCAGACCGGCCGCCACTTCCTGCAGATACCCGGACCGACGCCGGTTCCGGAGCGAATCCTCAATGCCATGTCGCGGCAGATGCTCGACCATCGCGGTCCGGCATTCGGCGAGTTCGGCCTGAAGCTGCTCGCCGACGTCAAGACGATCTTCAAGACGCAGAACCCGGTCATGATCTTCCCGTCCTCGGGCACCGGCGCCTGGGAGGCAGGCTTCGTCAACACGCTCTCGCCCGGCGACCATATCCTCATCGTCGAGACGGGGCAGTTCGCGGTGCTGTGGCGGAACATGGCCGAGCGGCTCGGCCTCAAGCCCGAGGTCGTGCCCACCGACTGGCACTCGGGCGCGGACGCCAATGCGATCGAGGCGCGGCTCAAGAAGGACAAGTCGCAGCAGATCAAGGCCGTGTGCGTCGTTCACAACGAGACGTCCACGGGTGCGCGCTCCTGGATCGACGAGGTGCGCAATGCGATCGATGCCGCCAAGCATCCGGCGATGCTGTTCGTCGACGCCATCTCCTCGCTCGCGGCGATGGATTTCTGCTTCGACGAGTGGGGCGTCGACGTCGCCATCTCGGGATCGCAGAAGGGGCTGATGCTACCGCCCGGCATGTCGTTCACGGCCGTGGGCCCGAAGGCGCTCGCGGCGTCGAAGAAGGCGACGCTGCCGCGCTCTTACTGGAACTGGGACGATCAGCTCGCGATCAACGCGGTGGGCACGTTCCCCTATACGCCGCCGGTCGGGCTGCTGTTCGGGCTCGCCGAGGCCATCGCAATGCTGCACGAGGAAGGCCTCGACAACGTGTTCGCGCGCCACGAGCGGCTCGCCGAGGCGACCCGGCGTGCGGTGCGCGGATGGGGTCTCGAGACGTGGTGCCGCGATCCCAGGGCGCACTCGCCGGCGGTGACAGCGGTCGCCATCCCCGAGGGGCACAACGCCGATGCCTTCCGCAAGGTGGTGCTCGAGAACTTCAACATGTCGCTCGGCACCGGCCTCAACAAGCTGGCGGGCAAGGCGTTCCGCATCGGCCATCTCGGCTACACCAACGAGCTCACCATCCTCGGTGCGCTGGCGGGCGTGGAGATGGGCTTCGATCTCGCCGGCGTTCCGCACCAGAAGGGCGGCGTGGCGGCGGCGATGGCCTACCTTGCCGAAACAGCGCGACCCGCGACGGCAAAGGCTGCCTGAGGTCGCGGGTCGTCCAAGACGCGACATACGTGAGCCGTCTGCTATCGGCGGCTCACTTTGCCGACGCTTCCAAGAATGTACCTGTCTTGACGGACTTCGGCACGTTCGACGGGCCGGAGTAGCCGGCGAGCGCGAGCTGCGTCTTGCAGCGCATTCCAAGCTGCATGTACTTGGAGATGACGCAGCTCTTGACCTTGGAGTAGGTCGGCGAAGGGCCGATGCAGCCGATGCGGCGGACGTCGCTTTCGCAGGCGGCGCGCAACGCCGGCGTGACCTCGGGGGGAAGCTTCAACTCCTCGGCGACGGCCATCGAGCCGGCCGGAACGGCGACGCAAAGCGCTACAACGCGGGCAATATTCATAAACTTCCCCCTCAAGAATGACCTGCCGCCATCATGACGCAGTGCGATGCAGCAAAATGTTGACGGATGACGCGCGTGCGACAGCTGACCACACCTTTGTGCACATCCACCTGTGCATGAGCGCCAGTGCAGCGGGTTTCGAGCCGGAAAACACGGCGAGCGGCGGGCTCTTATGCGTAGGCGTCCAGCCCGGCAGCCGATCGCTTGAACGCCGCGTGGCTATCGGCAATGCGGCGCGATCTGGCGTCGGCGCCGGCCGTGTGCGCGACGACGGCAGCGGCAACGCGTTCGATGGCGTGCGCGAGGTCGGCGGCGATGGGCCAGACGCGGTCGGCGGTGGGCGCGGGATAGAGGAGATACCGGTGGGCCTCCTCCTCGGCGAGCGAAAGTTGGAACTCGCTATTGGCCGCGGTTGCGAGCACAGCCTGATCGCCGGGGGAGAGACTGTCCCAAACTGAGTTACGGACGCCGAGATACATCGACGTGCCGTTCTGGCTGATGCCGGCGCCAGTGGAGAAGGGCGCAACCGCCGGCAGGCCGAGCGCATAGCTCAGAATGGCGCCGCCGCATTCGGCCACCTGCACCGACCCGTGCTGCATGGCGGACGCAAGCTCACCAGGAGCCACCGAGACGACGTCCATTCCGAGGCCGCGGGCGACGTCGCGGGCCAATCCGCCGACCTGCACCTTGATGCCGGCGAGCGCGGCCATCGAAGAGATGTGCGTGCTGGCGAGCATCAGGCTTTGCGGGCCGGTGTGGGCGGCCAGGAGCGGCTTCAGCCCGACATCGTGGGCGAGGTCGTCCCACAGCGCCTGGCCACCACCAACGGCGATCCAGGTCTGCAACCGGCGTGGGGTGAGGCCGAGATCGCCCGGAAGCCCGGCGAAGTAGGCGAAGCCGCGGTGGATATCGATGAGGCCACCCGCGTTGTCGAAGCAAAGGTCGGCGTCGCCAGCGCGCAGGGCGGCAGCGGGATTCGTTATGCCGAACGCGGGCATGACGCGGAAACGGCCGCCGCTCAGCTCGTTGATGTTGCGGGCGAGGCGATGGGCCCAGTCGGCCGGGCCGGCGAAGCTGTCGCCGCAGGACATGGCAAGGCGAAGCTCCCGCAGCCCTAGGCCCACCGTGGGCGCGGAGGGCGCGGCCTCGGCGTTGGCTGCTCCGGCGGCAGCGGCAGCCGTCGCCGCAGCAGCGGCGCCCGTCGATTTCAGGAACTCACGCCGGTCCATTGCGTCATCCCCTACGCTCGGCAGCTCTGCCGCATCAAACCCGATGATTGTGTAATTTACAACCGCGCCAGCGGGAGCGCCCCAATGTCAGTCAAGGTCTGACAATCAAGGCCGATCAGGACTTGGCGCAATCTACCGTCACGGTGCGGCTGCCGGAGCCGAGGCTAACCGTGCCGCCGTCGCCCATGGGGCCTGCGGCGCTCGCGGCAGCGCCCGTGCCAGGCGTCGCGCTCGCGCCCGCGTCGGTGCCGGTCGGCTGCTGCTGATCCTTGCCGAGCGCGCTGGAGAAGGCATCGTTGAGACGCTGGGTGTCGGCGTCCTCTGGGGGCTCGTTGATGGCGGCCTTGCAGGTCGTCGGCGCACTTGCCCCGAGCTTCACCGGGTCGAGCTCGGCATAGTCGAAGGCAATGAAGTAGCTCGGGTCGTAGACGGCGAAGGTGAAGCCAGGCGCATCGGCGGCGACGGGCTGCTCGAGCGGCAACGTGAAATGCAGGGTCAGGATGCCTTTGTCGCTGTGGTCGAGCCAGTAGTCGACGGGCGGTTTGAACTTGAGCGAGGCGGCGCCGAGCTTGGCGTAGGTGAAGTAGTCGAACTCCTTCAGCCCGTCGATGTTGACCTGGGCGAGCTCTTTCAGCTCCTCGCGGTCGTACTTGCCGTCGCCGTTCTTATCGAGACCTTCGATCGCCTGCTGGGTGTAGATCTCGTCGAACGTCCACGCTTGCTGCAGCCCGGTGATGGTGCCCTTGTCGTAGAGAACGGTCTCCTGCATCGTCACCCACACGTGCGGGTGCGCGGAAGCTTCGGTCGCGGCGGCCAGCAGGCCCGCAGATGCGGCGGCCAATATGAGCTGCGTTCTCAAGGCGTGCTCTTCCCTGGTTTCCTGGTCGAAGCGGTTGGCGACGCTGCGAAAGTGCAACAAGAAGGTGGCGGTTGCGTGGTTGGGGCGCGTGCTCTAACGTGTGCCGGATATTATCACATCCAACCATCGACCGGATCTATAGCATGGCAGGCGGCCATTGGACGCTGAGAGGCACACTTTTCAGCGCAGTAACGGTGTGGGCGGCTGTGCTCTGCGCGGCGGCGGCGGTTCTCGGGGGCAGTCTGTCCGGCCAAGCGCTGGCGGATGATGGGAGGGTCGTCGTCACGATCAAGCCTATCCACTCGCTGGTGGCGCGGGTCATGGAGGGGGTAGGAATGCCGCTACTCCTGGTCGACGGCCAAGCTTCGCCGCACAGCTTTTCACTGCGTCCATCGCAGGTGCAGGCCATCGACAAAGCAGCCGTGTTCATCCGCGTCTCGGAGCGGCTCGAAACCTTCACCGGTAAGCTCGTGCGCGCTCTGCCGGACGGCGTGAAGCTCATTTCGCTCATCGATGCGCCGGGCGTGAAGGTGCTCGAACAGCGGCAGAGCGGCACCTTCGATGAGCACGACCATGCCGAGGGCGGCGGGGACCACCGCGGCGACGGCCACAGCATTGCCGACAGCCACATCTGGCTCGATCCCGACAATGCGAAGGCGATCGGCAGCCATGTCGCCGAGGTGCTGGCAGAGCGCTTTCCCGAGAATGCCGCGCGCTTCAGAGCGAATGCCGAACATCTCAACGCCGAGATCGACGCGTTGACCAAGGAGCTTACAGCGGCGACGCTGCCCCTCAGGGGCAAGCCGTTCGTCGTGTTCCACGACGCCTATCAGTATTTCGACCGGCGCTTCGATCTTAATGCGATGGGCTCGATCACGGTCAGCCCGGACGTGCAGCCGAGCGCGCGGCGGATCATCGAGCTGCGAGGGAAAATCCGGGAGCTTAATGCGGTGTGCGTATTTGCCGAACCGCTGTTTCAGCAGCGGCTGGTGGCGGCTGTGATCGAGGACAGCGGTGCGCGCGCCGGAACGCTCGACCCGGAGGGGCTCGGTCTCGCGCCGGGGCCGCAACTCTACTTCACGCTGATGCGCAATCTCGCCCTAAGCCTCAAGTCGTGTCTCGCGCCGTCGACCTAGAGGCGGCAAGGCGTCCGGATGAGGCAAGCAAAAAAGGGCAGCGAAGGCGCAGCCCTTTTTTGTGCGTTGGAAGATGGACGCGCGGCTTAGAGCGAGGCGCTCTTTCCGGGCTCGCCGGACGTCGCCTTCTTGGCGTCCTCGGCGGCCTTCTTGGCAGCCTCGGCGGCGGCACGCGCTATCTCTGCGGCCTTGGCGGCAGCGGCTGCTGCCTTCTCGGCGGCGGACGCAGCGTCGTGCGTCGCGGTGTTGTGCGACGTGGCGGTGCTCGTGTGTGCGGCTGCCGTCTTCTCCACGGCAGGCTTCTTCACCTCGGCCTTCTTCGGCTTCGGCTGCTCGAGCGGCTTTTCGGCCGCCGTAGCGAGCGTTTCCTCGTCGGCGTTCGGATCGACGGCCGGTGCACCCATGTCGTTGGTGGTGGCAGCGACGGTCTCGACTGACGCCGCCGGCGTGAGCGAGCGGATCGGGCGCCCGGGAATCTTATAGGCCGCAGGGGTGGCGACGGGAGAGAACGACGGCGCGGGGTCGCTGTCCGACGCGATCGTCTGCGAGGAGAAACGCTGCCATGTGACGGTCACCTTGGTGCCGACGGGAACGCGCGGATAAAGGTCCAGCACGTCCTCGTTGAGCATGCGGATGCAGCCCTTCGAGACCGCCTGGCCGATGGTCCAGGGGGCGTCGGTGCCGTGAATGCGATAGGTGCTCGAGCCGAGATACATGGCGCGCACGCCGAGCGGGTTCATGCGGTGACCGCCGGGGACCCACAGCGGCAGCTTGGGATTCTCGCGCAGCATCTCGGGTGTCGGACGCCACGAGGGATTGACGCGCTTGTCGGTCACGCTGGTCGTGCCCTGCCAGCGGCTCTGCTCTCGCGGCACGGCGATGGGATAGCTGGTCGCCGTCCCGGCCTTGGTGATGAGGTAAAGCCGACGGTCGCCAAAGCTAACGATGATCTGCCCGGCCGTGTACTTGGGATCGAAGGAGACGGTCTGCTTGCTCCCGCCCCATTCCTGGCCGCCGCCCCACAGGAATTCGAACAGTCCCTGCGCGTGCGCTTGAGGGGCCGAGACCAGGGATGCGGCGCCGAGGAGAGCTGCCACGGCGATAGAACTCATCAGACTGCGTGAGGGCATTACTGAATGGCTCCGGGGGTTATTTCGGCTCGCTGGGAGCATGGGGCGATTAGGTGAATGCACGGTATATAACAGTCCCATTTTTTCGCGGCAGAGCATGGGGGACACACCTGTGTTTGCATCGCACCTTTTGGCGCGGTTTCGTGGCTTTTTGCCCGCGCTGTTTCCCATCTGCACTCGCAAGAGCCTGAATTTCCGGCAGTTCCCAGCCCGATAGTGCGGCATCCCGGTCGCGTGGCGAATCGATTCGCCGGTGGGCAAGTCCTCTCCTGTGGAAAATGCGCGATGGTCGGGGAGGGGAGTGGCTGCAACACAAATGCGCTGCCTTTGTTCCTGTTTTGGTCTTGACGGGCAAGGCGTGGCGGCATAGAACAAAAAAAGAACGACGACATTCGAGCTGTCGTCGCCTCGGTTGGTTGCGAGAGCGTTCCCCGTGGATCAGACGGCCCCATCCCCCACCCCACCGTCCGGCCGTCGGTCCTCGGTCTCGCGGCCAGAGCCAAGCCCCAGTACTTGTCCGCGTAACGGGTTGCGTAGCGTTGGGCTTGGGTGCTCTAGCCCGAACCGGGATGGCGAGAACCCCCTCGCCGTCCCGGGGGCCGGACTCGATGACAAGACGCGTGCGAGGGCCCCCAAGACCGAGGTGTTGGCGAACTTGCGCGCCCACATCGGCAAGCTCGAGCGTAACTCTCTCTCTTTGCAGCAAACGGCTGAAGCGCATGCCGGGGCCGTCGCGTGGACGCTCGGCGAACCCGAGATCGACCGCCGTATCGGCGGCGCGCTCGATGGCGCAGCGCTGCACGAGGTGAAGGCGGCGCCGCGTGCAGCGGGCGTCACGGCCGGCGACTGGGCGGCGGCACTCGGCTTTACGTTGCGGCTCGCCGTACGCCGGCTGGAGAGCCTTGCAGCTTCCTCTGATGCTTCTCATCGCATCCTGTGGTGCTGGCCATCCCAGTTCGCGCATGAGCTCGGGGCGCCGTACGGGCGCGGACTTGCCGCTCTCGGTCTTCGTCCTTCGGGGTGGGTGCTCGTCGAAACGGCACGCGCTGCAGATTCCCTGTGGGCAATGGAGGAGGGCCTGCGCTCGCAGAGCCTTGCGCTCGTCATCGGCGTCATGGACGAGGTCGAGCTGACGCCGGCGCGCCGCTTGAGCCTCGTTGCGGCCGAGCATTCGACGCCGTGCCTCCTCGTCACCGACCCACGTCTTTCGCCGGCCGGCTCCACCGCCACGCGCTGGCGCGTTGGAGCGTGCGCGAGCGCGGCGCATCCCTGTGACGCGTCGGCGCCGGATGCGGCGCGCTACGCGGTTGCCCTGGAGCGCTGCCGGCATCGCCCGATGACGCACGAGCCTCATCCCGTTCTGTTGGAGTGGTCGGATGAAACGCATCGTTTCCGTATGGCTGCCGCTGTGGCCGATCGAGCGCATGCGCCGCGCACAGCCGGGGCTCGTTCCTAATGATATGCCGCTGGCGCTGGTCGAAGCCGGCGTCAACGGCACCCGCATCACCGCCGTCAACCCGCTGGCGGCGGTGAAAGGCGTGCGCATCGGTCAGGCCCTCACCGATGCGCGCGCCATCTTTCCCGCGCTTCTCACGCAGCCGGCCGACGCGCGCCGCGACCGCAGCGCGCTCATGCGCCTCGCCCGGTGGTGCGGACGCTACGGTCCCAACCGCAACACCGACGGCGATGACGGCATCTGGATCGACATCACCGGCGTCGCCCATCTCTATGGGGGCGAGGCGGCGTTGCTCGATGACCTTGCCGCGCGGTTGAAGCGCTTCTCGCTGACGGCGCGCCTGGGGCTTGCCGATACGCTCGGCGCGGCGCATGCGCTGGCGCGCTTCTCGTCGTCCTCGCCGGTGAACGCGGGGGAAGGCAAAGCGGAGGCGGCGCTCGCCAGGCTGCCGGTCGAAGCCTTACGGCTTGCACCGGAATCCGTCTTGCTGCTGAAGCGTCTCGGGCTGAAGCGCATCGGCGATCTCTATAGGCTGCCGCGGGCGGCGCTGCAGCGCCGGTTCCGTTCGGCGAAGGGCATCGAGGCGGTGCTGACGCGTCTCGACCAGGCGCTGGGCGTGCGCGCCGAGCCATGCCGGCCGCTCACCGAGCCGCCGGCGCTCTATGTGCAGCGCTCGTGGCCCGATCCGCTCATTGCGTCGGAGCAGCTCGAAGCCGAGACGGCGCGGCTCGCCAAGGAGCTGTGCGCGCATCTTGCGGTGCGCGGGCTCGGGGCACGTCGCTTGTGCCTCTCCCTCTATCGCAGCGACGGCAGCATCGGCGAGGCACGCGCGGGGCTCAGTGCCCCCTCCTGGTCGCCCGACCATATGACGGCTCTCCTAAGGGAGAAGCTTGCGGCGATCGATGCAGGCTTCGGCGTCGACGTGATGGTGCTGGCGGCGGTGCAGGTGGAAAAGCCTTCGATCGCGCAGGAGGCGCTATCGTCTCGGCTCAAGAGCGAGGATCGCACCGATGCGGCGCAGCTCGTCGACAAGCTGACGAACCGGCTGGGAGCATCGCGCGTCAGCCGCATCGCGCCGCGCTCGAGCCATATCCCCGAGCGTGCGCAAGCGCGCATCCCGGCGCTCGTTCGCCGGCAGGAAGAGGCCTGGCCGCCGGCCGCAGGACCGACACCTCCGCCTCTGCTGCTGCCGAGCCCGGAGCCGATCCGCGTCGTTGCCGAGGTACCGGAAGGGCCGCCGGCGAGCTTCACCTGGCGGCGGGTGGAGCGGCGTATCGTGCGTGCCGAGGGTCCGCAGCGCATCGCACCCGAGTGGTGGGACGAGATCGCCACGAAGAAAAGCGGCACGCGCGACTACTACCGCATCGAGGACGATGGAGGTGCCGGCTACTGGGTGTTCCGCGAGGGCCTCTACGGGCGCGGGGAGGAGGAGCTGCCGCGCTGGTTCCTGCACGGGCTCTACGCATAGGTGATGTGATCGTCGTGAGCGCTTTGTCGAACAAAACGGCAACGCGATATGCCGAGCTACAGGTAACGACCAATTTCTCGTTCCTGCGCGGGGCTTCGCATGGCGAGGAGCTTGTGGCGCAGGCGCATGCGCTCGGCATCGCAGCGATCGCCGTCACCGACCGCAACACGCTCGCCGGTGTCGTTCGCGCACACGTTGCGGCGAAGGAGGTGGGACTGAAGCTGATCGTCGGGGCGCGCCTCGATCTGCAGGATGCGCCGAGCCTCCTCTGCCTGCCGCGCGATCGGCAAGCCTACGGGCGCCTGTCGCGACTGCTATCGGAAGGGCAGATGCGGGCCAAGAAAGGGGAGTGCACGCTTTATCTGGAGGATGTCGCGCGGCACGCGGAGGGACAGATATTCATCGCGCTTGCACCTGGGGACTGGGGCTGGCGCGTGCTTTCCTCCGAGCGCGCTGCGCGTGAGGCTCCGCTCACTGCCGACATCATTCCCTTCCGCTTGAAGGGCTCTCCACTCATTTCACCCTCCCCCTTGATGGGGGAGGGTTGGGGTGGGGGTGGTGCAGACACGTCGACCGTTGTGGACACCCCCCTCCCCAACCCTCCCCCGCAAGGGGGGAGGGAAAAGAGAAAGCGGACTACGGATGCGCGGAGCTTCGAAGCGGAGCTGCGGCGCATGAAGGCGGCGCTGGGCGACAGCCCGCTCTATCTCGCGGGGAGCCATACCTACCGCGGCGATGACCGCGCGCGCATCGCGGCTCTGGCGATGCTGGCGAAGCGCTGTGGCACTCCACTTGTCGCCACGGGCGATGTGCTCTACCACGCTCCGCAGCGGCGCGAGCTGCAGGACGTGCTCACCTGCGTGCGCGAGAAAACTACGATCCGTGAGGCCGGCTTCAAGCTGGCGGCGAACGCCGAGCGCCACCTCAAGGCTCCGCGGGAGATGGCGCGCCTTTTCCGCGGTCATGAGGATGCCATCCTGCGCACGATGGAGATTGCCGAGGGCTGCCGCTTCTCGCTCGATGATCTCAAATACGAGTATCCGGACGAGCCGATACCGCCCGGCAAGACGCCGCAAGGCCACCTCGAAGACCTCACCTGGGAAGGGGCGCGCTGGCGCTTCCCAGGCGGCATTCCTGGCAAAGTGCGCGGGCTCATCGAGCGCGAGCTGGCGCTGATCGACCAGCTCGGCTACGCGCAATATTTCCTCACCGTGCACGACATCGTGCGCTTCGCACGCTCGCGCGGCATCCTCTGCCAGGGGCGCGGCTCGGCCGCCAACTCCGCCGTCTGCTACTGCCTCGCCGTCACGGCGGTGAACCCGACCGAGATCGACGTGCTGTTCGAGCGCTTCATCTCGCCCGAGCGGCGCGAGCCGCCCGACATCGACGTCGATTTCGAGCACGAGCGGCGCGAGGAGGTGATCCAGTACATCTACGCGCGCTACGGCCGCGACCGCGCGGGTCTTGCCGCCACCGTCATCTCCTATCGCGCGCGCTCGGCGGTGCGCGACGTCGGCAAGGCGATGGGGCTGTCGGAGGATACGGTCTCGGCGCTCAGCGGCATGGTGTGGGGTACATCGAGCGGGGGCACGCTGCCGGAGAAGCACGTGCGCGCGGCCGGGCTCGATCCCAAGGACAAGCTGCTGGCGACGGTGCTCGAGCTGGCGCACGAGCTGATGGGTTTTCCGCGCCATCTTTCCCAGCACGTCGGCGGCTTCGTCTTGACGCGCGGACCGCTCATCGAGGTGGTGCCGGTCGGCAACGCGGCGATGGAGGACCGCACCTTCATCGAATGGGACAAGGACGACATCGCGGCGCTGGGTCTCTTGAAGGTCGACGTGCTGGCGCTCGGGATGCTCACCTGCATCCGCAAGGCCTTCGATCTCATCGCGCAGCACGAGGGCAAGGCGCTGACGCTCGCCACCGTGCCGCGCGAGGACGGGGCGGTCTACGACATGCTGTGCAAGGCCGATTCCGTCGGCGTGTTCCAGGTGGAGAGCCGGGCGCAGATGAACATGCTGCCGCGGCTGAAGCCGCGGTGCTTCTACGATCTCGTCATCGAGGTGGCGATCGTGCGTCCCGGCCCCATCCAGGGCGACATGGTGCACCCTTACTTGCGCCGGCGCGATGGTATCGAGGCAGAGCGCTATCCTTCGCCCTCACCGCAGCATGGACCGAAGGACGAATTGAAGAACATCCTCGGCAAGACCAAGGGTGTGCCGCTGTTCCAGGAGCAGGCGATGCGCATTGCGCTCGTCGCCGCGAAGTTCTCGGACGCGGAGGTGAACGAATTGCGCAAGGCGATGGCGACGTTCCGCCGGCGCGGCTCCATCGGGCTTTTGGAAGAGAAGATGGTCTCGCGCATGACGGCGCGCGGCTACGACAAGGCCTTCGCTCAGCGCTGCTTCAACCAGATCAAGGGTTTCGGCGAGTACGGCTTTCCGGAGAGCCACGCGGCGAGCTTTGCCCATCTCGTATACGTGTCGTCGTGGATCAAGTGCCATCATCCGGCGGCGTTCGCGGCGGCGCTCTTGAACTCGCAGCCGATGGGTTTTTATGCGCCGGCGCAGATCGTGCGCGATGCGCGCGAGCATGGCGTCGAGGTGCGCGGGGCCGACGTCAATCTCTCCGACTGGGACTGCACCTTGGAGAAAGGCGGCACCGATGGACGGCCCGCGATGCGGCTGGGGTTGCGGCAGGTCGACGGCTTGCAAGAGGAAGAGATCAAGAAGCTCGTCGCGGCGCGCGCCTCCTCACCCGGTGCGTGTGCGGAGACTTGCGTGGATGGCCGCCTGGGGAGCCATACCGATGCTCTGCAAACAATGTCATCCCGGGGCTTGTCCCCGCAAGCGGAGGCTCCAGCGGTAAGCTGGATCCCGGCAACAAGTGCCGGGACGACAGTAGTGGCGGCGATGAAGCCGTTCCGGGACGTGCACGACGTGTGGGCGCGGGCGCGGGTGAAGCTCATCACTTTGGAGAAGCTCGCTGCCGCCGATGCCTTCCGCTCCGTCGGCCGCGACCGACGGCAGGCGCTATGGGAGGTGAAGGCGCTTTCCGCCGCCGAGCCGCTGCCGCTGTTCATCTGGAGCGAGACGCGCGAAGCTGCGACTGAGCCGTTCGTGCAACTGCCGCAGATGCGGCTCTCCGAGCATGTGGTCAACGACTATCAGATGCTGCGGCTGTCCCTCAAAGCGCATCCGATGAGCTTTGTGCGCGAGCAGTTCACGGCGCGACGCGTCGTTTCTTGCGATGAGCTGCGCGGGATCAGGGACGGGGCCTGGGTGGCGGTGGCCGGCGTCGTGCTGGTGCGTCAGCGCCCCGGCTCGGCCAAGGGTGTCGTATTCATGACCGTCGAGGATGAGACGGGCATCGCCAATGCCGTCATATGGGCAAAGCAACTCGAGCGTTTCCGCAAGGAGGTGATGGCCTCGCGGCTCATCGTCATTCACGGGCGCGTGCAGCGGCACGAGGACATCATCCACGTCGTCGCATCGCGACTGGAGGACCGCAGCGACTGGCTGCAGCTCCTGTCGGCCGACGCGGCCGACATGAAGGTGCCGGTCGCCAACGCCGACCACGTCGTGCACGCTGACTCGAGATCACCGCCGGAGGGGAAATTCCCCGCCGATGCCAACGCCAACAAGATGCATCCGCGCTGGGCGACGCACCCGCGCTATCAGCGCATCATCCCCAAGTCGCGCGATTTTCATTAGAGGGACCGGGAGTTAGGGCATCGGAGCTTTGGGTAGCATGACGGTGTTGGGGATGCCCTCGGCTCCCATGAACACGGCGAGGATGCGTGCGGGGCCAGTGCCGGTGTTGCGCCCGTTGTGCGGCCAGTCGATCGCCTCCATGACGGCGTCGCCCTGGCGATAGACGCGCGTGCCCTTTTTGCCATAGTCGACGGTGACCTCACCTTCGAGGATATAGCCGAACATCGGCACGTCGTGCTGGTGCCAGCCGGTCTCCTCGCCGGGCAGCATGGTGACGATGGCCGAGGTGATCTCTGCCGGTGCGCCGGCGGGATAGGCGATCATCTGGCCGATGACGGTATCGCCGGTGTCAAGCAGCGCGGTGATGGTCTCGCGCGTCAGGCCGCGGTCCGCCGCGGCGACAAGCATGGCAGCGCCAGCCAGGACCGTTGCGAGCAACACCATGTACCGTCGTGCCCCTGACATCTTCCGCTCCTCTTCTCAAGTCGCCCATTGTGCTCGGCGGCATGATGGCGGAAGTTGATGAACAACTCTCGCCTCGCGGTGCCAATGGCCCTTCTCCGCACGTTCCTCGGCTTTGCAGCACTCCTGCTCGCGGGGCTGCTTTTCACAGCACCCGCGAACGCGCAGCTGCTCGATCCGCGCAGCGCCCCGGAGGCGTCGACGGGCCTGCAATCGCACGCATTGGCGAGGGCCAAGAGCCAGATGGTCTCGGCCGCCAACGCAGTGGCCGCCTCGACCGGGCGCGAGATGCTGCGTGCGGGCGGCTCGGCGATCGATGCGGCCATCGCGACGCAGCTCGTGCTCAATCTCGTCGAGCCGCAGTCGAGCGGCATCGGCGGCGGCGCGTTCATTCTCTACTGGGACAATGCCAAGTCGGAGCTGAAGACGTTCGATGGGCGCGAGACGGCACCGGCCTCGGCAACGCCGGACCGCTTCCTCGTCGACGGCAAGCCGATGCCATTCGACAAGGCGGTGCTTTCCGGTCTTTCAATCGGCGTGCCGGGACTGGTGAAGCTATTGGAGGACGTGCACGGCAAGTACGGCAAGCTGCCGTGGGCAAAGCTATTCGAGCCGGCGATCCGGCTGGCGGAGAACGGCTTTGAAATCTCGCCGCGCCTGCATCTGCTGCTGCGGCTCGAGAGCGCCGAGAGCTTCGTCCCGGCCGCGCGCAGCTATTTCTATACGGGCACCGGCAGCCCGCTTCCCATCGGCCATACCCTCAAGAACCCGCAGTACGCGGCGACGCTCAAGGCCATCGCCGAAGGGGGATCGCGGGCGTTCTATGAAGGCCCGATCGCGCAGGCGATCGTCGATGCCGTCAACTCCGCGCCGATAGCTCCAGGCGGCATGACGCTGGAAGACCTCAAGAGCTATCAGGCGAAGGAGCGGCCCCCGCTGTGCATCACCTACCGTGCCTACGAAGTCTGCGGGATGGGGCCTCCATCGTCGGGTGCGCCAGCCGTGGCGGAGACGCTGAAGCTCGTCGAGCCGTTCGACCTCGGGAAGGGGCGGGAGGCGGCGCTGAACGCGCGCGCCGTGCATCTCATCGCGGAGGCGCAGAAGCTCGCATACGCCGACCGCAACAAGTACATCGGCGATCCGGATTTCGTGGCGGTGCCGGGTGGCCTGCTCGATGATGCCTACCTTGCGCAGCGTCGCACGCTGATCAACCCCGATGCCGCAGCCGCCAAGCCGAAGGCCGGCGAGCCGCCAGGCTCAAAGCGTCAGTCGTTCGGGGTCGATGCAACCATCGAGCGCGCAGGAACGAGCCATATTTCGATCATCGATGCGGAGGGGAACGCGCTGTCGATGACGACGACGATCGAGGGCGCGTTCGGCTCGCACAACTGGGCGGCAGGTTTCCTGCTCAACAACGAGCTGACGGATTTCTCCTTCGCGCCCGTCGACGCGGCCGGGCAGCCGGTCGCCAATGCCGTGGGTCCCGGAAAGCGGCCGCGGTCTTCGATGGCGCCCACCATCGTCTTCGACGGGCAGCGTCATATTACGGCGGTGCTGGGCTCGCCGGGCGGCAGCCGCATCATCCTCTATGTGCTCAAGACGCTTATCGCGCTGATCGACTGGGGGCTCGATGCACAAGAGGCCGCAGACCTCATGAACTTCGGCAGCCAGGGGAGCGGGCTCGAGCTCGAGCCGGACTGGTCGGCGGTGCCGCTGGCACTGACGCTCAGGCCCTTAGGGCACACCATCGTGCCGTCGCTGATGAACTCTGGCATCCACATCGTCATGCGACGCAACGGCGAGCTTGAAGGCGCCGCTGACGCACGTCGCGAAGGAGCGGCTCTTGGGGATTGAGCCGACCGGCGCACTGTGCGAGGG
Source organism: Pseudomonadota bacterium (assembly GCA_023405815.1). Lineage (GTDB taxonomy): Bacteria > Pseudomonadota > Alphaproteobacteria > Rhizobiales > Hyphomicrobiaceae > Hyphomicrobium_A. Next base: position 69,173 of record JAEXXM010000072.1, on the reverse strand, counting down.
GTAGCGCGCCTCGAGCTTCAGAAGAGCTTATGCCCACAACGCGCTCCATCACGGTTCTCGGTGCCGGAATCCTAGGCCTCTGGCAGGCGGTGACGCTGGCGCGGGCCGGACATCGGGTGCGGCTGATCGAGTCCAGCGCCGAACCGTTCGCCGACAGCGCCAGCGTCTATGCCGGTGTCATGCTGGCGCCAGAGCGCGAAGCGGAGACGGCGCCGGAGATTCGCCAGCTGGGGCACGAGGGCGTCGCTCTGTGGCGCGATTTTTATCCGCAGCTCAAGACCAACGGTAGTCTCGTCGTCGCGGCGGCACGCGATGTGGGGGAACTCGACCGCTTCGCGGCGCGCACGCGAGGCCATCGATGGCTCGCGACAAACGAGGTCGCGGCATTGGAGCCCGACCTTGCAGGTCGCTTCACCTGCGCCCTGCATTTTGCGGAAGAGGCGCACGCGCCGGCGCCGGCGGCCATGCAACATATGCTCAAGCTGGCGCAGGAGACCGGGGTCGAGCTGGTGTTCGGCGCGGCGCCGGAGCCGGAACCGAGCGACATCATCGTCGATTGCCGGGGGATCGCGGCGCGCGATGCGCTTCCCGGCCTCAGGGGCGTGCGCGGCGAGCGGGCGCTGATACGCACGCACGAGGTTACGCTGCGCCGCCCGGTGCAGCTCCTGCATCCGCGCATTCCGCTCTACGTCGTGCCCTGGGACGATGGCGTGTTCATGATCGGGGCGACCGCCATCGAGAGCGAGGATAACGGACCGATGAGCGTGCGATCGGCGCTCGAGCTTCTAGGGGGCGCCTATGCCCTGCACCCGGCCTTCGCCGAGGCGGAGATCATCGACCTCGGGGTGGGCATCCGGCCCGCATTTGCCGACAACGTGCCGCGCGCCATCGTTCGCGAGGGGGGACGGCACATCTTTGTCAACGGGGCCTACCGGCATGGGTTCCTGCTCGCGCCGGTGCTGGCAAGGTCCGTCGCCGACTTTGTCGAGGGCACGGGCGCCTCGGAGCTGCTGGTCGAAGAGGGCGGCTGATTTGGCGGCGGCGCCGGGATGCAGTAGACCAAAGAGGCCTGAAGCATTCCGTTGTTGGAGCGAAGGTTGACGACAGGAACGCGAGAAGTACTTACCGTTATCGTCAACGGCGAGGCAGTGTTGACCGCCGCCACGACGCTTGCCGACCTGGTCGCCGAGCGCGGGCTTGCGGGCGCACGCGTGGCGACGGCCCGCAACGGCGACTTCGTTCCCGAGCGGGCGCGCGCGTCGACGCCGCTGTTTTTCGATGACCACATCGAGATCGTCTCGCCCCGTCACGGCGGATAAGCCCCATGAATGCACCCGAGCCTGCGGCAAATGCAAAGAGCGCGCTGACGCTATACGGTGTCGAGCTTTCCTCGCGCATGTTGATCGGCACGGCGCAATATCCTTCGCCACAGGTTCTGGCGATGGCGGTCGAAGCCTCCGGCGCCGGCATCGTCACGGTGTCGCTGCGGCGCGAGCAGGCGCGTGGGCGCATGGGCGAGCGGTTTCTCGAGCTGATCGGCGCGCTCGGCGTGCGCGTGTTGCCGAACACGGCGGGCTGTCACACTGTCAAAGAAGCGGTGACGACGGCACGGATGGCGCGCGAGGTGTTCGGCACCGACTGGATCAAGCTCGAGGTCATCGCCAACGACGATACGCTGCAGCCGGAGGTGTTCGGGCTGGTGGAGGCCGCAGGCATTCTCAGTGCGGATGGATTCAAGGTGCTTCCATATACGACGGAGGACCTGTCGGTCGCAGAGCGTCTCCTGGGCGCGGGTTGCCGGGTGCTGATGCCTTGGGGCGCACCGATCGGCACCGGTCGTGGCCTTGCCAACCCTTACGCCTTGAAGAGCATGCGCGCGTACTATCCCGGTATCCCGCTGATCATCGATGCGGGGATCGGCGCTCCGTCGCACGCGGCGCAGGCGATGGAGATGGGCTTCGACGGCGTGCTCTTGAATACGGCTGTGGCGAAGGCCGGCGATCCGGTGCGCATGGCGCAGGCGTTCGCGCAGGCGGTCGACGCTGGGCGTGCGGCTTACGAATCCGGCCTGATGGGCGCACGCGACATGGCGCAGCCGTCAACGCCGGTCGCCGGCACGCCGTTCTTCGATCTCGACCAGTGATGCCGCAAAAAGCCGGCGCTCTCGACATCTTCTATCCGATTGTGCCGGATGCTTCCTGGGTGGCGCGCGTCGTGCCGCTCGGGGTGAGGACGCTACAACTCCGTCTGAAGGGAGCTCCCGTCGAAGAAGTGCGGCGGCAGGTGGCCGAAAGCCTCACCATCGCGCGCGAGCACGGATGCCAACTCATCGTAAACGACTATTGGCGCGAGGCGATCGATGCGGGTGCCGGCTACATTCATCTCGGCCAGGAGGACCTCGCGGCGGCCGACCTCAAGGCGATCAAGTCGGCGGGTTTGAAGCTCGGCGTTTCCACCCACAGCGAGGAGGAGCTGGAGGCAGCGCTGGCGGCGGAGCCCGATTACATCGCGCTTGGGCCGATCTACGAGACAAGGCTCAAGGTGATGAAGTGGGCCCCCCAGGGGCTGAGGCGCATCAGTGAATGGAGGCAGCGCGTCGGATCGCTGCCGCTCGTCGCCATTGGCGGCATCACGCCGGAGCGGGCAGACGACGTTGTCGCAGCGGGCGCAGACAGTGTCGCGGTCATCACCGACTTTATGACAGCCCAAGATCCTGAACGACGCATAGAAATGTGGCTCGCGTGGGTGGCGTCATGGCGCGCGAACCACGGGCGCTGAATTTACTTCTTCTATGCGCGGTGCGCTTGCGCGCGTGCGTCATGTAACGTCATATGCCTTGTGAAGCTGTACCCGTTGTTCGGCGTAGAAGTGCAGCGCGCGGATCACGCATGGCCTTTCGCTTCAAGCTTGGTGAGCCTTTCGACGAAGGTGCACGGCGCATAGCCGTCGAGCAGCTCGAGCGCGCACAGGAGCTGCTCGGGGAGACCGAGGATCACGCAATCGCCGTCCACGAGACGCGAAAGTCGCTGAAGCGGCTCAGGGCGCTGCTGCGGCTCATCCGCCCGGCTATGGGCGAGAGTGCCTTCAAGGAAGAGAATGCGCGGCTGAGGGACATTGGCCTTTCCCTGTCTGGGGCCCGCGACCGACATGTTCTCCTCGAGACCCTAACCAAGCTGGAGGCGTCAGTGGGTCTCGGGCGCCGCGGTCTTGCCGACAGTGTGCGCCAGGCGATCGCCGCCGTTAACGGAGAAGGTGCGCCGCTGACAATGCAGCAGGCGCATGCGCGGCTGGCAGATGCCAAGAAGCGCCTCGTGCAGCTTGAGATCGCCGGCACCGGCTTTGATGTCGTCGCGGGGGGCCTCGAGCGGTCGTACCGACGGGCCCGGCGCGCATTTGCCGCGGCGTATGAACGACCGAGCGATGAGGCATTCCACGAATGGCGCAAGGGCGCGCAAGCGCATTGGCGGCAGATGACGCTGCTGGGGCGTGCCTGGCCCGACCTCCTGGGGGCTCGTGCGCTCGAGGCCCGGACGCTTTCGCAGCTTCTCGGCGACGACCACGATCTCGCCCTGCTCGTCGCGTTCGTTCACTCGGACAGTGCAGGGATCGGCGGGGAGCAGGCGGCGCTGGTCGAGAAGGCGGCACGCAAGCGCCAGGGCGAGCTGCGCGAGTTGGCCCGGCCGCGCGGAGAGCGGCTGTTCGCCGAGGCCCCGAAGCGGCTGCGCCGGTGCGTCGGCGTCTGTTGGGATGCGGCGGTCGCGCTGAAGGAGCAGGAGCTCGACGAAGCCGAGGCCCACTCGGCGCCGAAGCGGGTGCATCGGCAGGTGGCGCCGCGCCGGCGAACCCAAGCAGCCGCCGCGAAGGCTTAAGAGATCGGTTCTTCCTTAAGTTTCGTATCCTAGCCGGGTGCAGGGTTTGGGGCTTCGCCTCGGGCGACCATATGGGTAAGGTGCCACCCGACCGCTTAGAGCCCAAGGTCAGCCAGACGTGAACGAGATCAAGCCCGCCAGGACGTTCCAGCCTGATTCCCAATTCCGGCCAGCCGACCATCCGTCGGTGCGGTGCGGGCGCATTGGCGTGCTGCTGCTCAACCTCGGTACGCCCGATGGGACCGACTACTGGTCGATGCGGCGCTACCTCAAGGAGTTCCTCTCCGACGAGCGCGTGATCGAGGTGCCACGTTGGAAGTGGTGGCCGATCCTAAACCTGATCATCCTCACCGTCCGTCCCGGTCGCAAGGGCAAGGACTATCAGACGATCTGGAACAACGAGCTCGACGAGGGGCCGCTCAAGACCATCACGCGCGCACAGGCCGAGAAGCTTGCCGCGGCGCTGGGCGATCCGGAACGCATCGAGGTCGACTTCGCCATGCGCTATGCCAACCCGACGACCGACAGCCGCATTCGCGCGCTGTTGGAGAAGGGCTGCGACCGCATCCTATTGGTGCCGCTCTACCCGCAATATGCGGCGGCGACGACCGCGACGGCCGCTGACCAGGCATTCCGCACCTTGATGAAGATGCGCTGGCAGCCGGCCGTGCGCGTGGCGCCGAGCTACCACGACGACCCGGTCTACATCGAGGCCGTCGCAAACGCGATGCGGCGCGATCTTGCCAAGCTCGACTTCACGCCCGAGGTCATCATCGCCACGTTCCACGGCATGCCGCAGGCGTACCTCAACGCCGGCGATCCCTACTACTGCCAGTGCCAGAAGACGTCGCGGCTCTTGCGTGCGGCGCTCGGCTGGCCGGAGGACAGGTGGCTGACGACGTTCCAGTCGCGGTTCGGCAACGATCCGTGGCTGCAGCCCTATACAGACGAGACCGTGAAGCGGCTCGCGGCCGAGGGCGTGAAGAGGCTGGCGCTGGTGGCGCCTGGCTTCTCCGCCGACTGCCTCGAAACGCTGGAAGAGCTCAACGGCGAAAACCGGCACTACTTCGAGGCGGGCGGCGGCGAGAAGTTCGCCTATCTGCCGGCGCTCAACGACAGTCCGGAAGGCATTGCCGTCATCGAGGCCATCGTGCGCCGCGAGCTGCAGGGTTGGCTCTAGTCCCGACGAGAGGCGCGCGGACGAGCGGGCCGCATTTCCGCCTTCGCGCTGTTCCATAAGTAACAGCGTACAAACCACTATTTAACCTTATGTTTTCCTCCTCGCGCTAGCGTGCGCGCAGACCGTTTCATACCCAGTCCCCCTCAGGTGATCGATGGAACAAGACCTCCTTGGCCCGTTCTCGGGCGGCTTTGAAGTTTTCGGCGTGCTGCTCGTCATACTGGCGATCGTGGTCCTGTGGTCGACAGTGAAGATCGTCCCCCAGGGAACGAACTACACAGTCGAGAACTTCGGCCGCTATACCCGCACCTTGCAGCCAGGGCTGCACATCCTCATCCCGGTGATGGAGCGCGTCGGGTACCGCATGAACATGAAGGAGCAGGTGCTCGATATCCCGAGCCAGGACGTCATTACGCGTGACAACGCCATGGTGCGGGTCAACGGCGTCACGTTCTTCCAGATCCTCAACGCAGCGCGCGCCGCCTACGAGGTCGACGAGCTCGAGCCCTCGATCGTCAACCTGACGATGACCAACATTCGTACCGTCATGGGCTCGATGGACCTCGACGAGCTCTTGTCGAATCGCGATCAGATCAATGCGCGGCTGCTACAAGTCGTCGATCAGGCGACGGAAGCCTGGGGCATCAAGGTGACGCGCATCGAGATCAAGGACATCGACCCGCCGCGCGACCTCGTCGACAGCATGGCGCGGCAGATGAAGGCCGAGCGCGACAAGCGCGCGCAGATCCTGGAGTCGGAGGGACTGCGGCAGGCGGCCATCCTGCGTGCCGAGGGCGAAAAGCAGGCCGTGGTGCTGGAGGCCGAGGGTCGCAAGGAGGCGGCGTTCCGCGACGCCGAGGCGCGCGAGCGCGCCGCCGAAGCCGAAGCGAAGGCTACGCAACTCGTGTCGGAGGCGATCGCCAAAGGCAACGTGCAGGCGATCAACTACTTCGTCGCCAACAACTACGTGAAGGCGCTGGAGGCGCTAGCCAAAGCGCCGAACCAGAAGGTGATCTTGATGCCGCTCGAGGCGTCATCGGTGATCGGCTCGCTCGCGGGCTTGGCGCAGATCACGGGCGAAGCCTTCGGCGGGGGCACACCTGGTCAGACTACGCCGAGCCGGGGCAGCGTCCCACGGGCATAGCGATGGCAGGGAGCCGCCAAACTTTGCTATGATGCGTGCGTCGTGTGGACGTTGCGAGCCGTGGGTGAGTTGTAGGCCATGGGGCTGACGGAATTCTTCTGGAACCTTGGCGCGTGGAACTGGTTCATCGTCGCCGTGGTGCTGTTCGCGCTCGAGTCGGTCGTGCCGGGCGTGCACTTTGTATGGTTCGGCGTCGCGGCGGTGATCGTCGGGGCGCTCGGCCTGACCATCGACATTGCATGGGAGTGGCAGCTGATCACCTTCGCCATCATTTCCTGCATCACGGTCTTTTTCGCGCGCCGCTACGCTTCACCGGACGTGGCGCAAAGCGACGAGCCCGACCTCAATGCGCGGGCGCTGCAGTACGTCGGGCGCGTGGTGACGGTCGAGGAGGCGATCGCGGATGGGCGCGGCAAGGTCCGCGTCGGCGATACCGTATGGAACGCGCTCGGCTCCGATGCACCGCAGGGATCGCGGGTGCGGATCACCGGCACAGACGGCAACTGCCTTGTCGTAGAGCATGCCCTCAACTGAGCCAGATGCCCCGCGGCCGAGCGGCCTTGTCTGGCTCGTCGCGCTGGTGAGCCTGCTGCTGCCGTTCGTCGGCGTGGCGTTAGCGCTCTACGGCGCGTTCAAGAGCTTTGCCGGGGCGCCCTACGGCTGGGCGTGGCTCGGGGCCGGCATCGCGGTTCTCGTCGTCGATCTCGTCATCGACCAGCGCTGGTCCTACGGGATCAAATCGAGCGAGCCGGACCTCAACCGGCGCGGCGACCAGCTTATCGGTCAGATCGCCACCGTCGTCGAGCCGATCGAGGCGGCCGGACGCGGCAGCGTACGCTTGGGCGACAGCGTGTGGGTGGCCGAAGGGGCTGTGGCAGCGTCCGGCGCCAAGGTGCGCGTTATGGGCTGCAAAGGCACGGTGCTGACCGTCGAGGCGGTCGGCTGACAAATCTGTTTCGCGGTCAGGCGATGCCGGCGCGAAGCAGGTCGTGGACGTGCACGATGCCGACCGGCTTGCCGCGCTCGACCACGAACAGCGCCGTGATGCGCGATGCATTGATCAGCTCCAGCGCGGCCGAGGCGAGCATGCCGGGCTTCACCGTCTTCGGGGCGCGGGTCATGATGTCGACTGTGCGCCGGCTCACCAGCTCCTGCCCCATGTGACGACGCAGGTCGCCGTCGGTCACTATGCCGATGAGCTTGCCTTTGGCATCGACGATGCCGAGGCAGCCAAGGCTCTTCTGCGTCATGGTGACGAGGGCGGCGCTCATCTGGTCGGTATCGCGGGCGATCGGCATGCGATCGCCGGTGTGCATAACGTCCGACACGTATTTGAGGCTGGCGCCCAGCGAGCCCCCGGGATGGAAAGCCTTGAACTCCTGCGGCGTGAAGCCCTTTGCCTCCAGCAGCGCCATGGCGAGGCAGTCGCCCAAAGCGAGCTGCATGGTGGTCGAGGTGGTCGGCGCGAGGCCGTGCGGGCACGCCTCCTTGGAACGCGGCAGCTCGAGCACGATGTCGGAATGCTGGCCGAGCGCGGACTCGGCTCGCGAGGTGATGGCGATCAGCGGCACGCTATAGCGCCGCGAATAGGTGATCAGCGGCTTCAGCTCGACGGTCTCGCCTGACCACGACAGGGCGAGCAGAACGTCGTCGGCGGTGATCATGCCGAGGTCGCCGTGCGAGGCTTCCGTCGGATGCACGAAGAACGCCGGGCGCCCCGTCGAGGCGAAGGTGGCAGCGACCTTCTGGCCGACGTGGCCGCTCTTGCCGATGCCGGTGACGACGACGCGTCCCTTGGCGGAGCGGAGAATGCGCAGGGCATCGCCGAACGGGCGGCTCATCGGGCCGGTGAGGGCCTCGCGCAGACGGCCCAGGCCCTCGCATTCGAGATCGAGCGTCCGGAGGGCAGACGCCACCGGAAGGCGGCTCAGCTTCTTGCCGCCGTCTACCGCTCGAAATTTGCGCAAAGGCCCCTCGGCCGCCGTCATGGCTTCATTCCCCCGATGCCTCTCGCGACGCCCTAAGTATTAAGAGTTTCTTACAAATCTTCCGTGCTGTCCAGCACCTCAAAACCAATGTTCACGGCTCACTCCCGCATCCTAAACAGAGCGTTAACCGATGCTCTCTAGCGTTCAAAGGCGTACGGCGTTCGCGTGTCGCGTGAAAACACCGCATGAGAGCGCTATTGGCTGGCGACCGCAAGATCGTCCGGATGTTCCATGGCTTCGCCGCATCGCTCGGCGTCGGGCTCGCAATCGCATGCGGCCTCAGCGCGGTCCCGGCGAGCGCCCAGATACTCGATCCCCCAGGATGGCGCCCTGAGCCGCCGCGTCGCCCGGCGCGCCTACGGCCTACGCTGCCCGATGATTCGTCGGCGATGACCGAGGAGGACCGGCGAGCGTTCGACTCCGGCGCCTTCGGGCCCGAGCAGGCGCCCGATACGGTTATACAGCCTCCGGCTGAGGACGGGATCGTAGAGCCTTCGGACGCTCTGAGGCCAGCCCTGGACGATGTTTTCGGCGCAGATGCCCAGACGGGTACTGGCGAAGCCGCGGATGTCCTTCCGGGCAGAGACTTCCTTGCGACCTCGGACGCGCTTTCCGGCGACGGCTCCGATGCCGGCGATGAGGCGCCGCTGCGGCGACGCATTCTCCAGGATGGCGATCCAGTGCCGGTGATCGAGGAAGCGGCGGTGCAGGACGGGATCATCGCCGTCGGCGACTCGTGGGCGCCGGTCGAGGGACAGGAGGACATCACCGAGGTCGACATGCGGTCGCCCGAGGACGTTCGCGCGTTCGTCGGAGAGCCGGCCGGCTATGATCCATTGCTGCTACAAGCAGACGAGAGCAATCCGGTCTTCAGTCCGAGCACGTTCCAGGGCTTCATCGTCGATCCCTTTCCGCAGCTCGGCACCAGGATCGGCAGCTTCCTTTTGTTCACGACGGTCGAGGCAAACTGGGACTTCAACAGCAACCTCTTCGCGGCGCCGAATGCCGAGGGTGACAGCTCGCTGGAGGTGCGCCCGGCCGCGCGCCTCGCCTCCAACTGGAGCCGGCATGCGGTGGAGCTGCGGGCCAGCGGCGATCTCAGCTTCCACGACAAGTATCCCTCGGAAGACGACCGCGCGTACCTCGTGGAGGGCCTCGGCCGGCTCGACGTGACGAGCTTCACCAATCTGCAGGGCCTCATCGCGCACGAGCTCGCGCAGGAAGGCCGCTCGGCGATCAACGCGCAATCGGCAGGAACGCGGCCGAACATCGAGGTGACGCGCCTGCGCGGCGCACTCAATCATCGATTCAACCGTTTGTCGGTCCAGCTCCGCGGCAACATCATCGACACGAGCTATGGGACCGACATCCTCGGGGGCGTCGTGCAAAGCAACTCCGACCGGGACTATACGCTGTACGAAGAGGCAGTCCGGCCGAGGTGGGAATTCTCGCCGTATCTGTTCGCGTTCACGGACATCTCGATCAACCAGCGCGACTACAGCACGGCGGCGTTCTCGGACGGCATCCTGCGCTCTTCGACCGGCGAGCGTTACAGACTCGGGCTGTCCTTCGGCGACGTGAGCCAGATCCTGCGCGGCAATGTCAGCCTCGGCTATGGGCATCAGGAGCTGGACAATCGCGAGCTGCCGCCAGTCGATGGCCTGCTCATCGACGCCGATCTTGCCTGGCAGGTCACGCCGCTGACGGTGCTCTCGTTCACGGCGACGAGCGAGGTGGCGGAGACGACGACTACGGATTCACCAGGCGTCCTGGAGCGCAACTATGGCCTCGAGGCGCGCCACAGCTTCACAAGGTATCTCGTCGGCAGCGCAGGCCTCAGCTACTTCACGCGCAACTTTGGCAACGTGGGCATAAACGAAGAGCAGCTCACCGGCGCCGTCGGCACCGAGTACTATGCCAATCGATGGGCCGTGCTCTTTGCGCGCTACCAGCACGTGGACTTCCAGAGCTCACAGCCGGACAGCAGCTACACGGCCGAGATTGTGCAGGCAGGCGTGCGGCTGAGGCACTGATTCGTGGGGTGACACGAGGGGTGAGAACCCTTGTGTGCGGCTCTTGTCGCGCGAGTGGGTGGCCGGCGCTCGCGCCGGGCGCCGTTGGCGCCTGAGCATGGCACGCAATGCGTGCCATGCTGAAGTGCTTCGGCGGTCCTGACCGAGCCCTCGCTGACGGATGCTCGGGCAATCGAGGCTAAGGCGCGGGACGCCTTGCGCCCTTGCCGCTGCGCGGCGCTTATCTGCTGACACGAGGGGCGAGAGGGTGAGAGGGTGCTCGCGGCAGGCGCCGTCGGCGCCCGAGCATGGCGCGCATTGCGCGCCATGCTGAAGTGCTTTGGTGCATCCGAGCGATCAGCGCCCTTCGACCGAGATCTAGACCAGCTTGCCGATGCCGGCCTTGAGAGCGGGTGCAAGCTCCGGCCGTTCGAGGCCGTAGGCGACGTTGGCCAGGAGGAAACCGATCTTGGTGCCGGTGTCATAGATGGTGCCGTCGAAGCGCACGGCGTGGAACGGCTTGCCGGCGTTCAACATGGCGAGCATGCCGTCGGTGAGCTGGATCTCGCCGCCGGCACCGCGCTCCTGCGTGGCGAGGATGTCGAAGATCTCCGGCTGCAGGATATAGCGGCCGGTGATGTGGAGGTTCGACGGGGCGGTCCCCTGCTTGGGCTTCTCGACCATCTGCGTGATGCGCGAGACTTTGGCGGTGCGGTCCTCGACGCCGACGATGCCGTACTGGTGGGTTTCGCTCTCAGGCACCGGGGAGACGGCGATATGATTGCCGCCGTGCGCCTCGTAAGCCTCGATCATCTCTGCGAGGCACGGCTTCGCACCGTGGTGAAGCATATCGGGCAGCAGCAGGGCGAACGGCTCGTCGCCGACGATATCGCGCGCACACCAGACAGCGTGGCCAAGGCCGAGGGGGGCCTGCTGGCGGGTGAAGCTCGTGCTGCCCGCCTCGGGTAAGTCCTTGGCGAGTTCGGCCAGCTCCTTGGTCTTGGCGCGCTCCGACAGGGTCGCCTCGAGCTCGGGAGCCCGGTCGAAGTGTTCCTCGATCGAGGGCTTGTTGCGTCCGGTGACGAAGACGAAGTGCTCAATGCCGGCGGCGCGCGCTTCATCAACGACGTGCTGAATAACTGGGCGGTCGACGACCGTGAGCATCTCCTTGGGGATGGCCTTGGTCGCGGGCAAGAAGCGCGTCCCCAGTCCGGCAACGGGAAATACGGCCTTGCGGATGCGCTTCTTCGGGGCGGACATGGAGTACTCCGAGCCTTTAATGATGATTTTTCGGGAGAGATGCGGATTGGTGCGGAACTTGAATGACAGGCCGGCGAAAGGCGCTACCTTTGATCAATGCATAGTTAACGTCTTGCGGTGGTAAGTTTCGTCCCAATTCGACCCCAGCATCCGGAAGGCACGAAAGACCGATGACCATCCTCGTTACCGGCGGAGCCGGATACATTGGAAGCCATATGGTGCTCGAGCTCCTCGACAGCGGCGAAAGTGTCGTCGTGCTCGACAACCTGTCGACGGGCTTCCGCTGGGCGGTGCCGTCCAATGCCACCCTCGTCGTCGGTGACGTCGGCGACCAGGAGCTCGTTCGCAGCATCGTACGCAAGCACGGGGTGAAATCGATCATTCATTTCGCCGGCTCGATTGTCGTGCCGGAGTCGGTGGTTGACCCGCTGGGCTACTATCATAACAACACGGTCAAGTCGCGCGCCCTCATGGAGGTCGCGGTGGAGATGGGGATCGAGAACTTCATCTTCTCATCGACAGCAGCCGTTTATGGCATGCCAAAGGAAATTCCGGTGCGCGAGGATGCCGCGCTGGCGCCGATGTCGCCCTACGGCTGGTCCAAGCTGATGACGGAGATCATGCTGGCCGATACAGCACGAGCACACAACTTCCGCTACGTCGCATTGCGCTATTTCAACGTCGCCGGCGCCGACCCCAAGGGGCGCTCGGGGCAATCGACGCCGCAGGCGACTCACCTCATCAAAGTCGCCTGCGAGACGGCGCTCGGAAAACGGCCGCACATGCAGGTCTTTGGCACGGATTATCAGACGGCGGACGGCACCTGCATCCGCGACTATATCCATGTCACAGATCTCGTGCGGGCCCATATGGCGGCACTAAGACACCTTCGCGCGGGCGGGGAGTCGGAGGTTTTCAACTGCGGCTATTCGAAGGGCTTCTCGGTGCTGCAGGTGATCGATGCCGTGAAACGGACATCGGGGGCAGACTTCGAGGTGCGCCTGTCGGACCGCCGACCCGGCGATCCGGCAGCCATTGTTGCCGCATCCGACAAGATCCGGATGCGGCTCGGTTGGCGCCCCGAGTTCGACAATTTGGAAACCATCACCGTGCAGGCTCTCGCCTGGGAAGCGCACTTGCAGCAGTTCAAGAACGCAAGCTAGCGCAATACGGGCGCTGCACGCGGCCAAGGCCGCAAATTTGCCGGGAAACTGGAGTGACGAGGACACGTGTTCGAAAGCACGTGCGGCCTAGCGTCGGCGTTCCGGCGATCAGCACCGAGGAGGTTCGAAGTGGGCTTTGGCAGCAAGGCTAAGGGCGTTCGCGGCTATTGGCGGGGCGTGCTCCTGCACGCGTTCACCGTCGTTTTAGCATTCTCCGCGGCGTCCACTGCCGCATCGGCAAGCGATGCGTTCCAGGACTTCCTGCAAAGCCTGTGGCCGGAGGCGCAGGCGCAGGGCGTCTCGCGCACCACGTTCGATGCTGCCTTCAAGGGTCTCAAGCCCGACTATTCACTGCCCGATCTCGTCATTGCGGGCCGCAAGCGCGACGACAGCGCCGGGCAGGCGGAGTTCACGAAGTCGGCGTTCGAATACCTCAATCCGAAGTACCTTTCGTCGCTCGCGGTGCAGGGGCGCAAGTTCCTCAAGGAGCACGAGAGGGACATCATCAACATCGAGAAGAACACGGGCGTCGATCGCTACATCATGGTGGCGATCTGGGGGCGCGAGACCGCTTACGGCACGCACAAGCTGCCGCATGACGCGATCCGCGTGCTGGCCACGCAGGCCTTCACCGGGCGCCGTAAGGACGAGTTCAGGCTGGAGCTGATCTCAGCCCTGAGGATGCTGCAGTCAGGTGTCCCCCGGTCGAAGATGCGTGCGTCATGGGCGGGCGCCGTGGGGCTCACGCAGTTCATGCCGACGGAGTACTTCAAGCACCTCGAGGACGGCGACGGCGATGGCAAGGTCGACATCTTCGAAAGCGTGCCGGACGCGCTGGCCTCCGCCGCGCGGCAGCTCGCCAACAAGGGCTGGGTGCGGGGCCTGCGCTGGGGCTATGAGGTGCAAATGCCGAAGGGCGGCGACTGCTCGCTCGAGGGGCCCCCAGGCGAGCGCACCATCGGCGAATGGAGAAAGCTCGGCTTCGAGCGGACGGGAGCCAAGCCGTTCCGCCCCGAGGAGGACAGCATCAGCGCATACTTGATGATGCCGTCCGGCGCCTACGGACCAGGCTTTCTCGCCACGGAAAACTTCAAGGTCATCCGGCTCTACAACACGTCGGACCTCTACGCCCTGTTCGTCGGCGACCTTTCGGACCGCATCGCGGGCGGCGGGGGCTTCCACGTGCCGGCAGCGCAGGTCGCGCAGCCGCGTACCGCACAGGTGAAGGAGATCCAGGAGCTATTGCAGAAGCTCGGGTATCCGATGGACAAGATCGACGGCAAGATCGGATCGAACACGCGCCGGCAGGTCGGCATCTACCAGAAGAGCAACGGCCTCAAGATCGATTGCTGGCCGACGGAGGCGGTGCTGTCGCACTTGCGCACGAGCAGCGCCCGCGCGGCGCAATAGCTGACGAGCGTTCGAAAAACCGGCCGCGCGTGCTATGCCCTGCCGAGGCGCCGGCCAATGTGCCGGCGCCTGGCGCGGAGGAGCACCATGGATCGCTGGATCGAGGAGACGTTTCATCCCCATTGGAGGGTGCGCCTCGCCGCGGACGAAGTGCTGCACGAGGTGAAGACCGAGCACCAGCACCTCATCATATTCAAGAACCGCACGTGGGGCACGGTGCTGATGCTCGACGGCGTCTGCCAGCTCACAACGTCGGACGAGTTCATCTATCACGAGATGATGGCGCACGTGCCGCTGATGGCACTCGACAAGCCCAAGCAGGTCCTGGTGGTCGGCGGCGGGGATGGGGGCGTGCTGCGCGAGGTGTTGAAGCACCCTTCCGTCGAGAAAGCGATGCTCTGCGAGATCGACCGCGACGTGATCGACACGGCGCTGAAGTACTATCCTGAAATCCCGGGCAACGCCTTCGATGACGAGCGTGCCGTCGTCGTGATCGCGGACGGGCGCAAGTTCGTCGCCGAGACGGACGAGCGCTTCGACGCGATCATCGTCGATTCCTCGGAGCCGATCGGTCCGTCGGCGGTGCTGCATACGCCGGAGTTCTTCGCCTCGTGCAAGCGGGCGCTAAAGGACGACGGCATCCTCGTCACGCAGAATGGGCTGCCGTTCCTTTTCCCAAACCAGCTGCGCGATACGACGCGTGCATTCGCCTCGATGTTCGAGCATGTGGCGCCATACATGTGCACGCAGCCGTGCTACTTCGGCGGCCCGTTCGCGATCAACTGGGCATCGGACGAGGACGACCACCTCGACCTCACGATCAAGAAGCTGGAGAAGCGCCAGCAGAAGCGCGGCATCAAGACGAGATACTGGACGCCGGCCGTGCACCTCGCCGCGTTCGCGCTGCCGCGCTACGCCGAGAGGGTCGTCGCGGAGGCGATTGCCGAGGGGAGCAGTGCATTCGTCGGCGCAAAGAACGGGCGCGGCAGAAGCAGGCCGGCGAGGAAGATGCGGGCTTAGGCCGGCGACGGGTTATCACGGGCGGCGAGCCTGGTGCCGAGCAACTCGTCGTAGACCTGCAGAGTCTGCTGCTTCATCTGCCGCAGCGAGAACGACTTCAAGACATGCTCGCGCGCACGCTGGCCTATGCGCGTGCGCTCGTCGTCCGGCATGGCGAGCGCCTCGGCGACGGCATCGGCGAGGCTCGATGCGTCCTCCGGCGGTACCAGCCATCCGGTTGCCTGATCCGGGGAAACGCCGGGGCGGCCGCGGACGGTCTCAGGCGGGGCGCCGATGTCGGTGGCGATGACGGGCGTTGCCATGACTTGCGCCTCTGTTGCGGCGCGGCCGAACGCCTCGGGCTCGACCGAGGCGACGACGGCGACGTGAGAGGCACGGAACGCGGCGGCCATGTCGTCCTCATGGCCGACGATGCGCACGCGGTCATCGAGGCCGGCGGCGCCGATCTGCTCCACGAGTGAAGCTCTGTAGGCGCCGCGGCGCTGTGCGTCGCCGGCGAGGATGAACACGACATCGTCGATGAGGCCGCGCTGAGCGAGCAATTGCGCCGCGTTTATAACGGTCGGCTGGCCCTTCCAGGGTGTCAGACGCGCGGCATGCAGCACGACGCGCTGCTTATCGTCGACGCCCCAGCGGCGGCGCACGGCCGCAACGCGATCTTCAGCAACGTTGACGGGATCGAACAGGCGTCCATCGACGCCGCGATAGATGACGCGCAGCTTTGCGCGCGGCGTGCCGTAGCGCATGCGGATGAGATCGGCGGTGTAGTGCGAGTTGGCGATCACCACGTCGCCGCGCGCCATGACGCTGTTATACAGCCGCTTCAGATCGGACTTCTCCGAATAGGCGCCATGGTAGGTGGTGACGAAGGGGATCCCGGTGCGGCGGGCGGCGATCAGGCCGCTCCATGCGGGCGCTCTGCTGCGCGCATGAATGAGGGACACGTGCTCGCGGCGGACTATGGAGGCGATGCGGTGGGCGTTCCAGAGCAGGCGTATGGGATTCTTGGAGGCAGCAGGGAAGAAGTATACCTCGGCCCCCGCATCACGGAGGCGCTGCACAAGGCGCCCCCCTTCGGTGAGCACGATGCAGCGCCCGCCGGCGGAGTGCACGGCATCGGCGATCTCGATGGTGGAAAGCTCGGCTCCGCCGGTATCGAGCTCGGGGATGATCTGCAGTATGGTCGGGCGCGTTTCGGCCACAAGCTATCCTCCGGCGGCGAAAGGGTTGTTTAGATTGAGTGAGAGCGAACCGCAATTCCTTGACTTGGGTCTTGGTGTTTCCGCGCCCCCCCGCCGCATCGCCTATCGGCTCGAGCCGGCTCCTGAGGGAGGCACCGGCCTCTTCTGGCTGTCGGGCTACCGGTCGGACATGGCGAGCACCAAGGCGACCGAGCTTGCCGCGTTTGCGCAGGCAAACGGCTATGGCTGCACGCGCTTCGACTATTCCGGCCACGGCGTCTCCAGCGGCGAGTTCGAGGGTGGGACGATCGGGAGCTGGCTCGATGAGGCAGAGGCCGTGTTCCGCCTCACGCGCGGGCGGCAGATCATCATCGGCTCGAGCATGGGCGGCTACATCGCGCTGCTGCTGCTCAAGCGCCTGATGGCCACGGCCCCTCAGGAGGCCATACGCATCGTCGGACTCGTGCTCATAGCGCCGGCCTGGGACATGACCGAGGAGCTGATGTGGAAGCAGTTCGACGCCAAGGCGCGGCGTGACCTCGATGCCGCCGGCGTGTACCACCAACCATCGGAGTATGGCGAGCCCTATGCCATTACGCGCGCGCTCATCGAGGAGGGGCGCGATCACCTCATGGCAAACAAACCCTTCGACCCCGGCAGGCCCATCGTCATCCTGCAAGGGCGGCTCGATACCGCTGTGCCGATCGGACATGTGCGGGAACTCATGCGCCTTCTCAAAGGCGATTGGGCCGAGATGATCGAGATTCCCGACGGCGAGCACCGCCTGTCGCGGCCGCAGGACTTGTCGCTGCTTTTCAATAAAATCTCGGAAGTGGCGGAAGGCAGGCTGCCGCGGCGCGAATGAGGCATCGACAGCGGCGCCAGTCCGTGGAAAGCTGGTGTTCGCGGTTACAGAAGGGCGAGCTCCGCCATGATGCCATGGGGCCTTCGCGTGGTTGCCGTCGCGTGCCTGACGGCTGCAATTTCCTTCCCTGCCATCGCCGGCGGCGACCAGGGTACGAGCTTACAAATCGAGAAGCCTGCAGCCGTGCCGGCTGAAAGCGAAGCGGGTTATCGGCCCCCCTGGGCGAACCCAAACGCGAAACCACCACAACCGGGCATCGAGAACGATCCGACGCCGTTCAATCCGGCGGACGTCGATGCCAACACCGATACGCTCAACATCAACAATTTGGACCAGTAGCCGCCGTGGGCGCGCGCACGGGAGCACTCCGTGTCGCGGGCCCATCGGTTGGCAAGCCAGCGGCTCGTCGCCATGTCAACATCAGCGCCACAATCTCATCGGCTTGCGGGGCGTCAATTACCACCGCTTCGCCATTCGACGACCATGAGTGGACGCTGTCATTCCTGCACGATCACTTCACGGCACTGAACGGAGAAAAAGAAAGATGGAAAGACCCCTGCAGATCGCATTCAAGAACGTGGAGACCTCAGCTTCCCTGGAAGAACTGATCCGCGAGCGTGTTGAGCGGCTGCAGCGCTTCCACCCGAACATCACGGGTGCGCGCGTCGTCGTCGAAATTCCCCATCGCAGTCCGGAAGGCGCCAAGCCGCCGCTCGGCATCGCCGTCGAGATCGACGTTCCCGGGCGCGCGCCGGTCGTGGCCAAGGGCGAGGAGGAGCGCCGCGCGGCGAAGGGCGATCATCTGCCGATCGTCAACCGCGTCTTCGAGGCCGCCGAGCGCCAGCTCGAGCAGATCACGGCCATCCGCAAGGGTGAAGTAAAGCAGCATGGATCGGCCGGGGACACGGGGGTCGTGGTGCGGCTCTTTCCCGATCAGAACTACGGCTTCATCGAGGTGAAGGACTCACCAGACCTCTATTTTTCGCGAGATGTGTGCGGAAACGGCTCGTTCGGGGAGATAAAGGTCGGCTCCATCGTGCATGTGATCCGGGCCGTCTCCGAGGGGCCAATGGGCCCGCAGGCGAGCTCGGTGAAGCTCTTGGGCGGCAGCAGCCCTTCATGATGTTGCGAACATGCATCCGTCGTCTTTCCCTGGCATGCTAAGGAGCTGCCAAAGAGGGAGGGGAGGGATCGGATGCTGCATACCACGCCCCGATATCGGCTGGAGGACGACCTTCAGGCCGTCAAGGAGATTGCTGCGCGGCCGGCTGCGACTGCAAAGGAGCTGGCCGCGAACCTGACCGAGCTCTACGAGGCGACGTTCAACATCAGCCTCGACAGGTACGACGTGCAGACGCTGATGCGTGCCGCACCGGAGATCGCGCAGTCCATCTTCGCTCTGCGCCTGCAGTTGCGAGACCAGATCGCGGACTGGCAGGCGCGCGGCTTCCTCACCCTTGCCGGGCAGAAGGCGCTGCGCAACGCGCTGCGCATCGCGCGCTATGCGACGGACATGCTGGGTGAGCTGAACATCCGCTATGCGCAGCTCGGCCCGGAGGAGAAGACGCTGCGGGGCTTCAGCGGCCGCAACATGAACACGCTCGTCAATCCGGCCTACGATTGCGGCCAGGACCTCGATTTCCGGTCCGGCGACCTATTGCTGATGCGCGGCATGCATCACAACAGCGCCGCCATCGCACGCATCGGCGACGTCGACAGCCAGTTCAGCCATCTTGCCATCATCCACACTGATGCGAACGGGAAGCATTGGGTCGTGGAGGCGCTGATCGAGGAAGGGGCCGTCATCAATCCGCTCAGCTATACGCTGGAGCATGGCCTCGGACGCTGCGTGCTATTCCGTCACCGCGATCAGCACGTGGCGGCGCGGGCGGCGGCGCTCATCCATGATGTCGTGCGCCGGTCGCAAGAGCGCGGCGGGCGGCACATCTGGTACGACTTCACGATGGAGCTTTCCGGCGACAAGGAGCTGTTCTGCTCCAAGCTGGTGCGCAAGGCTTTTGCACTGGCGACGGACCAGAAGTACCTGCTGCCGACGTTCACCACTCGCTTCGACATGAAGAACCGGGATTTCGTCGAGCGCATCGGCGTCACGGCGCGAGAGACGTTCGCGCCGGCTGACATCGAGCTCGAGCCGTCATTCGATCTCGTCGCGGAGTGGCAGGACTATCGCGTGACATCGCGCCTCAGGCTCCAGGACCTCCTGATGGACCGCTTGTTTCTCTGGATGGACGAGCACGGCTATCGCTTCCGCGAGGACATTCCGATCAAGCTGATCGGATTGCTCGGACGCCTTTCGGGGCAACTGTCATCGCGCGCGAAGGAGCTGATCGCCGACGTCGTGCCGAAGGTTCCGCCGAACATGCGCCGCTCGACCATCCAGGCCGTCGCCATGCTGCACAAGACGGCCGAGCCGTTGCTCGGGGAGCTCTTGGCGCTGGAGCGGCGCAGCATCGACCGTACGGGGCGGCCGTTACACGCGCGCGAGGTCTACGAATTCCTCGAGGCCAAGCGGGAAGCTTCGGGCGGGGAGATCGGCTACCTCGCGGGCAAGGCCTGAACGGTTGAATTCCAGTTGCCGTAGGCGGCCGAGCGCGCGGCAGGGAGCCCCTGATCGACGGCATCCTCGAGAGCGCGCGCGCCTGCCTTCTCGGCGACGGCCTCGGGCACGATCCAGGCGCGATAGCCTTCAGTCTCGACCGGACCCGAGCAGGCAAGCTGCCCCCCGTCGGCGCCGCAGGTGGTGTCGGGCGCGACGGTGCGGATCTCTTTCCGGTCGTGGCGAAGGAATCCCATATCGACTGGCTGGATGGCGGACATCGGGCCTGAGAGCGTCACGCCGCGGAACACGCACGTCGTGTGGTTGCGGCAGACGCCGGCGTTGCGGCCGATGGTGTTGCCCGGTCCGAGCGCCTGCGCACGGCGCATCTGGCGCGCCTGGCTGCCGGCGCCGTTGCTGACGTAGCAGTCGTTGCCGACGCAGAGCACGGGGTTGGCAGTCATCTTCGCACCGGCAAAGCCGTGGCGGCGCGGCTGCATGACGACGAGGACGGTCACCTTCTGCGGGTACGTCGCGCGCGGGGCCGGCGTCGAGGCGATGAAGGGCGACGGTGGATCGTTGTCGGGCAGCGGACCGCCGAGGCTGTTGCGGGTCGCGTTGTTGCGCTCGCGGGCCTCGCGGGCGAGACGGAACTTCTCGGCAATGCGCTGGGCCTCGGCTGCGCGCTGGGCTTCGAGAGCAGCGCGCTGCTCTGCCGCCTTGGCATCGCCGATGCGGCGCTGCTCGGCGAGGCGCTCCTCCTCGGCCTTGCGCTTGGCCTCGGCGGCCTCCGCCTGACGCTTCAGCTCCTCAACGCGGGCTTCCTCGGTGCGGCGCTTCTCCTCCGCCTCTTTGGCTTTGCGCTGGATGTCTGCAAGCCTGGCCTCCTCGGCCCTGCGGTTTTCCTCGGCAACGCGTGCGGCCTCGGCCTTGCGCTCGGCTGCCGCCTTCTCGGCGGCGATGCGCTCGTCGGCGATGCGCTTTTCGTCGGCAATACGCTTTTCCTCGACCTCGCGGGCGAGGCGCTCGGCCTCATCGCGACGCTTCTCCTCGGCTTCGCGATCCTGGACGATCTTCTGCTGGCGTGCCTCCTCGGCGATGCGCTCGGCCTGCGCGCGCGCTGCCTGGCGCTCGCCCTCGATGCGTGCCTGCTCGGCCTCGCGCTTGATGGCAGCTTCCGTGCGCGCCTGGTCGACAGCGCGTCGAGCCTCCGCCTCTGCTTCTGCGTTGCGGAGCATCTCGGCCTCGTCGGCCGCGCGTTGCGCATCGGCGGCTTTGCGTTTCTCTGCATCGGCCTTCTTCTTCGCCTCGGCCTGCGCCTTTGCGCGTGCCTCGGCCTGGCGCGCCTCCTCGGCGCGCTCGCTTTCCTCTGCCGCCTGGGAGAACTTCTGTGCGAGGGCGTGGGCGTCGTCGTTGGCCGCCGAAGCGCTGTAGACCCAACTCATCATCGCCACGGCGCAAAGCGCGCCGCGACCGAGGCAACTCGTTGCCGACCGCATGACATCCTCGCCAATGGTATCCGAAGGAGCGGGCGCTCCTTCAGTCGCGGCAAAAGCGCGACCCAATTTCGCCAATAAAGCGAGGGGCGGTTGAACGGCGCCTGAACGGCGGCGTTCAGGTGAAATCCGTTGTGGAGACGATGCCGGGCTGGGGCGTGCCGGCGAGAATGGCGCGCAGACCTTCGCGATAGGTCGGAAATTTCAGAGTGACGCCAAGCTCTTGGTGCAGCCGCGCGTTGCTTACGCGTTTGTTGTCGGCATAGAAGCTGCGCGCCATGGGCGACAGATCGGCGTCGGCGAAAGCGATCTCGGGGGGCGCAGGCACGCCCAAGAGCTCGGCGGCATAGACAACCACGTCCTGGGGCGGTGCCGGCTCGTCGTCGGTGACGTTATAGACATCGCTCATCTTGGGTCCGACGATGGCGGCACAGACCGTGCGCGCGATGTCGTCGACGTGGATGCGGTTGAACACCTGGCCGGGCTTGACGATGCGATGTGCCGTTCCATCGCGCAGCCGATCGATGGCACTGCGGCCCGGGCCGTAGATTCCCGCCAGACGAAACACTTGCGTCGGAAGATGCAGCGTGCGGCCGAGATCGAGCCACGCCGTCTCGGCGGCGATCCGCTGGCGGCCGCGCACGGACGTCGCGTCCATCGGGGCCGTCTCGTCGATCCAGGCGCCTTGGCTGTCGCCATAGACGCCGACAGTGGAGAGATAGCCGATCCATTTGAGCGTCGGCGCGGCGCGCAGATCGGGGCCGTGGTGCCGCAGCACGGGATCCTGCTCGCCTGGGGGCACCGAGATGAGCACGTGCGTCGCGCGGGAAAGCGCCGCTGCAATGTCAGGGTTGCGACGGAGGCCATCGAAGACGTGGGCCTCGTAGCCTTCCTCGACGATTGCCGCGGCTCCTTCAGGCGTGCGTGCGGTGCCGGCGATGGTCCAGCCTTCGGCCGCGAGCCGGCGCGCGGTGTGCAGGGCGCTATAGCCGAGACCGAAACAGAAGAGGTGGCTCATGGCGCTGCCGCCGCCTCCCATTCGGCGCGTACAGAACTGTCGCCCTCGCGGGCAAGGTGTCGGTGGCGAAGGGTATCACCGACGTCGTCGGTGAGCTGGTGCATTGCCCATACCGCCATGGCGCGGACGAGCGGAGAGTCATCGGCGAGCAACGCTTCGATGCGCGGCAGCAGACTACTATCGCGCGCGTTGCCGGCGGCGATCAGCACGTTGCGCAGGAAGCGGTCGCGGCCTGTGCGCTTGATCGGCGTGCCGGCAAAGCGAGTGCGGAATGCCGCGTCGTCGAGCGTGAGCAACTCGGCGAGCGGCGGATTGTCGGTCTCGACACGCGCGGCAAAGCGTGCCTCGCGTGCGCGCTCGGCAAACTTGTTCCAGGGGCACACGGCGAGACAGTCGTCGCAACCGAACACGCGGTTGCCCATGGCGCGCCGGAACTCACTCGGGATGTGCCCCTTGTGCTCGATCGACAGGTAGGCGAGGCAGCGGCGCGCGTCGAGCTGGTAGGGTGCGGGGAATGCGTTCGTCGGGCAGATGTCGAGGCAGCGCCGGCAACTGCCGCAATGGTCGGTCTCGGGTGCATCGGCGGGCAGCTCGGCGGAGGTGAAGATGGCGCCGAGGAAGAGCCATGAGCCGTGCTGGCGCGAGACCAGCATGGTGTTCTTGCCCTGCCAACCGATGCCGGCGGCGGCAGCGAGAGGCTTCTCCATCACCGGGGCGGTATCGACGAAGACTTTGACATCGGCGCCGCTTACAGACGCGAGCTGTCCGGCGAGCTGCTTCAGCTTGCCCCTCAGGATGTCGTGATAGTCCTTGCCCTGGGCATAGACGGATATGGCGCCGCGCTGGGGGTGGTCCAGCGCATCGAGCGGGTCGGTCACTGGCGCATAGCTCATGCCGAGCATGACGATGGAGCGAACCTCAGGCCAGAGATGCGTGGGGCTTTGTCGGCGCTGGCAGTTCGCCGCCATCCAATCCATGTCGCCGTGGCGACCTGCGGCGAGGAATTCAGCCAGACGGGGGGCGGCGGCGCCGGCGGCATCGGGAGTCGTGATGCGCACGGCATCGAAGCCGAGGGCGGCTGCCTTCTCGAGCACCAGTTCTTTGAGCTGTGCCGTCACGTCGTAGCCATCAGAATTCGAGATCGGCGTAGTGCGCGACCGGCAATGCACCCGGCACCCGATCGGCCAGGATCGAGCGGAAAGCGCGCCGCGACTTCAAGCGCGCATACCAGGTCTTGGCGACCGGGAACTCGTCCCATGGCACTTCGCCCAGATAGTCGGCGACCGAAACGTGCGCGGCGGCGGCGAGATCGGCAAAGGAAAGCTCGTCACCGCCAAGCCAGCGCCGGTGGTCGGCGAGGTAGTTAATGTAGCTCATATGGTAGCGCAGGTTGGTGCGGATGGCGCGCAGGAACTCGACCTCGGGCGTGCTCACGGCGTCCGGCCGCAGGCGAGTATAAACTTTTTCCTGCAGCAGCTCCTGCGTCACCTCGCGGTCGAACTTGCCGTTGAACCAGTCGACGAGGCGGCGGATCTCGGCGCGCTGGGCGGCATCCCCGGGGAAAAGCTGCAGCGGCTGAGCCTCCTCGCCCTCGGGTGGCGGCATCTCGCCGAGGTATTCGGAGATGGCGTAAATGCCGCACAACGGTGCCGCGCCGTCCGTTTGCAGCACAGGCAATTCGCCGGCAGGGTTAAGAGCGAGGAACTCGGGACGCCATTCCCACGGACGCTCCTCGACCAGCTCCGCCTCGAGGCTCAGCTCGGCGAGCGCGAGGCGGGCAGCGCGCGAATAGGGGCAAAGGCGGAAGTGCGTCAGCGTGTGCATTGCTCAGCGTCGCTCGTCGTTCTTAGTGGCACCCGTTGCTCCTAGGGTGCGAGGGGCAATAAGACAATCGTCCCATGTGGCGCGGAAGTGGCACCGCTCACCGGTAATTCCTGCTAATTCTCCCGCCCCACAATCCAGCTCACGAGATGCGAGGCCGAAATGCCGATCTGGGAAGTGATCCTGCTTGGCCTCATCGAAGGATTGACCGAGTTCCTGCCGGTATCGTCAACCGGGCATCTGCTGCTCACGGAGCACTTTCTCGGCGTATGCACGCCGGGAAAAACGTTCGAAGTCCTCATCCAGCTCGGCGCCATCCTTGCCATCCTCAGCGTCTACTCGGTGAAGCTGACGCGCATTGCGCTGGCAATTCCCTACGATCCGGCGGCGCGGCGCTTCGTCCTCGGCGTGCTGCTCGCCTTCCTTCCCGCCGCCGTGATCGGCGCTTCGGCGCACGGTTTCATCAAAGGCGTTCTGTTCGAGACGCCGATGCTCATTGCCGTGATGCTGATCCTCGGCGGCGTGGTGCTCCTGGCCGTCGACCGAATGCATCTGCCGGTGCGCTACACCAGCGCGATGGACTTTCCGCTGTCGCTCGCATTCAAGATCGGCATCCTGCAGTGCTTCGCCATGATCCCCGGCGTGTCGCGTTCCGGCGCAACCATCGTCGGAGCCATGCTGCTCGGCACGGACAAGCGCTCGGCGGCGGAATTCTCGTTCTTCCTCGCCATGCCGACGATGGCGGGCGCTTTCGCTTACGACCTCTACAAGAACTGGTCGATCCTGCAGATATCGGACATTGCCAATATCGCGCTTGGCTTTGCCACGGCGTTCATCGCGGCGGTGTTCGTGGTGCGCTACCTGCTCGACTACGTGAGCCGGCACGGCTTCGCCCTGTTCGGGTGGTGGCGCATTATCGTCGGTGGAGCGGCGCTGGTGGCGATGCTGGTGCTCGGGCAGGGGAACGGCTGCCCGGCCCCCTGATCTGCCCGCACCCAGTCCGATCTAGGCCGCGTGCGAGGGCAGCGGACGCGTCAATGCCGAGCGGAGGCTGGCGACATCGGGCGCGCTGCGCAATGCCTCGATGACAGAAGGCTCGCGCACCACGCGCGAGATGCTGGCCAGCGCCTTCAAGTGATCGCCGCCGGCGTGATCGGGCGCCAGCAGCAGGAATACCAGGTCGACCGGCTCGCCGTCGTGAGACTCAAAGTCGATCGGCTCTTCGAGGCGCGCAAAGAGGCATAGGATGCTGCGCAGCCCGGGAAGCTTGACGTGCGGCACGGCGATGCCTCGCCCAAGCCCGGTGGAGCCCAGTCGCTCACGCTGCAGCAGCGTGTTGAAAATCTCACGCTGGTCGATGCCCGTCCGCGCTGCGGCGAGTGTCGCCAGCTCTTGCAGCGCGTGCTTCTTGCTCGTTGCCTTGAGCGGCGCGATGACGCCGTCGGAAGCCAGCAGGTCGCAGAGATCCATCTTCAAATCCTGTTCCAACCTGATGCGATAGAGGGCCGGCCCGCGGGGTCCTATGGACCAGCGCTGCGGCGGTCGGCGACTCTCGCAATTCTACCTTTACGTCCGTGCCCCCGCACGTACCCTCTGCGCTCGAAGCTGCGCTATCCCCTTGCCAAGCGCGCCGCCCTGCTGAGAAACCAAAAAGATGGCACCGGCAAGGACGCCTGCACAGGAATCCGGCAGTCGCGTCGGTCGCAGCGCGTGTTAAACCTTGGGTTCAAAGGGATTTTTTCCCGGCTGCCCAGGCTCGCGCTACGTCGTAACAATGTCCTCCAACTTATGTTCGCTCGGGGGCCAATCCCCACGCGTCGCATTGCACGAATAATGCTGCAAGAACGGGGCCATGCCCTGTTATGCACTTCATGAATAGCGGGGGGCGATCTTACGGCGGCAGCTCCGCCCGTCGCGCCGGTGCCTATAGAGCAGTCCAGGGTGCGGCACAAGTCCCCGAGGCGGCCAGGGGGCCCCGCAAGATAGCGCTGCTGTCAGGTCGCGGGCCCGACCCGCTCGGTAAGGCGCTTGTCGCGGCGGCGCTGGACCGAAGAGGGAATGCGCATCGCCTCGCGGTACTTGGCAACGGTGCGGCGGGCGATGTCGATGCCGTCGCACTTGAGCTTTTCGACGATCTTGTCGTCGGAAAGGACAGTTGCGGGCGTCTCTCCATCGATCATCTGCTTGATGCGGTGACGCACGGCCTCGGAGGAATGCGACTCGCCATCATCGTCGGCGGATGCGATGGCCGAGGTGAAGAAATACTTCATCTCGAAGATGCCGCGCGGCGTCGCCATGTACTTGTTTGAGGTAACGCGCGAGACCGTCGATTCGTGCATCGAGATGGCGTCGGCGACGGTGCGCAGATTGAGCGGCCGCAGGTACTGGACGCCGTGCGTGAAGAAACCGTCCTGCTGACGCACGATCTCCTCGGCAACGCGAAGTATGGTACGGGCGCGCTGGTCAAGACTCTTCACCAGCCAGTTGGCGGTCTGCAGACACTCGAGAAGATAGTTGCGGTCGGAGGCAGAGCCGGTCGCCTGGGAAACGGTGGCGAGATAGCTGCGGTTGACAAGGACGCGAGGGAGCGTGTCAGCATTCAGCTCGATGATCCATGTGCCGTTCGGCGACGACCGCACGAGGACGTCGGGGACGATGGGCTGAAGCTGCACGGAGCCGAACTTCAGTCCCGGCTTGGGATTGAGCTTCTTGATCTCGGCGACCATCTCGAGCAACTCGTCCATCTCGACGCCGACGACCTTGCGCAGCGCCGCGAAGTTGTGGCTGGCGAGCAGGTGCAGGTTTTCGAGAAACTTACTGACGATCGGGTCGAAGCGGTTCTGCTCTTTGAGCTGGATCGAAAGACACTCGGCGAGCGAGCGCGCGAAGACGCCGGGAGGGTCCAGCGTCTGCAGGCTGGCGAGCACCTTCTCGACGAGCTCGAGCGGCGCCCCGAGCTTCTCGGCTATGGCGGCGAGGTCGGCGCCGGGCAGGTAACCGGCCTCGTCGATCATGTCGACGAGATACTGGCCTATCAGCCGCTCGACCGGGTCCTTGAGCACCAGCGGCACCTGCTCGCTCAAGTGCTCGCGCAGCGAAACGTCGTTAGTGAGAAAGGCTTCGATGTTGACGTCATCGCCCGAACCGGCACCGCGCTGACGCAGCGATGCCCACCCGGAGGCCGCGTCGGGGGCGCCCGCTGAATCAGATGGGCCAGTGTCGGGATAGACGTTGTCGTAGTCGGTGTCGAAGGTCGCTTCAGGATCGGCAACCGGCTTGTCGAGATCGACCCAATCGCCTTCGCTCGCGGCGGCTGTCGTCTCTTCGGACTTGGTGAATTCGGGCGTCTCGGTCTCGGAGCGGACGGGGGCTTCTATGCCCTCGTCGGCCTCGAGAAGCGGGTTACGCTCGAGCTCTGATTCCACGTACTGCGCGAGCTCGATGTTCGACAGCTGAAGCAGACGGATGGCCTGCTGCAGTTGGGGTGTCATCACCAACTGCTGGCCTTGTCTCAGCTCTAGCTTCGTCGAAAGCGCCATGCGCTCCCCGATACCTTGCTCAGCGCGCTCCCGTGTTAGTCAGCGCGAGTTAACAAACATGTCTCCGAGATACACACGCCGCACGTCGTCGTTGGCTATGATTTCCTCGGGCTTACCTTGGGTCAGAACCTGCCCGTCGTAGATGATGTAGGCCCGGTCTATCATTCCTAGCGTTTCACGTACGTTATGGTCGGTGATGAGAACGCCGATGCCACGCTCGGTCAAGTGGCGGACGAGCTCCTGGATATCGCCCACGGCTATGGGGTCGATGCCGGCGAAGGGCTCGTCGAGGAGCATGAACGAGGGGCCGGAGGCCAGGGCGCGGGCGATCTCGCAGCGGCGCCGCTCGCCGCCCGAGAGGGCGATGGAGGGAGACTTGCGCAGCCGGGTGATGCGGAATTCCTCCAGCAGGCTGTCGAGCTTCTCTTTCCGCTTCTTTTTCGAGGGCTCGACGATCTCGAGCACGGCCATGATGTTCTGCTCGACCGTCAGGCCGCGGAAGATCGATGCTTCCTGGGGCAGGTAGCCGATGCCGAGCCGGGCGCGCCGGTACATCGGCAAGCGCGTAACGTCCATGCCGTCGATGGTGATGTTGCCGGCGTCGGCCGGAACAAGTCCGGTGATCATGTAGAACACCGTCGTCTTGCCGGCGCCGTTGGGGCCGAGCAGACCGACGGATTCTCCTCGCCGCACGGCGAGGCTCACGCCGCGAACGACGAGGCGCTTCTTGTAGCTCTTCTGGACGTGGTGGATGGTCAGCCAGCCCTCGGCGCCGAGCTGTCGATCGCCACCGTTCAGCAAAGGCTGCTCGCCGTAGCCGACGCCCTCGTCGCCCCATTCGCCATAGGAATCGGCCGGTGCGCGTTTGGAGCCGAAGGACAGAATTTTCAGCACGTCTAGCCGACCTCGCGTCGCCCCTCATGAGCCTCTGCAGCCCGGATGCATGGTGCGCCGATCGGGAGCCCTGTCAATCGGCGTATTGGCCGCGATCGGGCGTCATTCAGAGGGGGCGCTCGACCAGCCTCCGGCGGAGGCCCCGGTCTCGCTAGCAGCCGCGGAGGGCTTCTTTTCGGCAGGATTCTTCTCGCGAGGGTAAAAAATTGCGCTGGGCCGCGAGCCAGAGCCGGGGCGGTTCGTGAAGTTCTGGCCCTTCTTATCATTGGAGGATGCGGTCGCCGACCAGGCACCGTCGTTGTTGCCGGCGTTGCCGTTGTCGATGACGCTCTCGCCGGTAACCATGTCGATGGTCAGCTCGGTGCCGCGGACGACGTTCTTTCCTTGGGTCAGGATGACGTCGCCACCCAAGATGACCTTGTTGGCCTTGACGTCGTAGTTGGCCCAGTCGCCGGTGGCGTTCTGGCCGTTCTTGGAGGTGACGATCACCTTGCCGCGCGCCTCGATGCGGTTGATCTGTGCTGCCTGCTTCTGCTCGGGGGTTCCGGCCGTTTCGGAAAGTCCCGCCGAGCCGGCATAGAACGCGCGCAGCTCGGAGGTGCGAACGACAAAGTCGCCTTGGACGACACGCACGTCGCCCTTGAAGATTGCCTGCTTGGCGCGGTCGTCGACATCGAGGCGTACCGCATCGATATCGATGGGCGCCGTCGGATCCGTCTTGAACACCGGGGCGGCGCCTCCGAGCACGCCGCCAGCGGCCTGCTGCGCGAGCCCCTTCACCTTGTCTTTGGCCGTCTGCGCAGCGCTCTGCTCGCCGCGATAGAAGCGGGCGAAGATTCGGCCGGGCTCGTCCCGGGTGCTCCCCGGAGAGCTGAGCTGGGTTCGGCCCGTCGCGCGCTCGACAAAGAGGCGCTCGCCCTTCAGCTGGTTGCGGCCCTGACGGGCGAGGACGCTGCCTGTTAGGAGTATCGTATCGGCGCCCTGATCGACAGTCGCCTTGTCGGCGCTCGCACCCCGGTCCGGGCCCGACGCCATCCGCACGTTGCCGCTGACGACGGCCACCTGCCCTTGCGCGTCGTAATCCAGGCTGTTGCCGGTGACGCGATCCTGCGGTGCGCGGGTCATGACGACAGGCGACGCCGAGACGATACGCTTGATCTTGCCGCCAGAGCCCGGCAGCGCGGCGTCGGCGGCATCTCCACCCTCGTAGTGCACCTGCAGCGCCGCGGTTTCGAGGGCGGCCTCGCCCTGCACCGTCTTGACGTTGCCGGTGAAGGTCGCGGTCTTGCCGGTGTCGTCTATGTCGAGGCGGTTGGCGGTGATGTCGATCGGCCCTTGGCCGCCGCCGATCAGCGGTGCGGCCGGCTTCGTCGGGGCGGTCGTCGCTTCGTTCGCATCACCCTTGTTGGGGACGAGGTTCGCCGCGACGTCACCAATGAACGCGATCTCGCGGGTCTTGTTGAGGAGCCGCATCTCATTGGATCGAATGGTGCCGGACGGCAGCTCGACGTGCACGGGCTCCTTGGAGAAGATGACATTCTCCTTGGTGAGGATCGTCGCGCGCGAAAGCTTCGCCTTGAATCCGTTCTCGGCAACGATGTCGATGCCGCCGGAGAGCTCCAGCTCGTTGGACTTGGTGTTGAAGTCTCCCTGAGCGGCCTTGAGATTGGTCTTCGACTTCTTGGCGTCGGTGAGGTCGCCGTTGATGCTATTGAGGCGCACGCGCTCGGTGTTGACGAGATCCTGCACGGCGGTCTTGGCCGTCACGACGTAGGTGCCGCCGTCCTTGTTGAATCCCTCATAGCGCGGATTATCCATGGTCAGGTTGTCGGGGATGATGCGCGGCAGCTCGATGCTCGGCATGCCGGCGACCCAGCCCGTGGTGTCGAGCACCATGAGGAAATAGAGCACGACGATGCCGCCGGCCGTGCCGGGCAGCGACCAGCGCAGAGCGCGCACGAGGCGCGTGTGGCGGCGCGCGAGCACAAAATTGCGCGCCCGCTCGGCGGCTGTCATGCCGGCGATCGGGTGATTGCCCGTCCACGCTTCCCCGGGGGCGAAATTGGTGGTCGTTGCCATGCGCTCTCGAAGCTGAGGCCAGCGGCCGCTGCCCGGTAGGTGCCCGTAGATTCGGGTTATATTGGGACTTTATGGGCGGGGATAGGCGCCAGGCCCCGGCTGCGGCGCGACGGCCTCAATGCGCAAAGATGTCATCCTCGCCAAATCCGGCGAGGTCGAGCTTGGCCCGGGTGCCGAGGAAGCCGAATGCGGCCTCGGCAAACGCCGTTCGGCCCTCGCGCGCCAGCATGGCGTCTAGCTTTTCCTTCAGCGCGTGCAGATGGAGGACGTCGGAGGCCGCGTAGGCGAGCTGCTGCTGGGAAAGCTCGCTCGAGGCCCAGTCGGAGCTCTGCTGTTGCTTGGAAAGCTCAACCCCCACCAGCTCGCCGACGAGGTCCTTGAGGCCGTGGCGGTCGGTATAGGTGCGGACCAGCTTGGAGGCGATCTTGGTGCAGTAGATCGGGCTCGTCTCCACGCCGAGGTACTTCTCCAACACGGCGACGTCGAAGCGGGCGTAGTGGAAGATCTTGAGCACCGAAGCGTCGGTCAGGAGCGCCTTGAGACGAGGGGCCTCATAGTTGCGCCCGTCAAACTGAACGAGGTGCGCCCTTCCATCGCCGGCGGAAAGCTGTACGAGGCAGAGGCGGTCTCGATTGACGTTCAGCCCCAAGGTCTCGGTATCGACGGCGACGCTTTCCCCGAATGAAAGCCCGGCCGGAAGGTCGTTCTTGTGGAGGGTAATCGAAGTCTTGGCCATCGAGAGTGGGCCCTTTGCCAGTTGCGCTGGGCTGCGAGGGCAGCCGTCCCGTATACGGCCTAAAGATTTAGGCCCGGTTGACCTATCGAATTTGAGGTCGGCAGCGCAAGTGGCGCGGGCCTCTGGCGTTCAGAGGTACATGCATCTCATCGCTTGCGTTGCGGTTGCTGCTCGGGCTGAAGGCGACAATAACCAACGCGCCGCACGCGAGTAGCGCCGAGCATTGCCGTCCTGATAAAAGTCGGCATCGACAAAGAGAAATGGAACAGCGGCCGTGGCCAGCATCACCAGCGTCAGCTTCCTAGCCGCCGTCTCCGTGCTTTTGCTGGGGCCATCGGGAGCGGCAAAGGCGCAAGAGCTCGATGCCCTGTTCCTCGGCGGCTACTGGTGCAACACGCAGACCGACGCCAAGACCGAGAACATTCCGCGCAACCGCACCTTTCTCCTCAGCCGCAGGGTCGACGGCGGATCGACGGAAGAGGCGTACACCGAGCGGCTGATCGATATTGCCGGCGACGTGCGCGGACAGCGGATCATCCTTGCGCAGCGCCTCAAGAATGCCGACGGCACCGAGTGCAAGACCAATTGTTTGCTCGCCGAGCGGATCGTGCACAAGGACCTGCTCGAGGTTGGCGACTGGAACTCGAGCACGGGCGTGTTCAAGTCGAACTCGCCGCGCGAGTACGTGCACCGCTGCGAGAAGTAGGCGCGTCGACTGCAATCGACATTAACTTCCCAGACGCGGGAATTGGTGCGCAAATCTGAAAGTGCCGCATCGCGTTATTCCCGGCATTTGTGCATATTGCAGTTATTGCGAGTAGCAAGAATCCATTTTTTCGGCGCGGCGAGCTGCGCAAATACATGTTCTAGACAGGCCAGCGATGAGCGAAGCGGTCCCCATATTGGCGGTTCACAGGGGCAACTCAGGGTACCTGCGCTACTGGAGCGCGCAGGCGCGGCAATCCAATCCGCGCAG
This sequence comes from Pseudomonadota bacterium, assembly GCA_023405815.1. GTDB lineage: Bacteria > Pseudomonadota > Alphaproteobacteria > Rhizobiales > Hyphomicrobiaceae > Hyphomicrobium_A. The sequence continues at coordinate 36,965 of JAEXXM010000072.1, read as the reverse complement.
CCGCATCGTCCTCATCGGGGACGCGACCAATGAGCTGCGCGACACCGAGCACGCAGAGTGGACGGACTACCTCGGAGATGACGGTGAGGAGTTCACCCGCTCATACCAGCACCTCAGCTCGCTCCGATTCGAGTTCGAGCTGTTCTGCATGCAGCGCTGGTTCGTCATAGCGCATTTCATGCGACGACACGGCATCCCGTGGGCGTTCGTCATGGACACCGATGTGCTGCTCTTCTCGGACGTATCGGAGCTACCGCGCGAGAGCGGATTTGCGACAGCCGGCGACAGCGGGCACGTCGCCCTGCTCGATGCGCGCATGGCCGCGAGCTTCGCCCGCTTCATCCTCGATGCGTACACGCGGCCCGACCGGCTGACCGCGTTGCGCGCGGTCTATCGCAGCTACTGCGAGGTCCACGCTGCCGGCGGCATTTGCGACATGACGCACATCGCGCATTTCCGGCAGGCCAACGCCGGTCGTGTTTCCAGCCTGCTTACCATCGGCGATGGAGTCTTCGACGACAACATAAACGCACCCGGCGGGTTCACCCAGGTGGCGGGGGTCAAAGCACTACACGGTATGGGCGGGAAGGTATTGGGGCGGCGCGCCGACGACGGCCGGCTGGTCCGGTTTCACGGCGTCCACTTCCAGGGTGTCGCCAAGAGCCTCATGAGCTACGCGGCGGCTGGCGACTGGAGAGGCGCCCGGAGAATGGCCCGAATCAACCTATTGAAGACATCTGCCATTCGCCTGGCTTCCGGGGTGCGGCGGGCAATGGCGAGATCCCGCAAATACGGGGGTGGTGCCCAGAAGAGGACCGGCAAATTCTCGTCTGCGGGATTGATTTAATTGGGTAATTTTCACCGCTCATCCCCCCATGTGTACCGGTCATGTGGCCCGGTCGCAAGGCTCTAAAGCCTGACTAGTGCTGACGGAGACCTGACGTCATCGTCCTAGAGACGCCAGCTCACAACGACGACGAAAGAGTCAGGCCCATTTACATCGGACTCGCCGTCGCAGAGTCGGAGCACGACGGACGCCTCGTTTCGTTTGGCCAGCGTGTATTCGCCTGATATTCGGGCAAAGGGCGGGATCAAACAACGAACGCGCGCCGCTAACTTGGCTGCACTTGATCGGCCCGGTCTCCCATGCATCATCGAATGTAGTTCAACTGGGTGGGGAGGGGCTTTTGGTTCGAACGTTCGTTGCGGTACTCATTGCCCTTCCAACCTCCGCTCTAGCCGATGAGTCGCGTTCAACGCCCGTCGTCAACGGCTTCGACTACACCTACGGCCATGCGTCCGTCGTCGACCCTCCCATGGACGTCTTACTCGGAGACGCTGAGAGGCTTCGAGCTTGGGTACGAGCCAATCGCGGCCCTCTCATTGCGCCGATAGAGAATGTACCTTCTATGACGCCTCTGCGCGTAAAGGACGATGGGTGGAAGGCGGCCTCACCAGAATACGACCTGCTGAAAGTGACTGCGGAGTACGCCGCCGACCATCCGCTGAACGGGCACAACATAGGTGCACTTGTCGCGCGGCCGACCGCGGTCGATCCCAGAAAGCCACTCATCATTGCTCTGCACGGTCACGAGATCGGGCACAGAGGAGATCCGCCCGTCAAGCTGTGGGAAGAGAACTGGTGGCCTACGAAATTGGCGAGAGCAGGCTACGTGGTCATAACGCCATCTCACCTGCCCTACACTCAGCTTGGAAGCCTGTATGTAGACCACGACTATCATGCAGTGTGGACGAGGTTGGTCTGGGATTTGGTCACCGCCACCTTGAATGCTCCCTCCGCCATTCCGCCTTATGAGGGTATGGCCGTCGCTGGTTTGTCGTCAGGCGGTACTACGGGCGCGCTGCTGCTCGCTTGGCGTCCAGAGGTCCGTCAAGGAGTGTTAGCCGGTTCGCTATTGCCGCTGGAATTCCTGCGACAGAACTACCGCTGGACCGGGCAGCCCAATAGCTGGGATCTGCGCAACGTATATTCCTACCTGCCGTACTACCTTCTTTTCGCGGATCAACGCGTGCAATGGCAGATGGGCAAGAAGGATGACTTCTTTCCTGGTACCGGGCCCATAGCTCCAGCGCCGGCATTCCCCGGCACGGATAGGGACGTAATGACATCGGAACCCCTTGGCGATTTCCTTTCGATGCGAGAGGCTGCCTCCAAACTAGGCGGTCATGCCGAGCTGTTCATTCACGACGAGGGGCACGTGTTTCGAGCGTCCGCCGCCGTTAGATTTCTATCGCAACAGTGAAGTACGAGGACGGGTTCGCTAGTCGCGCGCCGTCGCGTGGTTCGTGTAGGTGCTCAGGTGAGCTGGTAGCCTGGCATCAGTGCGCCGCCATGGAGCGGCGTTGCTCGATCAACCGCGACGGCACGTCTCGCGGATAGCAGTAGAGCGAGTACCCGCCGGGCTTCGAGTATGCGCTACGGCGACCACATCTCCGTCCCGCACTGTCTCGATCCTCAGGACACCCGCATGGCCCCGGATAAGCCGCCCGCGATTCCCTGAGTATCGCTGCAATGATCGCTGCGTCAGTGGGCGTCGGCCTCGCCTTCTTCTCAGCAGGCGCTTCGCTTGGCGGCGACGGAGTTGGGCTCGCGCCGCGAGCATGTTCCGAGACTACCGGGAGAGCTTGTGTCGTGAGGACCGGCGACGGACCAGCGGAAGTGACGCTTCCGGTGTTAGCGGCTTGCTGAGCTGCGCACGCCACCACGATCACAGACAGGAAGCTGAGGACCCCACGCCCAAACATTGGCTCACCCCCGAGGGGAGGATATCGCTCGGTACGCGGAGCGGCAATGTCTGCTATCCGTAAGCGGGTCTATGTGAGGGCGCAGATGGTCAGCGGATACGACAAGCACCCGCCAAAGCCACCGCCGATGCCTGGGATGTGGCTAGTCGGTGTTGCATGGTTCGGGTTCTGCGTTGCGCTCCTTTGGGCGCTGGTTATGCGCGGTTGAGGGGATGATTTTGTTAAAGACGATTACGCAGCGACACCAAGCTGACCTCTTAGAGCGGCCAGATCGGCAGTATAGTCAAAAAAGGTGATGTCAGTCGCCTCGGCGCCGGCCAAATGGCACACGTCCGTCTCAAATAATTTGGTGATCTCGGCGAACGTCGATGAAGCACCGACCGGATAACGGCCAAGGGTGCTTGCTCCAACTGGAAACCGACCCGTCGACATCGCGCCGTGCCAGTTGTCCCAATAGGGCTTCCTAGTCAACGCTTCCCCATGGACAGCAACGGACACCTCTACTCCAAATTCCACCGGGTTGTTGGCAACGAGTCGAAGTCGCTCGATTGACAAGAGCAGATTGCCAAAGGTCGCGGCGAACCAGTCCATGCAGAGGCCTTTTTCCCGCTCCTCCAGTTTCCGCGGCCATCGCCAGTCGAACACGATGGAGCCGTCCTCATAGACTTCAAGTGTGGTGACGCTGCTGTTGCCGTGATCGTCAGCGCACTTCGTTCCCCGAACTACGGGCCGCCAGTTTAAAGCGCTTGCCCACATGTTGGTGAGCCACCCCGCCCCTTTATTTGAGTGGACTTTAATAGGTCGGATGACCGGATGTGCGTTACGTTCTTTATGCACGCCCGGCAGGAGGAACGGCCCCATTGGCCGCGCCACTGCTCTGATTGCCCACCCGGCATCGACTCCCTGAAGCCGCTGCTGTGTGAACCATGCGTCGATACGATCCAATCTCCGACCCATTTCGATAACGCGTCGATGAATTTCGTCCATCGTCATGGGTACGGAGTCCTCGTTCTTTCGCACATAGCATTCCTTATCGCAGCGTGATCGATGCGGCCCGTAGGGGCTCTCGGCAATTTTCAGGATCACGACGCCGGCTTCGGACTCTTGATCAGCCAAGGCGCGAACATCGAGGCCGAAGATTGGTGGTTCGATGTTGTCTCGGCATATTCTCTTGAGACGCTCGGCGAGTTCGTCAGCCGCCCTCACGGGCGCGATAGCCGCTGCCCTCGCTGGCTTGTCTTGAGACTCCGCAACGCCAAGCACAAGGTAGCCGCCGCCTGCGTTGGCAAACGCAACTAGCTCTTTGACGATGGAAGTTATGGCGGTACGCCCGATCTTATCGGTGCCAGACTGCCAAGGATCAGGTGCACCCTTCTCGCCTGCCAGCTCGCGCTTGTATTCTAAGTCGGTGCTTTCGGGCACCTGAGTTTGAACAAGCCATTGAACGTCGCCGAGTGTGATTGCATCGAACGGCTTATCGAAGAACATGCTGAGCGAGCCCGCTTCTGCTAAACGTCAAGAGCGATCCTAATGTGATTTCGCGGCTGGTGTGGCCCGCCCGGACCGCCGTCTGTGGACATCTAATCCGCGCCACGATCGGGTGGAGGCTCTGCGTCCAACCACGCTGAGCGATTACACAGTCAACAAGCACGTTCCGCCCGCTGTGCGCCCCTATCGGTTGCCATTATTCAGTCATCTGAGTGATTAGGCTTCTTGCATGACACGAGACTACCGACACAACCACTACGTCCCGCAATGGTACCAAAAGCGATTCTTAGAACCCGGCGAGCACAAGTATTGGTACCTCGATCTCGTACCCGAAGTGCGACGGCGAGACGAATCTAATTGGACTGTCGACCAGCCTATGCACCGCGCGCCAGCGCGCTGCTTCGCGCAGGAGGATCTCTATACGACGCGCTGGGGGGCTGTCGAAAGTACGGATATCGAGCAGTTCTTTTTTGGGCAGATCGATAATACTGCGAAGCCGGCGCTCGAGTTTTTTTCCGCATACAAGCCCTTCACGGCGCATGATACTGCGTTTCAAATTCTGATGACCTACATGAGCTTGCAGAAGCTCAGAACCCCGAAGGGCATTGGGTCATTCGAACGACAGACCAGGCTGCAACATCGCACCGCCGCACTATTAGCCCTGCAGCATCTGAAGAATATCTACTGCGCAATCTGGACTGAATCCATTTGGCAGATAGCCAGCGCATCGGCTTCGCCGACGAAGTTCATTATCTCCGATCACCCGGTTACGGTCTACAACCGTGAGTGTTTTCCAGATTCAAGGTGGTGTCGGGGTTTCAGCGATCCCGACATCCGTTTGGTGGGCACCCACACCTATTTTCCACTTGATCTCGACACGGTCTTGATCCTGACTAATTTGTCTTGGGTCCGCAATCCTTATCAAAGCGGCCTTAATATTAGACCTAACCCAAACCTCTTCCGGTCAGCCGTGTTTTCGTTTCAAGACATACAATTCAATCGAACCCTGAGCGAGGAGGAGGTTCTGCAGATCAATTACATTACGAAGCGCCGGGCGCACCGCTTCATCGCCGGAGCAAGTCGCTCTTGGCTATATCCAGAGCAGAGATTGAAGAGTACGCATTGGCGGAAACTTGGCGACGGCTATTTGTTCATGCCGGACCCGCGTCACGTGCACATGGGCGGACAAGTCTACTTCGGATTTAGGGACGGCACATCGGAAGGGTTCGGAGAGTACGGCCACCGTCCCTGGGAACAGGGCTTCGAGGACGCGCGGCGCGAAGAGCGAGAAAGAAAGTCGCTAGAACGTTTCAAAGCCGAGTGGTCCACCATGTTCGGGCCTGGGGTATCGAGGCGTTTCCGCTCATTTTGGCCACCCCAACGCGCCTCTGCGGGCGTCAGAGAATGCTGAGTACCACGCTGAGGAGGTCGAGGAGGACAGAAAGTACAGGCGGCGCTCGGGAGAGCGGAGCCGGAGACGAAAGCTGCGCCGATAACCACGCAGGATGATCTGTTGGCCGACAGCACTCGCATTGGAGGCGGCGCTTGATGGCCTCGAACAGTGGCACTTAAATTCATTATAGTCCGATGCAAGGCGTTGGTAGAGGAATTGCAAGTTGGCTTGGTGGCATGGTCGGCCCATCGCATCAGGGACGTTGATGCTCCTTATTGTCCTAGCGGTAGTAGGTGTGGCTACATTTGGTGCAGTGAGCTGCTGCAAATTGTCGAGCAAACGGCCCCCCGGTGCAGAAGGGCGTCGCGAGTACGAAAAGTGCCCCGAAAAGCACGCGTGGCCAGTCTACATTGACGAAGATTATAAGCCTCCCGCTGCGGCGGAATACGCCCGGCCGCCAAGCTACGTCGACTGTGAAGACCTCTACGCGCAGCGACGCGTGGCTTTAGCCGCAGAACGCTCACTGGAGATTAGCTGCTACCAGGCTTGGCTGAGCGCTTTCGGCGTGCTTGGCTTGTTGGCGACGATTTACCTCGCGACGCTGTCGACGCAGGCGGCCGCCGCTTCGGCGCGTGCGAGTGCCGATTCTGCAAGACATGGCCAGCGGTCCGCGGATACTTCTGAGCGTGCGCTGCGGGGTTTGGAACGCCCCTACCTCTTCATTGAAGTGGTCCAGACCTCACTAGGTTACACCCTTGATGGGCCGCCATCCATACGCTACGCGATTAAGAACTACGGAAAGCTGCCGGCCGTGATGCTTTCGGCAGCTATTAGCTTGAGGCACAATCCAGCGTTCCCGCTTACAGGCCCCGAAGCCATTGCGGACACATCGTACGCTGTTATCGAAGCTGGGGGCCGGCTTCTGAGCAGGGACGGAAGCAATGATCGGCAATTGAATGTCGCGGGAGCCGAAGCGGGCCAAATCTTCCGTGGCGGCGCAGCTACGCTTCTCGTTCTCTATGCCATCCTGGAATACGCGGATCCGACGGGCGCAATCCATACCGATACTTTCTGCCTTCGCGGTACCGAGGATGGCCGGGGGTTTCGGGTAGACGAGCGCGATCACGACCATAATTCGCGCCAGTCGCGCTATTCGGAAGATGCAGGGGCGAGCTAGCCAGAGGGCTTGCTTGCTCAGCCTGAGCCTCGTCGCAGCGATTCGTCGAGCTTCACAACGCAACCGTTGCTTCTGCGGCGGATCACGGGGAGAGCCCAACTCATAAGCGCCCGCTTCGAGTCCGCGTCATCCGGCTTCAGCCACACCATCTGAACGCGCACCTCAATCGCCAAGGGCCGCTCTCCGCACCGCGCCTCAAGCTCCCCCAACGCTTCCACCACCGCCCCGCCCGATAGCGAAGCGAACAAGCTGTCGCCCTCCAGCCCCCGATAGCCCCAGCACACGGGCACATGACTGGGCTCGCACAAGTCGTGTGACGGGCGCTTATACGATGAGCCGCTCTTGAACCGGCCGGCTGTTTTGTAGCCACGCAAGTCGTAGCCGTGCGCGTTCGTGTCGAGGGCTACGAGCGAGTAGCGCTCGGGGGCTCCATAGGTAGCGTAGTAGCCCGCGACCTTGAGACGGATGAAGCCGCGATCAGGGAAGCAGACACCGCGAACCTCGCGGCACTTGTCGAGGAGGGGCGCCAGCTCGAAGCGCCCAGAAAGGATGCGTTGGTGGGGCTCACTCTTCCGGGGAGGCAGGTCCTCGGACACGAGCGAAAGCTCCCCCAGCTTGCGCTGGCAGGTTCTCTTAGGGGGCAATGTGAGTTTCCTTCGAAAGGGCCGTCCCACGTCGCGATTCCCGGCCGCGCTTGGTCCCGGCTACTAGGGTAGCGGCGAGGTCAGGCATAGGCGGAAAACCGCACGTGAGACGGGGTTTTGGGATGCTAGCGGCGAACACGATTTGGATTGCGCCCGCAGCGATACGCCCAAAGTTCACATTGGGTGTGCCTGCAGGTTCTCGCTTCAGATCGCGCCCCGCCGGAGCAGTCGAGGCAGCGCCGCTTGATGGCACGCAAGGCGGAGAAGCCGAGCGCGATCAGTTGGCGCAGCGTCGCGGGCTGCTCGTGAGGGTGGAGGCGAGTAGCGGTGGCGGTGCTATCGGGGTTAGGTCGACGCCCGAACCGGAAGGGCCACAAGGGACAGCTTCGGGCGGGGCATTTGGTGACTTCGCTTGCGGAGCCGCTGCACCAGAGGCAGTGAGCGCGCACAGCGCGAAGAGGAGAAGGAATGCGATTAGTCAGGGTGAGCTAGTCACCTCCTTTCGGTTGGATGGTTAGAGAACAGGGGAGGGGCTTATGAACTCTATATTGCCCCCGGAGGAGGAGGGGTTCTAAGGGGAGGACTTAAGGGAGCGTCGAGTGGCGCCTGAAGTGTCTCCTCCCTCTACCGTCGTGGGTATCGCATTACCCAACACCGCTCTTGATACATCCCTCATCACTCTCTTTGCCTCCTCCACCTTAGACCTTCCGATCAATACGCAGTCGTGAAGTGGCAGCGCCGTCACGCCACGACGCTTGAGGGCCAATAGGACTCGCACGAGAATGTCACTCTCGGCACGCTGCAACTCATGCCCGACGTTCGTCCCGAAGTAGCGGCTTATGGCGCCGTGCTTCTCTGTTAGCGCCGCCAACACCCGATCGGCCGGCCAATCGTCCGGCAGCAAGACGATCCCCGCGCGCTTCTCCTCAGGTGTACGTCGCGGCTTCCTCATTTGAGCGCGGCCCCCGGCGAACAGTAGGGCGTTGAAGAAACGCTTTACGCCGGGACGAAACTCCTCAAGACCGGCGATGAGATAGAGATCGCTGCCGGGCGCCGGAGTGCGGGCCATGGAATAGAGCGCTCGGGCGTTGAACGAATTGAAGTCGATGCTCGCCACGGGCTCGCCTTCGATCAACAGAGACGAGAGACGCAGCTCGCGCGGCATGTTCTGCCAGAAGCCTCCGGCTAACCTTCCGCCGCACCTGAAGTCTCCCTGAGTGAAACTCCGATGGAGTCGTCGATCGGTCACGTCGATGTGGTGTTGCTCGCCGTTCGCTAGGCCTATATCGGCCTTTGCCAGTCCCTGGTTTATGCTCTCCATCTCGCGCGCAAGGCGCAGCGTCTCGGCTGTCTCCGCGAAGCTCACCAAAGGCGCTGCCTCCCAACGGCTCGGGCGGGCTTGCTTCAGAACGATGACCGGCCCTCGCGTCCGCTCAAGATCCTCAAAGGTGATGCCGAGGGTAACGATTGCGGTTAGCAGCCGCGGGCCGGCTTTGATTGTTGTCGCTCGGCGCTCACGCATCTCGCCTTCCTGGTCTGTGAATATCAGCGCATACGCTGAGCGGTCACCTTTGCGTTGCGCTATCCATCCCGCCGTGTGGAGCGCGTCGAGGATATTCGGCAGCTTCCCGTTGAGGGCGGGCGCGCGGTAGTGCGTTGAGAGGCGCCCAAGGAGGGCATTAGAGCGCGTGATGGTGAGCCACGCGGGTGCATCTGGGGAAGCACTGAGGGTCAGATGAATGGCATCCGCAATCACGGGCTCAACGGTCGCGAGAAACGTCTCTTGGTCGCGGGCCTTTGGTGCTCGCTGGCGTTTCTCCTTTGCTCTTAGTTCGGCGGCGATGTCGTGAACGAGAGCCTTGGCGGCGTCGCTCTTGGCTGTCCGATGGGGAGCGAAGGGGCGCACGGGCGTCTCTCCCATCCGCGCCCCACGCGATACAGGCACGCTCACGGTAGCCGCACCACGTTGCGCCGCATCGGAGACACCCAGTCGGCGCAACCGAAGTCGTCCGCCTGAAGCCCGAGACGTGCGACGGTCGCCCCGAACTCCCCGCGGGCCTTGAAGCCTAGCTCACCGGAGCATCCGGGCTGGTAGCTGTGCGAGTTCACGTCAATGAGCCAGCAGCCGGCCAAGTGCCAGAGCGCGTCAGGGAACAGCGCCAGAGGGTGTGCTGGTGCGTTGCTCTGCATCCAGGCAACCTCTCCCACATCGACGGTCAGGTACTTCGGGCCCCCCGGTTCGGCGTTGATCAGCAGCAGGGCGAGGTCGCACAAGATGGCCTCTTGCGCCGCGCCTAGTGCGAGCTTGTCGGCGGTGCTCCAGTCCGCGCGAGCCCAACGGTAATAAGCCGCTAGGTTGCCGCGCACGGTCGCGACTTCTGAGACGAACTCATGGGCTCGTGGTGTGACGGCGCAGCGGCGCGGCTCGAAGGGTCGGCACGGTGGCAGGTCGGGCCACTTAGGGGGCGGCTTAGGTGATTGCTGCTGTGGCAGCTCTGGCATCGATACTCCTTTCGCGAAATAAGATAGATGGCTGAGGGACAGACACGCGGCCTCCCCATGAAACGACAAAGGCGCCCCACGAGGAGGCGCCCTTCGTAATCTTCGGCGTTAGACCGCTTAGCTGGCAGCTTCGGCGGCGTGCTCCTCCAAGATCCGATAGACGGATGAGCGGCCGATCTTGCCGTCTAGTCTCTTGATGATCTCCGACACGCCCAAGCCCTCATCGTGAAGGGCAAGGACCTTGGCCGATTGCGCACGCGCCGTTGGGGCACGCCCCTTGTATTTCCCCTCTGCCTTCGCCTTGGCGATGCCCTCACGCTGCCGCTCAAGCATTAGCTCTCGTTCGAACTCCGCGACTGAGCCCAGCACATTGAGCATGAACTTGCCATTCGCCGTTTTGGTATCGAGCTGCATGCCGAGGATGCGGAGCGAAGCGCCCTTCTTCTTGATCCTGTCGACGATCTTCAGGAGGTCGCCCATTGATCGCGCGAGCCGGTCGAGCTTGGTGACGACAAACACGTCGCCCTCGCGGATGAAGTCGAGCGCAGCCTCAAGCTTGTCCCGCGCGGCCACGCTTGACACCTGCTCCGCAAAAACCTTCTCACATCCGGCTTCCTTTAGCTCCCGGCGCTGAGCCTCGAACCCCGCACGCTGATCGAGCGTGGAAGTCCTCGCATATCCCACAAGCATGTTGTCCCTCTCGATGCTCGCTATCCCATACGCATTAAAGACATTGTGGGATCACTATGCCAATTGATTTGGGACATGTCAATGGGACGTAATTCGGGGCCGCGCGCCACGAGTCACTAGGGCAGGGTCTAGTTGGATGCGGCGCGGCGAGTCTTAGCCTCGGTATGGAATGCAACTGTTTGATACCCGAACATTCTTGACCCTCGCGCGAGCCAAGAAGGTGCAAAGGGAGTCAATCGATAGGTTCACGTTGGGAGTGGGACCAACATACACACGTTCGATTGCCAGGGATGGGGAACCTGTACCTGTGACCGGTAAGCGCAATTCCATGTAGGGTATCAACATGGCGGCCCCTTCCCGATGCATGATTTGGGCCTCTGCATAGTTGCTGTGTACAGGCGATACGACGCGCCATTCCTTCTCCTCGTGGAACGATGCATCCTTGATGACCGCAGCAATCCCCAGTAGGTCAGGCTCAACCTCACTGAAGACGCCATGGTACGAGTTCAAGGGATGCTTCTTCGAGTCAGGGCCGCGTTCGACTGCAAGAGAGACAATGCGCTTGATTATGCGCTCCGCCAGCACGTGCTTTTGTTTTGTGTCGTAAATGCACTTGCCAACGAGGAAGTCTTGGTCGCCTGCCGCTGCAATGATCTCCTCCGCCGCGAAGCCTACGCTAACACCTCTTCCGTGCGGGCAGTAACCTCGCCATTGGCTAAGCAGATTGCCATTCTCAGTAAACGAACCGACAAAGATCTTGGGTCCCGCCTCAAGACGGTTTGGTAGCCAGTTCCGTAGCTGCTGCAGCACATCAGCATTCGACGACGGCTTTTCTAGCAAAGATGCAATCTCGGCACTCAACCACCTACCGAGGTGTCGCAGTTCCTCTGCATCGTTCAGGTAGCGTATCTCACTTATCCAAAGGCTTCTCGTATCGACTATGCCCATGAGACCACTAAGAGAGGTGTAGTGGTACAGCACGTTTGTGGGCTTGGCAGAATATAGTTCCTGTACGATGTCCTGTAACACCAGACTTCCCCCGTGGCCGGCATTGTTTGATGTTACCTGACTTGCCTCGTCCGTGAGTAGCTTCACGTGCCTCCCCATCCCGCCCCACCTTTCGTCGCCAACCGGTTATCCGCAGCGGCCGACGCGGGGCCGCCAACGGGCACGGGGGGATCGCGCGGGCGAGCCGCTCTATTAAAGGCACTCAGAATTGCGACCCCAAAATATCTCGGCTCGAATCATGGCAACTTGTTTGCATGCCAACACGCCAACCTGATCGCGCACCCCTAGATCTGCCAGCGCTACAGTTCGAGCCCTCAGAGGAGCTTCGGGATATTCTTGCGGCTTTGCACGAGCAAGTAAGTGGCTTGCTAGCTGCCCTGCCGCCAATCGATCCGGCCTTCGCTCAAAGGTTAGTGGAGCTGCAGCAGTTTGAAACGGCAATGGAGCGGATGGGCCTGGTGGCTCACCCGATCCTGCTCGAATTGCATAAGGCGCGACCTGACATAGTGGACGTGGACCGTCTGGCGACTGACACTTGGGAGGAACTCCGCGGCAAACTCGCGCGGATCGCAGCGCAATTCGGGGACGCGCGCGCCGCAGCAGTATTTGAGGACATGATCGCAGCGCACGAAGCTAGACTCTACGAACTTGTACCAATCGCTGCAGCGTCGTTGATGGAGCGTATTCTTGGCTTGGTGCGTCGCGACGGCACCCCGAAGAAGAGGGATGAGTGGCTTGAAAGTGTTGTTGGTCGGCTCTCGCCCTGGCAGCTTGGCGGGCTTCCCGGCATTCGAGTTTACCAGATCCTTCTCAAGCACACGTTTGTTCAGTGCTGGGCAGACTCAACCGCAGACAGCATGCCGTACATGAACCGACATGCTTTGGCACATGGGCGAGGCACCAAGCGAGCCACCGTTCGCGACAGCCTGAACTCGCTCCTCCTGGCCCACTTCGTCTTTTGGCTGTCCATAGTGGTGAGAGACGAACCCGAATCTCCGGCGTTGGACTCATAGAAACTCTCCCTCACAGGCATGAGTTGAATTGACGCCCGTGCTTCCGCCTTCACGGTTTCGCCTCCTCCTCATCGTCCCCATAAAGGTCCACGTCATCGAACCCGAAGAACCGCCGTATTAGGTTATGCGGTGCGTTGGACCGCGGGTTGCGCAGCTCCTCCAGCTTCTTGTCAATCTCGCCGCTCTGCCTCGCGCGCTCAAACTCCAGGAGGTCCCGCATCGAGAACTGCGGTGACAGCCCCGAGTTGCTCCCAACAGGGAACCCCGTGACGGCATCGATGACCGCCCACGTCCCCACGCCGTTCGTCATCGGCCGGATGCTGAGGCTCTCCGGGTCGTGCTCGTCGGACGCATACCGCTTGAGGTAGTCCTGCACTACGTCAACGAACTCCCGCGGCTGCAGCTTTAAAGCGGCGAGGTTGCTCCCGAAGCTCTCCACGTTGCGGTCAGACGTGCGGACCATGTAGCCGTTGATGTTCGTGTAGCTCTTCCGTACCGCTTCGCCAGCCCGCGTAAGGGCATCCTCAGGGCTCGCCCCCGCGCGCACCAGGACGCGACCCAAGCGGCGAACCTCGGGCTGCATTTCCCCGAAGTTCTGTATGCCTCGGGCCCACGGCCAGAAGCTCTCTGCCTGCCGGAGTTCGGTGTCTAAGGCGTCGTAAGACGGCTGGAACTGCGCCTCATCCTGCAAGCCCTTCGTCGCGAGCGCAGCCGTGTGGAGGGCTTGGCGTTCGTCCTGCCGCAGGAGCGTCCGGGCGGTGCGATACGTCTGGTAGAAGTCCTTCGCACCTTGGCTGTTGAGGTGCCGGTCGAGGAGCCCCGGCGCTTTCGCTTCAAGGTCCTCATACAGCTTCACCGCCTGCAGCAAGTGGGGTGGCGCTTGCGTCGCTCCCGCGAGGGTGTCCGGTGCGGCGGAGCTGTAGCCCGCATTCAGGATGTCGGCCCACTGCGGATGCTTCACGGGGTTGCGCTTGAAGAAGTCCAACTCGCGGTCGAACTTGAGCGCCTCCACGTCAACGCCTTTCGCCGCGGGGTCCTTCGCAACGGACTGCGCCCACGCATCCAATTCTGCGAGCTTGTTATCCACGGCGCGGTCGATAAGTTCGCTTCGACCATAGGTCGAAGTCTCGCCGTTGTCCTTCTTGTACGCCACCTTCTCGGGGATCGTGAGAAGTGTGCCCGCGTCGCTCGCTTGGCTGAGCATGACGTTGATGTCCTGCTCGGACGCCTGAGCCTCCGCCTTGAGCTGCAGCTTCACGCCCAACTCGCGCTGCTTCTCGCGGGCGCTCTCAAGGGACGTGCGATTGCTGAGGAGGATCTGCTCGCGTTCGGCTTGCGTGAAGACGTGCGGGTTCGCTTCGGTGAACGCGATAAACTCGCGCTCCTTGAGCGTCCCCGTTGCGGCGGCCTCCTTGAAGTCGACCGCGAGGGTGACGTTGAGCTTCCTCTGCAGCTCGCGCGCCGTGGTCTCCGCCTGCTCAATCGTCTTGACGGATATATCGGCGTACTTCGCGGAGGAACCTAGCGGGGGGACGCCATCGCGGGAGCCGAGAAAGATTTCGCGAACGAGGTCGACGCCCAATTGCGGGTTGCCGGGGATGCCTTGGACGGCAATCGAGTTCGCGGCCACCGCCATCGCGTCGTCCGCTTCAGCCGGTGTCAGAAGGTGGAGCTTGCGGGTCTTCTCGAAGGCCTCGCGCATGTTGCCGTGGATCTTCGCCACGTCGCGTTCGCCCGTTGCGACGGAACCGACTGCGGTCCCGTAGAGGTCCTTATAGGCGGCGTCGAGGTTGGCTTCTTTGGTGCGCTGTGCATAGAAGGCGTCATGCTCCGTCTTGAGCTGCTGACGGTACTTGAGCATCTGATTATAGTAGCCGTGGCGTGCTTCGGCCGTCTTCGGGACCGCCTGTTCCCTCTTACTGACTGCTTCGGCCCACCACGCATCAAGGTTGCCGGTCTCGCGGTCGAACGCATTGTTAGAGCCGTCCGTCGCGGTGTTTCGCCCAAGATAGTTTTGATGCAGCTCTTCGTAGTCCTGCCGCGCGAGGTCCTCGCCGTGGCCTAAGTCGAGGGCCATTCGGTTCACAGACGAGTCGATTTCGCCGCGGTTGATCTTCTGGGTGAGTTCGTCGGCGGTTGTCTTAAGGCGCAGCCCGAGTGCTTCGACTTCACCTTGCTCATCAGTCGTTTGCCTGTACTCGTCTCCCAAGCGCGCGAGGCGAGGGGAGAGGCCGCGGAGGGAGTCTGCAAGCTGGAGGAGTGCGGTCGGCTGCGCCGGGTCGGGGGCGAGGAGAGGGTCCTCCGGGCGGACGAACGTGTTGACCGGGGAGGCGCTCGCGCGGAGGTGTTGGGGCTCAGACTGAGGGGGGCGTTTGATTGGCAATGGATATCCTTTCTGCAGGCGCGCGCATGCGCACGCGCCGTTAGCTCGTGGTCAAGGGGATGCTGGTTGTTTTGGGGGTGGGGCTAGCCGCGTGGCTAGACGGCGATCTTGAGGGCTTCGAGCGGAGAGGGCTGGGGCTTCGCCCGTGAAGCCACACGGGCAAACACGGAGGCAAAGCCTAGTGCTTCCAACGCGCGGAGAGGGTCAACCTCGGGATCTTGGGCATAGCCACGTGTCAGTGCATCAAATGCTAGTGGATTGCTCACAAGCTCGCGGAGCCCCATGGCCGCAAGGGTATCTCGTTTGGGCTCGTCTAGCCGGTAAGCGAAACGCGCACCGTCCACTTGGAACTGCTGGTATTGATCCTTGCAGCCGATGTCCAAGGGACCAACGTAGTGTCGCAGTTTGGGCACCACGTCGTGATCACGCAGCATGTGTGCTGCTACCTCTTGCCCCTCCTCCGGAGGAAGCACACGAACTCCACAATGGTACCGCCGCCTGAGAGCCTTCTTAATAGCATTGCTGGCTCGCGCTTCGGCTTCGAGCATTTTGCCCGCGGGTGTCGCCTCGCGTCTCCGTCGCTTCGGGGGGGTATCAGACATAAGTCGCAATGAATCTCGAATTGAAATTATAGTCTGGGCGGGTCCGCATCGTCGGCTACCACGCTAGGCTGAGGACCGCATAACAGCACGGTGAGCAAGCCATTCGCCGAACTATCCCCGTTCGGCGCTAGGGCCCGACAACATTTTATGAGTGGCCGGGAATGCTCAGTAGATGGAGTATGCCCCTACTACATCCGTGCGTCGAAATGGTCTTCGCATTCATCGTTATCCGGCGGTTAATCTTCGCCGAGGGCGTTGGCGCGCTCCAGAGCCTCAATCGCAGCCCGCCGACTTCTCGTGTTTAGGTGCACGTAGCGGAGAGTCGTCGAGATGATCTTGTGGCCCGCCAGATCCTTGATGATCGCCGTCTCAACTCCCTGCTGCGCCAAGCGAGAGCAGAAGGTGTGACGGGCCGTGTGGATGGTGAAGCGTTTGTCGTGGCTAAGGCCCATCGCGAACTTCACCTTGTCGAAGCGATATCCAAGCCCATCATAGTTCAACGTAAATGGCTTTAGTCCGTCGCGACAGCGGCGCTCAAGGATTTCGAAGGCGCGGGTCGTGAGCGGCACCACGCGGTCAAGGTCGTCGTTCTGTTGGCCGCTGTCTTCGATACCCGGAACAAACAACTCGCGGCGCGCCTTAAAGAAATGCCCGGGCTGTATCGCGCCCAGCTCACCCCAGCGGATGCCTGTGTCGATCAACACGCACATCTGGTCGTGCGCTTCGAGCCAGCCATCGGAATTGACTGTCGAGACGTCGGTCGCGCCCGCTAGCAATCCTGAGAGCAGGTCCCTTTCCTCGTGGCGGGAGTAAAATCTTACCCGCTTTCGACCCTCACGGGGACGCTGAGGGAAGTTCGGCATAGCGTCTAGCGCTTTGAACGCCACTGCCAAGCGGAGCGCTTTCTTCAGAACATCCAGCTTGCGGTTGATCGTGCCGTTGCGATTGTGGCGCGGCTTGTACTCAGCTCGCTTGCCGTCTTTGCGCACGCGGCCGGTGGTGAAGTGACCAGCGCGGCAAAGCTCGATGAAGCCATCAATCGTTTTGGTCTGTGGGCCGTCCCCGGCTTGAGCGCGTCTAATATCCGCAATTGGAAGGTTGGCGCCGAAGTACGACTTGAGTTGCTCTGCGATACGGCGAACGTCTGGCTCCCACACAGCACCCCTCCAGCCGCCATCACTTGCAGGCTTGTTCAGGGCGTGCTCGAAGGCGTGCGCTAATGTCCAACCACTCTTTGGCAGTCGCTTTGGCGTGGTGCGCTTCGTCGCCGTGGGCTTCTTGGGCCGCAGCAACAGCAATTCGTGTCGGTAAGCGATGGCCTCGGCCAGCGTTGGAAAGTCTTTTCTGATTCGCTTTCCGTTGATCATCATGCGAGCGCAAAAGCTCTTCGGGCCGCGTTGGTACACGCCGCGCGGAAGCTCACCTTTGGAGAAGATCATGCGGGTCTCGCCTTCAGCAAATGACAGCCCGAAGCCGAGACCTTATCGCAAATAAGAAAGGGCGCCCCGCGAACTCGACGCCCTCCAAGGCCAAAGTGTGTGCTCTAGCTGTGCGCTAGTTCGCCTTCGCGGTCCATGTCGACCGTTCCCGGTATTGGATACCGCCGCGTCCAGATCAGTTCCCATGCGCCCCATTGCGCCACCGTGTCGTGGCAGCGCATCGGACGCCCGCGCAAACCCTCTGGGCCAAAGTCGAGGTTCCGCGTCTCCCAGGTGAAGCGCGCGTTGCCGCCCGGCCGATGAAGGATGAAGTCGCGGTCCCCAATTGAGAGCGTGAAGCCGTGACCGAGGCCGACCTCGAAGACGGGCCGCTCGTCGATTGAAATGGTCAGAAGCATTGGGGGTTCTCCTCAGTTGAATGATGAGGAGAGGGGGGGGGGCGTGCGTGCGTGAGATTGATGCGCCGCGGTCTGCGGCGATAGAATGACAGTCATGGTCGTAGCCCCTCCTGCGGGCTTCGGTCATAGGTCCTCGGCGGGTGTTAGCGCACTCGTCGGGGGCCGCTCATTTCAAGCGGTAAGTTGAGTCTAACGCGACTGAGGAATCTTGAGAATCCCTCCGTGTGCATTTTTTGCTAGGCCCTCCTCTTCGTCGTTGCGAGCCAACCGGTACGCTTCGGCTGTGCGAGTGAAACGGTTTTGCTTCGTCCGGCAACGGTTCGCGCGATCACTCCGAGCGTTTCCCACTCGTCGCACCAACGCGAAACGGTGCTCTTGGATTTGACGCCGAACAGTTCCCGCAAGTCATCCTGTGGAACGGTTCCATGCACGGCCAGACGCTGCCGCAACAGTACCAAGGCAGCATCCTTGGCGTGTGGAACGGTTGCGCCGTGAGACACGACCAGCACGGGACGGTTCCGCTGTGGAACGTCCGGCTGTGGAACGGTTGCTGCGGTCGGCGAAATGGTTCCAGTGATCGCGGGACGGTGGCGGAACGCTCCCGCCGCGAACAACAGCGTCGCGAACTCGCAGAACACGCGCTTGATGAACGGCACTATGTCCGCGAGTTGCTCGTCCGTGACGGTCACGCCCATGTAACCGAGGACCTTCGAGGCGTACCGCAGGTCAACGTTCGTCTCCCGCTTGGTCATCCCGCGAAGGCGAGCGTCGCGCATGTAGTACGTGCTCGATGCGCCCTCAGCTTCCGTCTTCGCTTTGGCTTCGCGCCCGGCTGCAGCGTCCGCCACGAGGACAGCCCCGCGGCACTTGGCGCCCGGCCCCGTCGCACATTCCGCGTCGCGCTTCTCAGCGGCTTCCGTGGTCGCGTCCTTGGCGTCCTCGTATGCCTTCTCGGCTTTCGTCTTGGCCGTGAGTGCGTCTTCGACTTGCCGCGCGAGTGCGAGGCGCGGGCCGTCATCGGCGGTAACTTTAGCGGCCTTGGCGGTGAGCGCCTCAGCGTTGCGCCCCGCGGACGTGAGTACGCAATAGACGGTGCCCGCGACGAACAGGAGGGCGAGCCCCGCGGCGGTGCCGTACTCGCGATGACGCAGCGTTGGCCAGAAGTAGTGACCAGCGGCAAACGTGCCGACCAGGACGGCGAAGCTGAGAAGGTGGTCGGTGGTGATCGCGGCGCCGTGCCGGAGCACGTCCTCGAAGATCACATAGTTGGTGAGGCCGAAGAAGCCAGCGGCGAGGAATGCTCGCGGGTAGGAGTTGATGAAGCCGCGAGAGGCGAGAGCTGAGGCGGCGTATGAGGCAGCGCGAGCTAAGCTGTTGGACGGACTCGCGTCAGAACTGAAGGCTTTACAACATGAGACATCAGTGCCACGCTTCAGCATGGGTTTGGCCCTTCGTGAGAGGGTTTGAACCAAGGCCTCGGCGGGTGCTTCCAACACCTTCCGGGGCCGCTTCGTTTGTGGTGATGGACGCGCGACTAACGCCGCGGATCATATCACGCACGACCGCCAATGGTGCGCTCGCCGGCTTGACGATGACCTAACAGCGCGTTCGCCGATGCAGATTTAGCGCAATGCCGCTTGCTGACTCACAGAGCGCCATACGCGGCGTTTTGGGTCCGTGGCTATGACTGCCGCAGCGCGCTCGAATCGCTCCGTGTGACTCTCTCAGAGTCAGCAAACGTGTCCGCTGAAGGAGGCCTAGCCGAGGCTACTGCCGACGCCTCACGGGATAGCGTGGCAGTTTGCAGATTTCGCGATATAGGGCCTTCATCTCAGCTGGGCCCCCATAGTCTTCTTCGTCAACTCCCTGGCCCGCGTGCCCGGTGATTTTGCGACGCAGCTCAAAATCAATGGCGTGCCGTCTAGACAGTTTGACGAAGCGGTGGCGCCATCCGTGGTTCGCCGCAACGCGGTTCTCGCGAACTAAGTCGCGGGCGAACTCGCCGAGTCGGTTGATAGTCGTCTGCCGCTGATCTGCGGTGTCGTGTTTGTCGGTTCCTGCAAGAAACAGATACGGCGAGCGCACCGATTCTACAAAATCGATAAAGCCAAGTTCGATCAACTGCGGGTGCAGGGGAACCTCACGCTCCTCCTTGTCCTTCACCCGTCCGGCGTCGGGGGTAATGTGGATGATCCAAATGCCGTCCTTTTTGCGCACGTCTTCGCGCCGAAGCTGAACAATCTCGCCCACGCGTGCGCCAGTGAAGGCAGCCAGCCACGGTGCCCATCGCTTCGCAGCGGCCATTTGCTTCGCCTCGCCGTCCGCGCGCTTGTATGAGAGCGCGGCCTGCAGAATCTTGAACGCGCCAGCATCCGAGTAGCCGTCTCCCTTCCGTTGCTTCGGAAGCTTGAGCGTTACCTCGCTGGCCGGATTACTCTTCAGGCGTCGGTTGTCGACAGCCCATCCGAAAACCGACTTCAGCGCTGCTAGATCAGCCCCGAGAACTGTCTTTGGACTTCGCTTGTCCTCTATGAGGCGCTTGTCCTTGTAGCGGAGCACGTCCTCTTGCGTGACGCGCGTCGCGTCGTCGTGTCCGAGGAAGGCGACGAACTGGCGGATTGTCCTTCCATAGCCGTCGATTGTGCTCGGTGATTTGTCGAGACGCTGAGACTCCGCCTTCCAGCCCTCAAACAGCTCGGTGATCTTGGCACCGCTAGCTTCCGCCTTCGGGCCTTCCCAAACGGGGAACCGTTCGGCGACCTTATTCGGAGCGAAGTCTCCATTCGCGCGCTGGGACAGCACTGCATATGAATCGCGCGCAGCGTCCCGGACGGCTAGCAGCAGCCGATAACGCGTGTCGGCATCGACGTTGAGCCGCTGCTCGGTGAGCAACTCGTCGACCATGAAGCCGGCGTGCTCTTCGAGCGACTCCAGATCGTCGGATGGGATACCCGCATATCCGTCGCGAAGGTGCTCCCACGCGCTTGCCGGGCCCGGGTCACTCTCCCAGCGGGCCATTGCCTCGCGGAACTTGGTGCCGGCGAGCGCCACAACCTCGCGCTGGGACAGCCTTCGGGGGCCTTCGGCGATGGCGGCTTGGAGTTGGGCGAGTTGGGAGCTGACGGCCGCGCATCGCTGCTTGGCGATGTCATTGTCTCGCGTCCGAAGGGACAGCTTGAGAATGGGGCCCACTGTAGTCGACACGCGGATGCTCTGGCCGCTGGTCGATGGCAGGTCGAAGGTAACGCGCTCGCCTCTTTTCGCGGTCAGCAGGGCGGCCGGCGTGCGCTTCTTGAACTGGAATGAGGAGCTGTCGCTGCGCTTCGTTGGGCGTGTCATCGTAAGGGACATTGTGGGCCGCTCCTGTGTACCGGTCGGAGCGGTAAAAATCCCTTTACGGCTAACTAATTAAGCCAAATCAACACGCTAGAGAGTGCCTTGGTGCCCAGAAGAGGACTCGAACCTCCACGCCTCGCGGCGCTAGTACCTGAAACTAGTGCGTCTACCAATTCCGCCATCTGGGCACGGAGGCGATGAGTTAGAGAGCGCTGCGCCCGTTGTCAATTCTTCCCCGTGCGGCCGCGCGCGTCCTTCACAGCCGAGGAGCGCCTCGTGTATCCCTAGGGCCAAAGGGCTGCAGGCGGGCGGCTGCTCTCAAGGAGGGTTCGAGATGGCGGATCGGCTCGACGATCGGGGGCTGGCAACGGTTTTCGGCGGCTCGGGATTCGTGGGCCGGTATGCGGTCACGGCGCTGGCCAAGCAGGGCTGGCGCGTGCGGGCGGCCGAGCGGCGGCCGGACCTCGCCGGGTTCCTGCAGACGGCCGGATTCGTCGGCCAGGTGGCCCCGGTGCAGGCGAACGTGCGCTTTCCGCAGTCGGTGGAGCGGGCGCTGGCGGGCGCCAAGGTGGCGGTCAATGCCGTAGGTGTGCTCTCGAGCACCGGCGCGCAGTCCTTCAAGGCGCTCCATGTCGAGGGGCCGCGCACCATCGCCAGGGCCGCGCGCGAAGCTGGCGTCAGCCGCCTGGTGCACGTCTCGGCCATCGGCGCCGATCCCAAGTCGGCCTCCCGCTACGCCCGGACCAAGGCGGAGGGCGAGGCGGCTGTCCTGGAGGAATTCCCCGACGCCATCATCATCCGGCCGTCGATCGTGTTCGGTCCGGAGGACGAGTTCTTCAACCGCTTCGCGGCCATGGCGCGCATGTCGCCGTTCTTGCCGCTGATCGGCGGCGGGCGGACGCGGTTCCAGCCGGTGTTCGTGGGCGACCTTGCTACGGCGATCGCCAATGTGGCCAACGGTGCGGGTACGCCGGGCACGATCTACGAGGCCGGCGGTCCAGAGGTGTTGTCGTTCCGGGAGCTGCTGGATCTGACACAGGAATGGGCGGGGCGCAGCCGCGGCTATCTTCCGCTGCCGTTCTGGCTCGCCAAGCTGCAAGCCCTGCTCACCTGGCCGCTGCCCAACTCGCTGCGGCCGATCACGGTGGATCAGGTGCGGCTCCTGCAGCACGACAACGTCGTCAGCGAGGAGGCCAAGGCGGAGAAGCGCACGCTCGCGGCGCTGGGCGTTTTGGCACCGCACGGCATCGGTGCCATCGTGCCGACCTACCTTGAGCGTTTCCGCCCGCGCGGGCAGTTCGCAAGCTATCGGGTTTGATTGTGGGCGACACGAGCTGTGAGAAGCTTTGCGGCAGCGGTTGCACGAGCTGATGGCCGGCGCTTGCGCCGGGCGCCGTTCGCGCATTTGGTGATGCATGCCTCCGCTGACAGCTCGGGCGTCCTTGGGCCCTTGACGCTTCGCGGCCAAGGATCTCCGTGAAACAAAAAAGGCTCCAGCGGCGCTGGAGCCTTGAGAGTGCAAGACGGGAGTCAATAGGCTCAGTGAACGCTGGCGATCTCGAGATCATCGTCGATCGCGTGCCCGATCGCGGCTTGACGCGTGTCGGTGAGCGCCAGGGGCGTGCCATCGGCCGCGTGCAAGGAGAACAGGCTGATACCTGTCGGTAGCCCCTCGATGGCCGGGAACATGCGGCTCGCCTCCTCGGAAGTCAGCGTCTTGATATAAGCGACGACGCCTCCGCCGAGCGTGGCGAGCTCGTGCTCGGTCATGACGTTGTGCGGCGTGAGGTTCTTGTCGGCTTCGGTCATGACGCAACTCCTTTCTCGGGCCGGGCCCGGCTCCTCGCCGACCGAATCAGCCGAAGAGCGTGTTGGCTTCCCGGATCTGCACCCACCGGCAAAACGCACGGCGAGGCTCTTTTGATGCAACGTTGGCACACGCTATTTTCTGTCGCGTATCTCAATGGTCCGAACGAGGCGCTCGGGCTCCAAGCGTCGCAGGTCGATGGACAACAGCCCATCCGCCAAGTCGGCTGACTTTACCTCGATTCCCTCGGCGAGGACGAACGTACGTGCGAATTGGCGCGCAGCTATGCCGCGATAGAGATAATTTCGGGCCTTATCGTCGCTCTGTTTCCCGCGGACGATAAGTTGATTGTCAGCAAGCGTGATCTCGAGTTGATCGCGCGTGAAGCCCGCGACCGCCAGCGTGATTCGCAGGGTCTCGCCCTCGCCGTTTGAGGCTTCGATGCGCTCGATATTATAGGGGGGGTAACCATCGCCCGATCCCTTGGTCGCCCGGTCGATCTGGCGCTCGATCTCCTCGAAGCCCAGGAGTAGCGGGCTCGAAAGCATGGAAATCCGTGACATAGCGAAAGCCCTTCGTTAAGCGACCTTCAATCTGCAACTGCGTCGGAGCCGCTTAACCGTGGCCTCCGCCGGTCCAGCCTCGAACGGGAGCGCTGGCAACTGCCGAGAACATATGGGCGACAGGTTACATGCGTTCAAGCGGCCGGAAGGTGCCGAACGGGCCTCCAATCAGTCGGGTCATGACCCGTGTCGGCAGATGAACACGATGTCATTTGACAAGGTGGGGGCGAACCCGAAGATGACATATTAGACCACTTAGACCACCTGTTCGCCGAGCCGACTGCGACCGCGGTTCAGCCTCCGTCCACCCGTTCACGATCACATCGGGGTTCAATCGATGCTCAAGCTCGGCGCAAGCCGTCTGGCAATCCCTGCAATGGCCATGCTCATGCTCGCTCTCGTATCTACGACCGCCTCCGCCGAACCGCGCGCCACCGAGTTCAAGCTGTCGAATGGAATGGATGTCGTGGTGATCCCCGACCATCGGGCGCCCGTCGTCACCCATATGGTCTGGTACAGGGTCGGCGCCGCCGACGAGCCGAAGGGTGTTTCCGGCATCGCTCACTTCCTCGAGCACCTGATGTTCAAGTCGACCGACAAGATCGCCGTCGGCGAGTTCTCGAAGATCATCTCCCGCCTTGGCGGGCAGGACAACGCCTTCACCGGCCAGGACGTCACCGCCTATCACCAGCGGATCTCCAAGGATCAGCTCAGGACGCTGATGGAGATGGAAGCCGACCGCATGACGCATCTGCGCCTCACCAACGAGGAGGTGGCGACGGAGCGGCAGGTGATCATCGAGGAGCGCCGCTCGCGCATCGACAACAACCCGGGCGCGCGGCTCGACGAGCAGATGAACGCCGCGCTCTACCTTTCGCATCCCTACGGCGTGCCGGTGATCGGCTGGGCACACGAGATGGCGAAGCTGTCGCGCGAGGACGCGATGCGCTTCTATAAGCGCTACTATGCACCCAACAACGCGATCCTCGTCGTCTCCGGTGACGTCACGGCCGAGGAGGTGAAGCGCCTCGCCGAAGAGACGTATGGAAAGATCCCGGCCAATCCGGAAGTCGACGGGCGTGCGCGACCGCAGGAGCCGGATCACGTCGCAGCGCGCCGTGTGACGCTGAAGGATCCCCGTGCCGGCAATGCGTCCTTCCATCGCTATTATGTCGTGCCTAGCTACGTCACGGCCAAGCCCGGCGAGGCCGAGGCGCTCGACCTCCTGATGAAGATCCTCGCCGACGGCTCGACGAGCCGGCTCTATCGCAAGCTCGTCGTCGACGACAAGCTCGCGGCTACGACGGGCGGCGACTACTCGGGCTACAGCCTGGATTCAGGTGCCATCTCGCTCTACGCCGTCGCCAGCAACGGCGACCTCAAGGCGGTCGAGGCGGACGTCGATGCGGTTCTCGATGAGATTCGCAAGAACGGCGTCACCGAGCTGGAGCTCGAGCGCGCCAAGAAGTCGCTTACCGCCGACTACATCTACGACAGCGACAATCAGGCGAACCTCGCGCGTCGATACGGTTGGGCGGTCGCCATCGGTCGCAAGATCGATCAGGTCGAGGGTTGGCCGCAGGCGATCGCGAAGGTGACGCCGGAGGACGTGAAGAAGGCCGCCAATGCCTATCTCGATGCGCGCCGCTCGGTGACGGGCTGGCTGCTGCCCGAGCAGGACGACGGCAAGGGTGCGGGCGACCAGGTCCAGCAGCCTGTCGTACACACGCGTTCCTGAACCCGCTATGCAAAGAGGCTATGATATGGTCGCAGTCCGCTCCCTGCGCTCGGGGCTTCTCGGCACCGCCTTCGGCTCGATCGGTGCAGCGTGTCTCGCTGCCTTCACCGTCGCCTTCCTCGCCACCTTCAGCTCGCCTGCAAACGCCATGAAAATCCAAACCGTGAAGAGCCCCGGTGGCATCGAAGCCTGGCTCGTCGAGGAACACGCAGTGCCGATGATGGCGATGCGCTTCGCGTTCGAGGGCGGCAGCTCGCAGGACCCAGCGGGCAAAGAGGGGGTCGCGAACTTCGTGACCGCCATGCTCGATGAAGGCGCGGGCGATCTCAAATCGCGCGAGTTCCAGGAGCGCATGGAAGATCTCGCCATGCGCATGAACTACGAGGAGGCGAAGGACGCCTTCTACGGCAACTTCGAGACGCTGACGCAAAATCGCGACGAGGCGGCCAAGCTCTTGAAGCTGGCGCTGACGAAGCCACGGTTCGACGAGGATGCGGTCGAGCGCATCCGCCAGCAGCTCCTCGCCTCGCTCGCCTATGCAAAGCGCGATCCCGACAAGGTGGCGCAGAACCAGTGGTATGCGGTCGCGTTCGCCGGACATCCCTATGCGCGGCCCGCCAACGGCACGGAGGAGACCGTCGGCAAGATGAACGCCGCGGACCTCGAGGCCTACCGCAAGCGCGTCTTCGCCAAGGACACGCTGAAGGTCGTCGCCGTCGGCGACATCACACCGGAGCAGCTCGGCAAGCTGCTCGATGAGGTGTTCGGCGATCTGCCGGCCAAGGCCGATCTCGCCCCGGTGGCGAAGACAGATCCCGTCGCTGGCGGGCACCAGACGGTCGTCGACATGGACGTGCCGCAGTCGGTGGCGGTGTTCGGGCTCGGTGCCATGCCGCGCAAGGACCCGGACTTCATGGCCGCGTTCGTGCTCAATCAGATCATCGGCGGCGGCGGTTTCGCCTCCAAGCTGATGGAGGAGGTGCGCGAGAAGCGCGGCCTCGCCTACTCGGTCTATACCTACGTCTATCCCTACCAGCACGCCTCGATCTTCTCGGGGGGTGTGGCGACGCGCAACGACATGATGGGCAAGTCGCTCGACATCATCCGCGAGGAATTGCAGAAGATGGCGAACGGCGAGGTCAGCCAGACCGATCTCGACAATGCCAAGAGCTACCTTGTCGGCTCCTATCCGTTGCGCTTCGACACCAACGCGAAGATTGCATCGCAGCTTTTAGGGCTGCGCATGGACGGGTTCGGTCCGGAGTACGTCGACAACCGCAATGCGATGGTCTCGGCGGTGACGCTCGATGACTTGAAGCGGGTCGCCAAGCGGCTGCTCGACACGAACAACCTCATTGTCACCGTCGTCGGCAAGCCGGCGCTGCAGCAGGCGAAGAAGGGGTGAGAGAAGCGGCGAGGCTGCCCCTCGCACTCTCGCTGTCATCCTCGGCTTTATGCCGAGGAGCCACCCTTAACCTTGCTCCAGCGCCCGTCGAAAAATTCCAACGCGGGCGCCTGCTCAGCCGTGGATCCTCGGGACAAGCCCGAGGATGACACTTATTGCTGGCGCTTGCGCTCGGGATGACAGCAGGCGTCTGCCTTCAGCGGTTGGCCTGCTTGGCGCGCTCGACGGCGTCGGTGATCAGCCGACGCGCCTCGCCTGAATCGCCCCAGTGGTCGATCTTGACCCACTTGCCGGGCTCCAGATCCTTGTAGTGGCCGAAGAAGTGCTCGATCTGCTGCACCGTGATCTGCGGCAGGTCGGTGTAGTTCGCCACCTTGTCGTAGCGCATGGTCGTCTTCGAGCTCGGCACGGCGATGATCTTCTCGTCGCCGCCGCCCTCATCCTGCATGACGAGGACGCCGACCGGACGGCAGTTGATCACTGCACCGGGGATGATCGCACGCGTGTTGCAGACGAGGACATCTATCGGGTCGCCGTCGGTCGAGAGCGTGTGCGGGACGAAGCCGTAGTTCCCCGGATAGCGCATCGGCGTGTAGAGGAAGCGGTCGACGAACAGCGTTCCCGCGGCCTTGTCGAGCTCGTACTTGATAGGCTCGCCGCCTACGGGCACCTCGATCACAACGTTGATGTCGAGGGGCGGGTTCTTTCCGATCGGAATGGCGTCGAGCCGCATGTGTTCTCCAAAGTATTGACCGGAGGGCCGGGCGGGCCGTCCAGGGATGATATGGCGCGCACAGATGGACAAATTCCACGTGCTTGGAAAGCAGCACGCCGTCGCACATGGCCTTTAGTCCTACCAGCGGGAGGGAAAACCGGGGATGATGGCTCTGCAACCGCCGGGCCCAGCCCGAATCGCGAGGTAGGTTGGCCCCCAACAGGGGGTATCTGCATGGCGATTCGCCAGCTTTCACCGGAAACCATCAACCGGATCGCTGCCGGCGAGGTCGTCGAGCGGCCGGCGAGCGTCGTCAAGGAGCTCACCGAGAACGCTCTCGATGCCGGGGCTGGCGAAATCGATATCGTAGCCGCCTCGGGTGGGCTGGCGCTGATCCGGGTCACGGACGATGGCTGCGGCATGCCGCCAGAGGACCTGACACTGGCGGTTGAGCGCCATGCTACCTCGAAGCTTTCCGACGAGGATTTGTTCTCGGTGCGCACGCTCGGCTTCCGCGGCGAGGCGCTGCCGTCCATCGGCTCCATCGCGCGGCTGACGATCCTGTCGCGCGCGCGTGGCGCGTCGGAGGCTTTCGCGCTCGGTGTCGATCGCGGGGCGAAGGGCGACGTGCGGCCTGCCGCCGGCAACACCGGAACGACGGTCGAGGTGCGCGATCTCTTCTCCAGCGTGCCAGCGCGTCTGAAGTTCATGAAGTCGGAGCGGGCCGAGAATCAAGCGATGGGCGAGGTCGTGAAGCGGCTCGCCATGGCGCACCCGCAGGTGGGCTTCACGCTGACGACCGGTGAGCGCACCGGGCTGAGGTTGCCGCGCGAGGCTCCGGGCGATGCGGGCCTCTTGCAGCGGTTGGGGCGCATCATGGGCCGCGAGTTCATGGAGGATGCGGTGCCGGTCGAGGCGGCGCGAGAGGGCATTGGGGTCAAGGGCTTCGCGGGGCTGCCGACCCTGCACCGTCCCGATGCCGGCCAGCAGTTCCTGTTCGTCAACGGGCGCCCTGTGCGAGACAAGCTGCTGATCGGCGCGGTGCGCGCCGCCTACGGCGATCTCATTCCGCGCGGGCGGCATCCGCTGCTGGCGCTGTTCGTCACGCTGCCGCCGGAGGAAGTGGACGTCAACGTGCACCCGGCGAAGGTGGAGGTGCGTTTTCGCGATGCCGGGCGCGTGCGCTCGCTGCTGGTCAACTCGCTGGCAGCGGCACTGCATGCTGCGGGACATCGCGCATCGGCTGCCAACGGCGTGTCGGCTCTGGACGAGCTGCGGCCCAACGTCGTGCCGTTCGAGTGGCCGAGGGCGGCGACCTACTATCAACCATCGCGTGGCGGCGCTTCGCTGGGGCTCGCCGAGGAGATGCAGGCGCCGCTCGACGTCGCGGATGCCCCAAGCGCCGATACGCGCGCCTTCACCGCCCCGGTCGCGGACGAGCTGCAGGATCGGCCGCTCGGAGCGGCGCGTGCGCAGCTGCACGAGAACTATATCGTCGCGCAGACGCGGGACGGGATCGTCATCGTCGACCAGCATGCGGCGCACGAACGGCTCGTCTACGAGCGCCTGAAGGTGATGCTGAGCGCGGGCGGCGTAGCGCGGCAGGGATTGCTGGTGCCGGTGGTCGTCGATCTTAGCGACGACGAAGTGGCGGCTCTCGGGGAAAAGGCCGGCGAGATCGAGGAGCTGGGGCTGGTGCTCGAGGCGTTCGGAGCCGGCGCCATTATTGTGCGCGAGGTGCCGGCGCTGCTCGGCAAAGGCGACGTGATGGCGCTGGTGAAGGACATCGCTGCAGACATTCTGCGCGACGGCGAGGGTGGCGTGTTGAAGGAGCGGCTGCTGTCGGTTGTCGCCACGATTGCCTGCCATGGCAGCGTGCGGTCGGGACGGCGCCTGATGCCGGACGAGATGAACGCGCTGTTGCGCGACATGGAGGCGACGCCGTACTCGGGGCAATGCAACCATGGCCGGCCGACGTACGTGGAGCTGAAGCTCACCGACATCGAGAAGCTGTTCGGGCGGCGGTAGTGCCGCTGGGCAATAGGCGATCGGCATTGGGCAATCGGCAGTAGGCAGCGAGGCAGGGGGTGGCTCTCGCCTCGCCTCGGTCGGGGGGGCCCGGCATGTGAGGGAGTTGCTCCTCGCGTCAACGCCGGACGGGTGCAACGCCTGCCTCAACCGGGCACCGACCCTATCCCGCGTCATGGCGGAGCCATGCATCGCATGGACGCCGCTCAGCTGCTGCGTTCCGAAGGTTGGAGGGCCGGGCGCAAAGGTTAGCCGCTCAATGGCGGACTGCGGCGCGTACGGCATGACGACGATGCGGCGATGGCCAGTCTCGTCAACCGGCGCGCCTCCTACCCGATGTCCCACGCTCCATACCCGACGACGCTGTGCTTGTCGCCCGCGGTGTCTCCAGAATTGCACAAGGCGACCCGCTCGATCGCGAGTCCGCGCCGCTTGGCTTCGATCAAGGCGCCACGGATAGCGAGATACCCACAGGCATCGGCTGGCCCGATTGCACCCTCGTCAAGGGCCTCTATCGCCTGCGCAGTGCGCATGTCATGGCTGCGGGCAGCTTCGTATCCCTCATAGTGCGAGAGGTCGGAGCTGACGACCAGCAGCGTCTTATCGGTCCAAACCTCGGCGATAGCTGCGGCAACGGCAAGGGCGGACGTGATGCCGAAGAGCAATGGAATGATCTGCAGACCGCCGAGGATCGTCTGCAAAAATGGTAGTTCCACCTCGATTGCGTGGTCCCGTTCGTGGGGGGCGTCATTGATCACGACGCCAGCTCCGTTGGCGAGCGCTTCAACGGCGTCAATGTCGACAGGCAGCTCGCCAAGCGGCGTCGCAAAAGCCGCATACGATGGCGCGACAATCCCGCTGAATGGAACGAAATGCGACGGACCGACGATCACGCAGCGGTGGAACCGGTGCTTCGCAACCGGCACGCTTGCGAAGGCCCGCGCGGCTACGGGCCCTGAGTAGACATAACCGGCGTGTGGGACGATGATGCCTGAAAGGTCGGGCCGTTCGCTGATCCGCGCGGATGCGAGCAGGCTCGATACCATTCGGCCCAGGTTTTCCGCCGACCCCGGATAAAATGATCCGGCAGCCACGGGGGGCCGCGACCCCTGAGCTGTGAGCTTGTGAGGCATGACGCGGCGCCTCCTTCAGCGCTGCGCATGTTGAATACTATGACCGATACCGGGCAATTGGTAGGTGTTGCCGGCCGTTACTGGCACCGTCTCGAGGACGGCCGCATCCAGTGCGATGTCTGCCCGCGCTATTGCAAGCTCAACGAGGGCCAGCGCGGCCTCTGCTTCGTGCGCGGCCGGCAGGGCGATCAGATCGTGCTCACCACCTACGGGCGCTCCTCAGGGTTCTGCGTCGACCCGATCGAGAAGAAACCGCTGAACCATTTCCTGCCGGGCACGCCCGTACTGTCGTTCGGCACGGCGGGGTGCAACCTCACCTGCAAGTTCTGCCAGAACTGGGACATGTCAAAGGCGCGCGCGATGGACCGGTTACAAGACGAGGCCTCACCGGAGGACATTGTGCGTGCCGCGATCGCCACCGGCTCGCGCTCCATCGCCTACACCTACAACGACCCGGTCATCTTCCTCGAATATGCCGTCGATGTTGCCAAGATGGCTCGCAAGCACGGCATCAAGAACGTCGCTGTCACAGCGGGCTACGTCGGCCCCGGAGCACGCGAGGAACTGTTCAGTTGTATGGATGCGGCCAACGTCGACCTGAAGGC
This sequence comes from Pseudomonadota bacterium, assembly GCA_023405815.1. Lineage (GTDB taxonomy): Bacteria > Pseudomonadota > Alphaproteobacteria > Rhizobiales > Hyphomicrobiaceae > Hyphomicrobium_A. The sequence goes on along the minus strand of JAEXXM010000072.1, from coordinate 6,132 downwards.
TTTTACGGAGGAGTTCTATAAGCGGCTTTGCACCGGGCATCTCGGCGCCGTCCTCGAGACGCTCGAGTACCTAAAGCGCGAGACAAAGGTTTGGCTCGAGGTCACGACGCTCCTGATACCTGGACACAACGATGGCGCGCAGGAAGTCAGAGCGTTGAGCGAATGGGTGCTGGCGAAGCTTGGGCCGGATGTACCGCTGCATTTCACCGCCTTCCACCCGGACTACAAGATGCTCGACGTGCCGGGCACTCCGCCTGGTACACTCACGCGCGCGCGTGACATAGCGCGCGAGACGGGGCTTCACTACGTATACACAGGCAACGTGCATGACGAGGCAGGTGGGAGCACCTTCTGCCCACACTGTGGCACCCGCGTAATCGGCCGCGACTGGTACGAAATTACTGCGTGGCGCCTCACCGGAGATGGGTGCTGCAGCGAGTGCGGCACCGAAATCGTCGGCGCTTTCGAGGCGAACCCGGGCGGCTGGGGCCAGCGACGCATGCCGGTTCAGATTGGCGATTGGCACAGCGCCGTGGTTCGAGGTTGATCCCATCGCGCGGCAACGTGCGATTTTCGGGGAAATGCCCGCTTGTGGCCCATAGCCGAACGGGCGTATCGCCAGATCACCCAGCGATTGCTCGATGTAGAGCTCGATGGATCGAGCATGCAATTACCTTGCCTGAGCGGGCTGCTCAAACATTTGCCACGGTTGTCTCGCAAGCCTGGGGCTGATTTGAGGGAATCGGCCGGGGCCGCATGCCACGACAGAAGCCTCCGCTATTGGGTGCCGCGTCGGTTAACGCCGCAGGTCTGCGACCGGCGCTGCCTTTTTTGGCCGCTGCAGCCGCGGCCTTCATCCTAAGCGCCGCGGCGGTGCCAACGGCGAACGCAAAGTCTCCCGGCTCCCGCTATTGCTTCCACGGCTATTGTCACCGCGTCGGCACGCTGTCGCAGACCGATACCCTTGTCGGCTGGCGCGGCTACGTGCTCGCCTCCTACTACGACAGCTGCCATCGCGACCCGCTCAATCCCTGCGGGCTGACGAGTTCGGGCGCCGTCTTCCGCGCGGATCTCCCCGACAATGCTGCAAGCCCGCTGCTGCCCGACGGCACGGTGATCCTCGCCTACAATCCGAAGACCGGCGATGCCTCCGTGCTGCGGATCACCAACGCGGGTCCCTATAGCGGGGAGCGCAAGCTCGACGTTTCGCGCGCCGCCGCGGAGAAGCTCGGCTTCCGCAGGCAAGGTGTTGCGTCGCTTGTCATCAGTGTCCTGCAAGCTCCGACCAAGGCCGAGGCGAGCTACGCTAGAAAGCGCGTTTACCCGATAGTTCCGGGCCACATCGGCAAGTTCGCGACCGTCGATGTCGCACTCGAGACGGCTCAAGCGCGCTTCGACCTGCGTGAGGAGGGCGAGCAGGCGGCCTACGACACGGACGCGTTCGAGGCTGCCGCGCTGGATGGTGTATTCGTTCCAAGGCCGCAACTCGCGGTGTCGCCCTCGCTCGCCCGCGAGTTGGTGATGTTGCGCTCGCCCCCGCGGCCGGTGACCCAAGGTCCGGGGCTCGTGGAGGGGCCACGTCTCGTGCAGGGCCCACGTGTCGTGAGCCGAGCGGACTTCGAGGCCCAGCGGTCGCAGCCGGCGCAACAATAGACGCGGCAGCCGATCGGCGCGGCCCGCAATATTGCGGGCGCGGTCAGCCCTTTTTCAAGATCAGCGTCAGGCCGCGCAGCGAGCTGTTGAAGAACTGGATCTCGACGATCTGCCGGTCGTTCATGACAATGACGTCCATGTTGGCCGTCAGATCGCCGCCGCGCACGACGATGCGGAACCCGCGCTGAGTCACCTCGCCGGTCATGTCGCCGCCGAGATTGTAGACGAGCTCGTTCCAGGTGCCGGAGAGCTTGCCGTCCTTGGAGAGGACGTCGCTCTTCACCTCGACCTTGCCGCCGGCGGAGGCGCAGCGGATGTTCTGCTTGAGCTGGTTCCCGGTGCCCTCGACGAAGTAGGTGGCGCGGCACTTGACGCTTTCCACCTTGCCTTCGCTCATGCCGATGCGGCCCTCGCCAACCCAGCGGCCGGCAAGCTCCTTGAAGGGAGCATCCTTTTGCACCGGGCCCGGACGCGGCGCGTCGTCGGCATTCTCGCCGCTCGCATCGGCGCCCGACTCGTCGCCGGTTTCGGCCGCAGCGTCGCCGTCGGCTGGCGGTGATGGGGTGTCCTGGGCGATAGCCGCGCCGAACCAGATAAGGACGGCGGCCAGAGCAATGTAGGCTGACTTCATCTTCGACCGTGCGGTTGCTGCACCCGGCGCATCCCCTGACCGGATGCCCAAACGGGCGGAATGTCAGGGCGATTGCAGACAATTCCTAGTGCGGCAGGGACACAGGTAGCCGCTTAGCACGCCGAGGGCGGCAAATCTTGACCCTGATCACCAACAAAGTGAACGGCGGCAGGCTCAACGGGCGGCGGTTGCCGCCATGGCCTCGGGGCCGCGCGGCGGGGGGCCCATGCGGTCCAGCTCGTCGTACTCGTCCTCGGTGAAGACGCGGGAGCGGGTGAGGAAGCGGAGACCTTCAGGTGATTCAATGGAAAAGCCGGAGCCGCGGCCTGGCACGGCGTCGATGATGAGATGGGTGTGCTGCCAGTACTCGAACTGGGGGCCGGAGATGTAAACGGGGCACCCGGCGATGGCGCCGAGGTAGACGTCGCGCTCGCCGATCTTGAACTCGCCGCGCGGGTAGCACATCGGGGCGCTGCCGTCGCAGCAACCGCCGGATTGATGGAACAGCAGGGGGCCGTGTTGTGCGACGAGCTTCTCGATCAGCTTCGTAGCCGCCGGCGTGACACTCACTCGCTCGACCATTTTGCTCTCTCCTCGCTCTAATCGAGCTTAGGTGGGGATTGCCTTCTGCGAAGGTACCACGATCGCGAATATATCGGACAGCGCCGTGAGCGCGCCATTGTGAAGGACCTCGGCGGGAAGCGTGCCGCCGAGCGGGTTCGGAAGCGACCTCGTCGCGGTCGCGTTGCCGACGACAGTCGAGCGGTAGCCGTGGTTGAACGCCGCGCGGGCGGTCGAGTTCACGCATACGTGGGTCATGAAGCCGGCGAGAACAAGGTCGGTGACACCCAGCTTCTTCAGCTCGGCATCGAGGCTCGTCTGCTCGAAGGAGCTGGGATACGCCTTGGTGATGACGGTCTCGCCCGCCTTCGGCGCTACGACGTCGGCGATGGCACCGATCTCGGCGCGCACGTCGTAAGGGGAGCCGGGGCCGGCGTCGTGCTGGATGTGGATGACCGGTGCGCCGGATTCGCGCGCGCGCTCCAGGAGCGTTGCGCATTCCTGAAGTGCAGGCTCGACTCCCTCGAGCTGCATGATGCCGTGACGGTAGGTGTTCTGGCAGTCGATCAATACCAGGGTCGATTTCGACAGAGGCGCGGGCGTGTCGGGCAGTGCCAAAAGCTGGCGCAGCGTCGGGCGTGCTTCGGTCATGTGCGATCCTCGATAGAAAAGCAGCGCGGCTTTTCGGGCCGCGCTGCGAGAGGAAGGTTCTACGCCGATGGCGCGGATCAGAAGAAGCCGAGCGCCTTCGGGCTGAAGCTCTGCAGGACGTTCTTCGTCTGCTGGTAGTGGTCGAGCATCATCTTGTGCGTCTCGCGACCGATACCCGACTGCTTGTAGCCACCGAACGCCGCGTGGGCGGGGTAGAGGTGGTAGCAGTTGGTCCAGACGCGGCCGGCCTTGATGCCGCGGCCCATGCGATAGGCGGTGTTGGCATCACGCGACCACACGCCGGCGCCGAGGCCGTAGAGCGTGTCGTTGGCGATGGCGAGCGCCTCGGCCTCGGTCTTGAACTTCGTCACCGACAGGACGGGGCCGAAGATCTCCTCCTGGAAGATGCGCATCTTGTTGTGGCCGGCGAGGACGGTCGGCTCGACGTAGAAGCCGTTCTCGAAGCCCGCACCGATGTTGGCGCGCTTGCCGCCGGTCAGGAGCTGAGCGCCCTCGCCCGCGCCGATGTTGATGTAGGCGAGAATCTTCTCGAGCTGGTCGGAGGAGGCCTGGGCGCCGATCATCGTCTTGGGATCGAGCGGGCTGCCCTGCACGATCTTCTTCACGCGCTCGATGGCACGCTCGATGAAGGCGTCGTAGATGCTCTCCTGCACGAGTGCGCGCGAAGGGCAGGTGCAGACCTCGCCCTGGTTGAGGGCGAACATGGTGAAACCCTCGAGGGCCTTGTCGAAAAAGTCGTCGTCCTCGTTGAACACATCGGCGAAGAAGACGTTCGGCGACTTGCCGCCGAGCTCCAGCGTCACCGGGATGAGGTTCTCGGAGGCGTACTGCATGATGAGACGGCCCGTAGTCGTCTCACCGGTGAAAGCGATCTTGGCGATGCGCGGGTTCTGGGCGAGCGGCTTGCCGGCCTCGACGCCGAAGCCGTTGACGATGTTGAGGACGCCGGGCGGCAGCAGGTCGCCGACGAGGTCAACAAGCGCCATGACGGAGAACGGCGTCTGCTCGGCCGGCTTCAGCACGACGCAGTTGCCGGCGGCGAGGGCCGGAGCGAGCTTCCACACCGCCATGAGGATGGGGAAGTTCCAGGGGATGATCTGGCCGACGACGCCGAGCGGCTCATGATAGTGGTAGGCGATGGTCGTCTCGTCGATCTCCGACAGCGCGCCTTCCTGAGCGCGGATGCAGCTCGCGAAGTAGCGGAAGTGGTCGACGGCGAGGGGAAGGTCGGCGGCCATCGTCTCGCGGATGGGCTTGCCGTTGTCGATAGTCTCGACGGTGGCCAGCGCCGGGAGGTTTGCCTCCATGCGGTCGGCGATCTTGTTGAGGATCGCGGCGCGCTCGGCGGCCGAGGTCTTGCCCCATTTCTCGGCGGCGGCATGCGCGGCATCGAGAGCCTTCTCGATATCCTCGGCGGTCGAGCGGGCGATCTCGTTGATCAGCTCGCCGGAGATGGGGGTGCGGTTCTCGAAGTACTGCCCCTTCGTCGGGGGGACCCACTGGCCGCCGATGTAGTTGTCGTAACGGCTGCGAATCTTGATGCTCTGTCCGACACGTGCCAGAGCTGCAGACGGAGTTTCGGGGTTGACGATGAGCTGCATTTTTTCCTCCCAAGGGGGTGAGGGGTGTTGGCCCCACTTTTGTGGCGGCACGTTACCGCACTTGGACCGCCAAGCCAAAGTCGCGGCGTATTGGAAATTAGTGCAAATGCTTCGTTTGCCGTAATTGACCTCGATCACGTCACGCGATTGTGCATCATCGGGACGTCCCAGTAGCTAGGCAGCGGATGACAAAGAAAGTTTCGGGACCGGAGATCGAGAGGGTGGTTCAGCTCCTCGGGAGATTGCCCGGGCTCGGTCCTCGCTCGGCACGCAAGGCGGCGCTTGCGCTCATCAAGCGGCGCAACGATCTGCTCGTGCCTCTGGCCGAGGCATTGACCGACGCCGTCGCCAAGATCGTCGAGTGCCCGCAATGCGGAAACCTCGACACCGTATCGCCTTGCAGCATATGCCAGGATCAGCGTCGCGACCGGTCGCTGATCGTGGTCGTGGAGGAGGTCGGCGACCTGTGGGCGCTGGAGCGGGCCGGCGTCGTGAACGGGCTTTATCATGTGCTCGGGGGCCATCTATCCCCGCTCGACGGCATCGGGCCGGACCGCCTCAACATCGCCCGGCTGATCGAGCGCGCGGCGGCGGGAGAGGCGAAGGAGATCGTCCTGGCGCTGAATGCCACGGTCGAAGGCCAGTCGACGGCCCACTATTTGACCGAGCAACTGGCGCCGACGGGCATTGTCGTCTCCCGCCTGGCGCAGGGTGTGCCCGTGGGCGGAGAGCTCGACTACCTCGACGAGGGAACGCTGGCTGCAGCAATCAAGTCACGCCGTCGCATGTAAAGCCGTAGCCGCCCCGCGGCACGCCATTGAAAACCGGTGATATCTCCCTTGCGGGGGGGCTTGCCAAATACAACTCGCATTTGTCGGCTGCTATATGAGCCTGTGTGAAAACCCTGTCGTTCCAGCGAACCATTGTACGATTCCTGTGAGGCTTCGCGGGAGGATCGGATGGGGCGGTTCATCGAAGGTGCGGATCGGAGACAGGCGACGCTGTTGCCTGAGG
>JAEXXM010000060.1 GCA_023405815.1 Pseudomonadota bacterium | reverse complement strand
TCGGCGGCCGCGTGCCCTGGGAGGGCACGGCGGCCGACGTGTTCATGCAGCTGCAATTCCCGCTGCATTCCGGCCGCATCGCAGGAATCCCCGGCCGCATCGTCCTTTCAGTGCTGGGAATCGTGGTCGCGATCCTGTCGGCGACCGGTATCGTCATCTGGCTGAAGAAGCGACAGGCGCGCCGTGCCCCGGCCTGGCGGTCGCGGCAGGTCGGCGCTGCCGGCGTCAGCATGCCGAGGGGCGGTAGCCAGTAGATTGCAGGTTGGCCACGACCGCACGCGGGCAAATCCGATGCCCGCAAAGGCCTCTGCGCCTGCGGCATCAGCGAGGAAGATGCGGCGCTTGAACAATGGGCTCATGCTCACGCGGCGTCTCGGTGCCAGAGCGGGAACGGATCGTCGAGGCGCGCCCAGACCCTAGAATCGATGGTGCCATCCTTGGGCAGCTCGAGAAGGCAGGCGTCGAGCTCCGCCTTGATCTTCTCCTTGTCCATCTCCTTGGTGCCGATGAACACGAGCTCTTGTCGCCGGTCGCCCCATTGGCGATGCCAACCGGAGTTGATGCGCGCGAGAAGACTTTCATCATCTGGCCAATTCTTCTTCGGCACGGCTGCCCACCAGTAGCCCATGGCCTCGGTGCGCACGAGCGGGCCCGCCTGCGACAGCTCGCCGACAAACGCCGGGCGGGTCGCGAGCCAGAAGAAGCCTTTCGCCCGCACGACGCCCGGCCAGGACTTGCCGAAGAAGGCGTGCAGCTTTGCCGGCTCGAAGGGTCCGCGCGCGCGGTAGACGAAGCTGGAGATGCCGTATTCCTCGGTCTCCGGCTGGTGGTCCTTGAAGCCGTTCAGCTCCTTGAACCAGGTCGGATGCCGATGCGCGGCGTCGAAAGAGAAGAGCCCGGTGTCGAGGATGTCGGCGAGTGCGATTCTCCCATGGTCGGTCTGGATGATGCGTGCGTCGGCGTTGAGGGCGCGGATGATCGACTTGGCGAGCTCGAGTTCGTGCGGCTTGGCGATGTCCGTCTTGTTGAGGACGACGACATCGGCAAACTCGATCTGCTCGACGAGGAGACCGACGAGCGAGCGCTCGTCGCCATCGCCGGCGATCTCGCCGCGGTCCTTGAGGAAGTCAAAGGACGAATAGTCACGAAGCAGGTTGGCGGCGTCGACCACCGTCACCATGGTGTCGAGGCGGGCGAGGTCGGACAGGCTCTTGCCGTCCTCGTCGCGGAACTCGAACGTTGCGGCTACGGGGAGCGGCTCGGCAATGCCGGTCGATTCGATGAGCAGGTAGTCGTAGCGGCCGTCCTTGGCTAGGCGCTCGACCTCCTTCAGGAGGTCGTCGCGCAGCGTGCAGCAGATGCAGCCGTTCGACATCTCAACAAGCGTCTCCTCGGTGCGCGACAGGTTTGCGCCCCCGCCCATGACGAGGTCGGCGTCGATGTTCACCTCGCTCATGTCGTTGACGATCACCGCGACCTTGCGGCCCTCGCGATTGTTGAGGACGTGGTTGAGCAGCGTCGTCTTGCCGGCACCGAGGAAGCCGGAGAGGACCGTCACGGGAAGACGCGTGTCGGGCTGTGGCGCGGCGTTGGAAAGGTGCGCGGCAAGATCAGCATCCATGACGTGGCCTCCTTAGGGTCCGTTGCGATGGATGTTATAATATCCGTATCAAGGGAGAAGCAAGAGCTTAAGTGCAGAACGGGTTTCTTGCGGGAAATCGGCGGCTTAGGTCGGTCGCGGCCCGTTCGGTGCTGCTTGCCGAATGGGCGGCACAAAGCAGACGAGGGCTGAGGTCCAGGTTGGCTCGATCACAGGGCATGGAGGACAGTGCAAGCCACGCGCGTGTGGGGGGATCGGTTGGTTCGTGTACGGGCAATATAGAATCTTTACGATAAAAGTAGACATATGCGCGGCCTACACTTAGAGTTGCGCTGAGCGGTCGTTGCCGTCGCGCGACTGCGGTGTCTGTCTGTATTTCGTCGACGCCGGGGGCTTCACGTGCGTATGCGTTTGTGTGCTGCTGCCATTTTGGCGGCAGGGGGATGTTTTGTCTCTTCGGTAGGCTGGGCGCAGTCGGCCGGGCCTGCTGCGATAGTATCCGAGCCGGGCACCAATGCGCCGGCGGTGACGCCGCTCCCCGCAGTGACGGTCGAAGCCACGACCCAGCCGAAGAAGAGCGCCGCAAAGAAGAAGGCAGTGAAGAACCAGTCCTCGGCGACTGGAACTCCGTCAGCGCAGAAACAGAAGGCCGAGCCGGCCAAGAACTATCGCGGAGCACCCGGCACGGCGACGGGGCCGGTCGAGAACTATGTCGCGCAGAACTCGGAGACGGGCACCAAGACCGACACGCCGCTGAAGGAGACGCCGCAATCGATCTCCGTCATCGGCGCCGAGCAGATGCGCGACCAGGGCGTGCAGAACCTGCAGGAATCGATCCGCTACGTACCGGGCGTGGTTGCCGACGGCTTCGGCTACGACAGCCGTGGAGACTTCTCGCTCATCCGCGGGACCGAGGCGGCCTATTACGTCGATGGACTGCGCACCAATTACGGCTACTTCGTCAACACTTCTGCGATCGAGCCATATTCGCTGCAGCGCGTAGAGGTTCTGCGTGGCCCGTCCTCGATGCTCTATGGCCAGGCACCAGTAGGCGGCATCATAAACACCGTATCCAAGCTGCCGTCGGACATCGCCTACAACGAGATCACGCTCGAATACGGCTCGTTCGATTTCAAGCAAGTGAAGTTCGATTCAACCGGCGCCCTCACGAGCGACGGCAAGTGGCTCTACCGCGTCGTAGGCCTCGGGCGCGATGCCGATACTCAGGTCGACTACGTGGAGAACGACCGGTTGATGCTGGCGCCGTCGCTCACGTACAGGCCGACGAATGACACGAGCATCACGCTGCTCGGCAATTTCCGCGACGACCACAGCGGCTCGACGCAGCAGTTCCTGCCGCAGATCGGCACACTGACCCCGAACGTCAACGGACAAATCGTTCCGCGCTCGACCTTCACCGGCGAGCCGACCGACTTCTACGATACTGAATCGCAGTCGGGCACGGTATTCATCGATCACAAGCTCGCTGAGGGCATCAAGATGCATCATGCCTCGCGCTATACGCACACGGAGAACTCCTATGAGTCGCACTACGCGGTTGTGCTGACGCCGGCGCGCCTCGGCTTCCTGGGGCTTCCCATCTCCACGGCGCCCTTCCTCGATGCCGATCAGACGCAGATTGCCCGCGCCTATACGAAGCAGTTCAGTGAAACCGAGGTTTTCAATTCCGACACCAACGTCGCTGGCACGTTCATGACCGGCGATGCAGGGCACAAGCTGATCGGCGGCTTCGACTACATGAGGTATGAGACCGATCAGCTGACCGCTGGCACATTGCTCGACAACATCTCGCCCTACGGACAGCCGGTCTTCGACATCTACAATCCGCAGTATGGGAAGAGCTCGTTCTACTACGCGTTCGATTTCTCGATGATTCCGAAGGGTGCCGTCCCGCTCTACTGGCGGCCGGAGGAGGTGCAGAAGCAGTCGGGCCTTTACATCCAGGACCAGATCAAATGGGGGTCGTGGATCGCGGTGTTGGGCATGCGCCAGGATTGGTTGACGATGGAGCAGGAAGGCTCGCCGGACGAGACCGAAACGGCCACAACCGGCCGCGCCGCGCTCATGTACGAGTCCAACCTCGGGCTGACCCCCTACATCAGCTACTCGACGTCGTTTTCGCCGCAACCCGGGCAGCCTGTCGGCAACAGCATCCGTTCGACCGTGCTCGGCGAAACCCTGAAGCCGGCCGGTCCGCTGGAAGGCGAGCAGGTCGAGGTGGGCCTCAAGTACCAGCCGGACAAACTGCCGTTCATGGTCAGCGCCGCACTGTACCAGCTCAACGACAGGAACCGCATCGTGCAGCCCGATGTCCTTTTCGATGCCGTGCAGGGCGCGGACGTGAAGGTGAAGGGGTTCGAGATCGAGGCAGTCGGCGCACTGACGCGTGAGATGAAGGTGATCGCCGCCTACTCCTACACCGATGCCACCTACGAGAAGTACCCGGAGCTCTATCCCCTCGCTTCCGGCATTTCGGATTACATGGTTGGCAAGCAGGTTGAATGGATACCCAAGCATCTTGCATCACTGTGGGCCATCTACACATTCCATAGCGGCGCCCTCAATGGATTGTCCCTCGGCGGAGGTGTTCGCTACGTCGGCTCGACCGTTAGCATCGGAAAAGATATAGCGACGGGCGCCGAGCTCAACGTGATAACGCCTTCCTACACGCTCTTCGACGCTATGGTCTCGTACGAGACGCCGGATTGGCGTTGGCAGCTCACGGCGCAGAACCTCGAGGACGAGTATTACGTCACGACCTGCTCGGCCTATCGCGGCGACTGTGGCGTGGGACAGGCGCGCACGATCATATCCGGGTTCACCTACAAGTTCTGACGAGCGATCCGGGGCGGCGATCTGCTCCGGATCTTCCCTTTGGGAGAGATACGACACATTGGATCAGATCGGTGTCTTCATCCCGCTTGCGACCGCAGCGGGCCTTGTGCTGTTGGCAGGCGGCGTTGCTTTGTTGCGGGCATCGTGGCTCGGAAAGAGGCCGCGCAATCTGCCGTCTCTCGCCGGCGGGTGGGTACTCATCGCGGCCGGGTTCTGGGCGTTCTTTCACGCATGGGGAACGGAGGTCGGCACCGCTTATGCGCTGATCGCGCTTGGTCTCATCGCTTACGCCATCATTGGCCTCGGGCGGGAAGTGCGGGAGCGCAAGGCACTGAGGTTGCGCGATGCAGCACTCGAGCCCGAGGAGCGGCCGACGAACTGGGGGCGTGCTGCTGCCAAGGCGTTGTTGTCAATCGTCCTCGCCGGGATCGCTGCCATTGGGGTCGGCGTCGCATTTGCCGTTGCGATGCCGCTTGAAACGCATGATCGGGTTGTCGTCGGCGGACTTCTGGTGCCGATCCTGTGGGGCGGCGGCATGGCTTGGACGTTAAGCGACGCGAAACTGCTGCGGGCTGCGTTGCTGCTGGCCTGCATCTCCGCCGTTGGATACGGCATTGCCTTTCTGCCCAAGGTGCTGGTCTGATGCATGATCGCATAGAAGCTGCCTCGGTCCGCAAGCGCCAGTTCCTGGCACCCCAGTTCGTGCGGGCCATGCTGGCCGGTCACTCGGCGCTCGGCCTCGCGTTTGCGGCGCTGATCTACATCGTCTGCCTGACGGGGACGGTCAGCGTCTTCATGTTCGACCTCCAGCGCTGGGAGCAGCCTGACGTGGCGCCGGTCGAGCAGCCTGTCGGCGCGGACGTGGTCGGTGCCGCGGTGGGAAACGGTCAGGCGCAAGCGCTGCAAGACAACGCGGCGCACGATCTCTTCATCATGGGTCCCAATGCGCGGGCGGGCCGTGCCCGTTTTCTCGTCTCCTATCACGACCATGAGACGGGTGTGGAGGGGCACTGGCTGGCCGATGCAGACGGAAAGCTGGTAGCGCGTGCGCATGCACCGTGGACCGAGTTCGTCACCGAGCTGCACATGAGCCTGCATCTGCCGCGGACGTGGGGGCTGTTCCTCGTCGGCCTTACGGGCGTAGCGCTGCTGTCCTCCCTCATCTCCGGACTACTGTCGCATCCACGCCTCTTCAAGGACGCGTTCCACCTGCGCTGGGGCGGATCGCGGCGCCTACAGGATGCGGACCTGCACAATCGTCTCGGGGTATGGGGGCTGCCGTTTCATTTCGTCGTGACGCTGACCGGGGCGCTGCTGGGCCTATCGTCGCTGATCGTCGGCGTGCTCGCGCTTGCCGCCTACGAGGGCGATTCGGAAAAGGCCTTTGCAGCCATTCTCGGTCCGCACGCCAGCAGCGACGAGACCGCTGCGCCAATCCCCGACGTTGCGGCAATGATCCGGCAGGTGCAGGCTGCGAAGCCAGATGCCGAATTCACCAGCATCAACATCGGCCACATCGGTAAAGCCGGGCAGGTGGTTCACCTCAGCATGCGGACGCCCGGCCATGTAGCGCTAGGCAATACCTACTACTTCAAGGGCGATCTCACGCCGCTGGGGGATGGTGGACTCGAGACCGGCGGCGTCGGCCAGCAGATACTCGGCGTGCTGCAGCCATTGCACTTCGGATGGTTTGGTGGGACGCCGATCAAGCTCGCCTACGCCGTTCTCGGCCTCGCTCTGAGCGTCGTTACTTACACCGGGGTGACGATCTGGCTTTCGCGCCGCAGGGACAAGGGGCGGCCGGCACGGCGGTGGGAAAAGATTTGGGTCGGCGTCGGCTGGGGGCAGCCGGCGGCCCTGGCGGCATCGGCGGTGGCGTCGTTCTACGTCGCGGAAGCAAGCGTTCTCTATGTCTACCTGGTTGCTGCCTCGATGGCGCTGCTCGTGGCGCTGCTTCTACCCGATGCGGTGACGGGCGTGCGGGTGTTGCGCCTTGCGTGTGCGGCGTCGCTGGTAGCGCTGCCCATCGCTCATGGGAGCATCTGGATCTCACGCATTGCCGATCCCATGGCCTGGTTCGTCAATGCGTCACTCGCGATCGTTGCTGTGGTCTTGGTCATATCGGTGTTGCCGCGCCGAGGCTATGCAAGGGCGGAATCAGGCTCGCTTGGCGACGACGAGGCCGGGGTGCGCGAGGGGCGTGCCTAGGAACCAGGAAGGCACTTTCCTAGCGCACGACCGGACGGTAGGAGCGCCGCAGCGACTTCATCACGCTGTCGTTCAGATTCAACGTGCCGCGTACCATAGCCGGCGGTGTCAGGGCCATCCACTGATTGAGCGAGATGTCGCTGTAGCTCTTCGAGTTGAAGACGTTGATGACCTGCATCGGCTCATTGCCGGTGTTCTCGATGTAATGGCCTAGCGTCTTGGGGACGCAGCCGACGTCGCCGGCATGGAAGTCGAACGTGCGTGCGTTTGCGGTTGCATCGAATACGGTCATGCGACCCCGACCCTTGGTGTAGTACTGCAGCTCATCGGCATCGGGATGCCAATGGACCTCGCGCATCGCGCCGGGCTCCAAATCGATGATCAGCGCCGAGAGCGTCGTCTCGGGAAACTGCCTACTGTCGATGATCTTGGTCGAGCCGCCGTCGAACTTCATGGCCGGGGATTTCGAGGCGTGGAACACGTAGGGCTGCAGCGGCGGATCATCGGGGAGCTGCTTGCGCACGACATCGAGGGCCTCGGGGACGGGAAGCCTGAAGATGTACTTCTGGTGCGTCGGAAGCGATGCGAGATCTTCCTCCGGCACGCCGAAATTCTTGGCGACGACGCTGCGCGGCAGGTGCGCCATCAACTCTGTGACGAGTAGGGTCTGGTTCTCGGAGAAATTCGCGTCGTCGAATACGAGGATGAACTCGGTGCCCTCCTCCAGACCTTGAATCGAGTGTGGCATCCCCGACGGGATGAGCCACACATCTCCCGGCTCGAGATCGTCGACCGTCACATGGCGGGCGGCATCGACGACGGTGAGCCGCGCTTTGCCGGCGGTGATGTAGGCCCACTCGGCCTCCTTGTGCCAGTGCATCTCGCGCGCGACTCCGGGCCCCAGCCGCATGTTGACGATGGCCATCGAGGTCAGTGCCGGGAGCTCGCGGTTCGTCACCTCGCGTGCCCAGCCGCCGTCCTCGAGGCGGTTGTGCGCAAACGCGAATGGGAAGTGCATGTTGGGGATGAGACCGTTGTCGGTCACGGGGGCGGAGAAGATGTCCGGCACCTGGCGCTCGAGCGCGACATTCCTCGGCCCGGCGATCGATGCTCCGCGCCTGCCGTCGATCGGCTCCGGCATGCTCCCGTTGGTCACGATGTCCTGCATGGGCGCGGTGCTCCTCTATCCAGTCGATCCTCGCAGCCTAGGCGTGCGCGGAACGATTCGCGATCCTGGGTTAAGAGGCTGGACGATTAGGATGTCCGGAAGATTTGCGTGCAAGCGAGCAATTTTCTCGAAAGCGTGGGAAATCTGTCGCCGCGGCCAGGGGCGGTGCCGGGTGATCTCACCGAACCTTGAGATAGGTGTCGAGGAATGAGCGGAGCTGGCGGATGGCGGCGACGGGCTCGAACTTCTTCAAGATCATGGCGCGCACGAAAACGCCGTCGAGATAGGTGGAGATGAACGTTGCGGTTTCGTCGACATCGACCTTGCGGAAATCGCAGCGCGCTATTCCAGCCAACAATGTTTGCCGCAGGACCTCGCGCTCGTCGTCATAGAAGCGATGGATCGCCTCATCGAGCCGCGTCTTGCGCTTTGCCGTCTTGGCATAGTCGAGCGAGATCATGATGAGCTTGGCGATGACGTCGTACTGCAGGATATGCGTATCGAGCCAGCCGAAGATGATGTCGCGCGGGTGCACGAGTCCCTGGCGGGAAATGCGGAACTGCTCGAAGGCGCGCTCGACAGCGAGCGTGACGGCGCGACGGAACAGCTCCTCCTTGCTGCCGAAATAGTAGTAGATCAACGCCGGGTTGAATCCGGTGGCGTCGGCTATGTCCTTCGTCGTAACGGCCGAAAAGCCGCGCTTGGAGAACAGCTCGAGCGCTGCCTCGGTGATGCGCAACTCGGCGTCGGGCGTTGCCAGCGTGAGCTTCGGTCGTCCGGCGCCGCCGCCGGACCGCTTGCGTGCGCTCGATGGGGCGCCGCTTTTGCGCCCGGCTCGGCGGGGTTGCTTCTCTTCCCTGCTCATCCTGTCGTCTTCAGTGCTCCAATCGACCTGCGCGTCTCACTCGTTCTGACAGACTCTACGGTTTTGACCAGATGCTTATCGCCTGTGCAGGCTGGTGGCACTGTTGCTCACAATACGGGCGGACGTGAGCGCTATTTCACTTGCGCATAAATTAATTGATCAATTAATTAAACACAAGCGGCTTGGCCAGTTGGCGGAGCCTTGGGGTTGCCCGCGCGCTGAAGGAGTAGAGGGAACATGGATGCAATCGTAAGCAAGGAACCGAACGAGCTTGGCAGCAAGCTTGCTGCGGCAGGCGTAAAGTACCTGCTGGCAAGCTACGTCGACATGCATGGCGTATCGAAGGGCAAGGTCGTCCCCATCGCTCACCTGGACCGGATGATGTCAGGCTCGGAGCTTTGCACGGGTGCGGCGCTCGATGGCGTACCGCAGGACGTGAGTGACGAGGAGGTCGCTGCGCATCCCGACCCGCAGTCGTGCGCGGTGCTGCCGTGGAACGGCGAGGTGGCCTGGTTCGCGAGCAATCTCTGGTGCGAAGGCAAGCCGTTCGAGGCGTGCAGCCGCAACATCCTGAAGCGTGCGCTCGCCAAGGCGGCGGACATGGGATACGCGATGAACCTCGGCATGGAGGCGGAGTTCTTCGTATTGCAGGACGATCCGGCGCTTGGATTCAAGCCGCTGTCGGATCGCAAGAACCTCGACAAGCCTGCCTATGACATCTCGCGCATGCTGGACAACATGGGCTGGATGGACGAGCTGGTGCAGGCGATGAACACGCTCGGCTGGGACGTCTACAGCTTCGACCACGAGGACGGCGTCGGGCAGTTCGAGATCGACTTCCGCTATTTCGACGCTCTGTCCATGGCAGACCGCTTCGTCTTCTTCCGGTTCATGGCGAACGAGATAGCGCGCAAGCACGGCGGGTTTGCGACCTTCATGCCGAAGCCGTATGGCGACCGGGCCGGCAGCGGCGCGCATTTCAACATGTCGCTCGCCGACGTGAAGAGCGGACAGAACCTGTTCGTCGATGCGGGCGATGCGCGCGGGTGCGGGCTGTCGAAGCTCGGATATCAGTTCCTCGCCGGCGTGCTGAAGCACCTTCCCGCGATCTGCGCCGTCGTGGCGCCGACGGTCAACAGCTACAAGCGCCTAGTGCTCAAAGGCTCGATGTCGGGCTTCACGTGGGCGCCGGTGTGGGCTTGCTACGGCAACAACAACCGCACCAACACTCTGCGCATTCCGCTGGGGGGCGGACGCGTCGAGCTCCGCGCGGCGGACAGCTCGTGCAATCCTTATCTAGGCGCCGCGATGGTGCTGCTCGCGGGGCTCGAGGGCATCGAGCAGGGATTGGATCCTGGCGATCCGCACACAGAGAACATGTACCTGAAGAGCACCGCAGAGCTCGAAGCTATAGGCATCACGCATCTTCCCAAGACTCTGGAGGAGGCGCTCGATGCGTTCGATGCCGATCCGCTGAGCGTTGGCGCCTTCGGTCCGCAGATGAAGAGGGCGTGGCTCGACTTCAAGCGCGACGAGTGGACGAGCTACATCAACCACGTCTCGGATTGGGAGAAGGCGCGTTATCTCAAGTTCTATTGAGGCCGGTCGAAGGTCAGCTCGAACGACGCGCCACGGCCTCGGCAGCGCCCTGAAGCGATTCGCCGCGCAGCATCAGGCCGAAAAGCGCAAAGAGCGCTCTCGAGTTGTCGTTCTCGGCGACTTTCCACTCCGGGTGCCACTGCACGCCGAGGACGCGATCGCCGGACTTGGGCCGGACGGCCTCGATGATGCCATCGGGGCTCGTCGCCTCGACGACAAGGTCGGGACCCAGTTCGCGCACGCCCTGGAAATGGGCCGAGTTGACAACGATCGATGGGCAGCCAAGTGCGGTTTCGAGCACCCCCCCTTGGGTGAGATCAACGCGATGGGAAAGATCGAACAGCTCGTTGATGGGGATGCCATGAGGGACGTGATGGACCTGCTCGCGCTGGTCATCGCCGAGGTCCCGGCGCAGCGTCGCACCGTACTTGACGGCGATCTCCTGGAACCCACGGCAGATGCCGAGCACGGGCTTGCCGGCATCGACGGCGGTAGAGATGAGGCCCATGGCGGTGTCGTCGCGCGGAGGGTCGAAGGGCACGGCGCCGGGATCGACCGTGCGATAGCGCGACGGCTCGACGTTCGAGGGGCTTCCCGTCAACAGGACGCCATCGACACGCGAGATGATCGAGGCTGGGTCATTGAGTCCCGGCATCGACGGCAGGAGGACGGCCTCCGCGCCCATGAATGGAACGGCGCGGAGGTAGCGCTCGGCCACAGCCTGGGCCGGGTCCTCGGGAAAGCGCGTGCAGCAGATAACGCCAACGAGCGGTTTGTTCTTCATGCCTGCCAATCACACTGGCTGCGGGCCTGCAGGAGAGACTGCGGGTTGCAGGGTTGGATTGCGCATAGGTGGTAGCGCGCCGCCGAGCTTTCACCCGGGGCAGCAAGCTTCTACGAGAGAGCGGAGGTCGATGCCATAGCGAAATCCTGACGTCCTGCGATAGTCGCGACGGTGCCGGACTCGACGTATTGTGGCGCCTTCTAGAGGCAAGGGTTCTCCAATGACGATCCTGGGTGGGGTGGCAAGCAGCTTTCTGGTGGCGTTGCCGGCATTGTTCTCGATCGTCAATCCCTTGGGCGGTGCGCTCATCTATCGCGAGGTGACCGTCGGACGGGGCTATGCCGAGCGGGCCCGCCTCGCCTGGCGCGTTGCGCTCTACGCCGCGATCGTGATGCTCACGGCGCTGTGGGTCGGCGCCTGGGTCATGAGCTTCTTCGGCGTCAGCATCGAGGCGCTGCGCATTGCCGGCGGCATGGTCGTCGTCGCCGCAGGTTGGGAGATGCTCTACAACTCGCAGGCGAGCGAAGGCCGCAAGCAGGAACAGGCTGCTCCCGCTGCAGGGGTCGAAGACGCAGCGTTCTTCCCGCTGACAATGCCCTTCACCACGGGGCCGGGCACCATTTCGGTCGCAATTGCGCTCAGCGCCAGCCGCCCGGCCACCGCGGTCGAGCTCGTACCATTCTTCATGGGACTGTCTGGCGCGGCAATCGTCGTCGCCCTCAGCGTGGGCATTTGCTACGCCTCGGCAGATCGGGTGGTGACCCTGCTCGGGCCGGCGCGGGCGCGCGTGCTGACACGCTTGTCAGCGTTCCTGCTGCTGTGCATCGGCGTGCAGATATTCCTGATCGGCGCTCAAAGCGCGATCGCCACGGCTCTCTCCTCCATGCACTCGGTGCGGCCTTAACAGAACCGGGACGTGTCGTCGTCGAGCGTGGGCAATCATCATCGAGAACTGGTGTCCTATGCTGCGGGCGTGGGGGGCTACTCCCCTGGCGAGTCGAGAACCGACGACACCGGTTGTGCAAGTCGATAGATGACGTAGCTCTTGATCACTTTGGTGCCTTGCAGGCGCTCGGCGGAGCCGACCAACTCCACTTCGGAGAAGCGGCGCCTCAGCTCGTCGGACCTGTCCTTGTTGGTCTCGCTCACGTAAAGGCCCGGTTTGAGGAACAGCGCCTCGCGAGGCTGTCGGAACGCAATCCAGCGCACACGCTCGTTGAACTGGATGATGGGCATCGTGGCCGGCGCGTAAAAGCCCAGGAGGCTCGTCAGGCCGTAGCTCGAGGTCAGGACGTAGCCCGCGTCTTCTCGCCGAGCGACATCGTCGACGTGCCGGGCCAGTTGAGACCAACCAACCATCAGTGCCGTGGGATCCTTGGCTGGATCGAGCGGCAGGAGTCCGGAGGCGGCCTGAAGGTAAGCGACGGCGGCAAAGGCAAATCCGACAGGCAATGCCCATCGGCGTGACAGCATCACCGCTGACCGAAGATGCCCGGTCAGGTCTCTCGCCTGAAAGGCAGCATGCGCCGCCAGAACGGCGAGGACGGGATATGCCGGAGCCAACCAGTTGCCTTGCACCCTCGCGTGCAGACTGTGGAACAGGAAATAGACCAGCATCGGTCCGATCAACGATGGCAGCAGGACGGCTGGCTCGCGTGTTTTGTCGGGCGCTCTTCGAAGCGCCAGCCAAGCGCCCACAGCCGCCAGCACGAAGATACAGGGGGTGAGTAGTCCGATCTGGCTCCCGAGGAATTCACCGACGTACCGCAGGCTGAAGTCGTACCATCGGGCACGACCGAGCTGCTTTTCGAACGAAGCCCAGCCGTGCTCGTAGTTCCACACTAGAGCCGGGGCGAAAATTGCGACGGCCACTGCACCAGCGGCATACGGCGCCGGATGATGCCACCAGCGTCTCATTTCCGGAACGAAAGCCATCGACGCGACGATGCCTGCGCCGAGCAGCAGCGCGGTGTACTTCGATTGCAGAGCGAGGCCCATGGCCACACCGGCGACCATCCACCATCGCCAGTCATCGTCCCGATAGACGCGGATGACCGCGTAGACGGCTATCGACCAGAAGAAGAGCAGCGGTGTGTCCGGCGTTATGATGATGGCGCCGGCCGCAATGAGCAGCATGGCGCAATAGAGCAAGCCTGCGAACGCGGCTTCGGCGCGGCTTTCGAACAGCCGCCATGAGAGTAGATAGACGAGTGGACCGCCAGCTGCTGCTGCCAGCGTGCCGAGTGCGCGGACGCCGAACTCATGATTGCCGAACAGCCACGTCGATGCGCGAATCCACACCGCTACCATTGGCGGATGATCGAGGTAGCACCACGCCAAGTGCCGGGACCAGAGCGCGTAGTACGCCTCGTCGAACATGAGCTCGAGATGAGTATCTAGCCACAACCTGATCGGAAGCAGCAACGCGGTGGCGACCGCCAGCCCAGCGATCCAGACATCTGCCCGTGGGCGAGGTGCGGCTCTCAAGCTCTGCTCCACACGTACCTGGAGCTGCCGACATAATTCCATACGGCGGCAATCACGGATCCGGCGAGACCAGCCAGCCACCAGTTGGGATACTGAGCGTAGAGCCACGACGACGTGCCCACATTGCTCAAGGCGCCGACCGAGCACACCGCGTAGAAGCTGAGCAGTGACGGAAGCAGGTGTCTCCCCGTCACGCGGCGGTCGCGGTAGGTGAGGGCGTTGTTCAGGAAGAAATTGCTCGTCATCGCCGATAGCGTCGCGACGATCTCGGCGGCGACAAAACCGAGGCCCGCTGAGAGGGCGCCGCCGAGACAGGCAAGCTGAACGCCAACTCCAGTTCCGCCAACGAGGGCAAAACTAAAGAACCGCGGCGGCAATCGTCTGCTGCTCAGCCTCGACAGCGTGAGCGCAAAGAACTCGACTGCATTGCGCGCATCGAATTTGCTTGCACCGTGCAGCCGAGGAAGAAACGCATATGGAAGCTCGACAATTTTGAGCTGGCTGCTCCCGCGCGCGACAAGAATGTCGAAGAGAAGCTTGAACCCCTCGCTGGAGAGCTCGGGAGCGATTGCGTCGAGACAATCGCGTCGGGCCATGAAGAAGCCGCTCATAGGGTCTTCCACGGAAATCCCCATAAGCTTCTGCGCCCATCGCGTGGCCATCCGGCTGATCGACCTTCGCGACGACGAAAATCCGGTCGCCGCTCCCCCGGCCACATAGCGGCTCGCGATGACCAGGTCCGCCTGGTTTTGGCAAAGCAATCTCAGCATGCGCGGCAGCAGACGCTCGTCGTGCTGCAAATCGGCGTCCATCACGGCCACGTAGGGCGCCTGGCTCGACAGCACGCCTTCTATGCACGCGCCGGCTAGTCCGCGGCGCCCCACCCGCCGAATACACCGCACGCGTCCATCGAGTTGGCCGAGCCGTTTCGCAACGGCTGACGTGGAATCCGGGGAGTCGTCGTCGACGAAGATGATCTCCCAATCATCTCCCTCCAAGGCCGCGGCGACGCGCTCGATGACAATTGGCACATTGGAGGATTCATTGAAGGTCGGAATGACGACGCTAAGCATTGGCGGTGCGTGTAGGGGTACAGTGTCCGGTTCCCGAGCGTGCGACCAACTCGCGGGCCAAAGCCTTTCGACATTTGGCGCGTAGGCTGTGTCGATGTCGTCCTTTGTTTCCGTCTGAAGCGCCATCGGCCAGTCCCCCTGTTCCCTAGGCAGGCAGACTTACTGGCGTTGCTTTGCTCGTGTGTTGCTCCAATGTGGCTCAACCGCGGCGCCGTCCGAAAAGCTTCTGGGGCGGCAGTGCATGATCGTCACGCAAGGGAGCGAAGCGTGTCGTTCGCCGGGATGGTCACCTCAATCGTACTGGGCCTTGTCGCGAGACTGGCGGCCCCCGCCTCCCCGCCATGTTGCCGCGCGATCTGACGAACAAGAGCAAGCCCGAGGCCTGATCCTTGCGAGCGCGTGCCGCGCAGACGGTAGAACGGAGCGAATACCCGCTCCCGCTCACCCGCGGGGATGCCGTCTCCGCCATCACTCACTGTCAATGTCGCTCGGTCGCCTTCTCGGCGAACCCGGACCTCGACCGGAGGCGATCCGTGCAGCTTGGCATTTTCGATGAGGTTGCGGATCATCCGTCGCAGCAGTGTCGGGTCGCCCCGCACGATGACAGGCTCGCCCGTAATATCGCTCTCCTCGCAACGCGCGCCCTCCTCGGCGGCAAGCGCCAGCAGATCCACGTCCTCGCGGACATCGAGCTCTCTTACTGCATCGAGCCGGCTCGAAAGGAGTATCTGCTCGATCAAGGCGTCGATTTCGGTGACGTCCTTCTCCAGGTCGGCTTTGCGCTTGGGGTCGGCAACCTCTTTGAGCAGCTCGGCCGTCAGCCGGAGGCGCGACAGCGGGGTTCTGAGCTCGTGCGAAACATTGGCGAGCAGCAGCTTGTGCGCGCCGACGAGCTGCTCGATCTGTGCCGCGGCGCTGTTGAAGCTTTGCGCGAGGCGTGCGACCTCGTCGGAACCTTCAACTCTCACCCGTGCCGTAAGGTCGCCAGATCCTAGTGCCTCCACACTCGTTTGCAGGCGTTCGAGCCGGCGCGTGACGCGTCGAACGACCGGATAGCAGAGAACCGCGATCAGAAGTCCGACGGGGACGAACAGCTTGACCTTATCGTAGATCTCTTGCGTTGGCGAAAAGCCTCGCGCCTCCAGCCAGGCGCCATTGCTAAGGCGAATACCAATGGCCGGCCGGATCGCTACGAAGACATTTTCGCCGCCCCCATCGCCGACGGCGTCGATGAGACGTTCGTCAGCGCCAAAAAGGGCAAAGTCGGCACCTACTGCTTCGGATAGATCTGTGAGGAACCGGCGGCGAGCGACCGGGTCGGCGTCGGGAGATAGCAAGCGGCGCGACTCGGAAGTGTCGACGCGCTCGAGAACAATCTGCGCATCATTCTTGCGCCCTGACAACTGCCAGAGCCCAATGGCCCCAAAGACGACAATCAGGACCGCGCCGAACATCGCCAGGTAAAGCTGGTAATGAAATCGGGTAAATATCCGACCGCTCAATCTTGCGTCCTCGCGAACACATAGCCTGCGCCCCTGACGGTGATGATCCGGCGCGGCTTTTTCGGATCGTCCTCGATGCTTGCGCGAATGCGCGAGATATGGACGTCGATCGATCGGTCGAACGCCTCGAGTGCCTCGCCCTTGACGAGGTCCATGAGCGCTTCGCGTGCCATGACGCGGCCTGGCCGTTCGGCGAGCGCGACGAGCAAGTCGAACTGGTAGCCCGTCAGAGTGCGAGGGACGCCTTCGACGCGAGCCACGCGTGCACCGCGATCGATCTCGAGCCGGCCGAACACCAACAGGTCGTCTTTCGTCGCCCCCTTCTCGCGACGCAGGATCGCCCGCAGGCGCGCGAGAAGCTCGCGCGGCTCGAACGGCTTGGGCAGGTAGTCGTCGGCGCCGAGCTCCAATCCAATGATCCGATCCATGGCTTGACCGCGCGCCGTCAACATCAGAATCGGCGTCGTTGCCGCCGTGCGCACCTGACGGCACACCTCCAGGCCATCGATGTCGGGCAGCATCACGTCCAGCACTATGGCGTCGAAGCCATCGCGCGCGTGCAGCTTCAGGCCGGCGCCGCCGCTCGGAGCGTGCGATACGGAAAATCCCTCGCCACCGAGATAATCGTTCAACATCCCGGCAAGCCGCATGTCGTCCTCGATGAGGAGGATGTGTTGCATGATAATTCCGAGTTGAGCTGCCCCGAACCCAGAAGCCTGATGCCTACGGCTAAAATGCGTCGGAGGCCGCAGGGGCAGCAGACGTGGTTAGCCAAGTGCCGAAAACCGGCGAGTTTCTGAAGTCTTTCGCGTGTAAAGTTTTGTAAAGTGGACGGACAACTGCCTGCGTTTCACAACGCTACGCCGACTGTGGCCGACTTCACATAACTTTACAGATCCGACAAAAAGCCGAAACGCCTCTCTCCTAAAGAGCATCCATTGCGGGGCCAGATCGAACCGGAGGGGTGTTCTTGCCCGAAAATAACGATCCCGAGAATGAGATCGGGACGCACGCGGACGAGCCGAAGTTGGGCCGTCTCGAAGCCGTAGGGCTCCTTGCCGCGGTGCTGCTTTTGATGGCGCTGCTTTGGGTCCTGATCGACGTGTCGCCGGGACTCTGGTGAGCACTCATAAAATTTGCCGACCGCGAGGATGCCGTCCTTCGGCTCCGCGGTCGGAGCGCGCGTCCGTCTGCATCATGCTCTCGGCCGCGTGCTTGATGGGCTGCAGCGAGACGCAGATCTCGCCCGCCTACGCGGCCTCCGCCACGTTGGCGAGCGGCGCCGGCCTGTCCGGCCCCACTGCTATGGAAGCACGGAAGAAGAATTGGGATTGCCGGCGAATCGAGCGTGCGATCGCCAATCTCGCCCTTTCGATGCAGGCGGCGAAGGAACGCGCCGAAAAGGAGGAGGAGCAAATGCCTCAAACACTCGCGCGCATGATCGCACGTCTTTCCGGTCCACCCGGCGCGGGCAATGCCGCGCTGACCGAGTTCGCGGAGTTGCGCAGCGATGCAGATCAGCTGAACGAACTACTGAGGGAAAAGGGATGCGCGAGCTACATGATCGACGTGGATGCTCCCGCATTCCTGCCGCCATAGGCGTGCTTTTCCCTGGCGCTCTTTGCAAAACTTTGCGTGACGGAAAAGCGCCGGCAATCGAGACCGGGCAAACTCGCCTCGAGTATGCGGCGCCGCTGCACGGAAGCCGAAAGGGAGCTTCACGCAGGGTTTTCTGCCAGCCGTTCTCGCACTGCACCGCACGTTTCATTTTTCCGCGGAGGCCAGCATGACGCATCGTAAATCCTCGCGCCCATTGGGCCTTCTTTTCCTCCTGGCCGGAAGTCTTCAGGTAGCCTGCGCCGCCCCTCAGGAGGTCTTCGGTTCAATATCGGGCTTCTGGATGGGGCCCGGACGCATCGAGTTCGATGAAGGGTTAGGGGAGGCGCTTCTGTGCAAGGCCTATTACGCGACGGCGGACCAGGCTAGCCGGCTAAGCATCGTCCTCCGCTGCGCCAGCCGCTCCAACAAGATCGAATTGAGGGCAAAGCTGGCTGCGGAAGGATCGAAGCTCACCGGGACGTGGGAGGAACGAACCTTCAACGCCAGCGGCACTGTCACCGGCCAAGTGACGGAACGGGAGATAATCCTGTCAATAGACGGCGGCGGCTTCACCGCCACGATGCTGGTCGAGCAGGACAGTGAAAACCAGAGCGTATCCATCACGGCGCAAGGCGTCGCCTTCAAGAAGGTCAGCGTCTCTCTTACCCGCGGCGCGGATGGGCAAGGTGGCAAGCGCGATGAGGCACACGGCTCGACGCCGCGCGAAAGCAGCACCGGCCTCGTGAGGTGAGGATGAAACGGCATGCTGCGATATTTCGCCCTGTGGCCGCCAAGCGCGTGGCAGGCGCAATGCTGCTCGTGCCGTGCTCGCTGATCCTCGAGAGCCGCGCGGAGGAGCATCCCAAAACCTCTCTCGTTGCGCCGGCCACGGTCGTCGCGGATGGCCAACCATGGAACATGCGCGTGGTCGACAGCAAAGAGGAATTCAGACTTACCTTGATGCCGAACGGCACCGGGTTGGTAGAGCCAAGCTCCCCAGCTCCCGAGCTGACTTGGTGGCAAAGCGAGGATCGTGTCTGCCTCAGGCAGTCGATGCTCAAACGCGAGCGCTGTGTCATCTTGCTCGTTCGCGAAGGCGGATACGATGCCGTCGAGAACGGCGCACTGTTCTTCACGCTTCGCCGCTAGCTCGGACGAAGAAAGTTCAGCTGGCCAAGTTTACCCGTAGACTTGGCAGCGTCAGCGATGGGGCTGCGTTGGCGTCAGAAACAAAACTTTACGTGGGGGTCATCCTTTAGCCCACTGGATTCAATAGGTGTCCAATCGCGGGGGGTGCATCCGTGCACCACATAGAGAATAGCCACTTCGCCAGGGGAATGTGGTTTGGCCAATTGCTCACCTCCCGGTCTGCCGTCTCGCGCGCGAGCACAAGAAGTTGCCCGGCTCAGTTGTGCCGCAGCGATCGTCATTGCAGCCCAACTGATGTTGGTCGGCTGTGCCTCTGACCGATATAAGGCAGTTCCCTCGGCGCTCGCCGGCGACCTCACCTTCGCACAGGTCGAGAACGCGCGCTTTGTAAGCGATGATGTCGCTTCGATGCGCGTGGAATTCGAGCGGGCCTTCGCGCGCCGGCGCTCTCAGGCGGGGTCGGACGCGCCCATAACGTTCCTCGCACTGTCGGCTGGACAGGAGGACGGTGCGTTTGGT
The DNA here is from genome assembly GCA_023405815.1 of Pseudomonadota bacterium. Classification (GTDB taxonomy): domain Bacteria; phylum Pseudomonadota; class Alphaproteobacteria; order Rhizobiales; family Hyphomicrobiaceae; genus Hyphomicrobium_A. Next base: position 17,203 of record JAEXXM010000060.1, on the reverse strand, counting down.
GCGGGTCTGCTCGTTGGCTGGAGCAAGCACGGCGACCGACCGGAGTTCCAGGTCGTCACCGGTACGAGCACTGGCGCGCTTATCGCACCGTTCGCGTTTCTCGGTCCAGAGCACGATTGGGTGCTCGAGGCGATGTATACGCGAACCAAAGAGGACGACATTGTCGATTCACGTTTCCTCGTCGCGGCCGTCAACAATGACGCGATGATGGACACGGCCCCGCTCGCGCGGACCATCGCCAAATATCTTTCGGAACGAATCCTTCAACGCATAGCCGAGGAATATGGAAAGGGGCGGCTGCTACTGATCTCCACGACCAATCTGGATTCCGGCAAGCCGGTCATCTGGAATATCGGCGCCATCGCCGCGAGCGAGAACCCCGACCGTCTCGAGCTGGTGCGCAAGATCATCCTGGCGTCGGCGGCTGTCCCGGGGATGTTCCCGCCCGTCATGATCGACGCGACCTTGAACGAGACGCGCTATCAGGAGATGCATGTCGACGGCGGGACGGTGTCACAGGTGTTCCTTTATCCTCCGTCCCTCGACATGGCGGCAATCGTCAAGCCTTATGCGAGGAAAGCGCGTCCAGCGGCTTACATCATCCGCAACGGGCGCGTCAGACCGGAGCCTGAGGAGGTGGAGCGCGGAACGCTGCCTATCGCCGGTCGCGCGATCACGACGATGATCGCAAGCAATGCGCTCGGAGAGCTCTATCGGATCTATTCGGCAACGCAGCGCGACCGCATCGATTTCAACGCGGCTTTGATCGAGGACGACTTCACGGTGCCGTACAAGAGGCAGTTCGATCGCGAATATATGTGCGAGTTGTTTGCCTACGGGCTGGGGAAGGGGGGCGCCGGCTATGCCTGGCAGAAAGCACCTCCCGGCTTTTCACCGCGTCGCGGTGAGGCGATCGGTCTCCCGCGAGTCATCGGATCGAAATTGCATAGATGAACAACGCCATCGCCGCGGTTGAAGCAATTGTGCGTACATGGTTCCAGAACGTCCAATCGCTGAGATAGCGCGCCCACACATTTACCCCGTTGGCGCTCGTGGGATCGACCGACGCAAGTGCATTGTTGAGCGGGACGTTGAAAACCATCGTGCAGACGAACATGCCGACGACGTAGATGACGCCGCCGCAAAAGAGGGCGAGAGCTTCCGGCTCACTCCATTGGAACAGGGCAATGACCGCCAGGACGAAGCTGGCAAGGCTAGTGCCTAAGAAAAGCGGCAAGAACGGCGACCGCTGGATCACGACGTTGATCGAGTTCATCGCAGCGATACCCGCAGGCGTCTCGATGCGGCCGAGCGCGCTCATGATGAAGGTGGAGAAGGAGAAATACAGCCCTGCGATAAGGCCGCAGCCAATGGCGGAGAACCAGAGCAGAACAGTTGTGATTGCCTGCGCCATCGCGATGCCCTCCAATCGCCGGTTACTGCGGCGTCATGGCCGTTGTCGCATCCTGCCCTGCGAGGGCGCGGTGGGGAACAGACGAGATTAGGATTAGGGGGGCGAAGCCACGAGACGCTCGTGGCGTCCGGCGGAGGCTATGGAGTAGAGCGGCGACGCACGACGTTCACAGGAAATGGCTCCGCGGGTAGGATTCGAACCTACGACCAACCGGTTAACAGCCGGTGGCTCTACCACTGAGCTACCGCGGAATAGCCTGCCTCTGGGGCGTCGCGCCTCTTAGCAGAAAGAGCTGGGGCGGGCCAGCACATTGCTGTGGCGCGGCCGACCCATCGAGGGCGGGCTCTCAGTCTCACAATCGGACCGGATAATCAAGGGGTTCGCCGCGGGCTTTCCGCGAGCCGGTGCAGATGGGCCGGTATAGCGGTCGCACCACACGTTGCCGCGGTTGGGCCAGCGCTGGGCGAGCCCCTCTTCGAGGAGAACGCGAGCGGCATCGCGGCCGTCGGGCAGGAGGATATCGACGAGCTCTCGGCCGTTCGGGTCGTCGCGTCCGCTCGGGCGGATGCTATAGCCGCCGGCGAGAAGCTCCTGCAGCCGCCGTCGCGCCGCCACGGCGAGTTGCCTCTCGTTGTCGCATGCGGGCTCGGCGAGCTCGGGGGCATCGATGGAAATGAGCCGCCACTTCCGCCCGTTGTCTCGGCCGGTGTCTCCGTCGATCAGGCAGCTCGGTTGCGATAGACCGTGGCACAGCGCGATCGGACCATGGCGTTCCTCGCCCACCGGAGCATTGAGGTGGCGCCAGAGAGCGGTGGCGGCGAGCGCGACGATGGCGACGGCGATGCCGACTAGGAGCTGCCGCGGGCTGCGGGGGCCGTATATATGGCGATAGCGCCAATAGCGATCGCGACGTGCGCGACGCGCGTTCCCCCGGCGCCGCTCACGATTAGCGGCCGGCGAATTGGTGGCGCTCGGGGTCTCAGCCATGGGCGAGAGCTAGGCTCACGATCCGCTAACAAAGGGTTCCGGGCCGGACACTTGCCGGAAGCTGCGGCGACGTTTGATATGGCTATGGCAGGCAATGCTGCCTACCAACGGGCCCTCGGGTCTGCTGCCATCAACCAGAGAGAATTATATGACGCCGCTCGAGCACTTCGCGGAGGTCAAGGCGCAGCAGGACAGCCAATCCTGATGGCTGCCAAGGCGATCATGTTCCAGGGCACGGGCTCCGATGTCGGCAAGTCGCTTCTGGTTGCCGGATTTGCCCGGCTGTTGCGCAATCGCGGCTACTCCGTGCGTCCTTTCAAGCCGCAGAACATGTCCAACAACGCGGCCGTGACGGTCGACGGCGGAGAGATCGGACGCGCGCAGGCGCTCCAGGCGCGGGCCGCGGGCGCCGTGCCGAGCGTCCACATGAACCCGGTTCTTCTCAAACCACAGAGCGAAACCGGTGCGCAGGTGGTCGTGCAGGGCCGCGTCATGGGCAGCAGCGACGCCGGGCAGTATCAGGAGATGAAGCCGGCGCTGATGGCCTCCGTGCTCGACAGCTTCGGCCGGCTCTGCGCCGAAGCGGATTTCGTCCTCGTCGAGGGGGCCGGGTCGGCGTCCGAAGTGAACCTGCGGCGGAGCGATATCGCCAACATGGGATTTGCACGCGCGGCGGACGTTCCGGTCGTGCTCATCGGCGATATCGAGCGTGGTGGGGTGATCGCCAGCATCGTCGGCACGCAGACCGTGCTGGCACCCGAGGACGAGGCGATGATCGAAGGCTTCATCGTCAACAAGTTCAGGGGGGATCCGACCCTGTTCGCCGATGGGATGCAAGGCATTGCGGCTTTGACCGGATGGCACGCGCTGGGGCTCGTTCCCTATTTCGAGGATGCAGGACGCCTGCCGGCAGAGGACGCTCTCGGACTCGGCGTGCGTGCGGAAAAGCGCGATGCCAAGGTTCGCATCGTGGTGCTCGCCTATCCGAGGGTCTCGAACTTCGACGATTTCGATCCGCTGCGCATGGAGGAGAGCGTCGACCTCAGCTTCCTTCGTGCTGGCGAGCCCATTCCCGGCGATGCCGATCTTGTCATCCTTCCGGGCTCGAAAGCGACGATCGCCGATCTTGAAGCTTTGCGCGCGACGGGATGGGACGTCGATCTCAGGGCGCACGTCCGCCGTGGCGGCCGGGTGCTCGGAATCTGCGGCGGCTATCAGATGCTGGGCAGAGCCATCGCCGATCCGGATGGCATCGAGGGGGTGCCGGGCGTGTGCGCAGGGCTCAGCCTGCTCGACGTCGAGACTCACCTGGCGGGTGACAAGCTGCTGGTCGAGGTTTCCGGCTCGCACATCGGCGGTGCTCGGTTCAGGGGGTACGAGATGCACGTGGGGCGAACAAGCGGCAACGACTGCCATCGCCCTCTGCTGACGTTCGACGACGGTCGATCCGATGGTGCTTCGAGCGTCGATGGCCGCATCGAAGGCTGCTATGTGCACGGCCTCTTTGCCGACGATGGGCAGCGGGAACACTGGATGCGTCGGCTCGGGGCCGGAAAGACTATGATCGAGTACGAGGCGACGATCGAGGCGACGCTGGACAGTTTCGCCCTGCACCTGGAACGGCACGTCGATTGCGATGCGCTGCTGAGGCTGGCGCGCGCGCCTAGGTGGGAGGCCGCGGGAGCCGCTCACCCGGAACCGGCGGATGGCTCGGGGAATGCCTGAGCCGGCCGAAGGGGGTGGGCCGGTGGGACCCTAGGCGCTAGGCAAGGGAAGAAGTCGTTGGAGGCCACGCCCGGAATCGAACCGGGGTGCGCGGATTTGCAGTCCGCTGCGTCACCACTCCGCCACGTGGCCATTCAGTCCGGCGGGTGCCGAAGCCAGAAAGGTTGGCCCGTTTATCATACGGATCGGTCTCTGCAAAGTGCACTCGCCAAGGGCGGGCCGCCGGGGGTGCGACGCAGCCGGGACTCCGCGTCCCGTCGCACTTTGCGCGCGGCTCGGATAAACTGGCCCGGTTCGCACCTTTGCCAAGACGCCAAGAGGGGAATTTATGGTCGACGCCGCGATCCAGCGCTTGAATATGGTCGAAAGCCAGGTGCTGACCAGTGATGTCACCGACTACCGAATCGTGCGGGCGATGCGGGAGCTGGCGCGCGAGAAGTTCGTCCCCCCGGCGCTGGCGGCACTCGCCTACATGGACGAGCCTGTTCCGCTGACCCCTCCCGGCGCGGACCGACGGTGGCTTCTGGCACCGCGCGTCGAGGCGAAACTGCTGCAACTCGCCGATATCGGCGAGGACGACCACGTCCTGGATGTCGGCAGCGCCACCGGGTACTCGGCCGCGCTGCTCGCCCACCTGGCGCGGTCGGTGATTGCCCTGGAAAGCGACGTGGAACTGGCTGCCGCCGCGCGCCGCAATCTCGCGGATACCGGCAACGTCAGCATCGTGTCGGGCAACATGACTGCCGGGTGGGTTGCAAAGGCCCCATATGACGCCATCGTGGTGGAAGGCTCGGTCAGCGTCATCCCGGACGACCTTCTGGACCAGCTGAAGGACGGGGGGCGCCTCGTCGCCATCGTCAACGAGGATGGAATCGGCAAAGCGACTCTCTGGCGCCGTCTCGGGCGCTCCATGGACGCGCGCGTAGCATTCGATGCGGCGGCTCCCGAGTTGCCGGGCTTCGCAAAATCACCTGCATTCGTTTTGTGACAGGCTTCCCGAGCGACTTGGCGCAGCGCTAATTAGTACTAGATTCCGCTGGGTTGGGGGGAGCGAAGTGCGGCTCCGTGCCGCGAGGCGGTGTGGGATTGAAGCCACGCTACCACAAGGCTTTTCCACCAACTGTCCCCCGGCACTACACAAATCGCGAGCCAAACCCCAGACTCATCTCGCATTCGCGAATCAGAAATAAGGGACTCGGGGAAGTCCGGGCGAATGTGGCTGAGGGGAAGTAATGCGCACGGCCAGCTTCAGGACGCGTCAGCAACAATGGATTCGCCATTTGGGTAAGAGGTCGGGACAATGTTCGCACCGTTTGCCTGGCGCACGGCGAGCGCGTGGGGTGGCCGTGCTCTGTGCGGTGCTCGCTTGCACCGCGACAACGCCCGTAGCAGCTGAAACACTGCAAGAGGCTCTGTCGGCGGCCTATGGCTACAATCCGCGCCTCGACGCGCAGCGCTCCTTCCAGCGCGCGACCGACGAGGATGTCGCCCGCGCCATGTCCGGCTACCGCCCGACGATCACGGGTAATGCCGATATCGGCATCGAACGCTCCGACCAGCGGCCATCGAACTTCCTCGACGGCGTGACCAAGCCGCGCGGCTATGGCGTGCAGGCGGTTCAGCCCATCTTCAGCGGGTTTCGCACCTACAACGCGGTGAACGAGGCGGAAGCGAACGTGCGGGCCGAGCGCGAGGTGCTGCGCGACGTCGAGCGTATCGTGCTGCTTCAGGCCGTCACCGCATACATGGACGTGGTGCGCGACCAGGAGCTGGTCCGCCTCAACGAGAACAACGTCAACGTGTTGTCGCGCGAGCTGAAAGCCGCGCAAGACCGCTTCGCGGTCGGCGAGGTGACGCGGACGGACGTTGCGCAGGCAGAGGCCCGTCGCGCCGACGCCGTCTCGCGACTTGACGCGGCGCGCGCCAATTTGCGCACCAGCCGCGGCAGCTATCAGCAGGTGATCGGTCATCCGCCGAGCGGTCTCGCGTGGCCAGGGCCCCCCGAGAGCCTGTTGCCGAGGCAGCTTCAGGAAGCGATCGGGGTAAGCAACAACGAGGATCCGCTGGTTGTCGCGGCCCTGTTCCGCGAGCAGGCCGCCAAATATACGGTGGAGCGCATCCGTGGCGAGCTGCTGCCTACGGTCCAGCTCGAAGCCAGCTACAATGATCGCTTCGGCTCGTCCAAGCTGATCGACGAGGCCGAGTCGTCGACGCTCGTCGGTCGGGCGACGATCCCGATCTACGAGGCGGGCGACGTTTATGCCCGTGTGCGCCAGGCGAAGCAGAACCACATCGGCATTCTGCAGCAGATCGAGCAGGTGCGTACCGAGCAGACGCAGAACCTCGTCGCCGCATGGTCGCAGCTGGAGGCGGCGCGCGCGCAGCTCGAATCCGACCGGGTGTCGGTCGAGTCGAACAAGGTGGCGCTACAAGGCGTGCGCGAGGAAGAGAAGGTCGGTCAGCGTACGCTGCTCGACGTGCTCAACGCCGAGCTCGAGTACCTGAACTCGCAGGTCGACCTCGAGACGACGCGGCGCAATCTCGTCGTTGCCGCCTACAGCGTCCTCGCCGCCATGGGCCGGCTTGATGCCGCCTGGATCGGGGCAGCCGCCTACGTTTACGACCCGAACGTCCATTACCAAGAGGTGCGGCGGAAGTGGATCGGCCTCAGCATTACCTATGGGGACGGTCGCACCGAGACGTTCGAGGCGGCGCCGGAGGCGGTCGATCGTGGTTGGGAGCCCGTGAAGTAGGCCTCGCCCCAATTCCACCACCTGAAAAATGCAGTGCGGCGCGCGGCCGCGCCACAGAGCTGCCAAGGATGGCGATTAGCAGTCGCGCATGGCGTGGCGGCATGCGCGTCGCCGGAGGGGGTGTTCGAACCCCAGGGTGGTAGGAGTCCTCCGGCAGAGCAGGGTCTTTTGGCCTTGTTGAAGGGTGGGCATTGCCGTTGTACGACCGGGGAAGCGCCTGAGTGCCGCTAGCGGGCGGCGCCGACGCGCGTCGTGTAGAGGAATGCGCCTCATGAGTAAGCCGCAGGTGGCTGCCGAGCCCACCATGGAGGAAATACTCGCTTCCATCCGCAAGATGATTTCCGACGACAAGCCCGGGCCCAGTCCGATGCCGGACGCCATGGGCCGCACGCCGTTCGGACAATCGATCTCCCGCGGCTCGCCAGCGGCAGAGACGAGCGGCCGTGGGGCCAGCGAGCTTGGTGCTGCAAACCGGGCAGGTGGCGCATCGCCCTCGAATTTCAACAGCCTCTCCGATGCGCTAAAAGTTGCGGCCGCGCTTTCCGATCAGCGCCGTTCGCTGCAGCAGGATATCGCAACCGCACTCGATAAGGTCCCGCGCAACAACCTCGAGGCGCTGACGGAGCTGTCTGCAGGCCGCGCGGATCCCACCCGGTCGCTCGCAGAAGAGCATAGTGCCAAAGCGGCCGGCGCAGGCAAGGCGCCGTCGCCGAGCGCTTCTGAGGCGGCGAGCGGGCTATCCCTCACGGGCAGTGCAAGTCAGGACCTCTTGTCGTTCGACTTCGGCACGATGGTGCCGGAGCGCGACGGGAACCAGCCGAAGTCGCCCACCGGCGACGCAAAGCGCGGCATCGCGGACCCGGCGACGGAGCTTTCCGCGGCAAAGCCGGAAGGCAAGGCCGAGCAGCACCCGGGCAGGTCCGAAGCTTCGGCGGAATCGCGCGTGCTACCGCTGCGGTCCGGGTTGAGCGGGTCGGCGATCAATATCGCGCCGTTTCCACGTCCGATGCGGGAGGCGACCAAGTCCGTCGAGGCCGATCCGCCGGCGCCCGCTACCCCAATTTTGGAAGAGTCGGCTCCGACGCGCGAGGGGGTGTCTGCCGAGGCTTCCAAGGCAGAGATGCACCCCGCCACGAAGGCCGAGCCGGTCGAGGGTGATGCGCTCGGCAAGCACGGAGAGGCACTGCTCGATGCGGTCGTCGACCTCGTGCAACAGCAGCCCAACGCTCTGTCGGTGTTCGCTTCCGGTGCCTCGTTCATCAGCGGTGTCGGCGGTAAGAAGCCCGCCGAGACGCTCCCTGCCGTCGCCGAGGTGCCGAGTGCTCCCGCCGTAACCGCGGAGACGTCGGCACCTAAAATGGATCGCGCGGCGGCCGAACTCCTCCGACCCATGCTGCGGCAGTGGCTCGCCGAGAACATGGAGCGCATCCTCGAGGAGGCGCTGCGCAGCGAGATAACCAACCAGACGCCAGGCGGGAAGGGACCGGGCAATAGCTGACGCCCGTCAATGCACCGACAAATCGGCTTCTGAGGCGCGCGCCAGCCTCGCGTGCGCCGCGCATCCACCGTTGACAGCGCGGGAACGGAGAGCGTAGGACCGCAACTTCCGCTCGCCCCCCGAGACTGTTCGCTCCCATCCCATGCTCGACAAAATCTACCAGCCCGCCGAGATCGAGCCGCGCATTCGCGCGGAGTGGGAGCGCGCCGACGCCTTCAAGGCCGGGCGTTCCGATCGCGCCAACGCGCAGCCCTACTGCATCGTCATTCCGCCGCCCAACGTCACGGGCTCGCTGCACATGGGGCACGCGCTCAACAACACGCTGCAGGACGTGCTGTGCCGCTTCGAGCGGCTGCGCGGCAAGGACGTGCTCTGGCAACCCGGCACCGACCACGCCGGCATCGCGACGCAAATGGTGGTCGAGCGCCAGATGATGGAGCGGCAGGAGCCCGACCGGCGCACCATCGGCCGCGAGAAATTCGTCGAGAAGGTGTGGGCCTGGAAGGAAGAGAGCGGCTCGACCATTCTCAACCAGCTGAAGCGGCTCGGCGCGTCATGCGACTGGAGCCGCGAGCGCTTCACCATGGACGAGGGGCTGTCTAAGGCCGTCGTCAAGGTGTTCGTCGAGCTGTACGAGGCCGGCCTCATCTACAAGGACAAGCGGCTCGTCAATTGGGACCCGAAGTTCCAGACGGCGATCTCCGACCTCGAGGTGGTGCAGGTCGAGGCGCGCGGCACGTTCAACTGGACGGCGGGCGATCCGGAAAAGCCGTTCGACGCGGAGGCGCTCGCCAAGGCGCTGGCGCGCAATCCGTCCGGGCACATGTATCACTTCCGCTATCCGCTCGCCAAAAAGGTGAAGGGATACGACAAGGACTACATCGTCGTGGCGACGACGCGCCCGGAGACAATGCTGGGCGATACGGGCGTCGCCGTGCACCCCGAGGATGAGCGCTACGCGGCGTTGATCAAAGCGGGCGCAAAGGTGAAGCTGCCGCTGGTCGGCCGCGAGATTGCGATCATCGCCGACGAATACTCCGATCCGGAGAAGGGCACCGGTGCGGTGAAGATCACGCCGGCGCACGACTTCAACGACTTCGAGGTCGGCAAGCGGCACGGCCTCGAGCAGATCAACGTGCTCGACGATCAGGCGCGCATCAATGACGTGCCGCCGCCGGAGTATCGCGGGCTCGACCGGTTCGAGGCGCGCAAGCGCGTGGTGGCCGATTTCGCCGCGCTGGGTCTTCTGGAGAAGATCGAGCCGACGACGCACACCGTGCCGCACGGTGACCGCTCGAACGTCGTCATCGAGCCCTGGCTCACCGACCAGTGGTACGTCAACGCCGAAGAGCTGGCGAAGCCGGCGATCGAGATGGTCGAGCGCGGCACGACGGTGTTCGTGCCGAAGAACTGGGAGAAGACGTACTTCGAGTGGATGCGCAACATCCAGCCGTGGTGCATCTCGCGCCAGCTCTGGTGGGGACACCAGATTCCGGCGTGGTACGGGCCCGACGGCAAGGTGTTCGTCGCAGAGGACGAGACGAAGGCGCAGGCCAGCGCAACGAAGCACTACGGCAAGCCCGTGGACTTGAAGCGTGACGAGGACGTGCTCGACACGTGGTTCTCCTCGGCGCTGTGGCCGTTCTCGACGCTCGGCTGGCCCGACGAGACGAAAGAGCTGAAGCGCTACTATCCGACGAGCGTGCTCGTGACCGGCTTCGACATCATTTTCTTCTGGGTTGCCCGGATGATGATGATGGGCATGCACTTCATGGAGGAAGTGCCGTTCCGCGACATCTACATCCATGCCCTCGTCCGCGACGAGAAGGGGCAGAAGATGTCGAAGTCGAAGGGGAACGTCATGGACCCCTTGGGGCTCATCGACACCTACGGCGCCGACGCTCTGCGGTTCACGCTGGCGGCGATGGCCGCGCAGGGGCGCGACATCAAGCTGTCGACCAACCGCGTCGAGGGCTATCGGAACTTCGCAACCAAGCTGTGGAACGCGGCGCGCTTTGCAGAGATGAACGAGTGCGTGCGCCAGCGCGGGTTCGATCCGTCGGGCGTCAAGGAGACGGTCAACCGCTGGATCACCGGCGAGACCGAGCGCGCGGTTCGCGCCGTCACCGAGGGGATCGAGGGTTACAAGTTCAATGACGCCGCGAACGCCGTGTACGAGTTCGTCTGGGGCGTCTTTTGCGATTGGTACCTGGAGCTGATCAAGCCCATCCTCGCCGGTGACGACGAGGCAGCGGTTGCCGAGACGCGCGCCACGGTCGCCTGGACGCTCGATCAGATACTGAAGCTCCTGCACCCGTTCATGCCCTACATCACCGAGGAGCTGTGGGCGCATATGGTCGAGCATGGTGAGCAGCGCGACAATCTCCTCGCGCTCAGCCAATGGCCGAGGCTCTCCGGCCTGATCGATGCGGGCGTCGATGCCGAGATCGGCTGGGTGGTGAAGCTCATCTCAGAGATCCGCTCGGTGCGCACGGAAATGAATGTTCCGGCCGGCGCCAAAATTCCGCTCGTCATCACCGGTGCCAGCGAGGCGACCGTCGAGCGGGCGAAGCGTCACGACGAGACGATCCGCCGGCTGGCGCGGCTGGAGGACATCGCGTTCGAGGATGCGGCGCCGAAGGGTGCCGCGCTGATCGTCGTCGGGGAGGCCACGGTGGCGCTGCCGCTCGAGGGCATCATCGACATGGGCGCGGAGCGCAAGCGGCTGCAGAAGGAAATCGAGAAGGCGGAGAGCGATCGCGCGAAGGCCGAGGCCTGGCTCGCGAATGCCGCAAACGTCTCGAAGTCGCCCGAGCACGTCGTGGAACTCAACCGCGAGCGCGTCGCGGAGGGCGGGGACAAGATCGCGCGGCTCAGGGCGGCGCTGAAGCGCATCGAATCCTAGGGCTCGTCGGGGCTTCCCTGGACCGGATTTCGGGACACGTCCGCCCCGTTAACCCGCCTTTTGCCGCGCGGGCGGGGGTTACTTTCGCGCAATCCATGAATAAGTTAGTGGTCGTCGGGCCGATGTGGCGAACAGGCCACGATTTGGGCGCCGACTGCCTCCGTTGAGCCACAATACGGCGCCAGCGTCGGGCTAGGAAAGAGCGAGGGAAGCGCGTGTCGGGCGGCAGGGTGGCTGCATGGCGCGCGAGCTTTTCAGACATCTGGCTCGGGCAGCCTTCGTTCGGTTCGTGGCGCGGCGCCTCTCGGTGTTGCTGCAACTCTAAGTGCACGGAAAAACCAAAAGAATGGACGCGAAAACGTTCGACAAGTCGAAGCTGCCTTCTCGCCACGTGACGGAAGGGCCGACGCGTGCGCCGCATCGGTCCTATTACTACGCGATGGGTCTGGAAGAGCATCAGATCCATCGTCCGTTCGTCGGCGTGGTGTCGTGCTGGAACGAAGCTGCTCCCTGCAACATCGCGCTGATGCGGCAAGCGCAGTCGGTCAAGACCGGCGTCGATGAAGCCGGCGGCACGCCGCGCGAATTCTGCACCATCACCGTGACCGACGGCATCGCCATGGGTCACCAGGGCATGAAGGCCTCGCTCGTCTCGCGCGAGGTGATCGCCGATTCGATCGAGCTGACGATGCGCGGCCATTGCTACGATGCCCTCGTCGGCATCGCTGGCTGCGACAAGTCCCTCCCCGGTATCATGATGGCGATGCTGCGCCTCAACGTGGCGTCAGTGTTCATGTACGGCGGCTCGATCCTTCCGGGCAAGTTCAAGGGTAAGGACGTCACCGTCGTCGACGTGTTCGAGGGCGTCGGCATGCACTCGGCGGGCCGCATGTCGGACGAGGATCTGCACGAGCTGGAATGTGTCGCCTGCCCGTCTGCGGGATCGTGCGGCGGCCAGTTCACGGCCAACACGATGGCGTGCGTGTCGGAAGCGATCGGCCTGGCGCTGCCGGGCTCGGCCGGTGCGCCAGCTCCCTATGAAAGCCGCGACGCCTATGCGCAGGAGAGCGGCAAGGCGGTGATGAACCTGCTCGCGACGGGCATTCGTCCGCGCGATATCTGCACACGAGAAGCATTCGAGAATGCGGCCGTCGTCGTCGCCGCCACCGGCGGCTCGACCAACGCGGCGCTGCATCTGCCGGCCATGGCGCACGAAGCCGGCATCGACTTCGATCTGTTCGACGTCGCCGAGATATTCAAGCGCACGCCGTACATTGCCGACCTGAAGCCGGGCGGAAAATATGTCGCCAAGGACGTGTTCGACATCGGCGGTGTGCCGCAGATCCTGAAGGCGCTGCTCGACGGCGGCCTCTTGCACGGCGACTGCATCACGGTCACCGGCCGCACGATGAAGCAGAACCTGGAGAAGGTGAAGTTCAACACCGATCAGAAGGTGGTCTATCCGGTCTCCAATCCGATCACACCCACAGGCGGCGTTGTCGGTTTGCGCGGCACGCTCGCGCCGGACGGAGCCATCGTGAAGGTCGCCGGCCTCAAGAAGCTGCAATTCAGCGGCCCCGCACGCGTATTCGACTGCGAGGAGGATGCGTTCGCGGCGGTCGATGCCGGCCAGTACAACGAAGGCGATGTGATCGTCATTCGCTACGAAGGCCCCAAGGGCGGCCCGGGCATGCGCGAGATGCTGTCGACGACGGCGGCGCTCTACGGCCAGGGAGCGGGCGAGAAGGTTGCGCTGATCACCGACGGACGCTTCTCCGGCGGCACGCGCGGATTCTGCATCGGTCACGTCGGTCCCGAGGCGGCCGTCGGCGGTCCGATCGGGCTGCTCAAGGATGGCGACATCATCTCCATCGACGCAGTGAAGGGCACGCTCGACGTGGAGCTCAGCGAAGCTGAGCTTGCCGAGCGTAGAAAGAATTGGAAGGCCCCGGCCAACCCCTACCAGAGCGGCGCGATACGCAAGTACGCCGAGCAGGTAGGGCCGGCCTACAAGGGCGCGGTTACTCATGCCGGCGGCAAAGCGGAAGTGGTCTGCTATGCGGATATTTGATCGGACAGTAGGCGTAGTCGTTATTGGATTGATGCTGGTTCTTGGCGCGGCTGCGGCCTCGGCGGGGGCGGCGAAATACCGATCGGCGCAGGATGCGCTCGACCAGGGTATCGGCGCCTTCAACGGCGGCTACTACGAGATGGCGATCCCGGCGCTGGAATATGCTGCGGACGCGCACCTATTCCTCGCGCCTTACTATCTCGCCCGCATCTACTCGGACAACAACGGCTCGCACACCGATCACGCGAAGGCCTACGAACTCTACCTGAAGATTGCCGAGGAGCACACCGACGTCGATCCCGACGATACGCAGCGCGCGCCGTATGTCGCCAAATCGATGACGCGCATCGCCGGATATCTCGTCAACGGGTTGCCGGAGGTGAACCTCAAGCCAAACCCGAAGATCGCCATGGAGTATCTGCGCGAGGCGGCGCAGTTCTTCCGTGACGAGGACGCGCAGTTCGAGCTGGCGAAGCTTTATCTGCGGGGCGACGGCGTCGAGAGCGACGTGCCTTATGCCAAGCATTGGCTGTCAGTTCTGAGCCAGAAGGGCCATTCCGGCGCGCAGGCATTCCTCGCCGACCTCCTGTGGCGCGGCAAGTACATGAAGGCCGATCCGGTGCGGGCGCTGGCGCTGATCTCGGTTGCTGTCGCCAACTCGCCGACCTATGAGCGGGTGTGGATCGAGGACGTCTACCAGAACATCTACTGCGGCGCCGGACAGGGCGTCCGCAAGCAGGCGACGGGCATCGTCGCCGACTGGCGTACGCGCTACGGCCGCAAGCCAGACACACGCGACGATTCGGGCCTCGGTCCCCTGACGGTGCAGGCGACGCGCACGTGCGGCAACGGCGAGCCGGTGCTCTACGACATGAACGCGGTGACGGCTGACGGGGCAGCGAAGCCCGCAGGCGCACCCTCCGCGCTTGCGCCGACACTGCCGGAATCCGGCGGCACGCTGATCAAGGGCGCCGCGTCCGACATTGGCTTGCGCGACGTCGGCGCCAGCGCCAGCAGCGCGCCATCCTCGCGCTGATCGGTCTGTCGCGACCGGGGATTGTCTCCCCCCTCAGCTGGAATCGTCTGGGTGAAGGCAAATGAACGCCGAAGCGTGTGGTTACACGCTCCGGCTGCTGCAACTTTATGATGCCATCGATCAGCGGCGCGAAAGGCTGAGCTGGGCAGAGGTGCCGTCGCCCGACAGGCTCACGCTCTGGCTGTTGCCGTTCACGTTGACGCGGATCGAGCCGCGCACGTTGTACTCGCTGTTGAAGAAGCTGCCCTTATAGGACGTGCCGCTGACCTTGTAGACCTTCGCGGTCTGCGAGGCCTTGCCCGCTGAGGTCGCGCACGTTGCAGTGACGGTATAGGCGCCGCCGGCACCGGAGTAATGGGCGCGACAGCGAGCCTTCTCCTTGTTGCCGTTGGCGAACGAGACCCAGCCACCGCCGCTCCAGGAGCCGGAGAGACCCGCAGCCGGCTCGGCCTCGCTCGGACCGACGACGGCAAGAACGGGGAGCGCGGCAAGGGCCAGCAGCCCCGAGCGACGGGCAACACGATTGACGGTTTCGATGTTCATGACGGGACCCTGAGCAATGAACCTTTTGTCCGACGCGGACGAGATTATTCGAGATGCATTTCGGCGCCGACTTTGGCCGAGAAACGTAAGAACTCGCTGAACGCTCGGAGAGCGGTCCGGCAGTGCCTCCGGCTACGTCGTGATGATCCTTAACCTGCGAAAGCCCCGCTGTTCCCTGGGGAACAGAGCCTTGGAGCTCGAGCCGGTAACGAATGGAGCGGGACGCCCTGGTGGGACGGATCCCTGCGAATGGCTAACAAACTCGCTCCATGGGAGGCGAAAATGTTGCGCTCCTATTTCGTCTTGGTTGGGGGATTTCTCACGGGAGCTTTCCTCGTTGCCGCCCTGATAGCGACAAGCGCTTCAGCGGGGATGACCCAGGACCTTTCCAATTGCACTGCAGCAAGGGATCGGTCGGGTGCCGCGGCGTGCACGCGGGTGATGAAGAGCGGGCGGCTTCCAGGAGCGCAGATGTATATCGGCTACTTCAATCGCGGCACGGCCTTTCGGCGCGCCGGGGAATACGAGAAGGCCGTTGCGGACTTCACGAGGGTTCTGGAGCTGAAACCTGGGTTCGCGCGGGCCTACGAGGCGCGCGGATTTGCGCATGCTGATCGTGGAGCGCGCAGTGAGGCAATCGCCGACCTCGACGAGGCCGTAAGGCGCGGCGGAGAAGACTGGCGCTTTCTTTACAGCCGTGCCGTGGTGCTGCGCCGGGAAGGCGACCGCGAAGCTGCTTTGAGAGACCTTTCCGCAGCTGCGGCGTTGAAGCCGGATGGGGCACATATTCCTCTGATGCGCGCCCTGATCCGGGCCGACGAAGGCAAGTTCGACGTCGCCCGAGACGAGATCGAGAAAGTTGCCGCAACGGGACGCGAGGCGGCGGCCGTCTCCTACGCGCGTGCTGCCGTGGCGTTCCGCGAAGGGCGCATCGCCGATGCCGAGAAGGATGTCGGCCGTGCTCTTTCGCTACGATCGGACTTTTTCGCCGCGCGCGTCCTCAAAGCGCGCATCGAGGAATCGCGCGGCGAGCGGGCCTTGGCTCGGTCAGGCTATGTCAAGGCGCTGGGCGCCGGCTCAGATTCGTTCGATGGGCACGCTGCGCGCCAGGTTGCCAGCGATCGCATGGCCGCGCTGGGAACGCCGGGTGCGACGAAGGCCGGAAGCAACGTCGCCGAGGTCAAGCTCGAGACGCGCAAGCTCGATTGCAAGGTGTTCCTGCCGGCGACGGGAAGCGTCATTACCTCGAAGTGCAGCGAGTAGGGCGAGACATCAGAGGTCGAGCTCGACCCACGCCGGGACGTGGTCTGATGGCTTCTCCCAGGCGCGGGTGAAGCGATCGACTCCGGCGGAGCGCAGCCTGTCGGTCGCTTGCGGCGAGAGCAGCAGGTGATCGATGCGGATGCCGTCGTCCTTCTGGAAGGCACCGGCCTGGTAGTCCCAGAAGGTGTAGACGCCGGGGCCGGGATGGCAGAGGCGGACGGCGTCGGTCAGTCCATCGTTGAGGATGGTGCGATAGGCGGCGCGCGTCTCGGGCTGGAAGAGGGCGTCATTGGTCCAGGCTGCAGGGCGCTTGGCGTCGGCCGGCTCGGGGATGACGTTGTAGTCGCCGGCCATGACGAACGGGATCTCCTCGGCCAGCAAGCGCTTGAAGTGGGCACGCAGGCGCGTCAGCCAGGCGAGCTTATAGGAGAACTTCTCGGTGCCGATGGGATTGCCGTTGGGCGCGTAGATCGAGGCGACTTTCAAGATGCCGGACGGCACGGAGATCACCGCCTCGACGAAGCGCGACTGATCATCGGCGTCGTTACCGGGAAGCCCCATGCGGGCTTCCTCTAGCGGCTGCTTGGAGAGGATGGCGACGCCGTTGAAGCCCTTCTGGCCGTGCACGAGGCAGTGATAGCCGAGCTCCTCGAAGGCCTCGGAGGGGAAGGCCTCGGTCTGGCACTTGATCTCCTGGAAGCAGATGACGTCGGGGGAGGCCTGGCGCAGATATGCGAGCGCAGAGTCGAGGCGTGCCTTGACGCCATTGATGTTCCAGGTGGTCACCTTCATGCGGGAAGGGGTAGTCGAGAATCGAGGGCCTGGCCAGCGGTGCTCTCTTAAGCACTCGGGCTGTTATCCCCGCCGCCCGCCAACTCGCCTAGACTCCCGCCAGCCCATCTTGAAGACCCGGGGTGCAGACGTGCGCTGGCGGACTTGCATGGAGATGGGCCGGCACGACTACGCCGGGGCCATAAGCTAGCCCCGAGATCATACTGTCGCCGGCGC
>JAEXXM010000055.1 GCA_023405815.1 Pseudomonadota bacterium | reverse complement strand
CCGTCGGCGGCCACCGCGGCGAGCTTGCCATGATAGGCTTCCTTGAGGCGCTTTGCCTCGTCGGCAGCCTTCTGCAGGTCGCGGGCGATCTCGGGCGCCGTGGGCGAAGGGTAAAGATCTGACAGATTCCATTCGGGCATGGGGCCGAGCGCTTCTGCCGCCTTTGTCGCAGCGCCGTCCGGCGCGTTGAAATCGGCTCGCACTCGATTGGCGCTAAGTCGCATCACAGGCTCCGATAATTGGGTGATCGGGGGACTTTGCATTGCCCCGTTGCGGGGCAATGCGCGTGGCACTGAAGACTCGGCCTGCCCAAAAAAGGCTCAACCTGGGCTTTCTCGCAACAGCTTGTTTACCCTTGTTGGGCAGTCTTGCCTTTGTTGAGTGAGCCGCCGGTAGCCGAGTGTCCAGTCCTGGAGCAGTTCGGGAGCGACCGGGGCAGTCCGTCTTACGTCGAGTTCGAGTGCCTCATGGTCAAGAGTTTACTTATCGTCGATGACGATCCTACCCAGCGTCGCATCCTGGAAGAAACCGTCAAGCGTCTGGGATTCGGTACTAAGACCGCCGGCTCGGGCGAGCAAGCCCTGCAGATCCTCGAGGGTCCGGAGCGAGCGGATATTTCGCTCGTTCTTCTCGATCTCGTGATGTCCGGCATCGACGGCATGGCGGTGCTCGAGAAGCTCTCCGACAAGCCTGGGACGCCCCCGATCATCGTGCAGACCGCCAACGGCTCGATCGATGCCGCGATCGGCGCCATGCGCGCTGGTGCCGTCGACTTCGTGGTCAAGCCGGTGTCGCCCGAGCGCCTCGAGGTGTCGATCAAGAACGCGCTGAAGATCGAGGCGCTCGCCGGCGAGATCTCGCGCATCAAGAAGAAGGTCGAGGGCACGCTGACGTTCGCCGACCTCGTCGTGCGCGGCGAAGGCATGGAGCGGGTCGTGGCGCTCGGCAAGCGCGCCGCCGCCTCCAACATCCCGGTGCTCATCGAGGGCGAGTCCGGCGTCGGCAAGGAGCTGATCGCGCGCGCCATCCAGGGCGAGAGCGAGCGCGCCGGCAAGCCGTTCGTCGTCGTCAACTGCGGCGCCATCCCGGAGAACCTCGTCGAGTCGACGTTGTTCGGTCACGAGAAGGGCTCGTTCACGGGCGCGACCGACAAGCGCATCGGCAAGTTCCAGGAAGCGGACGGCGGCACGCTATTCCTCGACGAGATCGGCGAATTGCCGCTCGACGCGCAGGTGAAGCTGTTGCGCGCGCTGCAGGAAGGCGAGATCGATCCGGTGGGCTCGAAGAAGCCGGTCAGCGTCAACTTCCGCCTGATCTCGGCGACCAACCGCAACATGATCCAGCTGGTGCGGGAAGGTAAGTTCCGCGAGGACCTCTACTACCGCCTCAACGTGTTCCCGATCTGGATACCGCCGCTGCGCGAGCGCCTGGGTGATGTCGCCGAGCTGGCGCTGCACTTCATCGCGCGCTTTGCCGCCGAGGAAGGCAAGCGCATCAACGGCATCAGCGACGACGCGCTGCGCCTCATCAAGAGCTATCCGTGGCCCGGCAACGTGCGCCAGCTCGAGAACGCGGTGTTCCGCGCCGTGGTGCTCGCCGACGGGCCGGAGCTGACGGTGGCGGAGTTCCCGCAGATCGCCGCGCACGTCACGGGCTTCGACACCGCGGTGCCTGCGGCTCCGGCTCCGGCGCCCAAGCAGGCGTCGTTCAAAGGCCCGGCGGTGCTCGGTGCGGAGGACATCATCCCGCATACGATGGAGATCCGTGCCGGTGCCGGCGACAGTGCGCTCGGCATTCCAGTCGTCACCGAGGCGGGCGACATCCGTCCGCTGGACGAGATCGAGGCGGACATGATCCGCCTCGCGCTCGGACGCTATCGCGGGCACATGACGGAGGTGGCGAAGCGACTGAAGATCGGCCGCTCGACCCTCTATCGCAAGATGCAGGAATACGGCCTCGAGCCGCGTGCCTAACCGGTAAGGCACCCAGCTCCTGGCTCGTGAGACGCGCCGCGCCGCCCCGAGGGGTTGGCGCGGCGTTGTCGTCTTGGTCCATGGACTTGCAAGCCGCGGGCAAGTGACGCGCGTTAACGGCAATGCGGGATTGGGGCTAATCCGCCATCTTTGGGCGGGCTAGCCATTATGTCGGCTGATTGCGGAAATACTCCAGCCCGAGAACGCAGCGGCCCGCACCTCCACAATGAACCGAGTGTCCCCGACAGCACATCTTGGGCCGCGTCCGGTCCGCCAATTCAGTAAGCGCGATTTGACACTTGATCGAGGCGTGCACGGACTGGCATCAACCGGAAGGGGCATCACACGGGCATGGCAGATCTATCCTCAATGAAGAAATCAGCAGTTCGGCGTCTGGGCCTACCCGCCATCGCAGCTATTGCGAGCGCTGTCGCATTAACCAGTCTTACGGGCGAAGTCAGTGCGAGGCAGGCGGCTCGATCCGGGGAAGAGACGGCGCCGCGAGATGTCGGCGAGCCGATCATGGCGATCGTGTCGATCAAATCGCAAAACGTCACGTTTTACGACGCCGACGGCTGGATCCTGAAAGCGCCCGTGTCGACCGGCGTCAAGGGACGCGAAACGCCAGCCGGCGTGTTCGCCGTTCTCCAGAAGAACATCGACCACCGCTCCAATCTCTATGACGACGCCCACATGCCGCATATGCAGCGCCTCACGTGGAACGGCATCGCGATGCATGGCGGTCCGCTGCCAGGGTATGCCGCCTCGCACGGCTGCGTACGAATGCCGTACGGTTTTGCGTCAGAGCTGTTTGACAAGACGCGCATCGGGATGCGGGTGATCATCTCCCCGGACGACGCAACGCCCGCCGAGTTCTCGCACGCGACGCTGCTGGTGCCGAACGCAGAGGCCATCGCAGCTGCTCCGCAGCGTGCCGAGACGCTCGCGCGCGAAGCAGCCGAGGCCATCAAAGCGGTCGAGGAGACGAAGAAGGCGGCTAAGCAAGCAGCCCGCGAGGCGGCATCCGCAAAGGCGTCGCTGCGCAAGGCAGAACGGCAGAAGGCCTCTGCCGACGACGATCTCGCCGACGCCGAAAAGGCCATCGCCAAGGCCAGGTCGGGCGAGGCCAAGGCGCAGGAACAAAGGCTCAAGGCCGCAGATGCGGTTGCGAAACTCGGCATTGGCAACGCCGATACGGACGTGAAGGTCGAGGTCGCAGCCAAGCCGGCCGATGCCACCAAAGCGGAACGGCAGAAATCCTCTGCCGACGCCGATCTCGCTGCCGCCGAAAAGGCAATCGCCTCCGCGCAGTCGAACGTAGCCAAGGCCGAGGAAAGGAAGCTCAAGGCCGCCGCCAAGGCCACCGAAGCAGGTGCCAAACTCGACGCAGCCCGAGCCGATGCGACGTCGAAAGCCGATGCCGCCGCCAAGGCAGCGGATGCCGCCAAGGCGGCCGTAACCCGGAAGACGGAAACGGCGAAGGCGGCGGACGAAGCAAAGCTCGCGCTGGTTCCGGTCTCGATCTACATCAGCCGCGCGACGCAGAAGCTCTACGTGCGGCGGAACACGGGTAAGGCGTGGCCGGACGGCGGCGAGGTGTTCGATGCGACCATCGAGGTTCCGGTCACCATCCGCGACCCCGAGAGGCCGATCGGCACACATGTGTTCACGGCGATGGCGCCGGGTGACGCGGGCCTTCGCTGGACCGCGGTCACGATCGACAACGGAGACGATGCCAGGAGCGCGCTCGACCGGGTGACTATCCCGAAGGAAGTGCTCGATCGCATCGCGCCGACCGCGCTGCCGCGATCCTCGATCATCGTCTCGGACGAGCCGCTGAGCCGCGAAACCAACTATCGTACCGAGTTCGTTGCGGTGTTGAGCAACCAGCCGCAGGGCGGCTTCAAAACGCGCAAGCCCACGCCTGCGGTCTCTCCTTGGGGTGTGTACCCTGCAAGCGGCAATAACTGGCAACCTAGCTTCTTTGGCTTCTTTGGCCAGCCCAGCCAGAAGCAGCAACCTGGCAACAAGCGGCGCCGGAGCCCCAGTCCTACGAAACCAGGTTTTTGGTGACGAGTAACGGCCCGCCGGTCGACTCGTCGGGGTGCCGCCCGGCGTTGGCTTCGCCTCCTTATCCTCGCCCCTCTTGCCCGCACATAGACTCCCGCCAGCCCATCTTGAAGACCCGGGGTGCAGACGTGCGCTGGCGGACTTGCATGGAGATGGGCCGGCACGACTACGCCGGGGCCATAAGCTAGCCCCGAGATCATACTGTCGCCGGCGC
>JAEXXM010000008.1 GCA_023405815.1 Pseudomonadota bacterium | reverse complement strand
ACCTCTGCAAAGGCACGCGTGCAGTCCCCAACCTCGCCGATTACGAGACGCAAGCGGGGTAGCGCGGCCGGAGCAGATGCGATGGAGAACGGATGATCGTGAAACGGTGGCCGGTTGGGCGCCAGCGTCATCCAGATGAATTGTCCCGGGCGGAACCGCAATTTTGTCGTCGCCGGGCCGCGCAGAACCATCTCAACGAGCCGGTCGCCTAGCCGCTGCACATTCTCGACCCGCCAATCCTCACGCCACATGCGGCAGGGCCGTACGACATAGACCAAGGCGATCGCACCGGCCGCCACAGAAGCGAGCAGCCCCCACACAAGGCGTACCGGCCCCTCCGCGCTGTAGGCTCCGACGCTCATCGTGTGATGGAGAACGAGGCCTGCCGCCAGGATCGCCAGCGGACCGTGAGCAGCACGCCAATACTCATAACGCATGAAGGGAAGCGTGCGCAAAGTAGCGAGGGCCACGATGACGATGATGACTGCGAGCGCGACAACACCGCTGCGCAGGCGCGGACCTCCGAGCATGCCGCTCAAGCGATGCCAGGCGGCAACTGGGTCCGTGAGCAGTGTGCCGGCCAGATAGCTCAACGGATGGAGAAGCGCGAAGGCGAGCAGCACGTAGGCGGCAATGCGGTGAAATCCCATCGTGCGGTCGATGCCGATGCGCCCGGAGATGCTTTCGTAACGCCCGGAGCTCAGAAACTGCAGAAACAGCAACGCCGCGGCCGTGAGCCCGAAGGCCGTCGCAAACTCGGAGGCAATACCTGCGGGCTCGGTGCCCGTCACGAGCGCGGCGAGCAATGGCAGCAGGGCTGCCACAACAAAGAGCAACGCCACGAGGAGCCCGGGGATGCCGGGACGCCGGGCATATGCAGTTGCACCCTGGGCCAGGGATGCCTTTTGCGAAGAGGTCATGCCTGCTTCCAGCACCTGCAGCGGAGCCTGCAGGATAGCATAGGTGATCCGTCTCCTTGCGCCTGTCCGCAGCGCGCGCAGGGGGATGCCCTCTGCCTGCGAATGGGTGGAAAGCTCCAGAACTGCCACAAACTGAAAGGCAACGATGACCGGAACGGTTGCCGCCACTTGCAGCCTCCGCACAGCCGCTCGCAACCGCCGCCCCGCTCGGCAGAAGGCTGGTATGGCCGAAGGAGGCGCCCTTGGATCTTGGACGCTCCACATGAGGCGGTCCGCGCGTTAGGCGCTGCGGCCGCACTACGGTGCGTCTGGCGGACGACGGGAGAGGATCTTGCGCCCGGTGAACATGGCCGACGTGATACTGCCGCCCTCATGCAGCTCGGTGACTATGACCGCAATGAGATGGATAACGATGACGGCGGTGAGCGCGTAGAACCCCAGCTTATGCACGGCAATGAACGGACTGCGGAAAGCGCGCATCGCCTCGTACGACGTCTTGTCGATCAGGTCGGTGGCGCCGGGCACGACCAAAGACGGATCGACACCAGGCGCTGCAACCCACGCCGCGAACCAATGTCCGAAGGGAGGCCAGTAGAGGTCGGTGCCCGCGAGCACGAGGCCGGTTGAAGCCTGCATCAGCAGGAGGAAGAGCAGCAGGGCAACAGCGATGCGTGCCAGCGGGTTATGCCCCACGTACTGTTGCGGCTCGCCCGTCAGAAATGAGGCCGTATAGGCGCGGAGCGCCGACAGGTAGCCAGGACCGCCCGGCACAATGGCGCGCCATCTCGCATACCTGTTGCCGAAGAACGCCCAGACAAACCGCCACAGCAGATTCACCACCATGACGTAGCCGAAGGACACGTGCACGTCCTTGAGCATGACCTTGCCACCCGCCGAATGATGGAAGATGCCATCGAGCAAGATGTCGAGCCCCGTCACCAGGAGGCCGATGACGGCGAGCGCGTTGATCCAATGGAACAAGCGCGTCGGCGCATCCCAGGCAACGTATTCTTTGTATTCTGTCATCGGACTGCTCCACTGGTAGTACCCCCCTAATGATCATTGTCGGTCTCTCAATTGGGAAGGCGATGATATAGGTCAACAAGCCGCGCCAGCCGCGAAAGTATTGTCCGGTTGACTCTGGCCCCCTCCGTGGCGGCACTGCCCTTGATCGTTGCGGGTTGGAGGACGTCACTGCCAACCGTTGTAGGGCACAGCGAGGTCACCATGAGCAGGCTCCACGCGCAGCCGGAAAGTCATCTCGTCGACCGCATTGGGTGGCTGCGGGCCGCGGTATTGGGGGCCAATGACGGGATTGTCTCGACATCGAGCCTAATCGTCGGTGTCGCGTCCGCTGCGGCCAGATCCAGCGATGTTCTCATTGCCGGTGTGGCCGGCCTCGTCGCGGGGGCAATGTCGATGGCAGCCGGTGAGTATGTTTCGGTCAGCTCGCAGTCCGATACTGAACATGCCGATCTTGCGCGAGAACGCAAGGAGCTGAGCGAGAATGTCGCGTTCGAACGCGAAGAGCTGGCTCAGATCTATGTCAACCGTGGAGTCGATCATGAGCTGGCGCGAAAGGTGGCCGATCAGCTGATGGCAAAGGATGCCTTGGGCGCGCACGCTCGCGACGAACTCGGCATCTCGGAAATCGCTACCGCTCGTCCCGTACAAGCGGCACTCACATCCGCTGCCACGTTTGCTGTCGGCGCCGCGCTGCCGCTCTCGATGGTTCTTGTCCCGCCAACAAATAAGCTTGTGCCGATTGTCTCGGTCGCTTCATTGGGCTTCCTCGCCCTGCTGGGCGCGGTCGGTGCAAAGGCAGGTGGTGCCGACGTTTTGCGGGCCACCGTTCGTGTGACCTTCTGGGGCGTGCTGGCAATGGCACTGACGGCTGGGATTGGGTCCTTTTCGGGACAGTGGTGTAGAGGGGCAGCCGGCGCTCGGAGGTTCATAATGGTCGAGACACCGAACACACTGCCGAACAGCGACCTCGTCGGACGAGGTCGTGACGGAGGTTGGCATTCCTGATGCAGGCGACCCGCGATTTGGCAGCTAATGGAGCCCCTTCCACCCCTGATGGTCGAAGTGGGAGCTGTAGGCATGGGCGATTTTCTGGGCCCCAGCAGTCGGAGAGACGCCATCCTGCTTGCCCTGCATCGCCTCGCTGCCTGCCATGATGTCCATGAGGATTACGTGCAAGTTCGCATCCGCTTCCGCGGGCAACCTGCAATTGGCGAGTATGGCGTCGATCTTCTTGCCGATGCCGGCCAATGTGCCGTCGGAAGCGATGCGTCCTCGATCGCCTTGAAGTCGGGGCAAGGATATCGCGGATGGCCGTCTTTCCCTCGCGTAGCGCTTGGTCGGTCGCTCATTTCTTGCCGTGAACACGACTGCAATGAGCAGAGATCGGACAGCGACGCGGACGGCATTCGCGACCGTCATGGCATATGCTCCTAAGTGCAGGTTCCAATCAGGCAACTTCAGGCAAATGTATCAGCCATAAGGGCATCGAACCATTTGCCCATGTCTTTGAAGTTCTCGCTGCTCCAGCCCACGGATGCCGCTAAAGATTTGGGAACTGGTGTCATCGCCTTGGCGGCCGGATCGTATTGAAAAACCGCGTTGAGCCAGCCGGCTTCAGTTCGCGTGATGGTCGAATAGCAGGCGGAATTCGTCACGGGCGACGGATCCGGCTGTTGACCTGCAAAAAGCCGCGTCAGCGCATCGGCGCAGACCTTGGCCTCCTGGTTGGCGATGTGGCCGGCTTTCGGTTGGGTCGTGGCACTGGAGTCGCCGATGACGTGCACGTTCGGAGCAACGGTGCTGGCGTAGCTCAGGACGTCGACAGGCGCAAAGCGCCCCTCGGTCGCGGTGGCCAACCCGGCATGCACGACGACTGCGCCAGCACGCTGCGGCGGAATGAGATTGACGACATCTGCGCGAAGGAGACCGTCACTCGTGGAGAGCGTCATATGGCTCGTATCGACCGATGAAATTTCGACGTCGGCGCGATACTCGATGACGTTCGCGTAGAGCCCGGAGAACGCCTGGGAGAAATTTTCCTTCTCAGCCACGATGTCCGGGTTGGCATCGAGTAGCATCAATTTGGCCTGGGGCTTGTTCGCTTTGAGCCAGTCGGCGATTAAGCATGCCCGCTCGTAGGGTCCGGGCGGGCAACGGAACGGTGCCTTCGGGACGGTAAGAACAACAACTCCGTTGGCAGGCATGGCAGCGAGTTGTTGCGCGAGAAGCGTGGTTTGAGGTCCGGCCTGCCACGCGTGTGGCATGCGGTTCCCATCAGTAAGACCGGGCACCGCTTCGAACTCTATGCCAGGGGCGATCACCACGCGGTCAGCGCTCAACTGGGCCCCCGAAGCGAGCTTCACGGTGACCGCTACTGGGTCGAGCTCGACGACATTGTCGAACACCACCTGCACGCCATAGTGGTCCCGCAGCGTCTCATAGCCAAAGGTCAAGCTGGGTATCGTCCGCTGGCCGGTGAGTACCAGGCTGCTCAGAATGTTCGAGACGTACTTTGGCTTGCGCTCGATGAGCGTCACCGCCACGGCGTCGCCCCACAGGCGCAGGTACTTGGCCACCGTGGCACCCGCCATGCCGCCGCCGATGACGACGACACGCGCCTTCGGCTTCACGGGTGGTGCAACGGCCCAAGCACGTCGTGTCAGCAAGGGAAGAGCGGCAGATATCGAGGAAAGCAGGAAAAGGCGCCGGTCCATCTCGCTCTCCTTCACGGCTGTGACGAGAGCCACCGCGAGAGCTCGCGCAGTTGAGCGTCGGTGAATCCCATCGCATGGCGAGCCATGATGTTCTCGCCCTCTTTCCCCGACTGGAACTCCTTCAGTTCTTTATAGAGCTTGGCTGCGGATTTCCCGGTCAGCTTGTCGAACCCCGGCCCCTGTTCGCTGGTCCCGTGACACTGCGAGCAGTTGGATGCCAGCAGACGCCCGGGCGGGGAGGCAGCGTTCTGTGCCGGCGCGGTCGCGGCCGCAGCGCAGAAGGCCGCGATCAGAGATACCCAAGTCCATGTAGCAAGTTGCTTCATGGTAATCCCGGTTGGATCGCCCGCAGTCGTTCAACTAGACACACGCGTAGCAGACCGGCAGCCGAACTCGTATGACCCAGGTCAAGCCATGGCCGACTTGTCTGCCAGCGAAAGGCGCGGTGTGAGGCTGGTCAGCTCAGCGTTGTTCTGTCTTCTGCGTCATCCCGGGCGTTAGCTTCTGAGCTACTCGCCAAAATGCGCGCAGCGGGATCGTGACTCACGGGGAGGCGCCAGCTTGCGAGACGCAGGCCTGCGTTCAACCTTCACGCCACCGGTGCCCGTCCTACTCGGTCGTCTTTCCGTCGAAGTGCGCTTCCGCAGCCCCTGCCTCGGCCTTGGTGGCACGCACTATGCCGTCACGATGCTCGGGCGGCGCGTAGATTGTGTAGACCCTGAGCGGTTCGTTCCCCGTGTTCATGACATTGTGCCGTGCCCCGGCGGGGACGATAAAGGCGTCATCGCTTTCAATGGGCGAAGCCACGCCGTCGATCTGAACTTCGCCCTTGCCTTGCTCAACACGGAAAAATTGATCGACGTCTTCGTGCACCTCAGCGCCGATGTCCTCACCCGGCGCAATGGCCATGAGGACCAGCTGCAGCTTCTTTCCAGTATAGAGGACGCGGCGGAAGTCATTGTTGCTCTCGGTGAGGGCCTCGATGTCTGCGACGAACCCTTTCTTGGGTGAGGGGCTCGCCTGAGTGGTAATCAGCGTTGTTAGTCCAAGTACAGCTGCGGTCGCGAGGCAGGGTCGCATTCTAGTCATGGACGTGTCTCCTGTGGCCACCCCATTTGTTTCAATCCGTCCAGAGCATCGGACTAATTACTTGCCGTCCGAATGGAAGTGTCGACCCGAGTTAGATAGGATTTTGAAAGAAAAACATTGCGTCCTGACGCCCTCATTATGAACCGATCAGCTGCCGGCCCAGAGCCACCACGTTGTTCCTCTGCCTGTTGCGGTAAAAAGCTGCGGGATCGAGGTCGTTAAGAACTTGGCGCTTGTGCGCATGATTTGATGCCGCCGTGTCGCGTTGGGCGACGGCGTCGTTCACGGATGTGTGTCATACATTGGGCATCGGGTACGCGACGTGACCCCATGAGCGGAGGCATCGACCAAGTGGCGATGGGCAATCCAACAATGAAGATACTGAGTTGTGCAGGGGCTGCGACGCCAGCGCGCATCGTTGTGGTTCTCGCCGGCTTGATTATGGCGATCTGCACGGCATCTGGCGGCGTCGCAAGCGCGGCTGCGGAGATACAAGCGGCCGAGCGGGAATCCGTGGCATTCCTCGGCGTTCGGTTTATCAATGACAACGAAGCTCTGGAGCCAACAACCGATGCGGAGCGCGCGCGCCTCGATAAAATCGAGCAGATATTCAAGATGCAGCTGGAGGATTCCGGACGCTATCGGT
>JAEXXM010000029.1 GCA_023405815.1 Pseudomonadota bacterium | reverse complement strand
CTCGTCGCCAGCCTGGGGCTCGCGATCGTCGCCGCGCCGCTCGGCTGCTTCATCGTCTGGCAGCGCATGGCCTACTTCGGCGAGACCGTGGCCCAGGCGGGGCTCATCGGCGTCGCTCTCGGCCTCGCGCTGCAGATGGACGTCACCTGGGGCGTCCTCATCGTTGCGCTCGCCGTCGCGGTTCTGCTGCTGTGGTTCGGCCGCCAGAAGCTCGTCGGGATGGATTCGGTTCTTGGCCTCCTGCATCACGCGGCGCTGGCTGCCGGCGTCATCGCCACCTCCATGATCAAGGGCGCCCCGGTCGACTTGACCGGCTTCCTCTTCGGCGACGTCTTCGCCGTGACCGGCACCGACATCGCCGTCATCTTCGTCGGCGGCGCCGTCGTCCTCGCCGTCGTCGCCTGGCTGTGGCAGCCGCTGTTGCGCCTTGCCGTGCACGAGGACCTCGCCGCCGCCGAGGGCGTCGACCGGGAGATGGTGCGCACCGTGTTCATCGTGCTGTTGGCTGTCGCGATCGCGGTCGCCATGAAGATCGTCGGCATCCTCCTGG
Organism: Pseudomonadota bacterium; assembly: GCA_023405815.1. Lineage (GTDB taxonomy): Bacteria > Pseudomonadota > Alphaproteobacteria > Rhizobiales > Hyphomicrobiaceae > Hyphomicrobium_A. Next base: position 8,200 of record JAEXXM010000029.1, on the reverse strand, counting down.
TCATGGCGTTCCTGGTCGTGCCGGCCGTCGCCGCCCGCCCGCTGGCCGGAACTCCCGAGCGCATGGTCGCTCTGACCGGCCTCACCGCCGCGGCAAGCGTCGTCTCGGGTCTGTGGCTCTCCGCCACGGTCGATAGCCCCGGCGGCCCCTCCATCGTCCTGATCATGTCTTTGCTGGCGGGGATTTCGCTGAGCTGGGCCGCCTACGGGCACCCCGGAAAGCCGCGCCGCTAGGGGGCGCGCCTCGCCGCCCTCTGGCCAACTTGTCGGCGCTGCATTAGTTAGACGCTTGGTTCCAATGGCGGAAACGGCACCCATGCGGGCTTCGCCCACCGATCTCATCGCCCCGAGGCGCCAGACGCAGCCCGTTCGCATCGCGAGTGTGGTCGTTGGTGGAGGCGCGCCGGTCGTCGTCCAGTCGATGACCAACACCGATACCGCCGACATCGACGCAACGACCGCGCAGGTGGCGGCTCTCGCCCGCGCCGGCTCGGAGCTGGTGCGCATCACCGTCGACCGTGACGAGTCGGCAAAGGCGGTGCCGCACATCCGCGACCGCCTCGTAAAGCGCGGCGTCGTCGTGCCGCTGGTGGGAGACTTCCACTACAACGGCCACACACTCCTCGCTGACAATCCCGCCGCTGCCGAAGCGCTCGACAAGTATCGCATCAATCCCGGCAACGTCGGCTTCAAGGACAAGAAGGACCGTCAGTTCGCCGCCATCATCGACACCGCTGTGCGCCACAAGAAGCCGGTGCGCATCGGCGTCAACTGGGGTTCGCTCGATCAGGAGCTGCTGACGCGGCTCATGGACGAGAACGCGCGCTCCGATGCGCCGAAGGATGCGCGCGCCGTGATGCACGAGGCCATCGTGCAGTCGGCGCTCATCTCCGCGGCGCGCGCCGAGGAGCTCGGCCTCACCGCGAATGACATCATCCTCTCCGCCAAGGTCTCCGCGGTGCAGGACCTTGTCGCCGTCTACACGCTCCTCGCAGCGCGCAGCGCGTACGCGCTTCACGTTGGTCTGACGGAAGCCGGCATGGGCTCGAAGGGCATCGTCGCCTCGACCGCCGGCATCGGGCTGCTTCTGCAGAACGGCATCGGTGACACCATCCGCGTCTCGCTCACGCCCGAGCCGGGCGGCGATCGCACCCTCGAGGTGCGCGTGGCGCAGGAGATACTGCAATCGATGGGCCTGCGCTCCTTCATGCCCATCGTCACCGCCTGCCCCGGATGCGGCCGCACCACCTCCACCGTATTCCAGGAGCTTGCCCGCGACGTGCAAGACATGATCCGCGATCGCATGCCCGAGTGGCGTCGCCGCTATCCCGGCGTCGAGACGCTGAATTTCGCTGTGATGGGCTGCATCGTTAACGGCCCCGGGGAATCCAAGCACGCCGACATCGGCATCTCGCTCCCCGGCACCGGCGAGGCGCCGGCCGCACCCGTGTTCATGGACGGAAAGAAGGTGACAACCCTCCGCGGTCCCAACATTGCCGCTGAATTCCGGCAGATCGTGGAGGACTATATCGAGCGTCGATTCGGTGGTGGGGGCCAGATCGAATCCTCGACACAAGAGCGACACACGGCCTGAGAGGCGGGGCGCGGGCCCGGGGGAACAATGAAGAAGAACAAGACGTCTGAACTCAGCCTTGCTTTGATCGCCGCTCAGGTGGGTGTACTCGTGCTTGTCCTCGCCGCCTGCTCGGGCTCCTCGCTCCCCGAGGTCGACCGCGTCTTCCTTTCTGCCGCCGGCAACTGGGACCGCAACCGAGACGGCGTCGTCACCTGCGACGAGTGGAAGGCCTATGCCGCCGAGCTCTTCGACGCCGCCGACGCCAATCGCGATGGCTTTCTCGACCGTACCGAGTACGGCAAGGTCGTCTCCACCGATCGCATGTTCGAGACCGTCGACCTCGGCTACTACGATGGCGACAAAGACGGAAAGCTCTCGCGCAGCGAGTTCGTCGAGAAGCCCAACCGCGCCTTCGCGCTGCTCGACAGGAACAACGAGTGCAAGCTGACGGCGAGTCAGGTTGCCGGCGCGCGCGCCAACACCGAGCAGATCTTCGACTCCAAGAAGGCGCAGTCGGGCGATCCGCGCGAGAAGAACACGCCAGGCCTCCCGAACTAGTGGCTTTGTCGACTCGCCGCCTTCTCTTGGCCGCGAAGCGGCCAGGGCCCAAGGGGCCCGCGCCAAAGCTCCGATTGCCCGAGCGTCTACCAGCGAGGGCGTGAATCGGCAGCGCCAAAGCTCCGATCGCCCGAGCGTCTACCAGCGAGGGCGTGAATCGGCAGCGCAAAGGAGCCGCGGTCATCCGCTCGTGCGACGACAGCCGTCTGCAATGCTTCTCTCCACTCGTGTCACGCAGCACTTTCTCTGCCGCCGCAGGCGGCCAGGGCCCAAGGGGCCCCGCGCCTGAGGCGCGGCCATCAGCTCGTTCGACGCCAGCCATCAACAGAGTTTCTCGCCGCTCGTGTCACCCAACAATAACCACTGCCTCATTCGCTCCTTGATTTGGACCCTTCGCCGCCAAGCTTAGGCCATTGAGCGAGCATACCAATTTGGCCACACCCGCACACGCGACGGGAACTTACGCGCGCTTCGGTTCGTTTCAGCGCGCAGTCGTCATCGGAGACGAACGGGGATTTCGCCATGAACAAGCTGCTTCTTGCCGGCCTCGCCGCTGGCGCGTGGTCGAGCGGCGCGCTCGCCGCCGATCTCGGGCCCTACACGCCGCCGCCCGCCGAGCCGATCTACGAGCCGGTGCGTGAGCGCGGTGCGTGGAACTGGCAGGGCCTCTACTTTGGCGTCAACGCCGGCTACGGCTGGGGCAACGACAACTCGGCCCACTACTCCGGCCTCGGCGAAAGCGGCACCCTCAACCCGAGCGGCTGGCTCGGCGGCGGCCAGATTGGCTACAACGCCCAGTTCAACTGGCTGGTGCTCGGTCTCGAAGCCGACCTTCAGGGCGCCGACATCGGCGATTCGAGCGTGCTCGACAGCGGCTTCACGAATGTGCAGACGGACATCGACTGGTTCTCGACCGTGCGTGGCCGCATCGGCTACGCGGCCGGCCCGACGCTCGTCTACTTCACCGGCGGCTGGGCCTTCGCCAACCTCGACCAGAGCCTGACATCGGGTGCCGTCTCGATGAGCAAGGAGGAGGTTGCCTCCGGCTATACGCTGGGCGGCGGCCTCGAGTGGCAGTTCGCGCCCAACTGGTCGCTCAAGACGGAATACCTCTACGTCGATCTCGGCGAGCAGACGTTGTCCGGCCCGTCCGGCACCTACACCACCGACACTGACTTCCATACCGTCCGCGCCGGCGTGAACTTCCGCTTCTGATCTAACTCCGGCACTTGCAGCATCGAAGCCACGTGCGTGTTTTGTTCAGGTCGTCATTCGATTTGCTCAGCCGCCAAGGCGATCCAGCGTCCGCTTCATGACGGCCATGCCCTGCTCCATCATGGCGGGCGACACAATGGCAGCGCAGGTGCTCGCCGAGGGGCGCGATTGGCGCCTGGCTGAATATGTCTGTTGTGCGGGGCCTGGCGACCGCCCATTTGAGGAACGCCACGACGCGTTTACGATCGCAGCTGTGGTTGAGGGTACGTTCAAGTACCGATCCGAGACCGGCAGCGCTCTACTTTATCCGGGTGCCGTGTTGCTCGGAAACCGTGGCACCTGCTTCGAATGCGGCCACGAACATGGAACCGGTGATCGCTGCATCGCCCTGCATGTGACGTCCGACGCGTTTGGCGAAGTGGCATCGTCGGCGGCCGGCTCCGAACGGTTTCGATTTCCGGTCAGCATGCTGCCCGCCTCGGCGGCGATCACCCCCTGGCTGGTGAAGTTCTATGCCGGCCGCATGAGCGTTTGTCTGGCAACAACGGAGCCGCTCAATACCGAGGTATCAGTTCTGCGATTCCTGGAGGAGATGATTGGCCTCACCGCCGATGCCAAGCCCTCCGCTGTTCAGGTCTCGGCCCGTGACGAGCGGCGTCTGAGCGCCGTCATACGCTACATCGAGTTGAATGCCTTGGAGAAGTTGGACCTCGATCATCTGTCAACGATGGCCGGGATGAGCAAGTATCACTTCCTGCGCACGTTCCGGCGCACAGTTGGGCTGACACCCCATCAGTTCGTCCTCGGTATCCGGTTGCGTCGAGCGGCAGGCCGTTTGCTGACAGCGGCGGCACCGATTTCGGCAATCGCTTTCGAGGCCGGGTTCGGCGATCTCTCGACGTTCAACGCGCGCTTCCGCAAGCAGTTTGGCATCACTCCGCGCGGCTACCGGCTGCGAGAGGGACCGCGATAGCTCACGTCGTCGGAGCGAAGGTCTGGCCAGCCATATACAGCTGGCCTGCGATGCTATGGCTTCGGAGCCACGAAGGCGCATTTCTAAGGCGAGGGTGACAGCTCCTGGGTCCATTGCGACCCCGTGCCGGGCGCGGCAAATCAGTGCGCACGGCTGGCGACGAACCTCGCCGCCTCGATCAACGTCGCCGCCTTGTCGCCGAACGGGGCGAGCTCCCGCTCGGCGTCCCGCACCGCCGCGTCGAGCTCAGCCCGCGCTTCTTCGATGCCGATCAGCGACACCAGCGTCGCCTTGCCCGCGGCGCTGTCCTTGCCGGTAGCTTTGCCGACGGTTGCCGCGTCGCCTTCCGCGTCGAGCAGGTCGTCGGCGATCTGGAACGCCAGCCCGAGCTTCTCGCCATAGCGGCGCAGCATCCCGCGCTGATCGCTTGGTGCCGACGCGAGAACCGCGCCGGCCTCGCAGGATGCAGCCAAGAGCGCGCCTGTCTTCAACGCCTGCAAGCGCCTCACGTGCTCTGCCGACGGCCTGGCCGGCTCGCCACGCTTCTCCGCTTCGAGGTCGAGCATCTGGCCGAGCACCATGCCGCGTCCGCCGGCGGCATGCGCGAGCAGCCGCGCCAGCTCCGCGCGCACGGCGGGATCGGCGTGGGCCTCCTGCCGCGCGATGATCTCGAACGCGAGCGTCAGCAATGCGTCGCCGGCGAGGATCGCCGTCCACTCGTCGAAAGCCTTGTGCACCGTCGGGCGCCCGCGGCGTATGTCGTCATTGTCCATCGACGGCAGATCATCGTGCGCCAGCGAGTAGCAGTGCACGCACTCGAATGCCGCCGCCGCATCTATGGCGGCGTTTGGGTCGACGCCGAACAACCCTGCGCTTTCAATGACAAGGAACGGCCGGAAGCGCTTTCCGCCGCCGAGCAGCGCATGCTGCATGGCGGCCCTCAGCCGCTCGCCCTTTTCCGGCCCGCATTTTGCGAGCAATTCGGCAAGCCGTTGCTCGATGAGGCCGGCTTCGGTGCCCAGCCTTTGCACGAACGTCATTCTCGGATTACCTAGTAGCGTCGGTCCAGACCGTCCATCGCCGTTCGGCGGCGGGCGACCAGCGAGCGGATACAGCATCGGGGCGATGCAAGCAAAGTATGGGCAGTTCCGATCCTCAACGCCCGCCCGCAGCGGACACCGCATCGGCGCAACCTGACGCGCCGAAGGGCACCGAGCAGCTGCAAGAGGCGCCGCGCGCCGACGCCGTTCCTCCGCAACCGGACGAAGAGTTGCTGCCGAGCGAAGCCGAGTTCATCGAGCGCGCGCATTTCGAGATGCTGGAGCGCGAGACGACGCAGCCCGTGCGCCCCATCGCGTTTGACGTCCCGGTCCAGGCGGCTGCTCCGCCGGAGGCTGTCGATCCGCCTCCTGAGCCGCCGGCTCATGCCACGTCAGATGAGCGCCCTCCCGTCTTCGAGCCGGCGCCGTTCGCCGTGCTCCCGCCGACTGACGCGCCCCCGCCCGTCGCACCGCGAAGCGAGCCCGCCCCGGCCATCGTCGAGCCTCGGCCGGCCGCCCTGCCGGCGGCCTCCATTGATCTTCCGTATCAGGAGCCGCACCGCGAGCCGGTCTTTGAGGCTCCACCTCTGTCCACGCCGGGCGTACAGACCAATGCCGCGCCGGTCCCCGCTGCGCCGCCCCGCCGCGACTGGCGCGATCTAGCCCGCCGCGCCGCCGCCGTCGCTTTCCTTATCTTCGCCGGGTGGTTCCTCGCCGTCCTCCTCCTCATTCTCGCCTACCGCTTCATCGATCCGCCGTTCTCGATGCTGATGGCGCAGCGCTTCCTCACCGGCACCTCGATCGACAGGCAATGGGTGCCGATCGAGCGCATCTCGCCCAATCTCAGCCGCGCGGTCATCGTCGCCGAGGACGGGCGATTTTGCCGGCATTGGGGGATAGACTTCGTTGAGGCGGCGAACGCGATCCGGCGCTCGTCCACCGCCTACCCGCGCGGGGCCAGCACCATAACCATGCAGGTGGCGAAGAACCTCTTCCTCGTCCCGGCGAAAAGCTACCTGCGCAAGATGATCGAGATTCCGCTCACCTTCGCCATCGAGCTCGCCTGGCCGAAATGGCGCATCCTCGAGATCTACTTGAATATTGTGGAATGGGGACCCGGCGTGTTCGGGGCCGAGGCAGCCTCGAGAGCCCATTTCGGCCGCTCCGCCGCCAGCCTCACCCCCCGCCAGGCTGCCCAGCTCGCCGCCGTTCTGCCGAACCCCATTGTCCGGGATGCCGGCTCCCCCGGACCGCGCACGGCCCATAAAGCCTCGATAATCCAGGCCCGGGCCGCCCGCACGCGGGAAGCCTCGGCCTGCGTCGACATCCGCCGGTAGTTGCGCCTTGCCTCTGGCACTCCCCAAGGAATGTGAGTATAAGGCGCCCCCATGTGCCCGGCGGGTATCCGGCTGGGCGTTGGACCGGAAATTTCCCACAAACGGGGTTTAGCCGGACCCGATGGGTCCGAGCGGGGCGGATTTAGCCCGCTTTCCCCGATAGAAGCACGGAGTTACGACGATGGCAGTTCCGCGGAAGAAAGTTACCCGCATGAAGAGCGGGCAGCGCCGCTCGCACGACGCGCTCAGCGCACCGACCTACATCGAGGATAAGGATTCGGGCGAGCGCCGCCGTCCGCATCACATCGACCTCAAGACCGGCAAGTACCGCGGTCGCCAGATCCTTGAGCCGAAGGCCGACGTCTAAAAAACGCCCGCCCGGCGGGGGAGCATTGGCCTGCCTCGGGGGCTTTCGGCGTTGCAGCAGCAATGCCCTCGTGGCAGAAGACTGTCATAGCCGGCCAGGTTGGCCGAACAGGGGGATTGCGTAATGTCGCTCAGGTCGCTTCCGTCGATTGTCCTCGCGTTCATCCTCTACAACGTCGTGGTCTTTACGTCGGGCGGGACGGAAGTTCTGAACAGCGCGCTGTTCGAGCTCAGCATGCTCAGCGGCGGAACTTGGCGTTTCACCGTCGGCGACCTCATCATCCTCTTCACGCTCTTCCTGCTCTTTGCCGAGCTGATCAAGGCGACCTACACGTCGACCTCCTCGCTCGTCGACCACGGCCTCTCGATGGTCGTGTTCATCGCCTGCCTCGTCGAGTTTCTACTCGTACCGCAGGCGGCGACATCGACCTTCTTCCTCGTCATGGTGGCAACCGCCATCGACGTCGTCGCCGGTTTCACCATCGGCATCCGCGTCGCCCGGCGCGATCTCGCCATCGGCGGCGGCATCGACTGACGCCTGCAGCCGCATCGCAGCGAAACAAAAAAGCGACCGCAACTGCGGTCGCTTTTGCATTTGCAGCTGGCATGACGCCTTCAGCCGCGATCTTGCGATAGCTTGTCGATCTTCTGCTGCATGCTGGCGAGCTGGGCCTTGAGCTCGCTGATTTCGCTCGCCTCGCCGGGCTTTGCCTCGCCGCCCTTCGCCGATGTCTCGCCGCGCTTGCCGAACGGGCTCCACATCGACAGCGCCTGCTCGAACATCTGCATGTTCTTACGCGCCTGGTCCTGATAGACCTCGAACGCAGCAGCCGGATTGGAGAACGCCGTCGCGAACTGCTCGCGGATTTTCTCCTGCTCCTTGACGAGGTTCTCGAGGCTGAACTGGAGATAGCCCGGCACCATGCGGCCGATGCTGTCGTCGTAGAAGCGAATCAGCTGCCGCAGGAAGGGAACGGGAAGCAGCGTCTGGCCGCCCTGCCGGTTCTCCTGCTCGACGATGATCTGCGTAAGGACGGAATGCGTGAGGTCGTCGCCCGTCTTCGCGTCGTAGACGACGAAGTCCCGGTCCGACCGCACCATCGCCGCGAGATCCTCGAGCGTCACGTAGGTGCTCG